>NZ_JAGXJX010000040.1:0-2703 GCF_019091125.1 Paenibacillus sp. GbtcB18
CATAAGGTGTACATTTTGGGACGGGTAAGGTTATTTTCAATATTATTTATAAATGAGACAAACTAACCAAACAAAAAGGATCTATTTTGATTAATTTTCCAAAATAGACCCTTTTTTATATTAGTGAATGTTAATCTTTATTCTGTTTTTCAATTTCTTTCAATAATTGAACTAGCAACTCTTGGTTTTTCTGATTGAAGTCTCTAATGCTCTTTAAATCTTTTGCTATTATAGGTAAATAATAAATGCAAAACACTAAAATTGTTATATAAAACAAGCCGTATAAAACTATACCTATCAAAGAACTGCCCCTTTTCTAATGGATGTTAAGTGGAAAAATCTTCTTGGGATATAGTATAAAAGGCCAAAGCTTTTAAAAGCCTTGACCTTTTATATTATATTTTATAATGAAAATTCAAACTACTCAACTTATTCAACAATCCAACCATTCGTTAAGTAGTTTCCATTAGCTCTAATTTTAGTATCAAAACGACCTTCTACTTTTCTTTGGAGTTTTTGGGGTTTTAAATCCATAAATATAGTAGATAGTTGAATTAGCTGAAATGAAAAAGAACTAGAAATTCCTTATCACAAGTAGACAAGAACAATCTTGTGCCTTTTAAAATGTTAAATATCCCCTTTTTGTTTTAATTCAACATAGAATTTAGTTTCAATGATTTTGAAAGTGATCTTACAAGGGTTTGATCATTAAATAACAAAAAAATTTAACATAAAGTTTAACCGATGGGGTTATCTTCATAAGGTAACGACTCTATTATAGTATAAGGTAATTTTTGATAGGTTTTGAAAGATGATATATGGGGAGTGCAATGAAATATTCGTATAATGTAATTTAATTATATCGAAATAGTACTTAATCAAAGAAACAACATTTGTTTTTTAAAAATATAATAATCGTTAAAATAATTTATAATAATCTTTAAATAAAATTACAATAATTTACAAAAAAACTATTGTTTGTATGATTGTTTTTTTATAAGATTCATACAGGTACCTAATATTCTTAATGGAGGTTAACAATGAAGAAAAAAATCATACCAGTTTTATTGTCGTCAACATTTGCTTTAGGACTTATTACATTTGCTCCATCTAGTCAGGCATCAGCTAATGTAGGTGTTAGCCCTGTAGTACATGATAATGAAAAATTACCATCTAAAACATTTTCACCACTTCCATTAGATTCAAAGATTACAAATTATGCTGCAGGACCACATTATTCTGCTAAATCAGGTCAGTATGCTTTGGGAGGTACTTGGTCTACATCGGATTCATATACAAGTAGTAGTAAATCTAAAAGAAAATCAATTGACCGTATTTATGCTAAAACGAAACATTATGTAGATGGCGGAAGTGTAGGTAGTAAAGCAGATGATCAATATAATGCTTCACATGCAGGTGCTGAAGTCAATAAAGGAGCATGGTATATAGGGGATGATGAAGTATATGGTGAACACATCTTTGCAAATAAGGGCTATCAAACTTGGAAAACAGAAACTTATGGAAGTTAAAAAAACAAATTTATTGCTGAGAGGAGCAAAATTATGAAAAAAACAATTTCTGCTTTATCAATGATTGCTTTATTTTCACTTCCTATCCATTCATTTGCTCAAGAAAAAGAAATGGTTTCGGATAAAAAAGTTCCTGAAATTGTATATGATGTGGAGAGAAAAGCATTAAAAACTTTTTCGCCAGCATTATTAAATCCGAATAATAAAGTTAAAAGTAGTGGCGCGCATTATGTTGCATATTCAGATTTCACTCAGACGGGTGGAGCAAGTTCGGTCTCTGATGCTTATACAAATAATAAAAAGACCAAGAAAAAAACAATAAATTATATTTATGCAAAAACAAAGGGTTATGTCAATGGGATTTATAAAGATAGTGCAACAGATACTCAATACAATTCTTCCCATGCAGGGGCGGAAGTATTTTATAGTAATAAATTTTGGGATGATGGTGAGGCTTTCGGGACACATGAATTTTGATTAGATGGTTTCCAGACTTGGAATACCGAAACTTACGGAACTTGATATAACAATATGTTCTCATGAGCAAATTAGAATATGTTTCTAATTTGCTTTTCATATTTATAAAGTTTATTTAGGAGTGAGCCGATGAATCCAAACAGACTAGTGTATATACTATTATTATCAATATTATTATTGTTGTTTAGTGGCTGCACAAAAGAAACTGAGAAGAAGCAAGAGACACAAACGAATAATCAGCCGAAAATTTCATTAGATAGTACTAATTTTAAGTCAACTATTGCTAGTACGTTAAATCGAGATAAATTACCTTTCGCTGAAACTGGCGGGATTAATTTAGGGATATATAATCAAAATGGGGAAATTGAGAAAGATTTCAACTTTAATATAGAAGAAAGTCAGAGCCTTAAAAAATTTATTTCTTTAGGGAATTTGATCAAAACTGAAAGGGTTTACAAAATGTTGTTACTTGTTGATTATAAACAAAGTGATTTTAAAGTTGATGATAGAGAGTTAGCGAAAGACTTCACTTTTCAAGTAGGTGCGGGAGAATCAGTAGAAATTCCTATAGAAATTCCACCATTACCAAAAGGACTACATGATATTATTTTTGTTATTGCTAAATTCCCTGATAAAAAAGTATTAGATGAAGAGTTTTGGAAACAAACGGATTCCTCCAATCTTCTATTTGTTAGAT
>NZ_JAGXJX010000397.1:0-267 GCF_019091125.1 Paenibacillus sp. GbtcB18
GATGGTTCATTGTTGCAATAGTGTTAATTTATCAACTATGAGCCCATGGTTTGGGACTTTGGGTTTGTCCAAACGGGACAAATTCTTGAGAAAGTTTTGGCTCCAAAACCGTAAAGCTATGAAATCAAGTAGACAAATTTAAGTTTTGGCTCCAACGAAATCACTTAATATGATACAACTCAAGCTCTACAAATTTAAGAAAAACTATTCGTTAAATATGGAAAAGATAAGCAGTTATATTCAGTTCGCACAACTATGAATAACAAT
>NZ_JAGXJX010000398.1:0-267 GCF_019091125.1 Paenibacillus sp. GbtcB18
GTGGGTGTTACAGAGGTAACCCGTGATCTCTCTGTCCATTACCCATTGGAAGTGAAGCCACGCGCCCACATCCCAATAAAGAAGACGAAGGGAGAAGGCTTAATCCTCACCTACTAGGAGTAGCTTCGACTCAGAGTGATCCGAGAGATCAGACATTGCATTTCCCATGCCAAGCAGAAGAAATGGCATCGATGGATTGGTAGTGGATGCGATTGATGGATCGTAATGGCAGTAGGAGCCCTGTCTCTGAGGATAAAAAAGGACGAT
>NZ_JAGXJX010000399.1:0-267 GCF_019091125.1 Paenibacillus sp. GbtcB18
CGGCTGCCTATAATTGCATTTGACCATCTCTGCATCTCTGTCCCTCGTCAAGGTCGTGAGGAGTTCTTTGCCCACTGCCTTACGGGATGTGGTGGTTTCCAGTTGTCACTTGGAAGTGGTCTTATCCTAGAGAGGACAGGCATATACAACCTTGAGATACTGTTGCCTGCTTTTGGATCATCGACTCATCTCAGTCATGTTTTGCAAGCTCTCCAAAGGAGAGACGGTTTTAGTACCAATATAATGCAGCAGCCAAAGAGTCGGGTG
>NZ_JAGXJX010000400.1:0-267 GCF_019091125.1 Paenibacillus sp. GbtcB18
CTTTTCAGTCGCTACTCCCACCATTTCTGGTAGCTCCCCTGGAATGTCTTGCATGAGAGAAACTTCTTCGTCGTCGGGAAACAAAGCAAGCATGTCAACCACGGCTTTCCCTTTCATGGCGTGAGGCGTTATACATTTAATGTCAAACTCTGACAATTGCAATAACCATCTAGCAAGACGCCCAGCCAATACTAGTTTTGTAAGCAGGTACCTTACAGGGTTAGTCTTGACCATGAGTTGAAGCTTGTGTGCGAGGTAGTAATGACG
>NZ_JAGXJX010000401.1:0-267 GCF_019091125.1 Paenibacillus sp. GbtcB18
GAATCATTCGTCTAATGAAAGGCCTATGTTGCTTGGCTAACACAAAGCCCTCAGCAACCCCACCTTGTCCATCCTTTTCCCTGGAATGGATATAAACAAGTGGTAGGTAGCGCCTCCATCGAAGAAGGCATCTAATGGTGTATGTATGTTTAGCACATCAGAGAGCGTCAAGTGTCCCATGCGGAGAGATGCTTTGCGAAAGCAAAGATGGTTCCTTTGCACACCAAAAGCTAACACAAGATTTGATTTGTTGTGATGTCCATCATG
>NZ_JAGXJX010000402.1:0-267 GCF_019091125.1 Paenibacillus sp. GbtcB18
AGTGAGAGTGCAATCTACTGGTGAGGAAGAAAGAGCTGGATCACAGATGTATTAGTCTACAGATACAGTTAGAGCTGGAGAAGAACTGAAAGTAGAGGCGAGGGCAGGCAGGGGAGCTAGAAGTACTGAAGCCAAGAATGAATCTCGTCTGTATAAGCCTGAAAGCCAGTACACAGCCTTGCTCTCGGGAATCAAAGCCTGAAAGCCAGGGAAGTCAGAATGGAGCTCCGGGGTCCCAGGCTTGCTCTTCAGTGCCTCAGCCTGCTG
>NZ_JAGXJX010000403.1:0-267 GCF_019091125.1 Paenibacillus sp. GbtcB18
GAGGGAAGTGAGAATGGAGCTAGTTTCCCTCAGCCTGAGCTAGTGGAGTAACCAACTCAGAATTTCACTCAGCAGCCAAAGCCAATGCAGTAACAGAATCCGCCTTCTCCCCCGGAAGCTAAGGCTCAAACCAGTACCAACAAGAATCAAACCGGGGGTCGCGGACGAGACTAACGCACCACATTAAGTGGCTTGTTGCCTTAGAATGCCACTCAGTAGCCTCAGACTAGCTCTCCCTTACCTCAGCCTTGCACTCCGCAGCTCGAG
>NZ_JAGXJX010000404.1:0-266 GCF_019091125.1 Paenibacillus sp. GbtcB18
GAACACGACCGTTAAGCCTTCCAGCGCCGATGGTACTTGGACCGAAGGGTCCTGGGAGAGTAGGACGTTGCCAAGCAGTCCCACAACCGTGGGTTTTTTTATGGGATTTTGTCTCGTATGCACAATGGAGAGGTGTCCGAGCTGGCCGAAGGAGCACGATTGGAAATCGTGTAGGCGCCAAAAGCGTCTCGAGGGTTCGAATCCCTCTCTCTCCGCCAGTATTAAGGCGGCGTAGCTCAGCTGGCTAGAGCGTACGGTTCATACCC
>NZ_JAGXJX010000405.1:0-266 GCF_019091125.1 Paenibacillus sp. GbtcB18
TACGAATCAATTAAAAAATGATTCATTCTTTTTTATAAGCCAACTTCTTACATACTTAAATAATAAAGCGAAAGTTTAATTAGTAGGAGTTTTATACGTCCCCCACTAATAATTAGTTAAACAAATCGGTCGTTTACGTGAAGCCTGACTCCCACTGAATGTCTTTACTCCAGCTGAATGTTAAGATGCGAGTTTTACTACCCGTTAATACGGGATAATAAACACATTACACTATATTCATAGTAGAAATTATCTATACTAAATTT
>NZ_JAGXJX010000406.1:0-266 GCF_019091125.1 Paenibacillus sp. GbtcB18
CGATGTTGGTGACCCCGGAACGCTCCGTGAAAATACCGCCAAGGGCCGCAAAAATGTGCGCCGTGGAAAATACCAGCGTTGTATTGATCAGCTGACCCAAAATATCCAAACTCATCTAGACCACCTTCTCTCTCTTGCGCTTGAAATAGAGAGGGGCAATTACCCAGCGCACGATGCCTTGTGCGGCTACGAAGTAAATGATCGAACCGATAACGATCCGGATCAACTCCGGCGGCACATCGGCGCCAAAGCTCATTCCCGCGGAT
>NZ_JAGXJX010000041.1:0-1471 GCF_019091125.1 Paenibacillus sp. GbtcB18
TGAACACGTGTGGTCAAGCCCTCGACCGATTAGTATTGGTCAGCTCCACACATTGCTGTGCTTCCACCTCCAACCTATCTACCTCGTCGTCTTCAAGGGGTCTTACATACTGGGAAATCTCATCTTGAGGGGGGCTTCACGCTTAGATGCTTTCAGCGCTTATCCCTTCCGTACATAGCTACCCAGCGATGCCTCTGGCGAGACAACTGGTACACCAGCGGTACGTCCATCCCGGTCCTCTCGTACTAAGGACAGCTCCTCTCAAATTTCCTGCGCCCGCGACAGATAGGGACCGAACTGTCTCACGACGTTCTGAACCCAGCTCGCGTACCGCTTTAATGGGCGAACAGCCCAACCCTTGGGACCTACTTCAGCCCCAGGATGCGATGAGCCGACATCGAGGTGCCAAACCTCCCCGTCGATGTGGACTCTTGGGGGAGATAAGCCTGTTATCCCCAGGGTAGCTTTTATCCGTTGAGCGATGGCCCTTCCATGCGGTACCACCGGATCACTAAGCCCGACTTTCGTCCCTGCTCGACCTGTATGTCTCGCAGTCAAGCTCCCTTATGCCTTTGCACTCTTCGAATGATTTCCAACCATTCTGAGGGAACCTTGGGGCGCCTCCGTTACTCTTTAGGAGGCGACCGCCCCAGTCAAACTGCCCACCTGACACGGTCCCTCTACCGGATCACGGTAGTAGGTTAGAACTCCGATACGATCAGGGTGGTATCCCAACGGCGCCTCCACCCAAGCTGGCGCTCAGGCTTCAAAGGCTCCCACCTATCCTGTACAGATCGTACCAAAGTCCAATATCAAGCTGCAGTAAAGCTCCATGGGGTCTTTCCGTCTTGTCGCGGGTAACCTGCATCTTCACAGGTATTAAAATTTCACCGGATCTCTCGTTGAGACAGCGCCCAAGTCGTTACGCCATTCGTGCGGGTCAGAATTTACCTGACAAGGAATTTCGCTACCTTAGGACCGTTATAGTTACGGCCGCCGTTTACTGGGGCTTCGGTTCACAGCTTCGGGTTACCCCTAACCGCTCCCCTTAACCTTCCAGCACCGGGCAGGCGTCAGCCCATATACTTCGCCTTGCGGCTTCGCATAGACCTGTGTTTTTGCTAAACAGTCGCTTGGGCCTTTTCACTGCGGCCCCCTCGTGCTATTCACACTACCGGGGCACCCCTTCTCCCGAAGTTACGGGGTCATTTTGCCGAGTTCCTTAACGAGAGTTCTTCCGCGCGCCTTAGAATTCTCTTCTCGCCCACCTGTGTCGGTTTGCGGTACGGGCACCTTCGCCTGGCTAGAAGCTTTTCTCGGCAGTGTGAGATCAAGACCTTCGCTACTGTAATTTTCGCTCCCCATCACAGCCCAGCCTTACGATGTGCGGATTTGCCTACACATCAGCCTCACTGCTTGGACGGACATCCATCAGTCCGCGTCCCTACCCTGCTGCGTCACTCCATTGCTC
>NZ_JAGXJX010000041.1:1571-2687 GCF_019091125.1 Paenibacillus sp. GbtcB18
TAACGGCTTACGGTGGTACAGGAATTTCAACCTGTTGTCCTTCGACTACGCCTTTCGGCCTCGCCTTAGGTCCCGACTTACCCTGAGCGGACGAACCTTCCTCAGGAACCCTTAGGCTTTCGGCGGATCAGATTCTCACTGATCTTTTCGTTACTCATACCGGCATTCTCACTTCTGTACAGTCCAGCAGTCCTCACGATCTACCTTCACTCCGTACAGAACGCTCCCCTACCCATGCACACAAGGTGCAAGTCATAGCTTCGGTGGTGTGTTTAGCCCCGTTACATTTTCGGCGCAGAGTCACTCGACCAGTGAGCTATTACGCACTCTTTAAATGGTGGCTGCTTCTAAGCCAACATCCTGGTTGTCTGTGCAACTCCACATCCTTTCCCACTTAACACACACTTGGGGACCTTAGCTGATGATCTGGGCTGTTTCCCTCTTGACAATGGATCTTAGCACTCACTGTCTGACTCCCGGGGTAATGTCTGTGGCATTCAGAGTTTGACTGGACTTGGTAACCCTTGGCGGGCCCCGCACCCAATCAGTGCTTTACCTCCACGACACATCCCCCGAGGCTAGCCCTAAAGCTATTTCGGGGAGAACCAGCTATCTCCGAGTTCGATTGGAATTTCTCCGCTACCCCCACCTCATCCCCGAATTTTTCAACATTCGTGGGTTCGGGCCTCCAGTGCGTGTTACCGCACCTTCACCCTGGACAGGGGTAGATCACACGGTTTCGGGTCTACGCCTGCATACTGAGTCGCCCTATTCAGACTCGCTTTCGCTGCGGCTCCGCCTTTTCAGCTTAACCTCGCATGCAAACGTAACTCGCCGGTTCATTCTACAAAAGGCACGCCATCACCCATTAACGGGCTCTGACTTCTTGTAGGCACACGGTTTCAGGTTCTTTTTCACTCCCCTCCCGGGGTGCTTTTCACCTTTCCCTCACGGTACTGCTTCACTATCGGTCGCTAGGGAGTATTTAGCCTTGGCAGATGGTCCTGCCGGATTCCGACGGGGTTTCACGTGTCCCGCCGTACTCAGGATCCGTCTAGGCATACGTTCACTTTCGGCTACAGGGCTGTTACCTTTTGCAGCGGACCTTTCCAGATC
>NZ_JAGXJX010000407.1:0-266 GCF_019091125.1 Paenibacillus sp. GbtcB18
GAGGTTTCAAGCATAAAACTCGTGATCATTGAAGTCATTCATAAAATTATCTTATAAGAAAAAAAAATTTTGAAAAGGAGATGGCAAAATTGACAAAGCTTCAACTTAGCATTAAAATCGATCATTCAAGGAAGACATCAAATCATCCAAAATAACATGAAGGTGCCATCAAAATGTGGACAAAATTTCGAAAAGAAACATCCAACATCATATACTAGGATAATGCAAACGCATGTCAAGGTAGCATAGAGGTTTATAATAATAAG
>NZ_JAGXJX010000408.1:0-266 GCF_019091125.1 Paenibacillus sp. GbtcB18
GCTCGTAGTTCTGGTCCTGCGTGTGCAGTTGCATGGCTTCTGACATGCGCCAGCAACGCGTTCGTCGCCGTCGGTGTGAAGTGCGGGCGGCCCCGGCCCACGTCCCGTACCGCCTGTGTCAGCTGCTGGGTCGTGAACTCGCCGTGGACCAGGTAGCCCCCGGCGCCGAGCCGGACCGCCTCCTGCACGAGGTCCGTCTCGTCGCTGTACGTCAGCATCATGACCGGGGCGACGCGGACCAGGTGGGGCAGGGCCGCCATGCCGTC
>NZ_JAGXJX010000409.1:0-266 GCF_019091125.1 Paenibacillus sp. GbtcB18
TAGCAAATAAAACATCTTCATGTTGCTACACTTGATCGATAAGCCAATGGGTTATCCTATTATGAATAAATACTGTTTGATATAATATTTGTGTATGTTCGGATCATTTAATTTTGTTCATGTATAACATGTAGATGACTTATAGTAAACTTGACAGTCTCATTTTTATTGAATTTTATGATTGTCTTAGACGTATGTTGTGTTTTGTCATTGTGCTAAGACAACTTTCCAAAAATAAGCTATATAAGCAAATATTATTTTTTGGG
>NZ_JAGXJX010000410.1:0-266 GCF_019091125.1 Paenibacillus sp. GbtcB18
GATCTATGCATTTGATTCCAATCCTAGCATAAAAGTTATTTTCGTATTTTTGATATAACATAATTACAGATTTTATAATTCCAATCTAGCATTTTTGATGAGGGTGAACAACAAAATAACATCACAGAACTCTCAAATATGTAATTATGCTATATCAAAAATGCGAAAATAACTTTTATGCTAGGATTGGAGTCAAATGCATAGATCTAATTATGACGATGCGTACCTTTTGATACCATATGTTTAGAGAGCCCGTTTGATCTGCT
>NZ_JAGXJX010000411.1:0-266 GCF_019091125.1 Paenibacillus sp. GbtcB18
TATTCTCATAGACAAAACCCCAACTATCAGAAACTAGCCATTGATAAGGCATTTTATATGACTCTATATAGGAGCAAATAGCAAACTCTAAACAACTGAAGAATGTTTTTCTAGGCTGTAAAATAGTTATATTTTCTAACAATAAAGCCCACCCTTTTTATAGAAAATATTCATAAAGTTTGTTTAAATACTATTGATTTTTGATCTGTCTAATATTTTTTTTAAGATAACTTCGATTTTGTTATTAGGGCTCCAGCCTATTAACT
>NZ_JAGXJX010000412.1:0-266 GCF_019091125.1 Paenibacillus sp. GbtcB18
GTCGTACTCCGAGACAGCAATCTCAATCAGCGTTCGTTGCTTCGTCTTCGGAGCCGTGCTCTGGTTCACCGGCAGTTGTCCGCAATCACGCGCGCGACCGGACTGGCTCGCAGATAGCGGAGCGCGCTGTGCGGGTCGCCGATGCCGTTGTTGACTTCCGCATCGGTGACCTCCGGCGAGAGAGTGCTGAGCCCCGTGCCTCCGGTGATGAAGTCCCCGGGGCCGAAGACATTGACCCACGCGATGCCGCCGGGCAACTTCAAAGG
>NZ_JAGXJX010000413.1:0-266 GCF_019091125.1 Paenibacillus sp. GbtcB18
GACATAAGACACAATAAATGGACATAATTTAGATTTAATTAAAGGGTCCTTGAGCTATCATTTTCTCCTTTTCATTAATATATTTGTTTTTGGCATATTTTAGCACTAAAATGAACACAAGAGAGAAAGTGAACATTCGGATTTATACTTCTTTGGGTCTCTCTGTTGGTCGGTAGGCAGTGAGGAGTTCTCCCCCTTTGTTCATACACAAGCAACTCCATAGCTTCTCGATACATTTTGCAATTATGATATAAGAACAAATAGAT
>NZ_JAGXJX010000414.1:0-266 GCF_019091125.1 Paenibacillus sp. GbtcB18
CAACTGTTGATCTATCAACTGGAATAGAAAAGAAGGGTAAAGAAAGGATGCTTTTTAATTACAAAAGGCTGAATGACATTACGGAGAACGACCAGTATAGCCTTCCCAGAATCAACACCATCCTAAAAAAGGTCAGCAATAGTAAAGTATATTCGAAATTTGACCCAAAGTCTGGTTTCCATCAGGTTGCTATGCAGCCAGATTCAATTGAATGGACTGCCTTTTGGGTTCCTGATGGAATATATGAATGACTTGCTATGCCATTC
>NZ_JAGXJX010000415.1:0-266 GCF_019091125.1 Paenibacillus sp. GbtcB18
AGCCGAAATAAGCGTAGGGAGGGAAGAAAGGAAATAAATGGGGGGGGGGAAGGAGGAATAGGCCCGCATAAAGGGGATCATTCTTGGGGCGGGGGTCGTGGGGGCAAATAACTATATAAAAAAAAAAAAAAGGGGGTTGGGGGGAAGAATTGCCCCCCAGGGTAGGGGGTGCGGCCTACCTCGCCCGGCCCAGAAAAGTGGGGGCCCCGGATTTTTTTACCCTATTCTCGCCGGGCTGGGGGGTATGGGCCAACCGGGGCAAGGGG
>NZ_JAGXJX010000042.1:0-2647 GCF_019091125.1 Paenibacillus sp. GbtcB18
CTATTATTTTGTATGTGCGTCTGATTTGAAACTCCCGTACTGTTTCTGTAATTTGAGTAAGTAATGCTTCTGTTAGCGGCAATTTATCTAAATGATATTGTAGATTTGCTAAAATACCTAAACGCCTACCTACAGAAGAAACAGTAATTCTTATTGGCTTTTCTTCATTCAACATACTTTTATACAAAGCTTTAATTTGTTGTGTGTAATATCGATCTCGTTTATGCCAATTTACTTTTACACTCGGGATAGCTTTGTGATGTAGTTCAGGACAATTAGACATTAGCCACTCTTTATCATTCCGATATAAATACATATACACAGTTTCATTTTGCTCACGTAATGCTGTACGCGACAGCTGTGGATAAGTAGCTTGCAACTGCTGCCATTGTCTTTTACATTCTTGCAATTTACTTGTGGGTAACTTATTGTTTACTACTTTATTTAACTCAACATTCCCACTTAAATATCTTTTCACCATTTTTGAATCTACGCCTAATATCCGTCCTATTGCTCTAATACTCAAATTTTCATTTTTTAATTGTTGTAATTTCCTTTGCCACACATCACCAAATTGCTTTACTCTACCAATTTCAAATCGATCAGTCGTCTGTTTCCTCGCATAAATAAATCCACATGAACATGTAAATGTACCGATGAGATTTTTAGATTTAAAATCTTTTGTAACTTTTACTCCTGGAATAACATATTCCTTGTAATGAGATGCAGCCTTATTTAAACAAGGAAATGGTCCTTCTCCAAATGCATTCGTATAATCAGGTATGTCTTGCAGTGTTTCAATATTTTGTTTTATAAAGTGCATAAATAATAAATGTCTAAATGGATGCACATGGCGCTTAGAATTACGCAATAAAACCTTTAGCCAATTATATTCAAACTCCTCATTGAGATTACTTTCATGTTGCTTTAGAAAAGCCTGAGGATAGAATGCTAAAAACGCATCATGTAACTCTTTTTGGCGAATACGCTTATTCACCGTCATTAAATTCTGCTCTTGTAGCAACAAGTTATATTTTGCTCTAATCTGCGAACGATTTAATTGATGAAGTGGAAGTTGCAATAACTGATAAGCTAGCTTCGCTAAACTTACACCAATAGATTTATGCGGCTCGACTTCTTTTAATTCAGAGAGGTTCATATGTTTCATTTCAAAGCGAATATACTCGATTCGACTATCACTTTGAATTGGATATTTTCGTAATCGTATTTCATGATGCGGGCAATAATTGATACCTTCTAGTTGATGCTCTCGATGAATATAAGGTTCACCATATTTTTCAACATCGGCTTTGGCACACTTTGGGCAATAAAAAAATCCTTTTTTTCTGCAAATGCCGCCAGCAACAAAACCTAACCGAGTGTACAGTCCTTTTCCATCACCTTTTATATCTTCAATGATTTCTTGCTGTCGTTCTTTCGATAAAAAAGGTGCGTAATAAGGATAGATTGTATGATTAGCTAACAAAGATTCTACAGAATAATGATCACCTAATTGAGTAGCTAAAAAAGAAAAATAGCTCCCAATTCCCACACTCGATATCACCGACCGACTGCCAAACAACTCTTCCAATGTATCTTTACAATCAATATTCCCACTGTAAAAGTGATAACGTGCCCCGGCTGAATACAACAACTCATCCGGATATGGATTTGTGAAAAAAGGTAGCATTTAACTCCTCCTAAAATAATTATTAATAAAATTCAGCAACTGGATTTTTAATGAAATTATTTTTTTCTAAAACTTCATAAGGATGCTTCTTTTGCTTTAAAGCTTGCTCTCTAATATCTACTAGAATTGCTATTTTATTTGAATAGCTAGCTTTCTCTTTTTTCTCATTAACTGCCTTGTTCAATCCAATTAACTCAGAAATAAGTTGTGCTTTAATAGCACTATATTCTACGTTCACCGAAGAATTCTCTACTAATTTCTTTGCTGTTTTAGTGATGTCATTTGAATTTAAAGCATCAAAGATACCAATTGCTGCTACTTCTTCACTTAACGCTTGTATCATTTCTTGTCGTTTATAATTCAATGTGTTTTGCCGTTCTTTCATCGCTTCTTTTACTTTACCTTCATACTCTGTATTTCGCTTATGATTCATCATCAGTTCATCTAGATTAATGATAATATCTTCATATTTGTACATTGAGGCAAAGTCATTTTTGCGAATGGCATCTAGCATTGGCTGGATAATTTGCATATCTTTCTTAGCAGTCTGTTTCAGCACTTTAGAGGTGATTAACTCGTTATTATTATTGTCATCAAAAAGGACTCTTTCCTGAGCTAAGATAAAGAGATTTACAGCTACAGAGGTAATTCCTTGGCACTCCTCGTAAAAAGCTTCTTTCACTGAATCTGTAAGTTCTGAATAACCCTTTAAACATTGTAATTCCCACAACGTTTCTAAAAAGAACTCCCATTCCTCGCTATCTTTAGCCATTCGATCCCATATAATTGAGCCATCACTAGCTGCACGTCGAGCTTGGCGGAAATTCCCTTTGAACAACTGTTGTGCTTTTGATGTACCAATTAAAACAGTTGGAATACCTACTGTGTTTGATAATGTCACAAAGAAATAAAGCATCTCTTCTTGTTCATTTTTCGCATGCAATAAGTGTGGATTTT
>NZ_JAGXJX010000416.1:0-266 GCF_019091125.1 Paenibacillus sp. GbtcB18
AAGTTTCTACTACCCCTAGTAAATTAACTATAGCCTCAAATATCATAAATTGGAGTAGACAGAATGTAATACCCCAGATTTTCATATCTTTTCCCTTGTATAATTTCCATATTTAGTGAATGAATATTTATGAAAATTTTCTAGTTTGTGCGAAGTTGAAGTTTCAGAAGTATTTTAAAGGTACTTTGATTTTTTTTAAGAGGCTCAAAAGTTGACTTTATTTTCTGTAAGTTATCTTCGAAAACTTCCTTCATGAAAGTTGTAGA
>NZ_JAGXJX010000417.1:0-266 GCF_019091125.1 Paenibacillus sp. GbtcB18
AAACAGACCTAATCCAACCCACTAGAAATCGAGTCTCATATGATACACATACTAGCAACTAGACTGTACCAATTGGGTATGTTGCCATGCGCTACCTTAAGTTGGCTGAATAGTTAGGATTCAAGCTGATTCTTCGTTTGAAAACTAGACCTGACTTTGATTCTGATCTAGCCTCAGTTGAGATCAGGCAAAAAGACGTAATCAAACCCATTAGAAATCGAGTCTCATATGATACACATACTAGCAACTAGACTGTACCAATTGGG
>NZ_JAGXJX010000418.1:0-265 GCF_019091125.1 Paenibacillus sp. GbtcB18
GGGCGTTATACGAAGGGGCTGACTGGCTCTTCCGCAGGCTGGTACGCAAATTTGTGAAGGAGCGCGACAAAATTTCCGTCGAAGGTATCGCATTGCCGGGGATGCTCATCCTGGACTCTATTCATAGTCAAGGAGAGCAGCGGCTGGGCGAGCTAGCGGAGCAGTGGGATTTTACATCCGGCGCCGTGACGGCGCTGTGCGACAAGCTGGAGGGGGGGGGTTATGCGGTCCGCAAACGAAGGGGGTCCGACCGCAGGCCCGTGGC
>NZ_JAGXJX010000419.1:0-265 GCF_019091125.1 Paenibacillus sp. GbtcB18
GTTGTTGATTTATCGGCATACTTGCCCTCCGTACAGCAGCGGATCATGTCAGGACTGTAAAAAGGGCTGTATTTCCGTCCTTATGAGATGGGAGGCAGTGCTGCCCTCTACCGGTTTGCTTTGTTTTCACTCAATTTGCGGGAGCACTTCCTGCTGCTGCCGTGCTCGCACGTCATCTTTGGCGGCATGAGCAGCGAAATTTTGTTAACTGACGTACTTGCGTATTACACCACAGATGAGGACCAGTCCTCACAACACGAAGTAA
>NZ_JAGXJX010000420.1:0-265 GCF_019091125.1 Paenibacillus sp. GbtcB18
TCATGACCTGGGAACAGTGCTCTGCATGTACCTCATCCAGGGGCTTTAAAGAAATGGTTGAATGGGCTAGAAACTCTCCATGAATGCTAATTTTGTGGTTATTGTTGGTTAAGGAATTATTTGCCAATTTTAAATGTATATGCTAGCATAAGGCTAATCCAGCCTCAGTCTATGGCACTATTCCTGTATGTAGAATATGTCTGGCTTCTTATTTGACCTGTTTTAGCTTGTACATATGGTGTCATATATAGTCACATACATCTAT
>NZ_JAGXJX010000421.1:0-265 GCF_019091125.1 Paenibacillus sp. GbtcB18
CCGGAATCGCCCGGGGACAGGGGCGGGCCCACGCCGTGCGGCTGGCTCAAGAAGGGTGCGACATCATCGGCGTGGACATCTGCGCGGACATCCCGACGATGACGTACCCGAACGCCACACCGGACGATCTCACCGAGACGGTCCGGCTGGTCCAGAAGGAGAAACGACACATCGTCGCGCGGACCTGCGACGTACGCGACTTCCCCGCCCTGCAGACAGCGTTTGAAGAAGGGTTCGCCGAGTTCGGACGCGTGGACATCATCAT
>NZ_JAGXJX010000422.1:0-265 GCF_019091125.1 Paenibacillus sp. GbtcB18
CACAAGCAATCACAAAAGCTGTGTGAATTCAAACCATGAGGCACTTGAATGTAAATCACAAAAAATCAATTTTTGCTAAACTTGTTTGTTCACTTCTATAGATCTGTCATACATGATCTGCTATTGAAGGCTTTCCGGCTTTCACACATCCTATATGTTCAATAATGCACCAACCTGAACCAGAAACCTAGAGCTTTAATGTTTCTTTTTTTTTTGTTCTGGCAGTTCTCCGAGAAAGTTGTAAATAGCTCCTATCATATATACT
>NZ_JAGXJX010000423.1:0-265 GCF_019091125.1 Paenibacillus sp. GbtcB18
TAGTTCAATTAATAATAAATTCACTTATATACAGATGATATAAATAATTTTCAGTTACCAGCTGGTGCACGATCATCTGCCTCCAGAAACCAAAGATCCTACAATAAAACATTTCAACAAGTCAGACTGTTGCTTCATAATTAATTATTCATTTCACATAGCGAGCATATCGCATTATTCATTTCATATTATACATCATATTTATTTGCCACATCATACAGCATTATGTGTTAACTAGTGCGCATATCATATTATTCTTATATGT
>NZ_JAGXJX010000424.1:0-265 GCF_019091125.1 Paenibacillus sp. GbtcB18
CGGCCGGAGTACATCCTCGACTTCCCGCCCGATACTGCGTGGCCATCCCCGTCAGTATCGATGGGGATCCTCCCCATGGTACTCACCATCTTCTCGAGAGCTTTCCCTGTGACGGGGCCTCTCTTCTTCTTTGTGCCTATGACATGATTCGGCCAAATTGATTATTAAAATATATATATATATATATGACCATTTAAAAGTAATCAAGTTGCTTGACTGATTACCTGAGGAGCTCGCGACGGATTCCGGCTCTGTCCCCGATGAT
>NZ_JAGXJX010000043.1:0-2360 GCF_019091125.1 Paenibacillus sp. GbtcB18
TTCGACACCATCGCTTCGATAATCGTGATGAAGTGCGTCCCCATCCGTTCAATCGTTTCCCGGTTAAACAGATCCGTGGCATATTGGAGATCCGCCAACAAGCCCTTTTGGTTGTATTGCATCGTCAGGCTCAAGTCAAACTTGCTTGTTTTTGTATCCAATTCTTCCATTTCGAATACGAGAGCGTCCACGTTCACTTTCGTTTTCGGTGTGTTCTGCAGCGCAAACTGAACTTGAACAATCGGCTGGTAGCTTGTGTTTCTTTCCATCTGCAG
Organism: Paenibacillus sp. GbtcB18; assembly: GCF_019091125.1. Classification (NCBI taxonomy): domain Bacteria; kingdom Bacillati; phylum Bacillota; class Bacilli; order Caryophanales; family Paenibacillaceae; genus Paenibacillus; species Paenibacillus sp. GbtcB18. Next base: position 276 of record NZ_JAGXJX010000043.1, read on the forward strand.
GGCTTCAACGATTTTCTCGAATGGCACATCCTGATGGTCGAATGCTTCCAGGCTGATTTTCTTAATTTTCGCCAACAATTGTTTGAAACTTGGTGAATCGGACAGATCAGCTCGAATAACCAATGTGTTGACGAAATATCCGATCAGTCCCTCCCATTCCTTCCTGTTTCGTCCCGCGACTGGCGTTCCGATCAAAATATCGTGCTGCTGGGAGTAGCGTCCGAGCAATATGGCATAGGCGACAATCAGAAGCATGAAAAGCGTAACCCCTTCCTCCTGAGCCAGCTTCTCTAATGACTTCGTCAATGCATGCGTCAACCGGAAGGAGTAGACTTCCCCTTTGTACGTCTGGGCCGCCGATCTTGCGTGATCCGTGGAAAGCGATAATAATGGCAGAGCGCCTGCTAGTGTGTTCTTCCAATATCCCAAATGAGACCGATAGACTTCACTCTGCAAATATTCCCTCTGCCAAAGTGAATAATCGACATATTGGTGAACTAGGGGTGGTAATGCGGCTGCTCCGTTCTTACTATAAGATTCATAGAGAGCTGCAATTTCTTTCACGAGCACCCCGAATGACCAGCCATCCGCAACAATGTGGTGCATGACGAACAATAGCTTGTACTCGCTGCCGTTCAACTGCGTTAACAATAGCCTTATCAGCGGCGCTCGCGTCAGATCGAATGGCTTTGCAATCTCTTGTTCCACTAATTGCTCCCACGCAACCTTCCGCTCATCGGATGAGCCGTGCTGCAGTTCAATGAAGGGAATTGCAATTTCACAGTGCAGAGAAACATATTGGCAAGGCGATTCCTCTTCCGCGATAAGAGAAGTTCGCAGCGACTCATGTCTCTTCAGCGTTTCATTCAAACTGTGCTGCAATGCCTGGATATTTAACTTTCCATGAATTGTGATTGCTGTCGCAATATGATAGGCTGCACTATCCGGCTCATATTGCTGAATGACCCAGAGCCTCTGCTGGCCGCTAGACATCGGATAGCGGTTGGTCTCATTCCGCTCGAACACCTGGGCCTCGGGCACATCGTGGGAGTCCGATTTTTTCTGCGCCTGAAGCAGAAGCTTTAACTTCTCAAGCGGCAGCTGCATCAATCGTTGTTCCGTATTAGCCATGCGTCTCACCCGGATCTTCAATACCGGCAGCCAGCAATTGCTCTACTGCTTCCTCTGATAACCCTTCAATATCATCAAGCATGGCAATATTAATCTGACTCATGAGCAGCCTGACGATGACTTCGCTTAACTCCGCAATTGTCGGTGCTTCGAACAGTGCACGCAATGAGATGTCCGTCTGGTACAATTCCCGCAATCGTGAGATCAACTGGGTTCCCAGCAAAGAATGGCCGCCCAGATCAATGAAGAAATTATCATGCACTCCTACGGATTCCAAACCTAGCAGGTCGCTCCAGACATCCGCCAACACTTGCTCCATTTCGTTGCGTGGTTCTACGTAAGTCACCTTCGTTTTCGGCCGTTCTCTCTTCACTTCGCCTAGCTTGCCGGTCTCGGACTGTTCATTGGCAAGGTCGTGTATCGCCGTCCACTGTTCCAACCGTGTATAGAAATCTCCCGTTGAAACGATGACTTGTGCGATACCCTTGTAGGATAGGAAGCGTTGAAAAATCTCTTCCCCTTCTTCAGGAACGATGAAGTAATTACTTAATGTGGCGCCAATACCATAGCTCTCAAAAATCTCCTCGTGATTATGCCAGGCTTCCCAGTTGATGCATAGTGCCTCAAAATTCCGCTTGCTTTGCTGGGCATTCTTGCGTGTATAGACGTCCAGGAAAGCATTCGAAGACGCGTACGCTACATGCGCCAAGCCCCCCAGCATCGGTGACAAAGAAGACGTCATGATACAAAAATCTAAGGTCTGATTGGCGAATGCTTGCTCTAGCGCATAGATACCGTATACCTTAGGTACAAAGTGCCAGTTCGCTTCCCGTTTCCGCGTTTCGGAAATGGTCGTCTGTGCATCGCTATCCGGCCGGCCCGCCGCATGAATGACGCCGTGTATCGCGCCGAACACCGCGATCGCCTTATCCACCGCTTGCTTCATCTGATCCG
>NZ_JAGXJX010000425.1:0-265 GCF_019091125.1 Paenibacillus sp. GbtcB18
AGGTTAGACTTGTGAATGAATATTAACATGCTTTCTTTCAGATATCATTCTTTTTGCAACCTAATTCTTGCCCTCGGATTTTGATTTTGTAAGACAGCAATACAGATTTTGATTAAGAGGATATTCAAAATTGTTTGAGTTTTATTTTTTCAAATAAACCTAAAAAATAATGCTTAAAAAGAGGGACTTTAGCTGATCCTTATTGACTTCCTAGATGGTGACTGATATTTAGAAATTTAATTTTTTTTTGAAAAACATGCATCCT
>NZ_JAGXJX010000426.1:0-265 GCF_019091125.1 Paenibacillus sp. GbtcB18
CGTGTCCAGGGTTTTGAATAAGGGCGAGCACGTGAGCGAAAAGCTTGAAAAGAAAGTGCGTCAAGCGATCGAGCAGCTTAATTATTCGCCCAGTTTGATTGCCAAGAGTCTGAAACGGAATAAGACCAATCTGATCGGGGTCATTATCCCCGATATTACGTCCAGCTTCCAAGCGACGATTCTGAGCAACATCGAAGAGACCTTGGGGCGCAGAGGCTATAACCTGCTCGTTTCCAACATTGTCGAGGATACGGATAAGGTCGTT
>NZ_JAGXJX010000427.1:0-265 GCF_019091125.1 Paenibacillus sp. GbtcB18
TAACACTATGGCATTCGCTTTAAACCTAATTCATTATTGACCCGACGAGCCTAAGGGCATAGGAGCATTTGACGTGACTTTAAAGTGGTTCTTGAGTGACTTTGAAATAGTTCTTAAGTGACTCCGAGATAGGTTTAAAGTGATTCCGAGTCAGTTCTTCTTGAGTAGCTCCGGGGTGGGGGTTGAGCTTTCGAAGTGTCGCCTGCACTAACTACTAGTTACAAGTGTCTTGCAAGTCAATCATGTGAGCAATGACACGTATAAT
>NZ_JAGXJX010000428.1:0-265 GCF_019091125.1 Paenibacillus sp. GbtcB18
CGGGGTGGCGCGACGGCCCCCGGCCCATACGGGTTTCTGTACGGCATGGGGTGCGTGATGCTGGTCGTGGCCCTGCCGCTCGCCGTGCTCTTGACCGATGTGTTCTGGCCGGGCTCCACCGACCTCACCTACGTTCCCGCGCCGTGGTCGTGGCTCTTCCGAGGTCTGTACGCCGCCGAGTTCCTGACCTTCAGCGTGGGCCTCGCTTTCCTGGTCGCCGGGCGCCCTCTGATGCGGCGCCAAGGTCGCTCACGCGGCCTGACGA
>NZ_JAGXJX010000429.1:0-265 GCF_019091125.1 Paenibacillus sp. GbtcB18
ATAATCATAGGTTAACTTCAGCGGGTAAGTTCCAAGTCGGAGGTATTAGAGATATAGATTGGTAACCAACCTGGAGTTAAAGGCTTTCCCGAGTCGGAATGAATCTCTTTGGGCAGCAGACTTTACTCGCACCCGCCGAGAAAGACCCAGCTCCATCTGTTGCTGAAGATCCCCAAAATAGGACGGACTTGCTGTAGTTGCTTGGTTCTTCTGTTTTCTGGGAAATAACCCTTGCCTCTGATCGAGTGTTCTTTCGCCCTTGTGC
>NZ_JAGXJX010000430.1:0-265 GCF_019091125.1 Paenibacillus sp. GbtcB18
GTAGGCTATCGACCGACACAACTCACACCAATTACAGGCTGAAACCAGTAAATGAAAGAATGTGACCTATGAGTAGCAGCCTTAAGTCCTCTAGGAGCGAGTCAAGGCCTGTAGCTAAGGTACCTTTGACTCAAAGTAGTTGCTCGCAGCCTTGGATCCAATGCCCTAAGAGTGAAACCAGCGCCTCTAAGCCTGTAGCTCCGGGTCACAGACTCAAACAGTAAACAACAAGACTGAAACCAGTGCCTGTAGCTCTGGAGACTAA
>NZ_JAGXJX010000431.1:0-265 GCF_019091125.1 Paenibacillus sp. GbtcB18
ACCATGTGCGGTTATCTTCAAGAGCCTGAATCTCAGAATGCATTGCCGCAACCCAATTAGTATCATGACGAGCCTGCTCATAGCTTGCTGGTTCAACCAACTGAGAAACATTGTGTATAAAAGAGCGATAACCGGAAGACAAGCCAGAATAAGAGACGTACCTCTGAAGTGGATAACGAGTGCCGGACGTGGAGGAGAGACCGTTGTCTGGGCCAAGCAAAACAGAGTGGTGAGTTTGGTAATAACTGAGGTAGGGAGGTGGTTG
>NZ_JAGXJX010000432.1:0-264 GCF_019091125.1 Paenibacillus sp. GbtcB18
GTACGAACGGTGAAGTTCACGCGATGATTCAACCATATTTAAGTGAATATGAATGTATTACTTATGTTAAAAATGAAACTTCATTAGAAATTGAGAGCTTTAATAAATGTATAGAACTTGCAAATGGAAATTATATTAATTTTTTATTAGATGATGTCTTATTTCATCCGGAAAAGTTTACAAAAATGCTGAATTGTTTTTTTAGAATAGTAAATATTTCATTTGTGACGTCATATCGGGAACAAATCGATGAAAGTGGTGAGG
>NZ_JAGXJX010000433.1:0-264 GCF_019091125.1 Paenibacillus sp. GbtcB18
GGAATCAAACTCAAAAACCTATAGCAAATCCTAATGCCGAAAACAAACAGGACTTGTAGACGGGACTTCCCTTAGCCAAAGTTGTCAACGAGAGAATCATAAGTTCGAGAATCCGCCGAAGCCGAGGAGAATGCCCAGAACGATTAGAAGCTGTGATAAAGCAAGGGTGGAAAGGCATCATCCTGGACTAGCTCAACGCTAATTAATATAGATGAATTAGTTCCTGACTCTCTATGCCTTCGGGGGCGAGGAAAGGAGACTTCC
>NZ_JAGXJX010000434.1:0-264 GCF_019091125.1 Paenibacillus sp. GbtcB18
ATGCCTAGCCACTAACATGCTTTAACAAATGTATTAGTCAGTCAGTTTTAATCCTTCTATTTCGAGGAATTGTAGCTCTAGATAATGAAAAAACAAAAGACCACAGCGCTCAAAGAAATGACTTGCTGGAAAGCAAGTGAGATGCTCTCTTGCTGCCACATAAAAAAAAGTTATCAAGGAACACAATAGGAATTGCTTCGCTGCAACTTCACCTGGTAGGAAAACAACCAAAATTTTTATGCATTACTTATCAACTAAAAATAT
>NZ_JAGXJX010000044.1:0-2238 GCF_019091125.1 Paenibacillus sp. GbtcB18
GTTGTAACAGCTCAATAACGTGTCGTACGTTAAGAAAATTGACTTTAACATTTCATTATAAAGAGGTTCCTTCATTAAAACTTTCTTTAATAATTATTTCTTATTTGGAATTTTGCCCCAATAAGTGAAGTACCGTAACAACAATTCAACAGGTCCCATATTAAAAGACCTTAACCACATTATGCTAAAAACAATTAGAATAGTATGGATAATGAAGCAGATAATTAATGAATTAATAGGTACACTACCAATGATGAGACTAAACCCAATTAGTAAGACACTTTGTGCCAGATAATTTGTTAAAGACATTTGTCCATAATATTTTATTGGAGAAAATATTACTTTAGCTTTATCCCATTGTAAAATAATTAGAAGAAAGCTAATAATCATTGAAGAAACTATATAATCTTCTAATATTTCATGGCCTGCAGGAGTAATGACAATTAACTTTTGAATATAAAATAGAGATAGATAAGCAAAAATAGTAACTATTAAGAAAATCGAAATATACTTTAATTTCCCATAGATATTTTCAAAAAATTTAAATTGCCCCATCGTAAACCCTAGCATCATCAATGATAACCAATTACTTATGTTTGAGAGTAATTCTAGCCATACTATCCTTTCACCATAAACAGGTTGACAAAATGCTGTAACTATAGATAAAACAATTAGTGTAATCGTTACAATTAAGTTATTCCATTTTTTACATTTAAAAAACATAGCAATAAATAGGCCAAGTACAGCATACACCATTAACACATCGTTAATCCCAGATGGTGCATAAAATATATGGATAAGTCCTAGTACAAATAAAAATCCTATTCTTCGTAAAAATAAAAGGTATCTATTTTTTGTTTTTTGTTTGGATCGATTCATAAAAAGATAACTACCAAATCCAAATAAGAAGAATAGGATAGGGTAAAATTTTCTGTTAAAAATTGAATATAATTCATCATGGAATTCATTATTAACACCTACATTATTCATAACCTGATAACTATTCACAAGAAGAACTCCCAACAAGGCAAATCCTCGTAAGTAATCCATTGTATCTATTCTTATATACGCATTTAATTTATTCATTTGGAATCTCCTAATACACTTAAAGGTTATTTTACAAAAATAAAAATGTGCCTCTGTAAATTTAAATATCCCTACCAATAAAAGATTTATTAACTATTAGAAACAGACTTAATGTTTTTATTTTTATCAGCTCCTTTTTTTATTTTCCACACTGAGCTTTAGCACGCTGAAAGCAACTGCATTGTAGGGAACATGGTCTAAAACAACCTAATTCAAGTAGCTTCACTTTTAGCCGTTTTCAATCAGAATTACTTGTGAATGGTTTAATCCACCTACAAAAAAACTACATGCTTCAGTGTATAGGCGTTTAACATCTTAAAGATATACGTTATTTATGTTTAATTACATGACTGTCCCCTTACAAATTGGAAAATAATCTTACTAAATTGTAATAATACGTGTCATGACCCATCGTTTAACCGACAATCAAATACAAATACGTTTGAAAAATTAAGCAATGCGTAAGAAAGCCGATTTTCTGTATACTAAAGAACAAAAAAACGGCTTTCTTTCTTACTTTTATTTACATTTAAGTGGAGATATACGCTAAATCAATTTTGTAGAACTTTATACAATTAGAAGGCAAAGAAAAAGTCGAGTTTCTAAGAATCGACTTTTTTATATAGCATATTACAGGCTTAATTTGTTCTTTCTAATGTACTCTTCCATAGCTTCATAGGAAAGGATAGCGATGAGATATTCCTTTTATTTGTCCCGTATCGATACGCGAGAAACAACATTATTTATTATTCTCCAAAAGAATAACAAAAACGAACCTATTTCAGGTCTTTTCTTGTATTTTCTCTGTTATAATCCTTTAAAAACAGCTTAGGCCATACAATCTGCACTCCCACTAGTTACTAAATGATAGATTTGTTCATATTTTTGTAACATATATAGACGGGTATATATGCTACAATAAACTTAGCAAATTACAAATAAATTTGCATTTCCTGTGCCTCTTACCTCCCAGTAAGGGGCGTACCCATTTACAAGTCACTATTTCAATACAATTTTTTAAAAGTACTTTCACATCAATTTCACAAATTCAAAAACTCTCAAATGTTACACTTCATACATCCTTTTTCAAGGACTATATGCCGATACGTGAATCTCTATCTATATAGGGATTTTTTTGTGCGAAATCCCCCT
>NZ_JAGXJX010000435.1:0-264 GCF_019091125.1 Paenibacillus sp. GbtcB18
ATTAAAAAAGGTGCATAATGATAGTATGTTAATTTCGTGCACTGAGTATGATGAGATAGATTCACTTAAGAAAGAAAATATTTTACTACAAAAAATATTAGAAAATTTTAAAATAGATAATAAATATCTAAACATGATCCTTACTAATAAGGGACATGTTAATAGAAAGGAATGAATTAGCTTTGTGAGTAACACTCAACAAAAGACAACTATCTTTGTTAAAGGACCTACATTACATTTCTCACCTAGAGAAAAATATATTTT
>NZ_JAGXJX010000436.1:0-264 GCF_019091125.1 Paenibacillus sp. GbtcB18
CGTTGGACGCGGGGGGTGGTCCCACCAGCAGAATCAGCGACCCCAGGGGCCACGCCCGGCATCCTATGGATCAGCCGGACCGGCCTTTCCCGATGAGATGGTCGGATGAGCGATCCGATCCGTAATCGTTATCGCGGGGGCGCCTTCGAGCAGGTCTTGTCGATAAATCAACCCGGCCGTCCTGGCGGACACTTCCGAGCACACCGAGCACACCGAGCGCACCGAGCGCATTCGCCGATGAGCCGTCACGGATCGTCGGCGGGT
>NZ_JAGXJX010000437.1:0-264 GCF_019091125.1 Paenibacillus sp. GbtcB18
GGGAGAGAGTGAGGACAACGACCACCACGGCGGCGTAGTGGACGCGAAAGTAGGCAAGGTACTTGTGAAGGCGAGAGATGGTGTCGACAAGGGTGTCAGGGTGGGAGAAGGTTGAGCAGTTGGTGAGTGTGGACCAAGTGCGGTGCTCAGAGAGGGAGTGGCTATCGGAGTCGGAGAGGCGGGAGAGGTAGATCTGGAAGGTCGGGAAGTGGCCGTAGAGCTGCGGCGGTGTATGCTGGCCTGGAAGCAGCCATAGGGCTATGT
>NZ_JAGXJX010000438.1:0-264 GCF_019091125.1 Paenibacillus sp. GbtcB18
TAGAAACGTAGGCGGCCTTATCGGCCGGAAGCTGTCTTACGTTGTTGCTTGTGGAGGTGAAGCGCAGTATATTTTAGAACAGGAAGGCAGAATCTATTACGTGTAATCGTGTCAGAAAATTCAAGATATTAAGGAGTGGCAATGTTAGGAGATTTGATTCGTTGGACACATGTGAGTGGGTTCTGATTTCTAATCTTGGAGAATTGGACGCTCATGGACATGCTTAAGATCCCAGCAAGAACTACAGACCTGGAAATAAATATT
>NZ_JAGXJX010000439.1:0-264 GCF_019091125.1 Paenibacillus sp. GbtcB18
GATCTCTTTTATTTACTAACATTTTTTAATCGAATATGATGCAATATCGGATTATTTAGATTATTAACTTTTGAGTGCTACAATACAATAATGATAATATCTCATGTAAGTAGTGATGAAAGGCTATGCCGAAATATTTTATCATGCATGAAGTAATTATGCACTTAAATATCTTGATGACTTGAAATTAAGATTTCGATCAAAGCATGAATTCAAGGTTGTGAATTCAAGTTTATATTTTCTCAAGAATGGCATATAGATAGG
>NZ_JAGXJX010000440.1:0-264 GCF_019091125.1 Paenibacillus sp. GbtcB18
TGGACACAAAGAGGAGAATTTGCCCCAAACCAATTCCACAAAAACACCCCTACCCTAACTATAAGAACAATAGCATGTCCTGGGAGGAGAAGACGCCCCTCTGTCATCAAGTTTGGAGAATGATCGAAGGGATCAAGAAAGAATCATGCGCTACTTCGGCGAGGCAATATTGTAGGAGACTCGACTCTGCCCTACTTCCTCAAGCGGACTACTCAGGATTTGAAAGGAGCTTGGAGCCCCCTCGACGTCTTGGCTAGGTTTTAC
>NZ_JAGXJX010000441.1:0-264 GCF_019091125.1 Paenibacillus sp. GbtcB18
ATAAGATAACAAGAAAATATATAGCTCTTTATATTTTTTAATGATTTTGTTTAATTTAAAATTCAAAGAAAATATAAAACTTTTTATATTTTCTTTGATTGTGTTACTTATAAGATACCACTAACTATAGTAAATACGCAATCTGCGGATAAAAAAAGTATAAATAAATTTTCAGAAAGTTATTTACTTTTCCGCGAAGTGCGGATATAAGTGAAATCAATTACAAGATTGTGGGGGTGCAACATGAGAAGGTACTGGCTTGTG
>NZ_JAGXJX010000442.1:0-264 GCF_019091125.1 Paenibacillus sp. GbtcB18
CCGTCGATTCTCAAGAAGATCGCCAGGACGTGGAAACAGTTGACCGCAGACGGTGGCAGCGTCGAACTGCACCTGGTCACCAACCGGGCGGCCGACCCTGCCGATGACCTGGTGAAGGTCTGCAATGCCCGCACCGGGCTCCTGATGCCCAAGGCGGCCATCGGCGGAGACAGGTCGGATCGCGGCAAGGCACGTGCCCGGTGGGCCAAGGAAGCAGGTCTGACCGAGGCTGAGCTCCTCGACCTGCTGCCGGTTCTGCACTTC
>NZ_JAGXJX010000443.1:0-264 GCF_019091125.1 Paenibacillus sp. GbtcB18
GATTAATAATTTGGAATCTCCACGAGGCACAAGAGACAGAAGGTATGCACTGTGCATTCATGTACATGCACATGGGTTGGGATCCCATGAGATGAAGCCTCTGGTGGGCATTAAACACCAGATTATATAGCCTTTTGATGGAAAACAAACATCGGTGTTGCAAATATAATTACCACGGAAACAAACAAAACACTTTTCATCTACACCATCAACATCTCCTCGCTTTGTGCTCGAGTGAGTCGTCGGTTCCTTTAGGTCTGATAA
>NZ_JAGXJX010000444.1:0-263 GCF_019091125.1 Paenibacillus sp. GbtcB18
TTGAATTAGATGATTACGTGAGAAATTCTCTGTAGAATATCTGTCAATTGTCCCCGACAAATCCTCGACGGTTATAAAAGGTTTAACTTCCCCTGAGACTGAAACACCATCGTATATCCACGTGGTAGGAGCAAACACATCCAACGCTTTTTTTAATGAGTACATTACATCATTCAGCATGATTAATGACCATTTGCTACGCGTTGTACAGTCTGCTTAATATCTTCCACAAATGGTTGCTCGCCTTCAAAAGCTGTTTTACG
>NZ_JAGXJX010000045.1:0-2165 GCF_019091125.1 Paenibacillus sp. GbtcB18
AAAAAATTGATGCTTTAACACAGTCACTTGTAAATTCAGACGGTGCATCTAAAGAAGCAGCAGATTCAATGTTAAAAGGATGGGCTGGTGCAGTGACAAGAATGGAGTCAACATTGGATGTTGCAGCGCGTGCTTTTACCGATGCGTTAGCTCCTGCGATTCTCAGCGTGGCTGGTGTAGTAGAAAAACTAGCAAATGCGTTTACAAATTTACCAGCACCAATACAAACAGTGATAGCATCCGTAGTAGCATTTACTACGGCTTTTTTAATTATTGCTACGGGAGCAGGTATTGTGATTAACGCGATTGGTGGAGCGATACTTACGATAGGTCAATTAATGGTTTGGATGTCAGGAACATCAAAATCCGCCATAATGCTTCGAGGGGCTTTATCGGCACTTAGAGCAGGATTTGCTTTATTGCTCGGTCCAGTCGGAGCTGTTATTGCGATTTTAACTGTAATAGGAATTGCTTTAGTGCAGTTATATCAACGAAATGAGACATTCCGAAATGCGGTAAACAGTGCGTGGGAATCGATAAAAAGTGTAACAGTATCGGCTGTAGAATCGATGAAATCGGCATTTTCATCATTAGGTGCGTATCTTGGTACAGTACCTGAAAAGTTCGCAGCGATGGGTAGTGCAATCAGTTCAGCTATGGACGTTTTGATAGCAAAATTTACGGGAATCGGTCAAAGTATCGGCGCAGGATTAGAAACGGCACTTGCTGTTACGAGTTCAATTTTTAGTAGAATCGGACAGAATATAAGTAGTGCGTTTAGTTCAGCTATTGCAGGAATCGGCGCAGCTTTTTCGGGGATAGGCTCTTTTTTATCTCCAGTGGTAAGTTATATTGCGTCATCATTTTCAACAATCGGTAATACAATCGCCACACTGACACCACTTATCGTACGTCTTGGATTAACGTTTTTAGGGGTTTCGGGACCAGTAGGCTGGGTAATAGCTATCATCGCATCTTTAGGTGCTACAATCTTTAAGTTAGTAAATACAAATGAACAAGTGAAATCGGCTTTCATGTCTGCATGGCAATCCATACAGGCTATTTTTAGTTCTGTATTATCTGCGGTTTTACCGCTTGTGCAGTCTATGGCTCAAGGATTGATCCAGGCATTTGCTCCACTTGCTCCTGAATTCGCAAAAACGGGTCAGGTGATTGCTGAAAGTTTTGCTACTTTAGGGCCAGCGCTTGCAGAACTAGGTGCGGCATTTGGTGAATTAGGTGCTACGATTGCTAGTCTTTTTGGTGAGGTTGTGAAGGCTGTAGTTCCACTTGCTATTGATTTGTTCCGAATGTTTGGTGAACTTATACAATCTGTAGTACCACTAGCAAATGAATTGTTCACTGGATTTGGTCAAATTATGCAACAAGTTATGCCAATGGTTACTGATCTTATTCGAATGTTTGCTGATACAACCATAGAAATTATGCCGATGATTAGTGAAGGAATACAATTTTTATCTCAAATGTTTTCCGAATTTGCAACGACTGTCATTCCATTATTTACGCAAGCTTTTCAAATGGCATTTCCTATTATTCTAGCAGTCATTCAATCAGCGTTTAGTATAGCAGGAATGCTGATTCAAGGATTTGGAGAGGTATTGACAATTATTGCGACATCGGTGATTCCAATCATCTTACAGGCTGTTCAAGCAGTATTTCCGGTGATAGCGGCCGTAATAGCGGCTGCAGTATCAATAGCTATACCAATCTTACAATTACTTGGTCAGCTTATTTCAATTTTAGCAACGACGGGTATTCCTTTAATTTTGCAAATAGTCCAGGCAGTTTTTCCCGTAATAGTTTCTATTATTCAAGCGGCGATTCCGGTGGCAGTTGCGATTCTTAACGGCTTAGCAACGATAATAAAAGGGGTAGTTATTCCGACGATTCAATTTATTTTATCGATAGTTCAGGCGGTTTTTCCAGCGGTAGTTGGTGTTATAACGTCTGCAATCAATATAATCACCAATATCATTAAACTTTTTACCTCGATTTTGAAAGGGGACTGGAGCGGGGCTTGGGAGGCTGTAAAAGGGATTACATCAAGTGCTATGTCATTAATAGGGAATATAATCCAAGGGGCGATAAATTTAATAAAAGCTATTGTGACATCGGGGCTAAATTTAGTGCAATCTATTTTTTCT
>NZ_JAGXJX010000445.1:0-263 GCF_019091125.1 Paenibacillus sp. GbtcB18
TATAAAATAAACGAGGCCGGCAAGCCGCCGATTAATATAAATTGCGGCGTCTAATCTCAGAGGCAAGTTGTTGGAGAAATTCGGCACCCAACTTCATTTGTAGGGCTTGTACGAAACAAACAAGCAGCTGATAATCACTAAGCAGCTCTACAGCTGATTTTTTTAACATGACATTCATCCTTTATGAATAAAATGGAAAACGTGGGGACAATCCAATAATAAAAGATTCAAATCGTTCCGACAGCGCAAATGGATTACGCAAT
>NZ_JAGXJX010000446.1:0-263 GCF_019091125.1 Paenibacillus sp. GbtcB18
TGAGGAAAATCAATTTTCTGGATGACCATTTTTACTGTCCTATAGTTTTCCTGCTTGTTAAACTTTACTGAAGATCTGTGTCCTCATGTAAGAAGTCTATGCTGAAGAGGTGAACCTAAGAAATAATTGGGAGCATGCAGAAGCATATAAATAATGCTGAACATGTTGGAATATCTAATGTGTTCTCTAAGAAGTTCCTCATAAGTTAATACAAAAGTTTTAGCTTTGTTATATCATATGCAATACAATCTTAACCCTTATCT
>NZ_JAGXJX010000447.1:0-263 GCF_019091125.1 Paenibacillus sp. GbtcB18
TTTATTAAAATTTAATTAAGACATAATTGAGTAGTTCCTTATATCTATATAATGGTCCTAGTTTGAAATTATTTAGATTAATTTTATCTAATATATTTAATTAAAATTGAACCCATCATATGAGACTAATCAAAATTTGAGGAACTATATCCCTGGTTTGCATTATTCGACGACTTCCATAATTATGGAGTTGTCTTCGTATAATCAAATTTCATAAATGTCAAGGAAGATGGAAATCAAGATCCATGAAATATCCATATTGC
>NZ_JAGXJX010000448.1:0-263 GCF_019091125.1 Paenibacillus sp. GbtcB18
AATGGATATGAAATGTCTACAAGAACATTGAAAAAAAGTGTCTAGTGTGAAACCTCCTACCTGAAGCAGGCTGCTGTAGTAACCAAAAACCACTAAACACTTAGTGAGAGGTGACCTGACATGCATGTAGGAATATGTGACTCAACCCTGTCATTTCAGTTGTCTTAATATTTCCTTTATATTCAACTCTTTAATGGAAATTTTAATGTCAAGTACTTAAATCATTACTTAAAAGTTGTTTGAAGCTTCAATCGTTCTCGGTT
>NZ_JAGXJX010000449.1:0-263 GCF_019091125.1 Paenibacillus sp. GbtcB18
TTACCACCCGTTTTGTTGGTGACACTTTAAGAAAAACTATTTTGAATTCCAAATCTCACCTTTTACGATCAACATAAGTCTTTTGTTGACTTTGGGTTGTTAGCAATTTTTTACTAATCGACTAAACAATTTTAACACCTCTTTAATTCATTTGAGGGTTGAACAATTTTCATATCTCTTTAATGAATCGAGTGAGCAATTTTCTTTCTCCCACATCATCCCAATAAATGGGAGATTGATATCTTCTCTCATATAATGCTTCA
>NZ_JAGXJX010000450.1:0-263 GCF_019091125.1 Paenibacillus sp. GbtcB18
CTTGGCAGAGCCCGGCCGCAGGATGGACAGTGGCCGTCCGGTGCCGAACGGTCACCGTGGTTCGATGCGGCCGGGAGGCTCGAAGGTGGCGTTCTTCTCGCCCGGGGAAGCGAAGCTGTTACGGGAGGCCGGACATCCGCGCGGGTGGACCCGCGGCGAGGTGCTGATGCGGGAGGGCGAGGAGGCCCACTCCGTCGTCCTGCTCACCGACGGCCTGGTCAAGGTGACGGTCGACTCGGCCAACGGCTACACCAGCCTGCTCG
>NZ_JAGXJX010000451.1:0-263 GCF_019091125.1 Paenibacillus sp. GbtcB18
CATCAAATGGCTAATGCAGCGCAATGGCGTTTATTCGATGATGCTATAAGTCGTGCACAAGCGACATTAGTAAATTTTCAACATAAGCTTAAACTAGCTTCCTATTGGGGAGATGGAAGTACCTCTTCCTCTGATGGAATGCGCGTACAGGTTGGTGTTTCATCGTTACATGCCGATGCCAATCCACACTACGGGTCTGGAAAAGGGGCAACCATTTATCGATTTACTAGTGATCAATTTTCAAGCTTTTATACGAAAGTCAT
>NZ_JAGXJX010000452.1:0-263 GCF_019091125.1 Paenibacillus sp. GbtcB18
GAGGTTGTATCTTGATTGACTTTTGCAAACGGATAATGCCAGGATGCCTTATGATATAGGTAATTCTAACTAAGTCTATGATAGCATGCTTGCAATGCCTTTATCAATGAATCGTTTGTCACTTATGTTTGCTTGTACGATTATTTGACAATATGTTTTACCTTAAGTTTGCAAGTTGTATAGTGACTGATCGTCAGATTGGGCAAAATTATCCTAAAATTATCAAAGTTTCGCATGCCATTGTCTATCTTCTAGAAGCTATG
>NZ_JAGXJX010000453.1:0-263 GCF_019091125.1 Paenibacillus sp. GbtcB18
CTGTAAATGTGGTTGAATTCTTCTTCAACTTCTGGTTGAAAAATTCAGGTATAAGATTATTGATATTCACTGGTCCCCATGAGTAAAAATTTATGTGGTAGTTCAAAATTGACTTATTTTCAATACATCAAGTTATACTTATGGGAAAGAAAAGGCTAAATTTATGTATAGCTTTATTTTTCTTGTTGCCTGTTAATGCCTATGAAACTGTCGTGAGGAGCAATTTTGTTATTTCTTTCTCATATTTGCAAACATCACAACAT
>NZ_JAGXJX010000046.1:0-2161 GCF_019091125.1 Paenibacillus sp. GbtcB18
TATTGTAACCAGTTAACCTTGCGTGGTGAAATTTCGGAAATAGATAACTTCAAAATATATTGTGGTCCTGCCATGGGAGCGTTTAATTTATGGGTTAAAGGCACCCCCTATGAGCATTGGAGCAATCGGAATGTAGATAAAATTGCTGATTTGTTAATGCAAAAGACATGTGAAATAGTTGAAAAAAATGTTTTACAGTGGTGTTCTACCAGTGTGAGAACAATTAAAGAGTCTTCAAATGTATAAAAGCGCACTTATGAAAACAACATGTTTGGATAAGAAGATTTCGGTAGAGAAAACAGGTGGCTATCATGGAGTTTCAAAGCATTAAGGTTCGTTATCAGAAGAATATTTGTTTCATTAAATTTAATCGAAATAATTATAAAAACACGATTACGGATCAATTAATTGATGAATTCAACTATGCATTGAATAAGTACGAACACGAAGTAACTATAGTTGTGATCGAAGGGTCCCCTGATTATTTTTGTTTTGGTGCCGACTTTCAAGGGATAGATAATATCAAGAATCCAGAGAGCTTATACCAATTATGGCTTAACCTAACCTCGAAACCGTATATTACAATAGCACATGTCCAAGGAAAAGTTAATGCGGGAGGAGTTGGCTTTGTAGCTGCTTGCGATATTGTTATTGCAAACGAGAAGGCTCTTTTCAGCTTATCCGAACTCTTATTTGGTCTATTGCCAGCCTGCGTGTTACCTTTTTTGATTAGAAGAGTAGGGTTTCAAAAAGCCAATTACATGACTTTAATGACACACCCAATTACGGTTCAACAAGCGCACACCTGGAATTTAGTAGATGTGTATGATAGTCATAGTGAAAAAATGCTAAGAAAACATTTATTACGACTAAAGTATATACCTAAAAGTGGGATTATGAGGTACAAGAGATACGCTAGCGCACTATATGATTTACTTTATACATTAAAGCCCAAGGCTCTAACAGCTAATCATGGAACCTTCTCAGAGAACGGTAACTTAGAGAAGATTAAGCGATATATTGAAAAGGGGCTTTTTCCATGGGAAGAAGAAAACGAATAGCTGGGTATAAAAAAAGGAGGTTTTCATCTTGCAACCAGTGGTTGATTTACGAGAGGTTGGACCGGGGATCGTACAAATAACTATGCAAGACAAAATAAATAAAAACACGTTCTCAATTGAACTCATCAAAGGTCTAATCCATGCATTTGAATCTATAAAAAAAAATGTGAATTATAAAGTAGTTATACTGACCGGATATGATAATTATTTTTCATCAGGGGGAACTAAAGAAAGCTTATTATCTATACATGAGCGAAAGAATGATTTTACAGTCGGAGGGCTTTACAGCTTGGCTTTGGAATGTGATATCCCAGTGATTTCCGCAATGCAAGGTCATGGCATAGGCGGTGGTTTTGCCATGGGTCTTTTTGCTGACTTTATTATCCTAAGCCGTGAAAGCGTGTACACTACAAACTTTATGAAATATGGTTTTACGCCTGGAATGGGAGCGACTTATATATTGCCCAAAAAATTAGGAGTTAGTTTGGGCCACGAAATGTTGATTGGTGCGTGTAATTATCGAGGATCTGAACTGGAAAGAAGAGGAGTCCCTTTCCCAGTCATGCCAAGACAAGAAGTTATGAATTATGCCTATGATTTAGCCCAAGAAATTGCTGAAAAACCAAGACACTCCTTAATCACGTTAAAAGAACATTTGGTTGGAGATATAAGAAAGGAGCTGCCTTTAGTAATTGAGCAGGAAGTGATTATGCATGAGAAAACATTCCATCAAGAAGAGGTAAAGATAAGGATCAATGAATTATTCGGAAAATAAAGACATTTGGGTTTACGTAAAATTTCATATTTAAAAGAGGGATAAATATGGATTACAGTGATATCTTATACGCGCTTCAGCAAGGGAGACTAAGTATAGAAGATGCGGAGGAACAATTAAAAAACTTAAAACGCGGAAATAAACAAAATCAAACCTCTGAAGCGTGTGAATTAATGAATATACTGAAAGATACGGCAGATAAAAAAAGCGAGCCACTTCCTTTCCATATCGGTAAATTAAAACCAGATCAACTAGGAAATCCGATATTTCAAGAACGATATAACTGTAAGTGGAACTATTATGCAGGTTCGATGTACAGCGGGGT
>NZ_JAGXJX010000454.1:0-263 GCF_019091125.1 Paenibacillus sp. GbtcB18
GATAGGAGCAATTAGATCAAAGGCCAGACCGAGATTTGTTGTTGTCTTGTGCACACTCCGTATGGGGCTATACACACAGACATGGATGGATCGTATGGGGTGGATTGCCTCAGATGAATCTCCAATGATCGAAGCGTGGGTTCGGTCTTGATAAAATATCACAGTTAGTATTCAGCAAATATCTAACGTGTATAAATAGGGAGTATCGTATCAAACACAAATCTTACTAACGTATATAAATAGGAAGTATCGTATCAAATACA
>NZ_JAGXJX010000455.1:0-263 GCF_019091125.1 Paenibacillus sp. GbtcB18
ACTTTTATTTTTTTCTACTCTTTCTTCTTATTCTATTTTAGTTTTTCCTAACGCAGTTATAGCAGTGCCTATCGCTAGTATCCAAACACCAATGAGCGCTATTATTCTCTCATTCTTCTTATCAACCATACTGTCTTCATGTTCTATTCGGTTCTTTGACACACTAATAATGGCTTCACAGGGTTGAAGTGCAGGGGCTAAAGTTTGGAAAGAATCGCGTAGTATTATAATTGTTCGTATTGCGTTGATGTGAACAAGGGGCG
>NZ_JAGXJX010000456.1:0-263 GCF_019091125.1 Paenibacillus sp. GbtcB18
CCCACTTAACACAATCTAGGAAACTATGTCTGGGCAGTACCACTCCCTAGTTTGGCGATACTACCGCTTGACACAGTCTTGGTGATTGTCTCGGTGTCTAAGCCATTGGCAAGGCCACTGCCTGACCCAACTTTTGGGTCAATGAATGGGTCTTTCTCTTGACCCAAAACAGCCTCAATTCATCCCAATTGGCTCCTAATTAGGTTGACTAAATTATATTCTAAACCAACCCAATTACAATTTAAACTAACTCGATCTAGACA
>NZ_JAGXJX010000457.1:0-263 GCF_019091125.1 Paenibacillus sp. GbtcB18
ACAAATGCCCTGGGGGACTTTCCCGCCTTTTGGGGGTATCCACGGGAACGGAATTTTACTGGAACAAAAGAATTTCAGGAAAACCCCGCTGGACCCGCCCGCCGCCCAAAAACACCCCCCCTTTCGGGCGGGTGTTTTTTTTTTTTTTTCAAATCAAAAAGATATTCCCATAACAATAATAATTTGATAAAATACAATATTAATTTTTTTTTAAACGATAAAACATATGCTTAAAATCTTTTTTCATAAACAAGTGAG
This sequence comes from Paenibacillus sp. GbtcB18, assembly GCF_019091125.1. Taxonomy (NCBI): domain Bacteria; kingdom Bacillati; phylum Bacillota; class Bacilli; order Caryophanales; family Paenibacillaceae; genus Paenibacillus; species Paenibacillus sp. GbtcB18. The sequence goes on from NZ_JAGXJX010000457.1 coordinate 259, forward strand.
GTGTT
>NZ_JAGXJX010000458.1:0-263 GCF_019091125.1 Paenibacillus sp. GbtcB18
TAAAGCCGGTACTGCAGTGCTTCCGGTCCCAGGGACTGCAGCTTTCCTCGGTGGTTTTCCAGCCACTCCACAAAATCGGCTCCCCAAACCAGACCGTCCTGGGTCATTCCCCTCAATCCTGCCCAATGGCCCCGCTGCGGCAGGGTTTGAAATGGGGTTACGCCGTACACCACCATCTCCGGTGGGTGAAAGGGGCGGATGTTATTTTTCGCCAGGGGGTGATTGCCCCCACCCTTCCCCCCGCCCCCGCTGTCATGAGCCAG
>NZ_JAGXJX010000459.1:0-262 GCF_019091125.1 Paenibacillus sp. GbtcB18
ATTCTGCGAAAGATAAATTAAAAGAAATTGTTGCAGGCCTAACACCGCCTAAAGAAAATGAACTTAATTTCTTAGGATTACAAGCTCGTATAGCAGAAAATAACGGTTTACATACAACAATCTTATTACGTAATGGTCACAACCGAAATATTACAATAGAACAGCTTCCTCTTCACATCTCAGATGCGACTGGAAACGTCATTGCAACAGGTAGCTTCAATCTGAAGAACTTTGAAATAAAAGCAAATTCAACAAAACCGTG
>NZ_JAGXJX010000460.1:0-262 GCF_019091125.1 Paenibacillus sp. GbtcB18
ATAGTCCTACTTAAAACGCAGATAGTATTGGCCCTATTGCAATGCGGATTTCTAAAAACTTTCCATTTTGTCCGATCGCTGAGCCATCTTCACCATAAACAAGCATAGTGTCAAATGGTAAAAGTGGAACATGTTTATATTGATAATATACACCTACCACACTTAACATAAACATTATGCATGTAAAAATAGCAACCTGCTTCATCTTACCTGAGAGGTTTTCAAATAATCGATATTGTCCAGCTGAAAGTCCTAATAAAAT
>NZ_JAGXJX010000461.1:0-262 GCF_019091125.1 Paenibacillus sp. GbtcB18
TTTTGGGCTCAAATCCTTCCAATTCTGTCGTGTTACTCTAACCTTTCCGTGACCAGAACCTATTTCCGCCGCAGGCGTTCCCTCGAATACGTGGCCGCCGTAGAGAAGCTGCACTTGGGAAATGAAAGTCCAATGACCTGCAGGTGAGATCACCGTATCCCACTTGGATGGCAAAGAGACCCGAAATTTTTTTTTTGGCTCAAATACTTCGAATTCTCAAATTTTATTCTCACCTATGGTGACGACAACCCACTCCTTCACG
>NZ_JAGXJX010000462.1:0-262 GCF_019091125.1 Paenibacillus sp. GbtcB18
GCTTGTTTGCTTGTTTCATAGAATCTGGATGTCCGCGTCGCGGCATAAGAGAGTGTGAGTGCACATCATATAGATAGAAGTAATTTGTGGGAGTGCACATCATATAGATAGAAGTCATGAAAAACACATCACAAAACAGATCTCTATATTATTGCTTGCTGGCTCTACGAAACTATCCGCTACTGCTCTACTGCTATAAGGAAAGAAGATAGGATAGGCACCCGAGTTTCTAGTTTAATGAAAATAGAAGTCGAAAAGCATT
>NZ_JAGXJX010000463.1:0-262 GCF_019091125.1 Paenibacillus sp. GbtcB18
GATGTTGTGGAGTTTACACGGGCAGCTCTTAGGTGTTGACTACCTGGATAGTTTATTTCTTGATAGTTTTACCTCTATACGATGACTATATGCAATATATGTTTATAAGCCTGAAATGACCATAAAAGCTAACCAAAATTAAGCTCTCAAACCTACAACAAGTCCTATACATGCTGTGCAAACTAGGAATAAAATCAAAAAATATGAATATATATAAGCATTACATCAAGCATCATATTTATAATTTTGTTTGTGATAATAT
>NZ_JAGXJX010000047.1:0-2089 GCF_019091125.1 Paenibacillus sp. GbtcB18
AACGCTTCATAAACACACTGAAGGAACAATCGTTCCTGCGGGTCCATGATTTCTGCTTCTCTTGGTGTGATATGAAAAAAGAGGGGATCGAATTGATCCACTCCCTCTATAAACCCTCCCCATTTGCTATAGGTTTTCCCTATTTTGTTTTTGTCTTCGTCGTAATATAACCGATGATCCCAGCGCTCTTGCGGAATCTCCGTTATACAATCTTCGCCGCTTTTAAGATTCTGCCAAAACTCTTCCAGCGTCCTCGCTTGAGGATAGCGTCCCGCCACCCCAATGACGGCGATGTCCATCCCTTCGTTTTCGCTTCGTGCTTCTTGTACAGGCAGGGCAGATCCGTTTCTTGGATTGCGGCCGTCCCTTTGCTTCTGAATCAAACGGTTTCTTCGGGGCACCGGCTTAACCGGCTTATCCATCCCTTGCCGGTTTTTTTCCTCGATTCCCAGTATCTTCGGCAGTTGCTCTTGGTACTTCTCGATGAAATATCCTGCCAGTGTGTGAAGATTTTGATACTCAAAAAACAGAGTTTTGGGCAAGGAACCGAATTCCTTTTCCAACTCACCGGTTAACTGCATGACCATGATCGAATCAATGCCGTATTCTTCAAAAAAGGCGTCTTCCTCAATTTGTGTTTCGGGTATTTTAATAACGGAAGATAAGCGTTTTTTTAAATAGCCTGTGACTTTTTCACGAATTACTTCTTCCCCTATATCAAGTTTATTTTCTTCCTTTATTTGATTGGCAAATGTTTTTACTCCGTATAATTCAGCTAATGTTTCAGTATGTTGTTGAATTAGATAGGCAGCAAGATCATGAATATTTTTTTGCTCAAACATAATTTTCGAATTAAGATCAAGCATGTACTCTTGATTAAGTTTGTTAACAAATTCAGTTATCAATATTTGATCAAAACTATAATCACTGATTTCTATAAATACATCTATATCCTTTTGCTCTACTTTTAGAATATCGGATACCCAAGCTGTCAAATCATGCAGAGTTCTTTCGAAGATTATGCTTTCCCTCGCTTTATTTTGTTCTTTTAAATCCTTCATCGACTGTATATATTCTTCCAAACTCATATTGTTTTCTTTTATTTTTCTGTATAATAACTCGGCTTGATCAGTTATCATTATCCCAAACACCTCTAATTAGTTAGTAATTCCTTAAATTGATCTTCCGTTAATCTACCTTCAATTACTTCGTTAATAATATCCCGATAAAATTTATTGTCATTGTGATCTGAAGTTGATCCAGATTTTTCAATGGTTTGTTTAGCATCGGAAAAATATCCCGTTTTTCCAAATTTCTTTTCTCTCAGAAGATTTATTAATCGTTCTATTTCTCCCGCGACTACCATGACTTGATCTTGGCCCGATGCGAATCCCCGATAGAACGCTTCAATCCCTGCCGGGGTTTCCAAGGCCACGGCCCCTGTATCCTGCCGCATCATGGCTTCAATCTCTTCATCCACCCGCATGCCGCCCTGTTTCCATAGCGGCCAGTTGATCGACAGGGTATGGCCGCTTCGCTGCCCCGCTGCCGCCAGCTTGTTCCGGTACCCCGCATACACATCCATAAATCCGTTTGCCGTTGCATAATCGGCTTGTCCGGGATTGCCGACAGCTCCCGCGCCCGATGAAAACAAAATGACAAAATCCAATTTCTCTTCCTTGGTTGCTTCGTCTAGATTCCTTACCCCCGCAACTTTCGGGTCCATTACCTCTTTCCATTCTTCTGTTGTTTTCCGCATGATATAATTGTCCCGAATCACACCCGCGCTATGGATGATGCCGCTGAGGCCGCCGAATTCTTTTTGGACCCAAACGACCAGCTCCTCCACGGCTTCCCGGCTGGATACATCGACCTGCCGGTAGACTACTCTGGCTCCCCGCTCCTCCAATTGTTTGCGTTTTGCTTCCGTCTCTTCGGTTAGCGGCGATCTTCCCGTCAGAATCAATACCGCATCCGTTACCTTCTCAATAATTTCGCCTGCAAAAATAAGACCCAGTCCCCCTAAGCCCCCCGTAATCCAATACACCCCGCGCTCTTTCCACGGCATGTGTCCTTCTTTCCCGGTTTC
>NZ_JAGXJX010000464.1:0-262 GCF_019091125.1 Paenibacillus sp. GbtcB18
GTGATAAAATCTTGCTTTATATACTGCAAAGCCATTAAGTTACAACATCATGTTACAAATAGCTGTTGTTTTCTCATTTTGTTAATTCTAATGCTGATGGAAATAGAGAATAAAACATAACACAGATATCACAAAGGTCCATAATCCAGATACGTAAATCCCAGATTATATTAATAATTGATGATTTATTTTATACAGGTCACGTTGCGCAAGTATTCATCATTGCAAAATAATTAAATGGATGAATTCCAATAAAATGAAG
>NZ_JAGXJX010000465.1:0-262 GCF_019091125.1 Paenibacillus sp. GbtcB18
TATAATATTCTCAATAAATATATATGATTCAAAAAGTATATATAATATGTAATAACTAATTAACTATTGCGAAACATACTCTGTAACGAAAAAAAAAAGATTTGGTGTTGTAAAAATAATGTATTTGAAAAATCTTCATTTTCTCAAATTTATAATCAACCTAATGTATACAATATAATAAAATAGAGTGCAGTAGGGATCACCTTAAACTTGAGTAAATATCAAGAAACCAAAGAGAAAGTATGGTACTTTTAAAGTGAAC
>NZ_JAGXJX010000466.1:0-262 GCF_019091125.1 Paenibacillus sp. GbtcB18
CTACCATTTACCTTTTACTTGCTGTCTAGTTTTTTTCAATCACTACCATCTACGTATGAGGAAGCGGCGTTGGTCGATGGTGCAGGATACTTCAAAACAATGATTTCAGTCATGATTCCGATAGCTCGTCCAAGTATTATTGCCGTTATTTTATTTAATTTTCTTGCCTTTTGGAACGAATATATTATTGCCTTAACATTAATCCCGGGACCGAATAAAACGTTACCTGTTGGGTTAATGAACTTGATGGCAGCTCAGAAAT
>NZ_JAGXJX010000467.1:0-262 GCF_019091125.1 Paenibacillus sp. GbtcB18
TCATAACAGCTACTACTAGCTTCAAACCGATACTAATATTAATAAGAATGGAACTTGGAACTCAGATTGAAACTAGTTCTTCTAGGTGTTAACCCCATATAATACAGAATTGAGCTCATAACTTTGAAAGTCCACTACAACTTTAGCAACTATAAAAAGGGAATCCAACCATCAAGGTCAGTTTCCAATCTAACCCCCACTCAGATAGAATTCCCCCCAAACTCATAGGCCTAAACTCCAAATAAGCACTTTCTCATAAAAG
>NZ_JAGXJX010000468.1:0-262 GCF_019091125.1 Paenibacillus sp. GbtcB18
TTCTTGATTCTTCCTCATTTTTCTTATAGTATTACAATTTTTTATTGTTTATTTTGGTACTTAAATGTTTAAATATAGTGAATATTCTTGTCCCATTTTCCATATGATATTTTGTATAAATCCTTGCTCTATGTATATCTATTTTTTGAGAAACCAGAGGTACACAATTCCAGGAATAGGGCCATTTAAGTATATCTTTTTCAACCATAACCATATGAAGCAGTCTTGCCAAGCCATCTCATCCTTCTCTATTTTAGGTTAT
>NZ_JAGXJX010000469.1:0-262 GCF_019091125.1 Paenibacillus sp. GbtcB18
GAAATTTAAATATAATTATCTAAATCTCTTCCACATTTCTTTTATTATTATTATTATTATTTTTGAGGTGTCAGTTTTCTTTGAAAAAAGAAATAAACAGAAAAGAAAAACAAAAGTTGCGAAGCACAGAAGATTTGTCGGTGACTGATTGCGGACGAAGCAGTTCGCCGTCGTCGTCGTCGTCGCCGTCCTGTGATCGCACGCATTAGTTAGCGAATGCGATCCCGAAACATCCTCCTCCGACTCCACCTTGACACCCGGG
>NZ_JAGXJX010000470.1:0-262 GCF_019091125.1 Paenibacillus sp. GbtcB18
TGCGCACGCCGGCGGGCGGCGTACCCTACCCTCCATAACTAAACAAACGTTTAGTCACGGAGCGTTGCCCTGTCCGAAGCGCTACGCGCCTTCCCGTTCAAGCACGGCAACTTCGTGTACGGCGTCCACTCGCTTTCCGTCACCTGGTAAGGATTTCTCGCCATGCAATACCTCCGATTGGGCAAGAGCGGGCTGTCGATCTCCAAGGTCGTGCTGGGCTGCATGAGCTTCGGCGACCCGGCCGGCGGCACCCATCAGTGGT
>NZ_JAGXJX010000471.1:0-262 GCF_019091125.1 Paenibacillus sp. GbtcB18
TTCCTATGATATGCAATAGGAGAAAATAGAACGTAAATTTGATTATTGATAGTATAAAACTCTATGAACCATTAACCACGGGGACCATATTTTATTTTCCCATTTCATCTGTAAGGATCATTATTAAATATTTTTTTTCCACATCATTTTCATTGCCCCCTAGCATTGTTCTATTTAAGGATACATTTATTAGTTCTATGTTCTATAGGACCACAAGTTAACTTGTCTGCTCACCAATCCACTTGAATCAGTATTGTGCCAA
>NZ_JAGXJX010000472.1:0-261 GCF_019091125.1 Paenibacillus sp. GbtcB18
CTTGAAGGCCCAACCACATACGTTTACCGTCAGGTCCCGAAAGCGGCGTCTCGCAGCGGAGCCAAAGCCCAGGGTGAAAAGGGAAGCCGGTGCAAATCCGGCACGGACCCGCCACTGTAATACGGAGATCGTCTTACGATGCCACTGTCCGCACGCGGATGGGAAGGCAAGACGGTCAAACATCCGTAAGTCAAGAGACCTGCCTGCCGGTTTGCAGCACAATATCCTTCGAGGAGAGGATCGCGCGAAACCGGAAAGGAC
>NZ_JAGXJX010000473.1:0-261 GCF_019091125.1 Paenibacillus sp. GbtcB18
TGTTTACACAATCTGCTGACTGGCATTGTGCATGCCATGTGCTGTGCCCTGCTGGTGCAGGGGCACTTGGTGTCATGGTGCTGTCTGTTGCATGCAACTACTGTGCACAAATTCACTTTTTTTAGTAATCTTTTTCTTGCTGCTACAGTAAGATTTTTGGTTATATATCTATAATTTTTTGCTGTTTTAAGTATTTAGATTCTTCATACCATACTAACATTTGGTTAAGTAATTTTTTGCTATAGTTTGTGAGATGATGAG
>NZ_JAGXJX010000048.1:0-2077 GCF_019091125.1 Paenibacillus sp. GbtcB18
GCCCGCCGCATGAATGACGCCGTGTATCGCGCCGAACACCGCGATCGCCTTATCCACCGCTTGCTTCATCTGATCCGCATCCGACACATCCGTCTGGACAACCAGCACCTCTCCGCCGTGACGTTCAATCTCTTCCACGCGGCGAATCCGCTTACTCGTCTCCTCTTCTTCTCCGTGCGTCTCCAGCCATTGCTGCCACTGCGAACGATCCGGCAGCCCCTGCCTGCCGAGCAGCACCAGCTTCGCGCCTGCTGTCTTGGCCAGATAACTGGCCAGTATCCCGCCGATCTTGCCCAAGCCGCCGGTAATCAGATAGACGCCGCCCGTCCGGATTCGCGCCGGTGTTCCCTTCACTTCCGGTAGCTTCACCGGCTCGTAGCTTTGCACCCACCTATGCTTCCCTCTCAGGGCAACCGCACGGTCCGCTCCGCCTGCGCGCAGTTCCGACAGTAGCTCTTCTCCGATCCGCTCCGCGTCTTTCTCTCCGCCGCGCCGCTCGATATCCACATGCCGGCAGGTAATGTTCATGTACTCCTGCGGAATTACTTTGCTTGGACCCAGCAGCGTCGCCTTCTCCGGCACCAGCTCTTCTTCGCCCGTTACTTCCTGCACGCCCTCCGACACGATCCATAGCTCCAGCCGCTGTGTGATCTGTTTGCCCAGCGCTTGCGTCAGGTACAGCAAGCTGTAGAACCCTCTCTCCTGCACCTGTTCGAAGAATGCTGCGCCTCCCACACCTTCCGGCTTGTCAACACTCCACAGATGCACCAGCCGCTTCGGCTCGATGCCTTCCTTGACCCACGCTCCGACCATGTCCTCATAATGCGACGGTTCACGCGGATCGATCGTATAGACATGTCCTTCTCTGTGGTACACCGTCCCTGGACGGACACGGATCACTACCTCGTCAGCGCCAAGCCGCTCAGCCAGACGGGACCCAATCCCGCTCTCGTCCTCGAAGACGATCCAGCTGCTTTCCGACGGCTTCGTCTGTCCCTGTTCTTCTGCACGCGCTATCCGCTTCCATGACGGTGTATAGAACCACTCGGTCATATCGCTTGTCTTGCCTGCCGGTTTGTCTCCCCCGCTCTTCTGGCCGCTTCTTGCTCCAGCACTCGTTTTCGCGGGCTCGATCCAGTAGCGCTGACGCTCGAACGGATACGTCGGCAACGGCAGCCTGCGCCGCAACGCTCCCTGATGGAAGCTGTTCCAATCTACCTGTACGCCTTCCAGCCACATCTTGCCCAGCGATGACAGCGCGAACGCGGTGTCCGGCTGCCGGTCGTATTCGTGACGAACCGCGGGAATGACGACCGCATCCTTGAGCTGCTCGCCCATACGCTGCATGATCAGGCTGCCGAGCGTATAGCCAGGTCCTGCCTCCAGCAGCAACGCCTCCCGATCTTCCAGGAGCGTCTGCACCGCATCGGCGAAGCGTACCGCTTGGCACATATGATTCGCCCAGTGCTCCGGATCGACCGCCTCTGCTTCCGTAATCCACGTTCCCGTGACGGTCGATATATATGAACGCTTCGGAGGATGAAGCCGTACGCTCCCCGCCAGCGCCTTGAACGGCTCCCTCGCCGGTTCCATCATGATACTGTGGAACGCATGCGAAGTCTGAATTCGGCGGCATACGTGCTCTTCAGCAGCCAACTGCTGCTCCAGACGCTCAATGTCAGCGACTGGTCCCGCTACGACGCACATCGACGGTCCATTGACCGCGCTGATGGACATGCCCGCTCCGATCCGCCCCAGCAGATCACTCTCGCCCATCGGCACCGCCAGCATCGCTCCACCGGGCAGCGCATCCATCAGTTCGGCCCGCTTCGCGACCAGATACAGCGCGTCTTCCAGCGTCAATACGCCACTAAGGCAAGCCGCCACATATTCCCCGATGCTGTAGCCGATCATGACATCCGGTTCAATGCCCCAGGACATCCACAGCTGGGCCAGCGCATATTCGACGGCGAACAAGGCCGGCTGTGCATACCGTGTCTCGTTTAACTTCAGCGCGGTCGCTTCTTCGGAGCCCCGGCCCAGCAGCATTCGTCTGAAATCCAGCCCGCCTGTGCCG
>NZ_JAGXJX010000474.1:0-261 GCF_019091125.1 Paenibacillus sp. GbtcB18
CATAGCCGTTAGACGTAAAGCGGTAATGAGTCAAGCGATCAGAAGCCCTATTGTAATACCTGGTTTGAAATCAATCATGCAACGTAAATCATATGCAATGAATAAGTATATAATCTCAGCAACTACAATTAAAATCTTTTCTTTTATCGTTGGCCGGTTTATACCATACATTGCTATACGCCCCTTCCTGTACTCATTTTATAGGAAAATATACTTCTATGAGATTATTCTCCTCTGATGGGCTAAAAGGATTCGTTTTAT
>NZ_JAGXJX010000475.1:0-261 GCF_019091125.1 Paenibacillus sp. GbtcB18
GTGGACTGTCCGTGCGCGTATGTGTGTATCTGTAAGTATACATAGCATATATACCGGCATAAATATAATCATACCTATAACATAGATATGTATATATTCGCCTATATTGCTCATTTTAAGAAGATATTTGAATGATGAAATTGATGTCATACTTCGGAGACAACCTAAGGAGATACAAGGCAATTAAATTGAACCAAAGAGTCAATAGACAATCTTACTTGTACAAATAGAGATGTTATTTCCATAATTTTGACTGTAGTC
>NZ_JAGXJX010000476.1:0-261 GCF_019091125.1 Paenibacillus sp. GbtcB18
TACATCTTTCATATGCTTTATTAGGATAATTAATCATAGGAATCATGATAATCCTTTTCTATAGTAAAATTTTCAAACTATAAAAATATAGATGATCAAAACAAAAATGTCAGTCATGATTCATCCTTTATAAATGAGCAGAAATAAGAAAAACTTTCACTGCTAATATACAAATGAAATATCCTATTGATAATAGCAATGACTTGACTCTTGCTATTATCAATTTTGCATAGATTAAATCTCATATTAATTTCATCTCAT
>NZ_JAGXJX010000477.1:0-261 GCF_019091125.1 Paenibacillus sp. GbtcB18
GGAAGAAGACAAGGAAAATGATGTCCTGTGCAATAAGGTTTCGCCAATATGATAGGATTAGTTGGACTTGTAAGAGAACTATAACTGCAGGAGAAGTAATTTAATTTGATTTTATGCTTATGGTTCTAAGAAATATGGAAAAATAAACATGCATTGAGTCAATAAACAGATGGTGGACTGATTAGTTCTTCTCATACACATCAGTAAATTTCAGCATCATAAATGTAATTATTCAGCAAAGAGAATGTACTATCCTTATAG
>NZ_JAGXJX010000478.1:0-261 GCF_019091125.1 Paenibacillus sp. GbtcB18
TTGGATCAACTCAGCTTTATCTGTGAGCCTACTCGGACGCACAAAAGAATTCACAAGCGGACGAGCTCTGTGGTTACACTTGGAAAACCTACTCGCTGAGGACGCAATGACTTATGTAGGTGAGCTTAGGGATCGTCTAAGAAACCTGGACGTGAACAAGTTTCGGACGGAAAAGAAATACCAAGAAACAGCTAAACAAATCGCCGATGCCCTCGAAGAGGCAGGCTCACCTGTTCATGATTCTGAGTTTGTTTCTTTCGT
>NZ_JAGXJX010000479.1:0-261 GCF_019091125.1 Paenibacillus sp. GbtcB18
AATAATTGAATTCCTTTAAAAGCAGAATATTTTGTACAGGAGGACTTATAATGGAAAAAAATAAAAGTTTACAAGAAAGTTCTATAAAAAAAGGTGGATTAAATGATAAACCTTTAACACCTAGACCTCCCGCTCCACCTGCACAACCACCTAAACAAAACAAAAATAATTAAACTAAAAAGCAGCTAGTATACTAGCTTCTTTTTAGTTTAATTATAGGTTAAATACCAACTTTTACATCTTACGTGCTTTTGCCAACTT
>NZ_JAGXJX010000480.1:0-261 GCF_019091125.1 Paenibacillus sp. GbtcB18
TGAGTCGAATTGAATCGGGCGCAGTGTACCCAAGTATGGATATATTGCAAGGTATTGCGGCGAAATTACAAGTTCCCATTATTCATTTTTATGAGGTACTCATTTATTCCGATATCGAAAGAAAAAAACAGTTTAAAGATCAAGTCATTATGCTGTGTAAGCAAAAAAGATATAAGGAAATTTATAATAGAGTATGGAATGAACTGAAAAAGGAAGAATATCATCCTGAATTCCAACAATTTCTTCAATGGCAATATCATG
>NZ_JAGXJX010000481.1:0-261 GCF_019091125.1 Paenibacillus sp. GbtcB18
CTTTCTCTCTCTCTCCCTCTCTCTCTCTCTCTCTCTCATCCAAATTATGTGCATATTATCTCACTTGAACAACCTTTAATCCTAAATCCTACCTTTATTATTTATAGTCGAAAACTTTTGTTCATTTTCATGATCTTCACTTCACATAAATCATGCTTGATACCTAATGCCCTTCTGGAATCCCTGACTTGCTGTCATAAAGAATAATGATCCTGTATCATAAACAAAGATTGATTATGTTAGTGCTAGGCAGGAATTGAT
>NZ_JAGXJX010000482.1:0-261 GCF_019091125.1 Paenibacillus sp. GbtcB18
TACTATTATTCAATTACATAAATTGATATTTTTATCCAATGAAAGACAGTCAGTCATAACAGAAGTATGCAAATTACTATAATATACTAATCACAATGGTAGCTCACAATTCAAAAAAGAAAGATAATATTCTTTCATTAACTATATCAATTTATATAAAACCATAGCATCAATATCCAAGTACATCCAATGTAATGCACATATGCAAACGAAGTACTTCTCTTCTGAAAGTTTTGAGTAGCACAATATCAAAAAAATTAC
>NZ_JAGXJX010000483.1:0-261 GCF_019091125.1 Paenibacillus sp. GbtcB18
GTTCACTGTATTGATAAACAAGGGATGTATATTTTATCCTTTTTGAGTTAATTCATTATATTTTTTCCAAATGTAATATCGTCTACTAATCACGGGACCTAATGTGATACATGAAAAGGCATTCGTTACAAACATTAATGTCTGGTGCGTACTACCTGAAAACATACTTTGCTTAATTACGATTTTCGCAACTAAAACAACAAGAAGAATCAATGTACTTAACCAGTTTCCTCTTCGTAATACATGACCTGTTTCACTATC
>NZ_JAGXJX010000049.1:0-2064 GCF_019091125.1 Paenibacillus sp. GbtcB18
GACCCGTGAAGGTAGAAGTAAACCGCTGCTCCATAAAATTCGAATTGTTCGAATGCAGCACCGGATGGAGGGTTGTAAGCTGTTGGCTTTCGTTGACAATCGTTTGGGATTGCTCTTCATTAACTGATAACCAATAACGGTCTCTATAGAATGGGTAAGAGGGAAGACTGATTATTTGGTGATGCTTATTTCGATATAATCGTTCCCAATCAATTGCAACTCCTTTAACCCATAAGTTAATTAAATTATCATACTTCATTTCGGTTAACCAAAGTTCGATCACCTTGTTTAAATCCCCGTCATCTTTAAAAAAGGTGGAAAAAGCTTTATTCTTTTTTACTTCATCACGGTAAATATCATAAAAACGGCCTTCTATTATATCAATTAACCGTTCTTCTAGTTCTTTAAGATTCTTTGCCACAAATGCTAACCGCTCATCCATAGCTTCTCTTCCAACCTGTAAGGTATAGGCGATGGAAGCCAAGTCATCTTCTGAAAATCTTCCCTCTTGAATCCACTTCAATAAATGTTTAGCCTGCTCACACAAGCGGTCCTCACTTTTGGCAGACATAAGGAGAACCTTTGGTATCTGCGCGGCATGGATGTCCAAGAGAGGAACGGCAATTTTAGGAGTGTATTCTTCCAGCACAATATGCGCATTTACTCCGCCGAACCCAAAAGAGCTTATCCCTGCACGACGGGGAATCTCCTTGCCGTCACGATCCATTAACCTATCCCATTTTTTTGTTTCTTTATTAATATAAAAATGAGTGCCTTGTAACTGAATGTAGGGATTCGTTGTTTCACAATGAAGGCTTTTCACTATTGTCTTGTATTTAAGTTGCAATAGAACCTTTATTGTCCCTACAATTCCTGCCGCTAACTCGGAGTGGCCAACATTCGTCTTTACTGACCCCAACCCGCATTGTGCATTTTCAATGGTTTGACCTTCATATCCCGTAAAAAGATCCTGGAATGCTGCTTTTAAAGAATTTATTTCAATCGGATCTCCCAGCTCAGTGCCAGTCCCATGAGTTTCTATATAAGTTATAGTACTCGGATTTACATTTGCTTTCCTGTAAACATTCTTTAAGAGTTCAGTTTGAGCTGCCGGGTTTGGTGCGGATAAAGAATTAGACCTTCCCCCATGATTTACAGAAGAGCTTAATATAACCCCGTAAATTTGATTACCATCACGCTCTGCATCTTTTAATTTTTTAAGAAAGAGCATCCCGACTGCTTCACTTCGAACATATCCGTTCGCTTTGTCTGAGAATGTTTTGCAACGACCGTCTTCACTTAACATCCCCGCTTTGTTGAAGCTAATATGAACTTGAGGGCTAATAATTGTATTGATGCCCCCAACAAACGCCATTTCACAACTGCCATCCTTAATTGAAGATACCGCTCGATGAATAGCCACTAAGGAACTCGAACATGCTGTTTCAATGGCTTCACTCGGTCCATGAATATTTAAAAAATAACTTAATCTATTAGGACCAATTGAAGGTGTCATGCCGGTAGCGGAAAACCCTTCTATTACCGAATTTTTGTGGGTTAAAAAACTTTCATATCCACTTCTTGCCGTACCGATAAATACCCCGGTATTGGTTCCCGAAAGACTTTTAGCTGAATACCCGGCGTCCTCCATAACTTTCCAGGCATAGGTCAATAAGAGACGTTGCTGCGGATCCATTAACTCTGCTTCTCTCGGTGAAATTCCAAAAAACAATGGATCAAACTCATCAATGCCGTTGATAAATCCCCCCCACTTAATGTTGGTTTTATTTTTTTCATTTTTGGGGTTTCCGTAGTAATCTTTCCAATCCCATCGCTCACTCGGTATTTCTGAAATACAATCTTTACCGTTCATCAAGTTTTCCCAGAATTCTTCCACGTCATCTGCCATTGGGAATTTGCCGCTTATACCCACTATTGCAATTGGCTCATCATCTGATCTTACTTCTTCATTCAAATACAGATGGTGCTTTTCCATTGGTTTGGCAAGGATTTCATTCTCGGGTTTTGATCCTATGGGAGCTCCTTCTGATACTGAAAAAGTTC
>NZ_JAGXJX010000484.1:0-260 GCF_019091125.1 Paenibacillus sp. GbtcB18
GGCGGTCGTGGCGAAGTGGTTAACGCATCGGTTTGTGGATCCGACATTCGGGGGTTCAATTCCCCTCGTCCGCCCCACTTAATACTCACTGACAATTGCAAGATGTTGGGGGTTAGCCAAGCGGTAAGGCAACGGACTTTGACTCCGTCATGCATAGGTTCAAATCCTATACCCCCAGTTTGATATGCGGAAGTGGCTCAGCGGTAGAGCATCGCCTTGCCAAGGCGAGGGTCGCGGGTTCGATTCCCGTCTTCCGCTCC
>NZ_JAGXJX010000485.1:0-260 GCF_019091125.1 Paenibacillus sp. GbtcB18
TGTCTCTTTGTTCTGCATTTACTTGAACACACAGCAACATAGAAATCACATCTTAATTTCTTGTTTCCTTTTCCTATCCACTATGTTTGACATATGGAAATCGGAATATTAGCCAAGTCAATGCATTATAAACAAAATATAATTAATGAATTAGCGTTAAGATGCTGCAACCAAACTCTGAAAGTAAAATTTGGAGCACCAGTGAAGCAGATAAAGTTATTCCCAACAGTGTTGGCAGATAGGAACAGTGAGATTAGAAT
>NZ_JAGXJX010000486.1:0-260 GCF_019091125.1 Paenibacillus sp. GbtcB18
GACATGAAAGGAGGGATAACTTAGGAGGAATGAAGGATTGAGCTCTATAAAATGTCATATTCTTGGTTAGGTTAAAAGTTTCTTAAGTCTTTTATTTATAGTTACAAGATAGACACTGACAAAAATGTGAAATTTGCAAGTTAGGAATTAGCTATTGATATAGAAGGTCAGGGGAGAAAATTTATTATGGTAAGGAATGTCTGTATAAATAATTTTGTGAAATATTACATACTTCAGTTGCTTGCTTGAGTTATTAGTCT
>NZ_JAGXJX010000487.1:0-260 GCF_019091125.1 Paenibacillus sp. GbtcB18
AGATTCACTTTCTTGTTAGCATGATTCAGATATTACTCCTAATTACATAGAGTATATTCTATTATGCTTTTGAAAAGGTGAACTGAGATTCCTGTTAATGTTTTTCTTCATGCCCTTAGTGCAACATCTAAACATTTATCCAAAGCACAGAGTCTTGAAGCAATAGTGTTTATACCTCCTATAGTGTTGTATAATAATAATCATGACGCAAATGGTCATAAGTTCACTTTGGTCTAGTTGTCGTTAGCTAATGGCTTATT
>NZ_JAGXJX010000488.1:0-260 GCF_019091125.1 Paenibacillus sp. GbtcB18
GTCATTGAGGAATATGGCAGATATTAAAGTTCTGACTTGTGACTTAGGCAGTAGTTGCTATATGTTCAGTAGGCATTGTCCTGAGTAGCTTCCAGGTGATTCATGCCCACAAACAAAATATATTAGCTTAAGCAATAATTTTACATGATTCTATAAGAAATTCATATTCATATCGTTTATTGTCCTTCACTTATTTGTCAATCATCTTCATTCTTTGAATTTCAGTAACTCTTTCTAGTTTAACTGGATTGGCATTATCT
>NZ_JAGXJX010000489.1:0-260 GCF_019091125.1 Paenibacillus sp. GbtcB18
GCCATCGACAGCGCGCTCAACCCGCTCTCCTTCCCCGGCCTGGGCAGCCTGTCCGGGCTGGGCAACAGCGGCCTCGGAGCCGACGGCGAGAGCTCGCTGGGCGGTCTGTCCACGGCCGACCCGACCGCCTTCGGCGACACCGGGCTGAACGACGGCCTGGGAGACGGCCTGGGCGACGGCCTCACCGGCGGAGTGGACGACGGCCTCACCGACGGCCTGTCCTCCGACGCCCTCTCCCCCTCCGAGCTGGCGACGTCCTC
>NZ_JAGXJX010000490.1:0-260 GCF_019091125.1 Paenibacillus sp. GbtcB18
CTATTCAAATATGATTCTTTTATGTGTGTTGACGAACGAATGGTCCACATCGTGTGTTGACGAACGAATAGTACACATCCGATACGATAATCCACATAGTCTACTGACTCTTTTATGTCCTTCAAGATTGGCGTTGGTTTGGTGTTTCGAATTCCCGACCCGACGTAACATCCCTTCTAGCCGTTATTCGTGATTTAGAATATGGTGCCTGTAAATCGATTTCTTTACTATTACAGAAAAAGAAAAAAGAGTAGAATGGG
>NZ_JAGXJX010000491.1:0-260 GCF_019091125.1 Paenibacillus sp. GbtcB18
GTAAACAATTAGGATTCAACAAATGGTGCCCGATTGATCGAGTCAACTTAGCTAGGTGATGATGTGGCACCACCTAATTAGATTGTTGATGATGTGGCGTATGCAAATCCATATAGTCAATATGATATCTAAAAGAGAATATTCTTGATTGATATCTAGTATATATTTATCTAAACTAACTCTCATCTTTCCATGTATATATTCATCTCTAAATTCTCTAAACTAGACTCTCATCTTTAAACTCTTTCCTATTTATACGT
>NZ_JAGXJX010000005.1:0-284441 GCF_019091125.1 Paenibacillus sp. GbtcB18
TTTGGATCAGAAACCGAACTCCGAAGAAAGATAAATTAGTCTTGATAATTTGTTTCTTAAAATACAAAAGGCGATCCCATTGCCGACCTGTACGAAGATATCGCGGCGGAAGAAAAGGCCCGCGCCACCTATCAGTGGCTCATTGATATGACGGACGACGTCGATCTCCAGGATGGGCTGAAGTTCTTGCGTGAACGTGAGATCGTCCATTCCATGCGTTTCCGCGAAGCGGTCGAAATACTTAAAGACGAAAGGGCGGCACAGAAAATTTTCTAGCGCCCTAAACAAAAAGACGGGGAAACCCGTCTTTTTTCCGGGATTTTTGAGATACCCGGGCCGGTGCTTTCAATAGATATGGAAAAATTGAATAAGATTACTAATTTTTCCGGAACATCTCCCCTTCTGAAGGTGTCTTACTAATATAAAGGTTACAAGTAAACAGTCCGTTAAAACGGCGCATGCCTTCTAGGAGCAGTTGTTAGAAGCCGGGAATTGGCAAAAATTATGTCGCACTTACGAAATACCTTAAAAATTTCGTCAGCTTTCCGCGAAAAAATACCACATTTTTCCTATAATCATGTTAAAATGGAATAAGTTAGCAAGAAACTGAGGGCGAACTTTTATTTTGGAATATGGAGGAGGCTGCTATTATGGGAATCACATTAAGTCTGCTGATCGGCATGTTAGTTCTTTTGGCGGCATCATTGGGGCTGCGCAAACCGAAGGAATTCGACCGGTCCGATAACATGCCGTTTCGTCCTTTCGATGATATTTACGAGGGAAAGAAGAGGCCGACTGTAGAATCGGTACATAGCCAGGCAGTCGTGAAAATAGAAGAAAAGCCGAGAGAACGGAAACGAATCGCCAAATAAAGGTTTCCTCTTATGGGATGAATTACCTGGACATATGGTGAAGAAACCATGTCTTTTATGAGAAATAAATGAGAATTACATAAGCGGCTTGTGAGAAGGGCGTTAATTTTCTCTCCCGCGTTTATCCGGCCGAAAGGGCGGGGCAGGATTAAGATAGGCCTGACGGAGCAGCTTTTTACAGCGGGTTCACCTTTGGATTAAAAAAATGAAAAGGCTGTTTTCTGCCAATTTGTGTGTGTTTGTTTCTAAAGATGTATGTGATAGCTTGTGTAGAGAGCCGAAACTTCTTCCGTTTCCCGGATTTTCCAGGGGAGGATGAGGTGCGGGGGATGATTTATTTCGGAACCGTATGTGTAATGACTGCGGCGTCCGATAGGGGTGAATCGCTGTCATCAGCGTGGGCGACTTCTCAGTCCGAACCCGACAACTAACCTCGTAGGCAATACCGAGAAGGAGCGTACATCAACTATGGCTTTAAGGCATCATTGGAAAAAAACATGTGCTACTCTGCTGCTGGGTGCAGTGGTGGCGGCATCTTCCGCATTCCAGTCGCAGGCGGCTGAAACGGAAACGGCTAAAAACGACGGCCTGTTGTATTGGAAACTGGCCAAATCTTATCAGGAGATTGCAGCCGGAGTTACCGATACGGCAGGACAAGCGGCCGCTTCTGAACTTGCGCAATCTTTTATGACACCGGAAAATCAAACCCTGGTACTATTCGAGCCGAATTCCATGTGGAACTTCGCTTCCCAAATGAATATGGACGTTCTTGACCTGTTATCGTTAAATCCCGATGCGGATCCGCTTAGCCTGCCGGCAGGCAGCGAGTTGAAAATTGTGGGGGAAGCGGCCCCTGATCAGCTTAAAGCTTTAAACGCGACTGTAAAAGTCCCGGTCCAGGCACCGGCCAAAGTTCAGCTTGCATCTGCCTCGCCAAGTCAGACGATTAACATAAAACCTTCGGAGACTGTTCAAAAGACCGGCAAGCCGCAGGCTCCCGAACCGAAGAAAAGCGCGGAGAAGAAGGCCGTTAAGAAACCGGCTGTCCAAGCGAAAGCGGCTTCCGCAAAATCCGGCCAGACGCTGACCACCGCTGCGGGCAAACAGATTCAATACAAAAAAGTGCTGAATATCAAGGCATCGGCCTATTCAGCTGACCCGAGCGAGAACGGCGGATATGCCGGCATCGACTATTACGGCAACAAACTGACCGTCGGCACGATCGCGGTCGATCCGTCCGTAATTCCGCTTGGCTCCACCGTATATGTAACGGGTTATGCTTTCCCCGGCCTTCCGGCCAAGGGAATGATCGCCAAAGCGACGGACATCGGCGGCGCGATCAAAGGCAACCGGATCGATATTTTCGTTCCGGGTTCCAAAGATAGAGTAAACAACTTTGGCTATCAAAGTGTGAAAGTATACATTCTTAAATAACCATTAGCTAAAGAAGGCGGGAGCGAATGCTCCCGTCTTTTGTGCGTTACAAATCCTTTGGAATTCCCATTAGTTCCGGAACCGTGACTAGCTTGTAGCCGCTCGATTTCAAGGAACGGATCAAATCGGGAAGGGCCGTGATCGTGCCGCTGAGGTCGTGCTTGTCGTTTCCTCCCGCGCTGTGCTGCAGAATGACTGAACCGGCCCGGGCGTTGTCCACAATATTGTGGTACACCTGCTTGCCCGAAAGTCCTTTCCAGTCGAGAGAATCCACGTCCCAGTTCACGGCGAGCAGGTGATGGTCGGACATCCAGCGCACCTGCTCTTCATTGATGGCTCCGTAAGGAGGCCGCACCAGTCTGGGCGTATAACCGGTCAACGGTTTGATGACCTCTTGGGTACGCATAATTTGCGAAGAAAATTCCGAGGCGGTCAGTTTGGGCATAAAAGGATGGCTGTACGAGTGGTTGCCTACGACATGACCCTCCCGCACCATCCGGCGGATAATCTCGGGATGTGTTTGAGCGCGGCTTCCGATCACGAAAAAGGTCGCTTTCACCTGATGCTTTTTCAGAATATCGAGCACTTGCGGGGTATAGTTGAGATCAGGCCCGTCGTCAAACGTGAGCGCGACTTTTTTTCCTTGGGAGGTCCCTCTCATCCGGAAAACCGCCGGGTATTTGTGATGAATCTCGGCTAAGCTCAACTTCCGCTGTTCCGTTTTCTGAACGGCGTTAGCCTCCTGATGATTCTTCTGAACGGGGACGTCTTTCTTTTTCGGCTCCGGTTTGGGAACGGATGCGTTGTTAAGCTTTTTTGCGGCCACGGAAGGCGTAAGAATAGGAAGCGGAGCTGCCGGTGATACCGAAGGAGCCGCAGCGGTTTTTTCCTTGATCGCCGGAACTTTCGCGGGCCGGAATTTGGCTGGACCGGGTACGGATGACGGACCTGGATCTTCGCTTAGAGTGTGCGGGATAAAACGGTTTTCGTCCAGCCGGGAAGAGGCCGAGCCCTCGTCGGGCAGCTTTGCCGGAGAGCATGCGGAGACGAATGCCAGCAAAATGGCGGATGAGACAGCCAGGGCTGCACGTTTCATGGAGAACCCTCCTCTAATGGCGTTTTCACTAGTTTTGTTTAGATGGAGGAATTTTATCCGGGATTTGTTACAAAATAGACACAACAAAAAGGGTTGTCCGATTATGTAAATTATGTTAACCTTTCTAGGAGTGTCTTTGACACAATTTATACAAAAGCCGAATCCGGTGAATCAAAGCACCTGTACGGGGGACTTATTTCTGGGGTGAATGCCTGTTATTTCTTCAAGCTAGGGAACCTCTTTCCCGAACCCGTCAACTAACCTCGGAGGCCCAAGGAGGAAAATCGTTTTGAAGATTTGGGTACAAAGCGTTGTCGTTTCATGCGCCGTACTGACGGCCGGTCTATTCGCGGCCTCGGATGCTCATGCCAATGCCGCTCGTTCCGCTAAAGTGCAGGTCAACGACCAGCTGGTGAATACCGAAGGTACCGCACCTTTTATCGATTCCAGTAATAACCTGATGATTCCGCTTCGTCCTGTTGCGGAGAAATTGGGAGCTCAAATCGGATGGGAACGCGCAGGAACTCAAATGAGTATCTCGGTGACCGGGAACGGCCACAAGATTACGTTTACTACGGGGGAGAATCAGGCTCTCGTGGACGGCAAGAAGATCGACTTGCCAAGCAAAGCGCAGTTTTTGAACAATACAGTCTATGTTCCGATGAGATTTCTGGCGGATTCAATGTCTATCCGTGTGCAATGGGATAATGTGAATACGATTGCGATTTTCGATGCCGATGGACAGTACCATGCCCCGGCTTGGTATGCAACCGTGCCTCAGAAGTCGCAGAAGGAAAATACGATTGTAGCAACAGCCAATCAATACAAAGGCGTTCGTTACGTGTATGGCGGATCTTCGCCATCTGGATTTGACTGCTCCGGGTTTGTGCAATATGTATACGATAAGAATGGGGTAGATCTGCCTAGATCTTCTGCAAGTATGTATGCCAGCGCAGGGGTTAAAGTATCCAACCCGCAACCGGGCGATCTTGTATTCTTCGCAAGCAATTCCAAAATGCAGCATGTGGGTATTTACGTAGGGGCTGACAAATTCATTTCCGCGACAGATGATGGAGTGAAAGTGGACAGCTTGGGTAGCGCTTACTGGGGCTCTCGTTATGTTGGAGCCAAACGCGTTATGTAATCATACAAATTGTCATTTTTATGCCGTCCGGGTGCCACCGGGCGGTTTTTATTTATTTGTAAGCACTAGCCAAGTGTCGTTCCTTTCTACTGCCAGATTCATAGAATGGTAGAGAAAGGAGGGATTAAGATGAACCAAACGATTTTCGGAAGTTTGGCGGCTTTCGGCGCCTCGCTCGTTACGTATGCGTTTGGAGGGTGGTCTGAATTGCTTGGTTTCTTCCTCGTGGCTATCGCAATCGACTATGTAACCGGAGTTGCGGCCTCTTTGAAAGAAAAGTCCGGGTTGAACAGCAATATCGGCTTCTGGGGTCTCGCCAAGAAAGGACTTATACTGCTTATCATTTTGTTGGGCCACCGGATGGACATGCTCATTGGGAGCGACGTCGTGATGAATGCCGCTATTTATTTCTATCTGGTCAATGAGTTAATTTCCATTACTGAAAATTATGGCCGGCTCGGTCTGCCTCTTCCCGATAAAATCAGGGGAGTCATCGCTCAACTGAAAAATTCGAAGCAAGATTAAGTATTAATACCCGTTCCAAGCTGCTGTGAAACTCTTCCATTAGAAAAAGTTTCCTTCTTTTATTAAATTTATGATCGGACAAGGCTCTCGCTCAGGCGGGAGCTTTTTTTTATGACTTGGTCCTAATTCCTATTGTATGCGCTACTGAGGAAAGAAGGGTAACAAATTGATGACAAAATGAAATAATTGTAATATAAACGAAATATATAGTGACTTGAAATAAGTAAGTAAAAGGAGTATGATAAAGCAAAGAATGCGTGAAAAATAAGATCAAGAATTTAGCACGATTGTACTTCGCTATCAACTATCGTAACAAGGACATCCCGATGGCTCGGAAATTCATAAACGGCAGGACAAGCTTATATTGAAAGGTGTGTATGACAATGATCAAGATCTATCCCGCTTCATCCCGGTATTCCACGGATCACGGCTGGTTGGTCAGCCATTTTAGCTTTTCGTTCGCGGATTATTACGATCCGGACAATACCCGTTTCGGTCCCATGAGAGTGCTGAATGACGACACGGTGCAGGGCGGACGGGGATTCGGAGCCCATCCTCATCGCGAGATGGAAATCGTGACCATCGTTCTGGAAGGGCAGCTTCAGCACGAAGACAGCTCCGGCCACCGTGCGGTCACCACCTATGGAGGCGTTCAGCGGATGACCGCGGGAACCGGCATTATTCATTCGGAAATGAATCCGGGACAAGACGACGTTACGCTTTTGCAGATGTGGTTCGATCCGGAAGAGCGCGGTCTAGAACCTTCCTATGAGACGACCGAGTTCCAGATACAAGCGCTGAAAAATAATCTGCTGCCGGTGGTATCTAAACCAAAGGCCGGTCCCGGGGTCGCCGGCATCCATCAGGATATGAGCATCTACTTATCCGAATTGGACGGAGGAAAATCGGTTACGTTCGAGCAGCCGGAAGGCAGAAGGATTTTCTTCATGGTCCTGGACGGCGAGGCCGCGCTTAACAGCGGGACGATTTTGGGTAAAAGAGATTCAGCACGGATCACGGAAACTCCGTCGCTTACGATCAGCAGCGAGGCAGGCGCGCGTTTTATGCTGATTGATCTGCCTTGATACGCGGCAAAGAGGGGGAATACCTATGAGTGAAGCTCACCGTTTATATGTGAAGCATGCAGTTGGCAGCCGGACGCTGCTGGATACGAAGGAACTGGGCGGATTTCTGCATCTGTCCGAAGTTCCGGGAGGCTGGCGCTTTGAAATAAGCGGAGTCGATCTGGACGCGGCACGCGAAATCGCGGATTTCAGGGAGGAGCTCAACCTCTTTTACCTGGAGGAGGGAGAAGGGGAAGAACGCCAAAAATGGTGGTATTACGGCCATAAAACGCCGGATATCGACTATGAGGCCAACGGCCGAGTCCTCCACATTACGGTGGATACGCGAAAGGCTTACAGCAACCGGCACGTCTGAGGACGTCCGGTTTTTTTGTTGCGGATTTTTAGGATTGGCAAAAGTAGGCCGATTGCATTTTTACTTTCCGGGAATTATAATAAGAACAAATGTTCCTGTTTCGGTTCGGAAAATGTGATGACTCTAAAGGAGGCTGGCCGTTTATGTCAACGTTGGAGCGATACCTGGGAAGGAAAGTAGAGATTATCTATATGGACCGGAAAGGAGCGATCAGCCAACGCGACATTCGGCCGCTAGCTATAGCCGGCGATAAGGTTAAAGCTTATTGCTACGCGCAGCAGGGACTTCGCTTTTTCCGCAGCGGCCATATTCTGGCCTGGGTACCGCAACCCGAGGAAGAAACTTCAGGCAAACCGGAGTTTTACCCCCGCCGCAAAAAAACGCCGGGAAATCCCCGTCTTTATGGTTGACATCGCCGCAAAGACGGTTTAACATTTAAATTAAAGTGAACGTGATTTCACTTTTTTCTTTAATTAATTAATTTTTCCGCTGGAATAATTAATTCTCAGGAGGACTTACTTATGAAAGTATCAGTAGGCGGATTTTCTTTCAATCAGGCTTTTCTGAACGGAACGATGGATGTATTCGGTTACCTGGAAACGGTCCGGTACCGTTACGGGCTCAGCACCGTCGATTTATGGAACGGACAATTCGCGGACCGCTCTCATCCGCTGCTTAAACTGCCGGACCGGGAGTATTTAAAAAAAATCCGCCAGGCGATGGATGAGAAAGAAATGACGCTCGTGAACATTGCCATTGACGGAGCTCATCTGTGGGACCCCGATGCGGACAAAAGGGAAGCGCTTCACCAAAATGCGCTGGAATACCTGGACGCCTCTATTTTGCTGGGCGCGAAAACGGTCCGGATCGATACGGGCGGCCGCGGACAATCCGCTTTCTCGGACGAGGAACTGGATTATGTGGCGGGCCGCTACCGCGAATATTGTCAGATTGCGCAAGAGAACGGATTCACGATAGGTCCCGAGAATCACATGGGCCCGTCTCTCGTGCCGGGTGAAATGAAACGTCTGGCCGAAGCCGTGAATCATCCTTCCTACGGGTTTCTGCTTCATATGCACCGCTGGGATCAAGACCGGGAGCAGGGAGACGCTATCGTGGCCCCGTGGACCGTACACACGCATTTCGACGCTCAGACGGCCGGAGCGGACGATGCGGTTGAAACCATACGCATGCTGAAAAAGGCCGGCTACGACGGTTACTGGGGCGTTGAGCATCATGCTCACAAACAGCCTTATCTGGAAGTCGAATGGATGCTGACTACGGTCAAGCATCTGCTGCTCATGAGCGAAGACGAGAACAACGGGGAGGAACAGGTTTAACATGAACGCAATTCGGATCGGCATTATCGGAGTCGGACAAATCGGCAAAATTCATCTCGATCAATATAAATTAATTCCGGACGCGGAAATCGTGGCGGTCTGTGACGTGAATGAGGCGGAAGCACGCCGTGTAGCGGACCTGTACGGAATTCCGGAGGTTTACACGGACTATAACGAGCTGCTAAAGCGCGACGATCTGGATGCGGTGGATGTTTGCCTTCACAACAACTTTCACGCCCCCATCTCGATTGCCGCGATGAAAGCAGGCAAGCATGTATACTGCGAGAAACCGATCGCGGGCACTTACGCGGACGGTAAAGCGATGGTAGACGCTTCCCGCGAGTTCGGCAGGCTGCTGCACATCCAGCTCGGCACGCTTTACCGCAAGGAGACCAAAGCGGCCAAAGCGCTGATCGAAGGCGGCGAGCTGGGCCGCGTGTTCCACGCGCGCTCTACGGGCTACCGCAGACGGAACCGGCCATTTGTGGACGGCTACGGCACCCCGGCTTTTACGCGCAAGGAGACGGCTGCGGGCGGTGCGCTTTTCGATATGGGCGTCTACCATATCTCTCAGATGCTGTATTTGCTCGATTTGCCTAAAGTCGAGCGGATTTCCGGCAAGCTCTACCAGGAGACGGACATGGACCCGGGTCGCCGGGAATCCAGCGGTTTCGATGTGGAAGAGCTGGCGATCGGGCTTGTGCGCTTCGAGAAAGGCATCACGATGGACATCATCGAATCGTGGGCCGTTCATATGAATCCGTTCGAAGGAAGCTCCGTTCTTGGGTCCAAAGGCGGATTGCGCCTGCCGGTTAACGGGCCGGACGGCAATAAGCTGACGCATTACTCGACAAGATGCGACATGGATCTGGACACGACGATCGATCTGGACGCGGCCGATTTGCGCTGGCACCGTCTGCGTGCCGACGAAGAAGCCTACGATTCTTCCCAGCATCACTGGATCGCCGCTCTTCAGGGAAGAGTGAAGCTTCTGCCGACGGCGGAGATCGCTCTGCAGACCATGCTGATCAGCGAAGGCATGTACCTCTCCGATGCCCTAGGCCGCGAGGTTTCCGCTGATGAAGTGGAAAACCGGGCTTAAAGCTTAAGCGAAGCTTCGGCCAACCGGACACTAGCTCTTCCGGCTGAGGCATACAAAGAAGCGGGGCAGCGGGAGACCCGGCAGGGCACCGTTATCCCGTACAGCCTAAGCTGAAGCAGGGAGGCTCGGTATACGGCGGCAGAAAAGGAACCGCGTTTCCTGCCTGCCGCCGTTCCTTCCGGTTGGCGGAAGCCTGCCTGTTTACCTGCAACCGAATCGCAAAGGAGTTTGCTCATCATGACAACCGGGGCCGCCGAACGGCGCTCATTTACGATGTTTAAGCTGTATATTCTTTTTTTGTACGGCGCTTTTTCGCTCCTGTTCACTTATGTGCCGCTTCTGTTTCTGGAACACGGCTTGACCCGGTTTCAGATCGGCATGCTGATGGCGGGGGGCCCTTTTGTCTCCATCCTGGCCAATCCGTTCTGGGGTTATTGGAGTGACCGGATGCAAAATGTGCGGCGTACGCTCATTATTTTGGTCATTTGCAACCTCATCGTGGTTCAGCCTGTTTTTCACCTGCATTCGTTCTCTTGGCTTTATCTGGTCCTGCTTCTGTACTTTTTCTTTCAAAGCCCGACCTTTTCCCAGAGCAATAGTCTCATTCTAAGCACAATTGAAAATACTCCTTACAAGTTCGGCACGTTCCGCCTCTGGGGCTCGCTCGGCTGGGCGATTGCCGCCGTCGCGGCGGGACCTGTGCTGACTGCGGTTGGCATAGAACAGCTTTGGTGGCTGTACAGCGGTATTCTGATGATCTCGCTTCTGTTCGTTTTCAGCATTCCGCAGCCGAAACCCGCTGCTGCAAGCGATGCGCTGCCGGGAGGCGGATTCAAGCAGCTTTTGGGCAACCGTCCGTTTGTGATGCTACTTTTGCTGGGAGTTCTGATTTCGGTCCCGAACTCCATTAATTCGACCTTCGTGTCCATCTACCTGACGGATATGGGCGGATCTGCGACATGGATCGGCTGGGCCGCTTTTCTTTCTTCCGTTTTTGAGGCGCCGGTATTTCTTCTGCTGGACCGTTATCTGAAACGCGACTCCAGAACGATGTTTGTTTGCCTCGCCTTGGTCAGTCTGCTTTTCAGTATCCGCTGGCTGCTCATGATGCTTGTGGACAGCCCCATGCAGCTGATTTTTATTCAGCTTTTGCACTGCATTACATATGGAGGCTACTATTATATCGGAACGAACCTGACAGGTCATTTGATTCCGGCCCGTATGCGGGCGTCCGGCCAAGCGGCGTTTGCGCTTACTTGGGGCGGAGTGTCCGGAATTTTCGCGGGATTCGCGGGAGGCTGGATGTACGATACGCTCGGAGCCGGTAAAATGTACGGGATCGGAGCGGGAGTATCCTTGATCGGAATGGTCGGATTTCTGCTGATCTGGCACGGAATGCGGCAGTCGGCGGCTGATCGGGGAACGGATGCGGCTACAGGCGTTTGACAAATCCGGAAACATTTTAACGGAAATGGACCTGACACGGATTCGTAAGGAAAACGGGAAGCTTCCGGCATTGCGGGAAATCTGATGCCCGTGGCAAAATGATAGTGGATGAAATAAGCTTTGCAGGGAGTAGAGGATGATGAATCAGATTGGAAATCAACAAATGCTGCGGGAGATTAACAAGTCTCTGCTGCTGAACAATATTTATGAGCAGGGTCCGATTTCGAGAGTGGATTTGGCCCGGAAAACAAGACTAAGCCCGACGACGGTTTCCGTCCTGATGGAAGAAGCGATCCGCGAAGGGCTTGTGCGCGAGACAGGCACGGCCGGTTCGGGTGTCGGCAGGCGCATGACGCTTCTCGACATCAATGCCGCCGGCGGCTGTGTGCTTGGCGTAGATCTGTCCAACGCCCCGGCCCGCTGCGTTCTGCTGGACCTGCGGGGCAATTTGCTCGCATCGCAACCTTTGCAGCCGGCGCAGCCTCTCTTTGGGCCGGAAGCGATGTGCAGCGAGCTTCCCCAGCTCATCCGCGCCTTCCTGGAGGAGCAGGAGACGCCGCTTGCCACCATCCGGTGGATGGGCGTATCGATTCCGGGACGGATTGACGAGAAGCGCGAGAATGTCGTAAATTCGACCGTACTGGGCCTGGAGAATTTCCCGCTGAGAACGAAGCTTTACGAGGAGTTCAACATCCCGATGCATTTGGTGAACGATCTGGATGCCGCGGGTTTCGCCGAACGTTTTAACGGAACGGCCAAAGGTCTCCAGACGATCGTCTACATCCTCATCGATTACGGAATCGGCGCGGGTCTTGTGCTGAACAACCAGATCTACCGCGGCCGCCATGATCGTGCGGGACGTATCCGCGAGTTCAGCCGGTTCAGCACGGCGAATCTGTCCAAACGTCTGCTGGAGACGTACCCGGACACCTTCGGCGATGTGAGAGACGAAGAGCCGCTCGTCGTCCGCCGTTTCGTGGACTTGGGAATGCAGGGAGCGGAGCCCTTCGCGGGAGAGCTGGAGGAGATCATCGAGACGATCGCCTCCTACTGCGGGCACGTCCTGCAGCTGCTCAGCCCCGAGCAGCTCATTCTGGGCGGCTGGATAGGCGAGAGCGAGCCGTTCTTCACGCGGCTTGCGGAGCGCATCCAAAGCCGCGAGCAGGCGATCGTGCCGACGCCTGTCCATTCGCCCCGGTGGAAAGAGTACGGCGCTTCCATCGGCGCCGCTACGATCGGCCTCCACCGGATGTTCAAGTCGCGGACCATGAGCTGATCGCGATACGCATAAAAAAACCTCGTGCGGAACGAACGTAACGTTCCGCACGAGGTTTTTTGGTTTAAGGACGGAAGGCCTAAGCTTCCGTCACGAGGGAAAGTTCGCGTCCGAGTACCCAGGCGCGTTCGAGATCCAGCGATGGGCTGACGAGCAGGAAGTCCGCTTGTTTGCCGCGTGCGATGGAGCCCATGCGGTCCGCGACGCCCATCTGGCGGGCAGGGTTGCCGCTGGCGTATTCGCTCGCTTGCTGTACGCTGACTCCGATTTTGTTAACCATGAATTTGAAGGCGTCGATCATGGTCAGCGTGCTTCCTGCGAGGCTTCCGCCTTCTTTCAGGCGGCAGATGCCGTCCTTCATAATCACATCGAGTCCGCCGAGCTTGTAATCGCCGTCTTCCAGACCCGCGGCGGAAATCGCATCGGTGATCATGATGAGGTTATGCTGCTGCTTCGTCTGCGTCAGCAGCTGGACGCCGGCCGGGTGCACATGCACGCCGTCGGCGATAATTTCCGCATGAATCCGCGGATCGGTCAGCACGGCGCCGGCCGTGCCGGGATTCCGGTGATGCAGGGGAGTCATGGCGTTGAACGTATGAACGGCATGGCTCAAGCCGTGTTCAACCGCGCGCTGGATCGTCTCGTAGTCGGCATCCGTATGGCCTGCGGCCGCAACGATTCCGTGATCGCTGAGCCACTGGATGACGTTCATCGCTCCTTCCCGTTCGGGCGCGAGCGTCATCATTTTGATCAGGCCGGGGAAGCGGGCATGCCAATCTTCAAGCCACTCGGATGTCGGCAGGGAGATGAATTCCGGGTTCTGGGCGCCGCTCCATTTCGGAGAAATGAACGGACCTTCCAGATGAACCCCGATCAGCTGGGCATACGGCATTCCGCCGCGGATATAAGCGTCTGTGGCGGTGATAACCGCATCCAGCGCCTCGCGGGAGGCCGTGACGGAAGTGGCGAGCATCGCCGTCGTGCCTTTGGTGCTGTGGAAACGGGTGATCGTTTCCAGGGACTCCGCGGAAGCGTCCATGAAATCGGCCCCGTAGCCGCCGTGTACATGAACGTCGATAAAGCCCGGCAGCAGCCAGCTTCCTTGGGCGTCTACGGCGCCGGTCAAATCAAGCTCCGCGAGTTCATGCGCCTTGTAGATGCGTTCGATGCGGCCGTCTACGGCGAGCAGTGCGCCGTTGTCGACGATCGTATTTTCCGTCACAATTCGGGCGTTAACGATTAATATGCGCTCCTGCGCGGAAGTGGACGGGCTCATACGAAATTCCTCCCTGCTTCGGAATCGAGCAGAACGATGAGATGCGGGTGTGTCTGCAGCAGGCTTGCCGGACACTGGGTCGTAATCGGGCCGGTCAGCGCGCGGTGTACGATCTCCGCTTTGTCGGCGCCGCGGACAACGAGAAGAATCGTTCTGGCTTTAAGAATCGTTCCTACTCCCATCGTGAGAGCGTGCGTCGGAACGTCATTAATGGAAGGGAAGAAGCGTGCGTTGGCTTCGCGTGTTTTGTGGTCGAGCTCGACGAGATGAGTGCCGCTGTGAAGCTCGTCCGCCGGCTCATTGAAGCCGATGTGGCCGTTGTGGCCGAGTCCGAGAATTTGCAGGTCCACTTGTTTGATCTCGTCCAGCTCGCGATTGTAACGCGCGCACTCCTCCTGCGGGTCGGAGGCGTTGCCGTTCGGAATGCGGGTGCGTTCCGGCTGCACATCGATATGGCGGAACAAATGCTCGTTCATGTACGTACGGTAGCTTTCGGCATGACCGTCGGGAAGTCCCACATACTCGTCCAAATTGTACGTGCGTACGTTTTTAAAGCTCACGCGTCCCTTGTTGTAAGCTTTTACGATTTCTTCGTAAATGCCGATCGGCGTGCTTCCCGTAGCGAGACCGAGAACCGCATCGGGTTTCGTCTGTACAAGAGCGGTAATAATCCCCGCGCCCGCCTCGTTTAATTCCTGCTGATTTTCAAACTTGTGAATAATCATGGTTTACTCTCTCCCTTTGCTCCGGTATTTGCGGACCATCTGGTAGGTCCGTTCCAAACGGGTGACATGCTCGTCGAACCGGTCGCTGACCAGGCTCGTAAACAAAATGTCTATCACATGAAGCTGTGCGATCCGGGACGCCATATCTCCGCGGCGCATGCCTTCCTCCAAGGTAGAGGCGAACAGCTTGATGTCCGAAAGATCCGCCAGGGGGTTGGAGCCGTATTTGGTGAGGCTGATCGTCGTGGCCCCCCGTTCCTTGGCGCAAAGCAGCGCCTGAATCGTTTCAGGCGTATCGCCGGAGTAGGAAACCGCGAAGGCGACGTCGCCCGGCTGAAGGTTGGAAGCGGACGTGATCTGCATGTGAGGATCCGACCATGCGGTCGCGTACCTCCCGATCCGCACCAGCTTCTGGTGGAAGTCGAGCGCTACGACGCCCGAAGTGGCGACGCCGTAAAGGTCGATCTGCCTGGCGCTCTGAAGCGCGTCGACCGCAGACTGAACCTGCCTCAGGTCCAGCAGACGGGTCGTATCGGCAATAGAGCGCATATGGTTGGCTTCCATAGCCGACACGATTTCCTCCAGCGGATTCCCGGCGACAATATCTTGATAAGACTGGCCGGCAGGCTGAGTGGCGAGCTCCGCGCCGAGCTGGAACTTGAAATCCGTGTATCCTTGGAAGTGAAACGTTTTGCAAAAGCGGGAAATCGTAGCGGGACTCGTCTTCGACTGTTCCGCCAATTCCGTTATTCCCATGCGCACCACTTGACTGGAATGCTCGAGAATATAAATGGCAAGAACCTGTTCCTGGCGGTTCAGCCCGTGCTTCCGTTCTTCAATAGCCCGAAGAATGCTGGACATAGGTTTCCGCACCTTTTTTGAAAAAAATTTTAGTGAAATTGTAGTTTATAAAGAAAAACATTTTCATATTCATTCTAAAATATTTTATCCTCAACATCAATAGGAAGTCCTGGTGAAAAGCAGACGAACAGCGGAAAAATTTTCCGCGGGATAAGTTGACAAGCCCGGCACGGTTTGCCATCCTTAAAAGAAAACCTTTAGGATGTGGAGTCCAGCTATGAATCAGTCACCTGCACCGCAAGCGATGATTTTTGATTTGGATGGTACGCTCTTCAAAACGGAAACGCTTCTTCTGCCCGCCTATCATACGGCTTTCGACGCGCTTCGCCGCGAAGGGGTTTATGATGGCCCTACGCCGCCTGACGAGCGTATTCTCGGTGGGCTCGGCATGCTTCTCGAAGAAATCTGGGAGCGGGTTCTGCCCGATGTCCCGGCCGCGGTCCGCAGCCGCGCGGACGAGCTTCTGCTCGCCGAACAGATGGACCGGCTACGTCGGGGAGAAGGCATGCTCTACGATGGCATCGAGGAAACGCTGCAGGCGCTTCATGCCCGCGGGATCCGGCTTTTCGTCGCGAGCAACGGCCTGGAGGATTATGTCCGGGAAGTGATCCGGATGAAGGGGCTGGCGCCTCTTTTTACCGGGTTGTACAGTGCGGGCGAATACGCAACGAAGTCTAAAGTGGATCTTGTCAAACTGCTCCTGGAGCAGCACGGCTTACAAAGCGCCTGGATGGTAGGGGACCGCTCTTCCGATGTGGAAGCGGGTCACCGCAACGGGCTTAAGGTGATCGGCTGCGATTATGCGGGTTTCCGTTCCGAGCATGAGCTTGACGATGCCGATGTCCGGATTACGGCCTTTCCGGAGCTGCTCGAGCTGCTTCCACGAGTGGAAAACTGATCAGACGCTCCGACTTTTATAAATGAGCTGAATAAAGAAAATCCCCGGCGGGACAAGCTTTTATCCATCTGCCGGGGATTTTTGTTTCTAGGCGGAAGTGATTTCGGTATATATAGGATAGACCGTCCCGCGTTCCCGTATTTATTTTTTACGTAAAATTGAACGGACGCGGCATGGCCGTTGACGTTTCTCGGTTATGCTGGTACGACGGGAAGCGCAGCGGCGCTTTGAACGGAGTTTCTTATCAATTTTTAAGAAATGAAACCTTTTTAATCCAGCTAACGTTATAGGGACAGGAAGAATACGGTAATTCGGGGGAGGAAAAAGAGCGTGGGTGCATCCCGGTTGTGGAAAAAAATGCTGATTGTGTTCATCCTGGCTTTGGCGCTCGGCCTTAGGCTATTCTACGTACTGGGAGAACAATACGAGCCTGTGGAACATGATCAGAAGAATTATACGACGATGGCGGTACAAATGCTTGAAAAAGGGATTTACGGCTACAACGAGACCAAGTCCAACACGTTAGTGACTCCCGGCTTTCCCGTATTTCTGGCGGCGATTCTGGCCGTATTCGGATACACGGATATAGAACGCACGTTTATGGTGGTACGGGTTTTGCAAGTTTTTATCTCCCTCGGGGCCATTTGGTATATTTACAAGATCGGACTGAGGCTTTTCAACCGGACGACCGGCCTGATTGCGGCGTTTTTCGCTTCCATATACGGAACCTTCATTGTGGTGAATTCGTTGATCCTGACGGAGGTTATCTTCCTGACATCGTTTATGGCGCTCATTTATTACCAGGTCAAAATCGTACAGGAAAACCGCACCAGGGATCATCTCCTTGCAGGACTGCTCCTTGCCCTGGCCGTTCTGATCCGCCCGAATACGCTTGTGGTGGCGCCGGTTCCTTATATTTTCCTGTGGTTTCAGCACAAAAAACCTTATTTTAAAGAAATCAGCTTCGGGGTCCTCGCTTTCGCGCTGGGGATGCTTCCTTGGTGGATACGCAATGCGATCACCTTTCACGAAATTATTTTCATTTCCAAAGGGGGAGCGGGAAATCCGCTGCTGGGCGGAACCGATCCTTATTACCGGGGAACGCTGGACTGGAGCAAAGTCGACTTCAGCAACCAGCAGGGAGAGGCGATAAAACGCATCAAAGAAGGACTGCAGACCGATCCGGCTCTCTGGATCCGCTGGTTTACGGTGGGCAAAATGAAAGAGATGTTTCTGAACAAGTTGTACATAGGAGATTACGGCTCTTCGGTGCCTGCCTGGTATGCGCCCTGGATTCCACGGTTTCACAAGTTTCTGGTCTATGCGGGAATGGGTAGCTCCCTGATCGCCTTCTTTATCCATAAAAGCTACCGGTACCTGATTACCGTATTTCTTATTTTGCTGGGAACGCAGCTAATGTTTATCCCCGAAGCGCGTTACACGATCGGCATGATGCCGTTTCTTATGCTGATTATTTCCGCGCTGCTGGTTCAGGCGGTTTCCTATGCGGCAGGAATGGTCCGCGGCCGTAATAAGACGGTAAGCGAGGTCCCGAAAGATGTCCGTCCGGAAACGGACGGAAGTAAGGCTGTCTGAGGCGGTGCTGCCTCAAGGACCCTGCTCTGTCAAGCGAAAAGCCATGACCTTGTGAACTGCGGCGGCTCATGCCGGGATTCCGGTTCGCGCCTTCTGCCGTAAAAAGAAAATGAAAAAGCACTCGCATGGAGTGCTTTTTCATTACGTGGGGAGGGCGGCAGCTCTCCGCCCCCCATGTCGGTTGATTCCGGCCGGGGGGGCGATCAGCCCTGGTCCGGTTCGTCTTCCTTGGCGGCGGCGATTGCCCCAACTGCAGCAGCGGTTGCTGCGGGTGCGGGCTCCAGCTCCGCGGTCAGGGGCGCGGGCTTCGCTGCCGGCTTGGCGCTCCTCGACGTCAGGCCTTTGATAAGCCCCTCGACGTCGATTCCGGAGACGTTCTTGAGCATCTCGGGCGCGGTAGCCATCAGCGAGGTGACGTAGTTGCTGATGCGCGCGGCCCCTTCGCCGTGGCCCGTATCGACAACGGTCAGCTTGTCGATGCCTTTGATCGGTTCGGCGACCTTGCCGGCCAGCTCCGGAAGCATCTTGACGATGATGTCCAGCACGGCCGCTTCGCCGAACTTCTCGAACGCCTCGGCGAGCCGCTGCTTCGCTTCGGCCTCGGCCAGACCGCGCAGCCGGATGACGTCGGCTTCGGCCGTACCGCGGGCCCGCTCGGCATCGGCAAGGGCCAGACCGTCAAGCCGCTTCTGCTCGGCCATCGCCTTGGCCTCCGCTTCGATGCGGAACTGAAGCGCTTCCGCTTCGAGCATTTTGCGCGACTTCTCGGCTTCGGCGGCCTGCACGACCGAATACCGGTCCGCGTCGGCTTTCTTCTTCACCTCGGCGTCGTACTGCTTCTCGCGGCGCAAAATCTCTTTGGATTCGAGGTCGATCTCGCGCTCTTTCCGAACGAGTTCCACGCGCATCTGCTCTTCGACTACGCTTTGCTTGGAGCGAGCTTCCTGGATGTGGTAAGCCTGGTCGGCTTCCGCCTTGGCCATATCCTGGTCTTTCTTGAAGGCCGCGACCTTCAGTTCCTTCTCCTTGCTGGCCTCGGCGATGTTCGTATCCCGCAGAAGCTCGGCCTTCTGCCCTTCTTCTTCGGCTTTCGCCTTCTGGATACGGGCATCCCGCATGGCTTCCGCTTCGGCGATATCCGCATCGCGCTTAACGGCCGCGATTCTCGGTTTCCCGAGGGCATCGAGGTAACCGTGCTTGTCGCGGACGTCTTTGATCGTGAAGGAAACGATCTGCAGGCCCATTTTTTTGAGGTCCCGCGCCGCAACGCCCTGAACTTCTTGGGCAAACCGGTCCCGGTTGCGGTATACTTCCTCGACTGTCATGGAGCCGAGGATAGCCCGCAGGTGGCCTTCGAGAACCTCCTGGGCTTCGCTTTTCAGCGCTTCGGTCGGTTTGCCGAGAAACTGCTCGGCCGCGGTCGCCACATCTTCGACGGAACCGCCGATTTTAATAATGGCAACGGCGTCCGTCATGACCGGCACTCCCTGCTCGGTGTACACTTCCGGCGTCATGACGTCCAGCTTGTGCGAGAGCAGGGAAAGGAACTGGGCCTGCTGGAAGATCGGCAGTATAAACGCCCCACCGCCGCGCACGATTTTCATTTTGCGGCCGGATTCGTCGATGCTGACGTTTTTGCTCCCCAGAAAGGAGCCTGTGACGATCATCGCCTCATCGGGGCTGACCGTTTTGTAACGGGCCCAGAAGGCAATACCGAGAATAAGGATGACGCCGACTACGATGCCAGGGATGAGCAGTACATCTGGGTTCAGCATGGGCAAAACTCCTTTGTTTGGTTAGTTGAGAGGATCGGAATCCAGCGGGGAGACGAGCAGCACGCTGTTCTTTACCTCCACGACGACGACACGGAGGTGGCTCGGGATGCTCCGTCCGTCTAAGCTTTCCGCAATCTGATTGGTCACGCCGCCGCCGGTCCGCACCATGACTTCACCGTAACCAGAGGCGGGCACGGGCACGGTGACTTCACCGATTTTGCCGACCAGCTCCTGCAGCGAGAAGGCGACCGAATTTTCGCTGTTTTCCATCGGTTTGACGTAGACGAGGTACACCAAGCCGGATAAAACGACGGCTATCAGCAGAGAAAGCCCTCCGCTCTGCCAGGAAGTGAGTTCCGTGTACCTGGAGAGAAGAATGCCGGCCCCTCCGAAGGTTGTAATTCCCCCGACGAGAACCGCCGGCTGCAGGAATGGCAGGTGGTGTCCGGAGGCGGAGTCGAGCATACCCGAGAGATGGCCGAGAACTTCGCCGAAAATGAGGGTAGCCAAGGCAAAAAGAATGCCGGCTATAAATAGGCCCCAATACCAGGATTCCATGTCGTCCCTCCCTTATCAAATACTGGATATTGGATATGGGATTCTATACGGGTGAGACGGAGAAGGGTTTCGGTCCGGAATTCACAGGGGTAATGATTCAGGGGTTGTTCTTTCCAGCAGGAGGGATATCCTTTATACTGAATAAAGCTGATTTTGAACAAAATGATCGGGATTTTAAATCGTAGAGATTTCAATTTAACCGACTGCATAAGATAAACGAACAGCTGGACAAGGTGATTGAAAAGCAATGAAGGAGGAAGCAAGAAGGTTATGTCCAGACAAAGTGATGTACTCATTATTATTCCGGCTTATAATGAAGAAGACGCCATCCAACAGACCGTCGATCATTTGCGGGAACACGTTGAGTACGATTATCTGATCGTGGATGACGGCTCCAAAGACCGCACGGCGGCGATTATCCGGGAGCGGGGCTACAACGGTGTGCGTCTGCCCGTCAATCTCGGCATCGGCGGAGCCATGCAGACCGGGTACCGTTATGCCGCGAGACACGGCTATAAATATGCGATCCAGCTTGATGCGGACGGGCAGCACGACGCCCGGGACATAGACAAGCTGGTGCGGGAGATCCGCGAATCCGGCAACGATATGGTGATCGGATCCCGTTTTGTCGAGAAGAGTTCTTACAAAAGCAGCCTGCCCAGACGGATCGGCATCTACTATTTCTATATGTTGATCCGCATTCTTACAGGGAACCGGATCTTCGACCCGACGTCGGGATACCGGATCGTCAACAGCAAGATCATTAGGGAATTCGCCACCTATTATCCGGTTGATTATCCGGAAGTGGAAATTCTCGTCTCCATGGCCCGCAGCAAATACCGGATCAAAGAAATCAGCGTGGAAATGAAAAAACGGCAGGGCGGCGTTTCGTCCATTAATCCGGTTCGTTCCGTGTATTACATGCTGAAGGTAACCATGTTTTCGATCATCCGGAGAAGCTTCTAGGGAGGGCAATTATTTTGATTCAGGCTATTACGATCGGAATTACGGTCATTTTCTTGTTTCAGATTCTTTTCTACACGAGCAAGCATAAATTAAGAGACCGCCATGCGTTCACTTGGATTATGATCGCCCTGGCGGGACTTGTCACGGGCATTTGTATCCCGCTGCTCAACCGTTTCGCTCTCTGGATCGGCGTGTCATACATGCCGTCGCTGATCTTCCTGATCGTGATCGTGGTCACCTTGAGCCTGCTCGTCCATCAGACGATCCTGCTGTCCAAGCAGCAGGAGCAGATCAAGACGCTCGCACAAGAGCACGCGTACCTGGAGAACGAAGTGATGCGGCTTAAGGAACAAAGCCGAAACCAAGAAAGTTACACAGGAACGGGGAGACGGGAAACGCCATGAATCCGTTACATATCGGACTGATTTTACTGAATACGCTTATGCTGGTAAGCGGTCAATTTTTGTGGAAATTCGGGCTTTCGCGTAAAGCGGACCCTTTCGAAAGCCTGCAAAGTATCATTCATCTTATGTTTTCCCCGTTTATTCTGGGGGGGCTTTTCATCTACGGGCTTGCAACGGTTTTATGGCTGTTTATCCTGAATAAAGTGGACATCAGCATCGCCTACCCGATGCAGAGCATCGCTTATCTGATCACAGTCATCGGGGCGTATTATATTTTCAATGAACAAATGTCGGTACTTAAAATCGCCGGATGCGTTGTCATCCTGATCGGCGTGGGAATGATCGGTTTATCGGCGCGTTATTCGTAACGTGCTTTTGATTTTTTTACGGAAAGCGGGGAATGCGTCATGCCGCACAGGCTTCGATCTATACCGGTCCGGGGCTGGCTCTGGACGGTTGTGCTGCTCACGACCCTGTTGAAGCTGGTGGTGGTGTTTAAATACGGCTCCTCCTACAACTTGGGATCGGATGACCAGTCTTATCTGGAAACCGCGCGGATTTGGCTGGAAAAAGGAATGTTTACCTACAATGACCCGTCGAAGCCGACGGTGTTTATTACGCCTGCTCTTCCTGCTTTTATCGCCCTGTTTATGAGCGGTCTTGGAGCGGGGGACATGCTGGAACAGACGATCCGGGTTGTTCAGGTCGTCATGGTTTCTTTCTCGATGATTCTTTTGTTCAAAATCGGAATCCGGCTGTTTAACGAGAGAACCGCGCTGATCGCCGTCGTTTTGACGGCCGTTTATCCGCCGATGTGGAACATTTCGTTTTATATTTTGACGGAAGCTTTGTTTGTGCTCGCTCTGATGCTTCTGGTGCATGGCGCGCTGAAAGCGATGGACAAGCCGACCGCGGGAAATGCCGTCTGGTTCGGGCTGGTGTGGGCGTTTGCCGTTTACGTAAGGCCGACGATCGCGCTTTGGCCGGGATTTTTTCTGCTGCTGCTCATTTACTGGCGGACGATCCCGTGGAAAAAACTGGCGGCCTGTCTGGCGGTCTCCGCCCTGGTATTTGTCCTCTGCCTCATGCCGTGGTGGATCCGCAACTACGAAGTGTCCGGAGGGCAGTTTATTCCGCTGACGAAATCCAGCGGCAACCCGCTGCTCCTCGGCACGTTTCCTTACGGGCCTCCGACTGTAGCCGAACAGCGGACGTGGCACGCATCAAGCGATCTGTGGGTCAATGACGCGTTCGACACGCAGTGGGCCAAGGAGCGGATCCGAACGGGCTTTGCGGAGCAGCCGCTGTACTACCTCCAGTGGTACACGATCGGGAAGTTTGCAACCTTCTGGGGGGACGTGTACTATTGGAACGCCGTAAATTGGGTTAGTCTTATTCTGCCCGTAGGGATTCACTATACGATTCTCGGGTTCGGCATTCGGGGAATCTGGCTGGCGAGAGGAAAGCGGCTGACGTACCTTCTGACCGTGCTGTTCGCTTACATGTCCCTGCTTCACATGATTTATTTGGCGCATTCGCGGTATTCGGCTCCGCTGATGCCGTTTATGGCTCTTTTTGCCGGCTATGCGATTCTCCAGGCGTGGGAACGTAGAGGAAGAACAGGCGAAGCAGCCGGCCGTGAACATCAAAAACCATCCCTTCCGTAAAGCGGGGGGATGGTTTTTTTATGGGTTTATTTGGTCTTGTTTTTGTTTGCCAGATGCACGCTGTACCCGATAATGCGCGCCAGCGATTTTTTGCGGATGTGGGGTTCGTCGAATTTCATCGGTTTGGAGTTGGCTTCGAAAAACCAGATGCGTCCGTCGAGATCGACGCCCAGATCCATCGACATCTCCCCGAGTTTCTGCTTGGAGGTCTGTTCCACGCTGTTTGCCATAAGCAGTGCGGCGCTGCGCGCACGCTGGAGAATCCGCTTGGCCTTGAGTGATCCGAACGATTTCTCCAGAAGCCTTGCCGGATCGTCGATGGAACCTCCCCGAGGCACATGTGTCGTGATGCTCCGCTTGCCGGCGACTCTGGCTCCGATTCCGGTTACGCTCCACGTGCCTTTCGACGTCTTCTGAAGAAGCGCGCGCAGATCGAAAGGACGTTTGTTATAGCTTGAAAGGCGGATTCCCTGTTGAATGATATAGCTTTCGTCCTTTTTGTTCTCGACGATCCGGTTCCAGACATCGGTTAAGTTCGTGAATAACTCGTAATGCGAGTCCGCCGTTTCCTGCATGGTCAGCTTGTAAGTTTGCGCTCCGCTTTTCTTCGTGATCCGTTCCAGGCGCATGATCCCTTTGCCGGCTTTCCCTTCAACCGGTTTGAGGTAGATGAAAGGGAACCGTTTGAGCATCGACTCCAGGACGGCCTGGCTGCTCAACTGTTTCGTAACCGGCACGTATTTGCGGATTTCGGGAGATTGATCGAGCCATTCGAAGAGCGTCCATTTGTCGAAAAAGAACGGGTTGAACAAATGGACCTGCTTGCTGCGGATGCAGGCCTGGATCGTCCGCTGCACGTCACTCTGGATTTCGAGCCGGCGTGTCGGGATCCGGTTGTAAATGACGTCGGGAAGAGGCATCAGCTGCTTGCTCCATTTTTTTGAGGCAAGCTGATAACAGTAGGCCTGAACCTGCTTGCCGCTCAATTTCAGATCGGATGTAGTGACTACATAAACGAGAGCACCCTGTTCGTAGCCGGCTTTGATCAAATCAATGAAATTTTCACGATTTCCCGAGAATTGGCGTTTTGGATCGGGTGTTGTTAAAATTCCGATGCACAGAGGCTGCTGCTTTTTATGGGCGCTAACGTCCACTAACCATCCCTCCCCGCACGAAAGCGGCTTAAATAGACGCAGTGCTCATAGATATAGTTAAGGGAAGCTTTATCCT
Source organism: Paenibacillus sp. GbtcB18 (assembly GCF_019091125.1). Taxonomy (NCBI): domain Bacteria; kingdom Bacillati; phylum Bacillota; class Bacilli; order Caryophanales; family Paenibacillaceae; genus Paenibacillus; species Paenibacillus sp. GbtcB18. The sequence goes on from NZ_JAGXJX010000005.1 coordinate 23,632, forward strand.
GGGATTTTAACCCCGGGTGTTTGAAGATGGAACGTCCCGGCTTCGCGTTCGCTTCGAACATCCATGTTTTCTCGTTCTGGTCGATGCCGAGATCGAAGCCGAGTTCCCCCAAACGGTGGTTATAGTTTTTTTCGATCGCTTCCGCAAGCTCGATGGACGTCTCTTTCATACGGGATAAAACGGCATCGCTTCTGCTGCCGTACACCTGCCTCAGCGCCTGCTCCGCCGTCATTAACTGGCCGCCGGTGCGCAGATGGGTCGTAACGCTTCCCTTGCCCGCCTTTTTAGCGCCGATGGCGGCGACGACCCATTGATTGCTGCCGTTCTTGGTCAGATGGAAGCGGAAATCTATGGGGCAGCCGTCGATCTCGATCAGCCGAATCCCCTGCTGGGTTACATAGCTGTTCAGCTTGCCGCGGTTGATGCCGAGCATTTTGACGAGCCCTTCGTATTTGTTGAAGCGCAGCAGCACATTTTTGCCGTTGCGGCGGTAGCGTACGAAATACCCGCGGTCGGTCGAATACGTGATGCGGTAAATGCCGATCCCGAGACTTCCCGCCGTCGGTTTCAAATAAATGAATTTGTGGCGGGTGAGAAGATCCTCCAGCTGTTCCGCCGTAGGATCCAGGACCGATTCGGGTACGTATTTAAAGGCCGGATCGTTTTCAAGCAGTCGGTACACATCCCATTTATCGAAGAAAGCCCAGTTGAATAAAGGGATATTTCGTCTGACGAAGCGCTGCTTGAAGTCCTCCATGGAGAGTAATTTCTCCGCTTTGCGGCTGGGAAGCCGGTTGTAAACCACATCCGGAAGCGGAACGGTTTTACGGACCCAGCCTCCCTGCGGTTGAAGCATATAGCCGTTTACAGTGCCCTGCTGCCAGTTGACATCCTTAGGCGAAAAGGCGATGTGGAACGATTTGCGTTCCCCCGGCTGCATCAGCGAGCGGATAAACGGTGTTCTCGTTCCGAAAGGACCGGCCGTGGTGTTGGACACATTCGTGAGAATTCCGATAACGGGACCGAGCCGGATATCTTTGCCGCTTCCGCTCGCTGCCAGGCACGGACCGATCCGCGGAAGTTTCACGGAAGTAATGACGGACTGGGGCAGATAGAGGTGGAGTCCGCTTTTTTTGATATATCGGGCCGGGAGTGTAATGGATTTGGAGCCGACCTGGAGCTGCAGCGTCTTGTTTTTTGACAAGCGCAGCGCCTTGGCCAGTTCACCGGATACCAAAATACTTTTTTCCTGTTTGGAATTTACGTGAACCGTGCACGTCGTCAAACTCATTGGGTTACCCTCCTAAACTTGTTGCCCCTGCCGGTTCCCGCTGCGTTCTCAGCAAATAGGCGGCATACCGGACCGGATTAGAGGCGGCTGAGCGGGCGGTTTTCCCGCCGTCAATGCTCTGGAAGGCTGCTCTGCCGGGCTTGGAATTAACCTCCAGAATGTGGATGCGTCCATCCCGGCAAACGCCGAAATCGATGCCCAGCTCGGCCAGACGCCCATGCGACGATTCCAGAATAAGCGCAATTCGATGGGATAAAACGGACAGTGTCTTCATTAGCCTGCCGGACGCCCCGCCGGGAAATTGTTCCCTCAGAAAAGCTTCGGCCTCGCTGGCGATGCCGCCGCCGTGGAGATTGGACGTCACGCTGCCCGGGCCGCCCGAGCGCACAACCATCCCGGTCAACTTCCATAGGCCGCGTCCGTCTTTTTGCATAAGAGAGCGGATATCGTAAGCCGTACCGTCCTGTGTAGTCAGCGGCAGGTACTGCTGGAGCAAATAGCGGCGTTTGCCTATGAAATCGCGGACCCAGCGCCGCATTTCCAGCGTCGTGCCGAAATCCTGCCGCACCGGGCGGTTCGCCAGGTCGCGGCCGCTTACGCTCCACGAAAAGTCCGTGCCGGGACTGCGGTAAACATGCAGGGTACCTTTGCCTTGCATGCCCGCTTCGGGCTTCAGAAAAGCGGCCCCGTGCAGCTCAAGCCACGGTTCCAGCTGGTGCGGATCAGTCAGGCGCCGGGTAAGCGGCAAATGCGGGGCGAGGGCCGGGTCGGCCGCCAGCAGACGCTGGACGTCCCATTTGCCCCGGAGGCCTCCGCCCAGAAACCGGATACCGGGCAGCCGGTGAAGCCGGTTCAACTGCCGGCGGTAAAGACGCTGCTCTGCGGAATTGGTGCAGAAGCAGCGGTCATAAAGGACGGCGGGAAGAGGGAAGGTGCCTTCTCTCCAAACGGAATCCGAGGGACTGTATAGGAAGCCGTCTACCGTCTCATATTCGAAAGAGATTCCGTCCGGGCTGAACACGATGACGTCGATTCCTTCTTCCGCCCCGTTCTGGCCCAGCCTCCGGAAAAAAGGTTCGGAATCTCCGGAGGGCGCCGTTTTACCCGGAGAGGCCAGAATGCCCAGACACCGATTCATTGTTTGATCCATACGACCCACCGCCTTCTTGTTCTACATAAAGCCGGCCAAATAAACGGCGTAGTCAAGGAGACGCCGGACGGACGGCCGCACAAGCGTTTCCTCAGCCGCGGAGGGAAGGGAGAATTCTTCGCGGGAAGGCTTGGAATTCACTTCCAGTAGTTTTACCTGCCCGGCGGTGTCAAGGGCCAGGTCCACGCCGAGCTCCCCGAACGTTCCCTTCACGTTTCTGCTGATGGCCTGAGCGACTGTCAGCGCCGTACTTTTTAAAGTACGCTGAATGCTCCCTTTGCGTGAGGCCAACGAAGTCCCGGCCAGCGCTTCCTGGACGGCTGTCATCGTTCCGCCTCTCGCAAGGTTGGATACGAAGTGCTGCTCCGCCGCGATCCGGGCCACGATGGAGCTCAGAACCCATTCTCCTCCGCCGTCTCGCTGAACGAGGGCACGGAAATCGACGGGACGGCCGCCGATCGTCAGCAGGTCCAAGCCTTCCTGGATCTGATAAGCCTGTGTCCGGATTTTTCCAGCCATATGGAAGTAAGCCTCGAATAGATCGGGATAGGGAAGGACGACGGTTCCGCTGAGCGCGGAGAACCGGACTTCACAGCTCCCGTCCTCCCGGACGTGCAGGCGGAAAATTCCTTTGCCGAGACTGCCGGAGGCCGGTTTAATAAATAAGGTCCGGTGCCGGGCGGACATGGCCTTCAACATGTGATAGTTGGAGAACGGATGAGACTCCGGCAGGCAGTTCTGAAGAGCGGTCTCACTGCCCAGAGCGGAGAATACGGCGTTCTTATCCAGGTATTTATCGTTGAAAATGTGCGTCTGGTGACGCAGTTGAACGGCTTTGAGGAAATGCTGGATTTCCGGTTTGTTTTCGTATTTGCGTGAAGTCAGCCGGTTGTAAATAACGTGCGGGACGGGAAAAATCCCTTTTCTCCATGCCTCGTCGAAATACAAGCCTCCCAGATCGGGAAAAGTGTGTATTTCCTCGGGAGAGAAAAAGAACAGGCTGACCCCGGCTTCCTCGCCTGCTTTGGTCAGCTCTCTGCAGAAGGTTGTCATGGAGCCGAACGGCATCTCCTGAGACGAGTAGAGCCTGCTGAGCAGAACCCCGACGAGCGGACCCGCGTAAAGCGTGGCGGCGGAAGGCTGATAAACGAGCGAGAGCCTGCACCCGCCAGGAATGCCGAGCCGGCGCCTCAGCGCCGGATGAAGGCATAGCTCTTCGTCCGGACTTCCGCCCGGTTCTGCAGCCGTTCGGACTACCGCTTCGCAGGACGCGGAACCGAAGCGAAGCTTGACGGCGCTGTCCGGGGCCAAGCGGCATGCCCGGATCATTTCCGGGCTCAGCAGGACGGTCCGTTCGTCTTCGTAGAGAGCGGGATCGAGGCTGCGGACATGGAAGATGCGGGTCATGGGAAAACTCCTTCGCTTCGCGGTATAAGCGGTGCCGGCGGCTGCAACTAAAGAATTACTTCATCATATGAGGACATATATCCCTTGGTGCAAGGGCGAATGCGGGGTTTCGGCCTTACGCCTGCCATGCCTTAGCGGCAGGAGGGTACCGGCACAAGATGACAAATATGGACAAAGTGTTAACAAAAGGATTGACGGGAGACAAAAGTCCTTGTAAGATGTAAGTAATTTCAATATTATCTTCATCCCGACAATTACATACCCAAACTTTAACATGTTACCGAAAGGGCATTAGTTAAAGAAGTGATCTTGCTTCTTTGACTATGCCCTTTTTTTGTGCTCTCGGGACCGCTAAGGAGGTGAGGAACTCCCGGTAAGAAGGCGTTGGTTGACAAAGCATCAGGGGGACCGCTTCAGTTTGTAACCGATTACAAAAGAACCTTTAAGGAGTGTTTGTACACATGAAAAGAAACAAATGGCTCAACATGGGAATTTCTTTGATGATGGTAACCGCAATCGCGGCAGGGTGCAGCAAAACGAACACAACGACTACGCCGGCAGCTACTCCGGGCGCGTCCTCGAACGCGAATTCGGGAGAAGCGGGCGGCAAGAAACTGACCGGCGAGTTCGAGATCCAATATTTTGTCGGCGGCTACGGCGACAGCTGGTGGAAGGCGGCCATCGACGAGTTCCAAAAGGCTAACCCGGACCTTAAGATCAAGCAGTCCGCAGGGGCCAAAATCAACGATCAAATGAAACCCCGCTGGATTCAAGGCAATCCGCCGGATGTGGTTTATATCGACGGAGCGGGCGCCAACGCGAGAACCATGTATCAGGACGGCCAGCTCATGGACATTACCGACTGGTTGAAAACCGCCAAAAACGCGGACGGCAAAAACATTATGGACCTGTTCATTTCCAAACCGGAAGAGTATGAAGCAGGCAAATACTACGATGTTCCGCTCGTCTTCGGATCGTGGGGAACGTTCTGGGACCGCGCCGAATTCAAGAAAAACAACTGGGAAGAGCCGAAAGACTGGGAGAGCTTCCTGGCTGTAGGCGACAAGATCAAGGATTCCGGCAAGATGAGCGTCTACATTCATACCGGCGTGTACCCGTATTACATTAACGGCGCGTTCCTGGATTCCGCAACCGTGGTGGCGAACAACTACGATACGTCCATTATCAAAAAAATCAACAACATGGAAGAAGGCGTATTCAAGAGCGAACCGGTCATGAAAGCGCTTGATAAGCTCATTCAAATGCGTGATAAGGGCTTCATCGACAAGGGCTCCGTCGCTTTGAACCACACGGACTCCCAAACGCAGTTCCTCCAGCATAAAGCGGCCTTTATCCCGAACGGACTCTGGGTTGAGAACGAAATGAAGAAGGACGTTCCGCAAGGCTTCGACTTCGGATTCATTCCGTCCGTTACCCAGGAAAAAGGCGGAAAAAACGTAGCGATTCCGACTACGGCCACGATGGGTATCGCCAAAAAAGCGAAAAACCCGGAAGCGGCAAAAGCGTTCATTCAGTTTATCTTTACCGAAAAACAAGCGGGAAAATGGGCGGAAGCGACAGGCGCTCTGCTTAACGTAAAAACGAACCTCGACAACACGTCCGCAAGCAACCTGGCAAAAACGGCCATCAAATCCTACAGCTCTCCGGAAACGGTTGTAGCTCCCGAGCCGGTTATTCCGGAAGACCTCAAAAAAGTGCGTAACGACTCCACGCTGGCTCTGACTCAAGGCACGATCACCAAAGAAGAGTGGGCGAAACGTATGGAAGACGAAGCAGCCAAGCAGCGCGCCAAATTGAAAAAATAAGCACCCATATCTCCGGAGTGATAATAAGGGAATGCGAATTCCCTTATTGTCGTTCCCAGGAAAGCGGAGGTTCACGCAATGAAAGGAAACCCTGTCACTAATCCGGCCGGAGTCATTACGGCGAAGAAGCCAAAGAGCGGACGCTCCAAGGTAAGGCGCAATCTGTTTATTGCCACCTTTATCCTTCCGACCCTGCTGCTCTATCTCGTATTCACCGTATATCCGATGCTCAAAGGCATCTACCTCAGCTTGTTCGACTGGTCCGGCGGCTCCATGGATTACAATTTTATCGGGCTGGACAATTTTAAAGAAATGTTCAAGGACCCCATTATTCCGAAAGCCCTGCTGAACGATTATTTCCTGGTGGCGGGCAAAGTGATCGGCTTTATGGTGCTCGCCCTGTTTTTTGCGGTGGCACTGACCCGTCTTAAGATCAAAGGCTCGGGGTTTTACCGGGCGATCTTTTTCCTTCCGAACGTAATCTCCGTCGTAGTCGTCGGCGTGCTATGGCGTTACGTGTACAACCCGAATCTGGGCTTCCTGAACTCCCTGATCGGCAAGATCAAAGGCGAGTCGTTCATATTTCCATGGCTGGGCGATGCGGCAACGGCGATGTGGGCACTGCTTCCTCCTTCGATCTGGGCCGGCGTCGGTTTCTGTACCCTGCTCCTCATCGCGGGAATTTTGAGTATCCCTGACTCTCTGTACGAAGCCGCAGGGCTTGACGGCGCCACCCAGTGGCAGCAGTTCTGGCACGTTACGCTTCCGCTCACATGGGAGCAGATTCAAACTTCCGTCATCTGGATCGTGATGACTACGCTCAACGGCTCCTTCATCATCGTCTCGATTATGACCGAGGGCGGGCCGGACAATGCGACCCAGGTACTGGGCTCCTACTTGTACCAGCAGGGCTTCAGGCAGTATCACCTGAGCTATGCGGCCGCGATCGGCGTATTGACGCTCGTTGTATCTCTGGTAACGACGGTTGCTTTGCAGCGGATTATGAAAAGAGAACCGTTAGAAATTTCGTAGAGGGGTTATACGCATGAGTGATGGACTGAAAAACCCGTTTTGGCGCATAGTCGTCAACCTGCTTTTAATCGTGTGGGCGATCATGGTGCTTTACCCGCTCGTCTGGACCGTCCTCGGTTCACTGAAGGATAACCAGCAGTTTTTCCAAGGTAACCCGTGGGATCTTCCCCAATTTCCGCTGTTGTTCTCCAACTTCAGCTACGTTTGGGATAAATACCAGTTCGGCGGCTATTTTATGAACTCGATCATTGTTACGGTTGTCAGTGTCCTGGCAGGTCTCGTCCTTTCGGCAATGACGGCTTACATCCTGGCCCGGTTTGCCTTCAAGGGAAGCGGCGTCCTCTATTACGTGTATATCGCTTCGATGATGATTCCCATGTTCCTCGGGATGATTCCCCTGTTCTTCCTGATGAGCGATATGGGATTGACCAATTCCCTTCTTGGGCTTATCATCGTATACACAGTTTCTACCATTCCGTTCAGCGTGTTCGTCCTGGTCGGATTCTTCAAAACCTTGCCGTCCGAAATCGAGGAAGCGGCCATGATGGATGGCGCCTCTTACTACGGCATTTTCTTCCGCATTATGATGCCTCTCGCCAAACCGGGACTCATTTCCGTCAGCATCATCAACGTGCTGAACACGTGGAATGAATACATTCTCGGCGTCGTACTCAATAGTGAACCTTCCAAATACACCCTTCCTGTGGGCATTGCCGTTATGCAGGGAGAGATGCAGTACCGGACGGAATGGGGTCCGCTGTTTGCGGCGCTTCTCATTTCCATGGTGCCTGTCATGATTTTCTATCTCATTTTTCAGCGTCAAATTGCCAGCGGAATTACAGCGGGTGCGGTTAAATAACGGCCCGCCGCTTTTTTCCGCAAGATGAAAAAGGTGAGCAAACATGCTGCATACGCTTCAAAAAATCGGCCGGTCTCTCATGATACCGATTGCCGTCCTGCCGGCCGCCGCAATTTTGCAGCGGCTCGGCGCTTTTACTTTCCAGGATCCGTTTCTGATCTTCATCTCGAAAATATTCAGCACCGGCGGCAATGCCATTGTGGATAACCTTCCTCTGCTGTTTGCGATCGGCATCGCTATCGGCATGACGTCCGGTCAAGGAGTGGCGGCGCTCGCGGCTACGGTAGGATACATCGTGTTTGTGAGAGCGCTTGCGACTTTTGAAAGCGTACCCGTAGAGCAGACGACGCCCGGATCCCATTTGGATATGGGCGTCCTCGGAGGGATGATGACGGGGCTTATCACCGTGATGCTGTTCAACCGGTTTCATAATATCAAACTTCCGGATTACCTCATGTTTTTCGGGGGCCGGCGTTTTGTACCTATCATTACCTCGCTCGTTATGGCAGGAATGGGAGGGATTATGGGCCTGATCTGGCCTCCCGTACAGGATGCGATCCGGGATGCGGGGCTCTGGATCGTTGATGCGGGGGGAATCGGCGTGTTCATGTACGGCTTTCTGAACCGGCTTCTTCTGGTTACGGGTCTGCACCACATTCTGAACAGTATCGTGTGGTTCCAGGTGGGCGAGTTTATGACAAATACCGGAACTTATGTTCATGGCGATATGACCCGCTACAACGCCGGCGATCCGAGCGCAGGCATGTTTATGAGCGGCTTTTTCCCGACGATGATGTTCGGCTTGCCTGCGGCCGCTTTGGCGATGATCAAATGCGCGCTGCCGGAGAAGCGGAAAAAAGTGGCCGCTCTGCTTTACAGCGCCGCACTTACCTCGATGCTCACCGGGGTGACCGAACCGCTTGAATTTTCGTTTATGTTTGCGGCACCGCTGCTGTACGGAGTTCATGCGGTTCTGAACGGACTTGCGATGCTGTTCATGCATCTGTTTAATATTAAGCTCGGTTTCAGTTTCTCGGGAGGATTTATCGATTTGTTGTTGAATTGGAAATTAAAGGAATTTCCTTTCGCGTTTCTGATCATAGGAGTTGTTTATTTTGTCGTCTACTACGGGTTGTTCCTGTTTCTGATTAAAGCCTTTAAATTAAAAACCCCGGGCAGGGAAGAAGACTTTCCCGGTTTGACCGCGGCGATCGTATCTTCGGCTCCGCCCCCGGAGGAAGAACGGATTACGGCTATCGTGAACAGCGTGGGAGGCATCGGCAATATCGTCAAAGTGGACTCCTGCATAACCCGGTTGAGGCTGTGGCTTAAAGAGGCTGAGGAAGTGGAGGAAGAAAAACTGAAGGAACTGGGTGCATTCGGAATTATGAACATGGGAAAGGGACACGTGCACGTTATTTTCGGGACGGACTCGGAGCTGATTAAGGAATCCATTGCCAAACGTTTAGCTGCATAGATGGAGGAGAACCTTTATGATTCAAAGAAAAATCATTCACGTGCTTTCCCATAATGTAGTCATGACGAAGCTTTCGACCGGCAAAAATTCAATTGCCTTCGGCAAAGGAATCGGATTCAAAAAACAACCGGGCATGATTATAGAGGACGCCGATATTTCGCAGGAATTTCTGCTGCATACTTCGGAAGTGCTGGAACATTACGAGCACATTCTTCATGCCGTCGACGTCAAAATTATCGGGATTACGGAAGAAGTGATCGCTTACGCGCAGGGGCATCTGGAAGGTGAGTTTTCCGAAACGATCCACGCCGCGCTGGTCGATCACATCAACTTTGCCGTGGAACGCTGCAAGCGGGGGGTTCATATCCTCAATCCGTTCGCTTACGAAATCAAGCACTTGTACGAGGAAGAATACCGGATAGCCAGCAAGGCGATCGATTTTCTGAATCAGCATCTGGATGTAAGGCTGCCGGACGATGAAATCGCGTTTCTGGCGATGCATTTCCATACGGCCCGGACCAAGGTGGAGAAAGGTACGGCGCTTGCGGTGGTCAGACTGGTCGCCCAGGTAATCGAGAGAGCCAAGGAGCTCGGTCTGGATTTTGACAATTCGTTTTCGACCGTCCGTTTTATTTCTCATTTAAAAGCGCTTATCGACCGGATCATGGAACAAAAAACGATACGGAATCCCCTGCTGGGTAAAATCAGCGAGGAATATCCCCTCGCGTTTCAAAAAGCGGTCCTTTTGGCGGAGCTGCTCAAGGCGAATCTCCAAAAACCGATTCCGATGGATGAAATCGGCTTTCTGGCTCTTCATCTCGAACGGCAGATGCAGCGCTCGGGGATGGACTAAACGCTTTCGCTGCTGCCGTAGGGAAAGTGGCGGGCTCCGGTCGGAAGCGGCACCCCCGCATTTTCTCGACGGCAGCAATCGTGATAAGATCGGAATGAGGAGGGATAATCATGACAGATTCCACATTCCGCGCCTTGCAGGTCGATAAGACCCGGCAGGGCGTTTCACTGGGTATACGCGAAATGACGGTGGAGGAGCTCCCCGAAGGCGAGCTGCTGGTGAAGGTTGCCTACTCCGGCGTCAACTTCAAGGACGGGCTGGCCTCCATGGCGGAGAGCAAGACCGTCCGTTCTTATCCGATGGTACTCGGCATCGATTTGTCGGGCACCGTCGTTTCATCGGCAGACCCGCGCTATAAGGAAGGGGACGAAATCCTCGTCACCGGCTACGCGCTCGGGACCGGCCATTTCGGCGGCTACAGCGAGCTGGCCCGGGTGCCGGCGGACTGGGCGGTGCCCGTGCCGGAAGGCCTGACGCCGAAGGACGTCATGGCGCTCGGCACAGCGGGCTTCACAGCCGCTCTCTCCATCCAGCGGCTGGAAGACAACGGCCTGCGCCCGGGCCAGGGTCCCGTGCTCGTCACGGGAGCTACCGGCGGCGTGGGCACCGCCGCCGTCTCCATGCTGGCGGGTCTCGGCTACGAGGTAGCCGCCAGCACGGGCAAAAGCTCCGAGCACGCGTACCTGCGCGGGCTCGGAGCAAGCGAGGTGCTGCCGCGCGAAGCGCTTGCGGCAGAAGACGGCAAGCCGCTCCGCAGCGAGCGGTGGAGCGCGGCGGTAGACCCTGTGGGCGGCGCGTCGCTTCCGTACGTGCTCGGCACGGTACGGTACGGCGGATCCGTCGCCCTCAGCGGGCTCACCGGCGGCGGGACGTTCCCCGCCACCGTGTACCCGTTCATCCTGCGCGGCGTGAACCTTCTGGGCATAGACTCCGTCTACTGCCCGGAAGGTTTGCGCAGGAAGCTGTGGGAGCGGCTTGCCGGCGACCTTAAGCCGCGCAGCCTGGGGGACATGATCCAGCGGGAAATCACGCTGGAGGAAGTGCCCGCTGCGCTGGAGGACATCCTGGCGGGCCGCATGCGCGGACGCGTCGTGGTGCGCCTGTAGCGCGCACGTGCCGGTGCGGCGATTCCCGCCGCGTATCATTTGCAGGGTCGTCTGTTCCTAAACGCTCCGCCCAAAGGCGGACGCCTATTAAAAAGCAGTCAGATGCGGGTTCCCGCGGCTGACTGCTTTTTTTTTGCGTATTGTCTTCCTTGCGGGGCGGCGCTGCTCTCGTCCGGCGCTGTTAGAGGCTCCATGCCGCCACAAGCACATATTTCCCTTGGGATAAAAATGCACGACCCGGCGCTGCTTCTCTTCCTAAGCTCAGCGTCTTTTTTACGGCCGTTCGTCCGCGGAATCCCGGACCCGGAAGCCGCTCCCGTCAACGGTTCTATCTCCCTCGTCAAGCGCTTCCTCGCCGGCTGTCTCCCTTAAGAAAAGATGACGGTAATCGACCCATCCCTGGCGGTCTGCACGAACGCCCCCGATCGAGGAGTGAGCGGCGACCCGGAACGTTTTTTTTAATAAAAAAAGCAGAGCCGTTTCCGCGTGGAGCATATCCTCGATCTTCAGCAGCTCCGCTGCCTGCCGTTCAAGGGAGGACTCGCGCTGGATTTGTCCCACCGCGTTTTGTATGCGGCTTTGGAGGGCGGAGCTCATATGCCTGTGGATGTAGTTGGTCGTTTGAAGGAGATAGCCGAGAAAACCTAGCGGAGAAGATGAAACCGGCATGAACATGCACATGTCTGCCTGATGGACATAGTCCCCGTCTGTAAAAGCGGCGATAGGCATCGTTTCGACTTTCACGCTGAGGCCGGCTTCCGTAAGTTTCCCGGCTATCCAGCGGGCATCTTCGCCGTGCTGGGCGTACGCAAGGAGCCGCAGCGTCTCACCGGTGTATCCCGATGTCCGGATCAGCTCGTCCACGGACAGAGACGTGCTGTCGCGCGCATATCCGGCGTTCAAAAGCAGTTCTTCCGGAAGCCGGGAACCTTGCTTCAACTGAAAATCCCGCATAATGCCCGACGAAGGCCCTACCCGGTTATCTCCGAGCTCCCGCGCCATGGCTCCGCGGTCGATAAGCCGGTCGATAGCCTGACGGAGGAGAGGGCTGCGGCACGGACCGCGTCTGGTGTTGAATGTGAGCACAGTGCTTCCGTCGAATACATGCTCCTCTTTGGCAAGAAAGCCTTGATCTTTATACGTCTGCGCAGGTATCGGGACATCCCCGTGGGAGACGATGAGCTTATCTTTCCCTTTCGGACGGTAGGAGGCAAGCTGTTCCGGTAAAATCCACATCTCGATCACATCCAGATGAGGCCGTACGCCGTAATAGCCGTCAAAGGCATGAAGCCGGCAAATATATTTGTCATAAAACTCCATCCGGAAAGGTCCTGTACCTATAGGAGAGCGGCCGAAAAGGGAGGGACTGTCCCGGACGATATCTTCCGGCACGATAGAAGCCGCGGGAAACGTCAGGAAGAAAGGCAGCAGATGATTGGACCGTTTGAGCCCGATCCGAAGCATGTAAGGGGTTATGGGAGTGAGAGACACCACATCTTGGATGAACCAGGACCAACTGGAGCCCGTAGCGGAATCGGCAAGCCGTTCCAGCGAGTATTTCACATCCCCCGCATCCATTTCCCGGCCGTGGTGGAAGTACACTTTTTTGCGCAGATAAAAGATCCACTCGGTGCCGTCCGCACTGCTTTCCCAATAATGGGCAAGCTGGGGGAGCAGATTTCCCGTTGCGGGATCGAGCTCGAGCAGCGTTGAAAACACATGGCTGATAAGTTGGCAGTCCGTAGCATAAATGGCGTGGGCGGGGTCGAGCGAAACGGGATGCCGGAACAAGGGCAGGCGCAGTGTATCCAGGACGGCTCCTTCGGAGGAGGCCGCAGTAAAGCCGAAATATCCGGACACCCAGTCCAGAAAACTGTCCTTAAGGGCGTAGTGACGCCCGTAGGTATGGATCAGTTCGACGGCGGCTTTGAAGTCGCCTTTGCGGGTTAAGTCCATCGCGGTCCGGGAGATGAGATCCGGAGCCGGGATCACGAAAGTAAGCAGCGAAGAGCGTCCGCGTCCGCAGCCCGGCTGCCAGCGGATCCAATCCAGCTGGGCCATTTTCTTAAGCAGGAGCTTTACATTTCGTACGGTGCAGAACCAGTGGCCGGCCAGCAGATCCAAGGTGATCGGAACCGGCTCGCCTTCGCGCGCATGCGGCTGGCTGACGCGCAGCTGCAAATAGTAATCGTAAAGCTGCATAGAGTCCGGTCTCCTTATAGTTGCAAAAAAGGGGAAAATATTAAAGGTAATTATACTCTTTTTGTTCCTCTTATTCCATCTATAATCGAAGATAGCCGGCCGCTTCACACAAAGAAAGGGGTTTGACGCATGTATCCGCAACCGTATTATCTGGAAAAAGAAATGGAACAGCACAACCGGGATCTGGATCGGAGACTCCGGGACTATACCAAGTTCGGACGTTTTCTCCACTCGAAACTTATGAACAGCAAGAACGGAACGAAGAACGCCAGTACAACCGCTAAATCCGCCGTATAAAACGTACTCATAAAGCTCCTGAGCCTGTCATAGGATGTAGTACAGGGCGGCATGTCCTTCAAGCTGCTGCGGGCAGAGGCTCGTAGGCGGGATGCCGTCACTTCAGGGGGAGCGTGAACAGTCGTGAAAGGATTCAAAAACGTGATTTTTATGAGCCTCGCGCTTGGAATGCTGCTGTACTCCGTACCGCAGCTTGATATTGGGGGAGGCTTTACCCTGCCGACGGTGTTCGGCGCGCTTTGGATCTGTTTCGCCCTGCTTATCATCGCGGCTCATCTGCACGAACTGCTCGGTGTCGATGAGGAGACCCGGCAGGAAATCGTCCGCGTCAAGCGGATGAAGCGCTGGCGGATGGAGCAGCGGCTGCAGGGCAAGAAAATGCTGGACCTGCGCAAGTAAAGTATCCGGCGGGCGCCGCAAACACCGCTGACACACCGGACACCGTAAGTCCCGTGAACACGCGGAGATGATACAGGCAGCGAAGAAAAACCAGACGGACGGCGCTTTCCGCGCTTTTCGTTTGGTTTTTCTTCGTCTATAATAAACTTAACAGACTAATACAGTGAATCGGACGGGGGTAGTACAGTTGGACGAAACGGGAACAGAGTCGTTAACGAAGCACGAACAGATTCTCCGCCATATCGAGAGCCTGAAGATCGGAAGCAAGATCAGCGTCCGTAAAATTGCGGATCAGCTCGAAGTGAGCGAAGGCACCGCTTACCGCGCTATTAAAGAAGCGGAGAATCAGGGCCTCGTTTCCACGAAGGAAAGAGTCGGCACGGTCAGGGTCGGCAAGCGGGAACGCCGCAATATCGATAAGCTGACCTTTGAAGAAGTCGTGAACATCGTGGACGGCGAAGTGCTCGGCGGCATGAACGGTCTGGAGAAGACGCTGCACAAGTTTGTGATCGGGGCCATGGAACTCGATGCGATGATGCGGTATGTGGAGGCGGGCTCGCTTCTTATCGTGGGCAACCGGGAGGAAGTGCACAGGTTGGCTCTGGAGCAGGGGTCGGGTGTTCTGATTACGGGCGGTTTCCATACGAGCCCCGAGATGACGAAGCTGGCGGATAAGCTGGAGCTTCCCATCATATCGAGCAGCTATGACTCCTTCACTGTGGCTTCGATGATTAACCGCGCCATTTACGACCGGCTGATCAAGAAAAAAATTCTGCTCGTCGAGGATATCTTGACGACGAACCCGCATGTTTTCGCTTTGAAAGCGAACAGCTCGGTCAAGGAATGGCGCGCGCTGGTCGAAGAGACGGGGCACAGTCGGTTTCCCGTCACGGACGAGTGGAACCGCGTTATCGGACTTGTGGCCCCCAAAGATATGCTGGGCGCCGATGCCGGCCAGACCGTCGACCGCCTGATGACGCGGAATCCTCTGACGGTCAGCCCGCAGACCTCCGTCGCTTCCGCCGCCCATATGATGGTATGGGAAGGGATCGAGCTGCTGCCGGTCGTGGACGGCAACCGCAAAATGCTCGGCGTGATCAACCGCAATGACGTGCTCAAGGCGATGCAGTATATCCAGAAACAGCCGCAGAACGGGGAGACGTTCGAGGATCTTATTTGGGGAAGATTCGAGGAGTTCCGGGACGAACAAGGGAACGTGGTGTTCCGCGGAACGATAACGCCCCAGATGACGAATCACCTGGGGACGGTTTCGGAAGGGGTCCTGACCACTCTCATGACGGAAGCGGCGTACCGCGTCGTGCAGACCGTCAAGAAGGGGGACCTCGTGATGGATAACATGTCGACCTACTTTATCAAACCGGTGCAGATCGAAAGCGAGATCCAGATCCGGCCCAACATTCTGGAAGTGAGCCGTAAATTCGGCAAAATCGATGTGCAGATTTACCATGCGGGCACTTTGGTGTGCCGGGCGATGTTGACGGCCCAGTTTATCGACGGCGTCTGATCAGCGGGACATACGGGAGAAATACGTATAATTGCGGATTCCCGCAAACAGGTTAAACAGTCCGAGCAGCAGGCAGACCGTCCCGAATATTCGGCGCACCGGCGTGTCCGAGAGGAAGAACAGCTGCGTCACGGCAATAAGAATAAGCATCAGCCCCATGCTGATATTCATCAGCGCGGCGTTGGTGCCTCTTTGCTTTGGATCGGTTTTCCGGCGGGAGCGGAAGCTGAAGACGACCGAGAAGAGCAGGGTAATAAAAATAAGCGTAGACAGTACGATTTGAACCGTTTCTAACATGTACGGAAAGCCCCCTACAGATTGTTTTGCCTTAACTGTACCGATTTTTCTTGGAAAAAGCAACGAAGCCGGGGCCTCTAAGGGCAACCGGCTGTCAAGAGTAAAAAAGGGATTTAATTCTTTCTGTCGAATAGATATCTAATCATTAAAGAAGACACAACACGGGTTAGTTGCTGATCTCTAATTTTTGCTGCAGTTTCTCCCAGGAGGATTCCAGCTGCAGCCGTGGTACTTCCACAGTTTCGAACTTTTCGATCAGCGTATCTTTGAGAAGATCTTCAAAAAAGTTATCGAATTGGTACTGGGTCATAAATAACACTCCTAAGTTCTGGTCTATGGATAAAAATGTATACTTTTATATTATCTTTAAAACCTTACAGAATCAGCGCAATTTTGTTTCGCAAGGATGCAAAATAATTTTCACTGATGCGCAAGAAAAGAAGGATAATAATGGAAAAAACTAGGTCTTGGATTAAAGACGTACCCGGGAACAGATGTCTTAAAAGCGTGTTCGGTGGTGCAATCAGCCCTGTTCCGTGAACAAGTACGCAATCAAGCTTGCGCATATATGCAGTCTAGTGCATACGAACCATAAAAAAGATTGCCTATCAGCAGTGAGCTGATAGGCAATCTTTTTGTTTTTTGCTATGATGTGGATAGGTTTACCACATAATATATCTTACTTCTGGTTTTTCGCTTGCCAAAGCTTTCTGTAAGGAATTCACTTCCATCTTAGTTAGAGATTCGGAGGATGCGGATGCGGATTTGGAACCAACTGCTTCTTTGACAGCTTGTTTCAGTTCGCGGGACCATAGTACTGCCGTTTGCATGACAGACACCTCGCTTTGTTCAGGATATATAACTTATTACCTATACTACAATAAAAACTGGAAATAGAAAAGGTGATTTTAATGAATTACAAAAAGAAATGGGTCATCTTGCTATTATTAGTAATCGTTTTCCTGCAGGTTGCTTTTTTTAAAGTAGCTTACCGATATCCTTACTTAGGAATACTGGCGGATCAGAATGCGGCAGGGCAATGGTACATAGCAGGATTAGAGAAAATAAGCATCGGCGATAAGGTTGGTTTTAAAACTAACGATATTGTAATTTCCATTGATGGTAAAGATCCGTCGGAACATGCGACTGTGCAAAAATATCACAGTATAGAACAAGCGGACAAAATCACTATTCAAAGAGACGGTCAAACCATGGAGTTTTCTCTGAAGGAATACTCCACGTCGATGACGATTGATATTCTTTCATTGATCGGAGAAATCTTCGCTTTTTTGTTTGCTTATTTCTTATATACTCGAATAGCAAATTCAGTATCGGCTTCCATGCTTTCCGTAGTATTTGCAAATATTGCGCTGATTTTTATGGCCATAGGCGCCTCGACACGGGCGGACATTCTGGCTAAAGGAGTGACTATGACCCTGGTCGCTGCTCTCCCTTTTGTGTTTCTTCACTTTCTTATTATGTTTTTTAAAGAGAGATCAAGCTTCAGCTTGCCGACCTATTTTATGAAATATGTTTATGTAGGACTGATTATTTTTACCGGGATACAGGCAGTGATGTTTCTGCCCTCTGCCGAATTTGAATTTTATTCCGAAGTTTATTACGGAACCATTTTTATTTTCATCTTGGGATTTACACTGAATCTGGCGCTGCTGGCATACTTGTACATTAAGTACCGAAAAACGAATGATTATTTGTTTACGGTGATTAAGACGGTTGTAATTGCTCTCACCTGTTCATTTTTTCCGTTGGTCTTTCTTACTTTCCTGCCAAGGTTAATTCTTAAACAAGAGCTTGCGTTTTCATATTACAGCGGGTGGTTTGTGATGATCTTTCCGGTTGTTTTCGGTTATTTGATGATGTCCAAGCAGCTGTATGATCTCGAAATTATATTGAGGAGAATCTACTACACGGCCTTTATTTCCACTCTGCCCAGTGGGGTATTGGTAATTGTCAATTACTTCATTTTCCAGAAGGATGCAAGTCTCAAGCATTTGGTCATCAGCTTCTTGACGACCTTAATCGTGCTTACTTTCGTCACCTATTCTCTCGAATATTTCGCCACCAGGCTTGAGAAGATTATGTTTCCCAGGAAATATTACCTGCAGCAGGCGCTGAAAAAGATCGCGAACGATCTTGGCGGAATTACAAATTTTCGTGAGTTGAGAGACATTATCCTGGTTGATATCGTGGATACCTTGCAGGTGCTAGGGGGAGCGATCGTGATCCAATACGCGGATGGAAATCTGGAAATTATCAGTGAAGGCAGCATTGACGAGAAGGAAGTACGACGCCGGGTCATGGGAAACGACTGGTTTGATTCCGATTATACGCGGACGTTCATCAAAGGGCATGAAGAGTATATCTCCTTTCTAGTCATGACGAAGAAAAAAACGAACACGTTCATGAACCGGGAAGAGACCGAATGGCTGAGCCTCATTATCTCGTATTTATCCGTCAGCCTGGAGAACTTGTATCTGATCCGCAAGCTGAACATGAAGCTGCTGGAGCTGGCCTCTGAGCTTCCCAACCAGGAAGGCAGCGAGGAATATGTCTGGTTCCGCAAAACGATGTTCGACCTTCAGGAGAAGGAACGGACGCGAATCGCGACCGATCTGCACGATACGACGATGCAGGATATTTTCTTCGTTCAACGGAAATTGAAAAATCTTCAGAAGCAGATGCTTAATCCCGATGAACACCGGCAGCTTAAAGATATTTTGAATCACCTGGAACTGATCAATATGAATTTGCGGCAGTGCTGCTTCGAGCTGAACCCTTATCTGCTTAAAAATATCGGGCTTGTCCGGGCGCTGCAGAACCTCGTGGATACCGAGTCGAGTCTCGGCGATTACGAAATTCAGTTCGTGACGGAAGGAAAGACGACGGCGATGGAGAATCTCGATTATGAGGCGAAACGTCATATTTTCCGCGTCATTCAAGAATTGATTACAAATGCGAAGAAACATTCGCAGGCCAGCAGGCTTTTCATCCGGCTTGTCGCAAGCGGGAACGAAGTTAGTATTCACTATGAAGACGATGGTATCGGATTTAAACCGAATTCGTCGTCAGGCAAGACGGTCGGCCGTTCCGGTATGGGCCTGGAGCAGATGAAAGGCCGGGTCCTGCATTTAAACGGACAGTTCACAATGGAATCCATGACGGGTAAAGGCGTTGAAGTCAGAATTCAGATCCCTATAAAGGAAGGCATACCGACATGAACAAAATACAACATATCCTAATAGTTGATGACCACCCCGCCATGGCTTACGGCACAAAGTTTATTCTGGAGCAGGAGGAGAATATTCAAGTGGTCGGCGTCGCGACGACCGGGGAAATGGGCGTCGAAATGATGGTGGAGCTCAATCCTTCCATCATTTTTCTCGATTTTCACCTTCCGGATTTAACGGGCATGGAAGTCGCGGTCAAGATGAGGGAATTGAACAAGGACGTTCAGATCGTGATTTTCACGGGCATCGATTATATGCCGATTCTGAACAATCTTCTGGAGCTCGGCGTTTGCGGCATCATGTCCAAAGACTCGAGCGAGGACCAGATCCGCAACATGATGCGGGCCTTGAAGGAAGGGCAGTCCGTCATTCCGATCTCCCTCCTGCATCAGATGAGGCTCAGCCACCCGGACGATGATTTGTCGAGTCTGACCGACGAGGAAATCAACATCATGAACCAGATCGTCAAAGGCGCCACCAATGAGCAGATTGCCGACGAGATTCATATGAGCAAGCGGTCGGTGGATAACTACGTGCGCAAGATCTACGACAAGTTCGGGGTGAAATCCCGGGCTCAGGCTATCGAGAAGTTTTTACAAATCAAGCGTTGACCAATCCCTAAAAGGCGGTGCAGTATGAAGGCTGAAGTTTGGAGCGATATTCAGGATCTCATTGAAACTTATTTTACCGTACCTTCCTTGAAAGAATTGCTGTTAAAAAGCGTGGCGGACAAGAAAGAAGAGCATTCCATCTGGGGGGAACTCACCTGGAGTGTTCACGATCTGCTCGGCGGAAGCAATCCGGCCATTCACCGGGCCGCCGCATTGACCGAGCTTATGCTGCTTGCGCTGGATATCATGGACGATATCCAGGATCAGGACAATACGGAGAAGCCGTGGATGACCGTGCCGCAGGAGCAGGCGCTGAACGTATACACGGGACTCGTGACGGCGTCCGTCTCCGAACTCGGAGCCTTGCGCCGCCAATACCCGGCCGCCCCTCTGCCCGATCCCGCCAAAGTATGCGAATTTATTACGGAGGCGATTAACGGCCAGCACCTGGACGTGACGAATGCCGTGCAGACGGAAGAAGACTATGTGGGAATGGTTCAGCGCAAATCCGGAACGCTGGTTCAACTGGCTCTGTACATGGGCTACGCCTGCACGGATGCGAACGCCGATGAAGATACCGTCGGCAAGCTGAACCGTCTGGCCGTCTACATGGGATTGATGGCTCAGCTCGACAACGATTTGAGCGATCTGCTCCGCTTCGACTACAAGAACGATCTCGTGCAGAAGAAGAAAACCATTCCGGTCCTGTTCCTGCTGGACGAGGAAGACACGGAATTCCCGGTTATCCGGCAGTATTACAACGGTGAAATCGACCAGCCTCAATTTTTAAAACATAAGCCGCAGTGCGTCCAGTATGTCGTGGACTCCGGCTGTATCGAATACACGCGTACGATTCAGAACTTGTATCTGCACCATGCGGACGAGCTGTTTGCCGAAATTCCGGCCGCTTCCGCGAATAAAGAGGCTTTCCGGGAGATCGCTCTGGCCCGTTTCGAGCTGTAACGCCCGTTTGCAGCCTGTCCTGCCTATTTTAATAGGAAAGGCTAGTAAGAGCCGTTAAAGGCGTCGTGATCCGGCACGATCGTTCCTTTGTCGGGAAGAGCTTGCTTCTTCGGTTCGTCCGCCGTAATCCACACGGTCAGCTCCGATTGTACGAGCGCCATCGCTTTGACATTGACGATGTAGTCTTTATCGATTACGCCGTAATACGTTTTGTTCGCGATAAGGCGTTCGTACAATTGGGGCGAATCCCGGATTTCCCCCAGCTTCTGCCCTTCGACGATTTTCAGATCCCTTTTGACCCGGTCCTCCAGCGCTTTCTGAACATGGCTTTCCAGCGGATGCTGAATATCATTGTACAAATGGACGGTCACACGCGTGATTAGTCCTTGTTTGTTTTTGAATTTGTTCAGCGTTTCGATATCCAGTTGAAGTCCGTTGTTTTCTTTTTTTAGGTTCCAGTTCTCGATCACAAGCACGTTGTAGGTATGATGATACAAGCTTAGAAACACGGCGCTGCCCACAATCCCCCCCGCTAAAAAAAGCCCGATACCCGCGAGGAAGCGGGGGTAACGATCGAAGCTGGGCATTTTCAAGACTGCCCGCCCCCCTTGCAGATCATCTGGATGAGCGATGTGCCCGTATGCGCCCCGATATAGGCGCTGATGATCAGCAGAATTTGCTTGAAAGCGGGAGAAAGCTGCCCGTCCTGAAAGTTGTCCTGGATCATCCGGATGGGGTCGATCGTGCCTCCGATTGCGGCGACCATCGCCCAAATTTTAATGTTCTCGGCGATAAGCAGCATCTTATAGGTCGGGGGCTGGAGCGACAGAACCGAGCCGATTCCCGCCAGCATGCTTCCTCCCATAACGACGCCGAAAGCTACGAAAAAATTGAGTATCGCGGAAGTGACAAAGCCCGTCACCTGATTCCCTTCTTTCTTTTTTGGACTTCTGTGCGGTTTTATTAGGGTCCCTTTGGTAAAGTCTATGAAGTTCCGTGAACGTTTATGATAGAGAAAAGAGACAAAGCCGGGGATTCTTGCAGAACGGCTCCGGTCTATATTTTTTTGCTAGAATCTCCGGGAAATTGCGTTATACTGATTAAAAGAAATTTTATCGGAGATCGCCAGGAGCAAAGGAGGCAGGTTTCTTGTACGCCAAAGCCCACATTCGCAGTATGGCTCCCTACATACCCGGCTTTCAGCCGGAAGCGGAGCAGCAGGTCATCAAGCTCAACTCAAACGAAAATCCTTATCCGCCCTCACCCGATGTGAGGAAAGCGCTGGCAGGTTTCGATTACGCTTTGCTGAGGCGCTATCCCAATGCGACGGCCGAGCCCGTAAGGGAAGTGCTGGCGGAGATTTACGGGGTAAACCGCAATCAGGTGTTCTGCGGCAACGGTTCCGATGAGATCATTTCTCTCCTGTTCAAAGCGTTCCTGGAGGAGGGAAGCACCATCGCCCTGCCGTATCCGACCTATTCGCTCTACCGGACCGCGGCGGACATCCACCGGGTGCACTGCGAATTCGTACCGACCCGGGATGATTTCAGCATCGATACGGAAGCTCTGCTCACCGTTCCTTCCCAGGCCATCATTCTCGTAAATCCCAATGCCCCTACGGGATTGCTAGTGTCCGTGGATGTGATTGAAGAGCTTGCCGGCCGATACAAAGGGCTTCTGATCGTAGATGAAGCTTATATCGATTTTGCCGACGGAGAAGCGAGCGCCTTGAGGCTGATCGGCTCCTGTCCGAACCTGCTGATTCTGCGCACGTTATCTAAATCGTATTCGCTTTGCGGAATTCGCTTCGGCTATGCGTTTGCGGACGAGGCTCTGATCGAGGCGCTCGACAAATGCAAAGATTCCTACAATGTAAGTATGCTTACGCAAACAATCGCGGCCGCCGCGCTGAGGGACCGGTCCTATTTCGACGAAACCGTCGGCCGTATCCGCGCGTCCAGAGGCAGCTTGGGCGGCAGTCTCCGCAGCCTCGGTTTTGCCGTTCCCGATTCGGAGACGAACTTCCTGCTCTGCACGCCTCCGGCCGGATCGGGATTATCCGCAAGAAGGATTACGGAGTGGCTCGCGGAGCGGCACGTGTACATCCGGCATTTCGATTCCCCGCTGCTTGAGGACAAAATCCGGATCAGCATAGGCACGGAGGAGGAGAACAGCAAGCTGCTGACACTCCTTGAAGACCTGCTTAACAGGCCGGAGGATGAAACGGCACCATCGGGAGATTAAATCTTCTTTTCGTTTACAAAAATAAAATGGTTTAAAGGAGCAACGCTATGACATCTCCAGCGAAAGGCGCAATTTCCGAAAAACTCGCAGGCCAGCTTGAAAAAGGCTCCTGGATCCGCAAACTCTTCGATGAAGGGAAGCGGCTGATCGACATTTACGGAGCCGACGAAGTGTACGATTTCTCGCTCGGAAATCCGGTAGTCGAGCCGCCCGAGGCTTTCCTGAAAGCACTGGCCGATACGGTAAACAGCGGCGAGCTGGGCAAGCACCAGTACATTCCGAACCAGGGGCTGCCTTCGGCAAGACAGAAAGTGGCGGATTATCTTAACGGCCGTTACGGAGGCAGCGTCAAGCCCGAACATATCGTCATGACGGTCGGAGCGGGCGGAGGGCTGAACGTGGTCCTGAAAAGCATCCTGAATCCGGGCGATGAAGTGATTCTGCTGACGCCTTACTTCGTGGAATACGACTACTATGCCGACAATCACGGCGGCGTGGCGGTTCATGTTCCCCTCGCGGACGATTTCAGCGTCGATACGGAACGTGTGGCCGGGGCGATCACGGAGAAAACACGCGCGATCATTATCAACACGCCGGGCAATCCGACCGGCACGCTTCTTACGCAGGACAATTTGAACGAATTGGGAAAAGTACTCGCCGAGGGCGAGAAAAAACACGGCGGCCTGATCTACATGGTGTACGACGATCCGTACAGCCAACTGGTCTACGACGCGGTTCCGCCGAACCCGTTTGCGGCATACGGGCGTACGATTCTCGTCAGCTCGTTCAGCAAAGACCTCGGAATCGCCGGAGAGCGTCTCGGTTACGTCGCGGTAGACGCTTCGGCAGACGATGCGCAGCTGCTCGCCCAGGCGTTCGTTTTCAGCAACCGCACGCTCGGATTTGTCAACGCGCCGGTTATGATGCAGCGTGTCATTACGCGTATGGATACGCTCGCCGTCGAGCAGCAGGAATACCGCAAGCGGCGCGATCTTATGGTCGGCGTGCTGCAGGAGGCCGGTTATGAATTCACCGTGCCGCAGGGAGGCTTCTTCATCTTCCCGAAGACACCGATTGCCGACGACGTCGAGTTCTGCCTGAAAGCGGTGCAGGAGCATCGCCTTCTGATTGTGCCGGGAAGCGGCTTCGGACGAGGCGGACATTTCCGGCTGTCCTACAGCGTGCCGATCAGGCAGATCGAGCGCTCCGGCAAAGTATTTAAGGCACTTCTGGATTCTTACCGGTAATCAAGCGGCGAGAAAGAGGAAAAGTCAGGCTGCTTGCCGTTTCCGGCGTGGCGCGGCCGTGGTTGACCAACGTCATGTGACGCCGAGCACCGCGTTGCTGTGATCTTCGCGCGGAGCGGAAAACTCCGGGTGCGCATTCCGGCACCGAGTGCCGAACCGTCCAACCCGGGACAAAAAGAAGCTCCCGCTGAGGCCGCATGGGAGCAAAATGACAACCAAAACCGTCTGCCCTTTCGGGTGCAGGCGGTTTTTTTAAAAGATAAAAACGGGACGGAGGTTAAATTTTTTTCGGGGCGAACGCATTTTCGCCTTTTTGAAAATTGTGATAGAATAGAAGAAAGGAAGTTTCGGAGGAGTAATGGCCATGAATTCGTTTGTACATCTGCATGTTCACAGTGAATACAGCCTGCTTGACGGGGCCGCCCGCATTCAGGACCTCGTGGAAACCGCCTCGCAGCTGGGCATGAAATCACTTGCGCTGACGGATCATGGCGTCATGTACGGGGCTGTACCGTTTTATAAGGCGTGCCGGGCCAAGGGCATCAAGCCTATTTTGGGCTGCGAAGCTTATTTTACGGAAGGGACGATCCGCACCAAGGGAACGCGGCAGGAGCAGCCGATCTATCATCTCATTCTGCTGGTCAAAAACATGCAGGGCTATCAGAACCTGATGAAGCTGTGCTCGGTCGGTCATCTGGAAGGGTTCCACTATAAACCGCGCATTGATCACGACCACCTCGCCCGCTATTCGGAAGGGCTTGTTTGTCTGAGCGCATGCCTGGGGGGAGAGGTGTCCCAGCATCTGCTTCACGACCGCAAGGAACAGGCAAAAGCGGCCGCCGAGCGGTATCGTTCTATTTTCGGCGAAGATTTTTATCTTGAGATTCAGGATCACGGGTCCATCGAGCAGAAAAAAGTCATGCAAGGCATGATCGAGCTGAGCCGAGAGACGGGCATCCCGCTTGTCGCCACCAACGACGTGCATTACGTCAGGGAACAGGATCATGTGGTGCAGGATGTGCTTCTGTGCATCGGAACCGGCAAGACGGTGGACGATCCCCAGCGGCTCAAGTTCGAGACGAGCCAGCTTTACCTGAAAAGCGAAGACGAGATGCGCAAGCTGTTCGCACATGTACCCGAGGCGCTCGACAATACGCTGCTTGTGGCGAAGAAGTGCGAACTGGTTTTGAATTTCGACCAGTCCATCCTGCCGAAATTCAAACCGATCCCCGAGGGGCTCAGCGCGGGAGAATACCTCAGGGAGCTGTGCACGGAGGGGCTTGCACGGCGCTACGAAAATCAGCCGGGCTGGAATGACCTGCAGGGGGAATACCGGCAGACGCTGGAGACGAGGCTTTCCTACGAGCTTGGCGTTATCGAGAGCATGGGATTCTCGGATTATTTTCTCATCGTTTGGGATTTTATCCGCTTCTCGCATGAGCACGGTATTATGACGGGACCCGGAAGGGGGTCTTCCGCAGGAAGTCTCGTTGCGTACGTGCTCCGGATTACCGATGTGGACCCAATCCGGTATAAGCTGCTCTTTGAGCGTTTTCTGAACCCGGAGCGGGTCACGATGCCGGATATCGATATTGACTTTAACGACGAGCGGCGGGACGAAGTTATCGATTATGTCGTGCAGAAGTACGGGCAGGAACACGTCGCTCAGATCATCACGTTCGGGACGATGGCCGCCAAGGCCGCCGTACGCGATGTGGGCCGGGTGCTGAACGTTCCGTACAACGAAGTGGACCGCGCCGCGAAAATGATTCCGGGACAGCTCGGCATGACGCTGGAAGCGGCCCTCAAAGTAAACCCGGATCTGAAGGAGCTGGCCGCGAAACAGCCTAAAACCGCAGAACTGCTGAATATGGCGAAACGTGTCGAGGGCATGCCGCGTCACGCTTCGACACATGCCGCGGGAGTTGTCATTTCGCGCGAACCGCTGACACACTATGTTCCCTTACAGGAGGGAACCGGCCAAACACCGCTGACCCAATACTCTATGGAGAATTTGGAGGCCATCGGTCTGCTGAAGATGGATTTTCTCGGCCTGCGGACCTTGTCCATCATCGAGCGGACCTTGAAATCCATTGAGGAGCAGGAAGGCATCAAGCTGGATTTGGCGAAGCTGGACATGGATAACGATCCTTTGACGTACGAGCTTCTCGGGAAAGGGGAGACAACCGGTATTTTCCAACTGGAGTCTCCGGGAATACGCAAGGTGCTTCGGGATTTGAAGCCATCGGGATTTGAAGATATCATTTCCGTTAACGCCTTGTACCGTCCGGGTCCGATGGAGTTTATCCCCCGGTACATCGAATGCAAGCACGGGCTGACGCAGCCGCAGATTCCGCATGAAGCGCTGGTGCCGATCCTTAAGGATACGTACGGCATTATCGTCTATCAGGAGCAGATCATGCAGATCGCTTCGGTCATGGCGGGATTTTCGCTCGGCGAAGCGGACCTGCTCCGTCGTGCCGTTTCCAAGAAGAAGCGCGAAGTGTTGGACGAGCAGCGCGCACACTTCGTGGAAGGCAGCGTCGGGTTAGGCTATAAGGAGGAAGAGGCGAACGGCGTCTATGACATGATCGTCCGGTTCGCGGATTACGGGTTCCCGCGTGCGCATGCAACCGCTTATGGCGTGCTGGCTTTCCAGACAGCGTACTTAAAGGCACATTATCCGCGGCATTTTATGGCTTCCATGCTGACGGCCGTCGTCGGTAATCACCGGAAAACGGCCGAATATGTCGACGAATGCAGACGGATGAAGCTTGAAGTGCTGCCGCCGGATGTGAATGAGAGCGGCGTTAATTTTACGCCTGTCGCTCCCAAAGCATCCCCGCAAGCTGCGGAAGAGACAGGCGAAGGGCATGCAGGGACGGACAACGGAGATAAGAACTCCGAGGAAGCCGCCGTTAGGGCCGAAAGCATTCGTTCCAAGGAAGAAAACCGGATAACTGGGGATTCCGGGGGATCCGCCAAGAGCGATGCCGGCGCTTCTCATGGCGGTAAGGGAGCCATCCGCTTCGGCCTGGCGGCGATCAAAAACGTCGGCACGAACGCTATAGAAGCGATTCTCAAGGAACGGCGGGAGAAACCTTACGAAAGCCTGCTCGATTTCTGCCGGAGAGTAGATCTGCGCGTCTGCAACAAACGCGTGATCGAATCTCTCATTCAGGGAGGGGCGCTTGACGGCTTTCCCGGTCACCGAGCCCAATTTGTCGCTATGCTGGACGATACGGTGGAGGCGGCTGTGAAATGGCGGAAAGAGCGGGATGATCTGCAGCTTCACTTATTCGGCTTCGTTGAGGAACCGAACTGGGAAGTGGAGATTCCGCAGGTTGCCAAGCTTTCCCGCACACAGCAGCTGGAGTATGAACGTGAGCTGCTGGGACTTTATATATCCGGTCATCCGCTTGATGACCATCAAGAGCTGTTGCAGGACCTGGAAGCGGACCCGCTGCATTATTTGCAGGATTATGCCGATAACAGCGAAGTTATCGTGGCGGGTATGGTTGTCTCCAGCAAAACGATCGTCACGAAGAAAGGCCAGCCTATGGCCTTCATGGATCTGGAAGACCGGATTGCGCGGGTCGAAGTGGTCTTGTTCCCGGAAGCGTGGAAAAAACATGCTCCGCTCGTGCAGAAAGGCAGCGTCGTCCTTGTCAAAGCGAAGCTTCAACTGCAGGACGAAGATCCGCCGAAGCTGCTGGCGGAAGCGCTGGCCGCGCCGGACGATCCGGCCGTCCGCCGCTGGCAGCGCCGCCCGCTGCGTCCGGGCGGCCAATCCGCCTCCGGCGGCAGTGCGCCGCGGGGAGCCGGAGCTGCGCCCCAAGGAGGGCGCGGCGCTGCGGCCGGGAACGCCCGCAGCGGGCAGCCGGGCGGAGGCCCGGGAGCAGGCAGCGGCGCGAACGTGAGCCCGGGCGCCGGCACGCGCACGGGCGGAGAAGCCGGCGCCCGAGCGGGCGTAAGCGGCGGCGCACGGGCTGCCGAAGGCAGCGGCCGGGCGGACGCGGCCACCGGAGGCGCGCAGGCGCCCGGCCGTTCCGCAGGCTCTGCGCGCGGCTCCAGCGTGGTGCGCGAGACACGCCGCGGAGCCGTCGGCTATGGCGCCGGAGAGCCCGGCCCTGCAGCCGGCGAAGCCCGCGGCGGGCAAGACGGCGGCCCGCGTCCGGGCGGCGGAGCCAGCGCTCACGCGGGCTCGACCGGCGCGGACGCAGGCCGGCCCGGCTCGTCCGGGCGAGCCGCAGACCGCGGCAGCGCTCATCCGCAGCGCTCATCCGCAGCCAAGCCTGCGGATGAGTCACGGCGCCCCGCCGCGCAGGGCACACCCGCCGGGACGCCCCGGCAGCGGGTGTACGTCAAGATTGCGGCTCATATGGAAGAGCCGCATAACCTTGTGAAGCTGCAGGAGCTGCTGCAGCTTCACGCGGGTCCGCTGGAAGTCGCGCTGTTTTACGAGCGCACCCAGCGGCTGCTGGCTTTGAGCGGCCAATACCGCGTCAAGCCTTCTCCGGAGCTGTTCCGTTCGATCGAACAGCTGATGGGCAAAGATTGTGTAAAGGTGAAATAATCCTCCATTTTCCGGCATATATTTGTAAAACTGCCAAAAACGACAGCCTGTCCGCGGCCGCGCGTTAACAGCCGGATAAGGGAGAAATGTAGCATGAGTGCGGAACTGGTGCTGCAAATGCTGCGGGAAAGAGGTGTAACCGCGGAAAGTATTGGCGAAATCGTTCTCAGCTCCAGAAGCCGTATAACAAGGCTTTGACGACAGAGGTTTGCCTGGAGAGCGTGATGACGGTGCTTGCCAAACGCGAAGTACAGCACACCCTGATGACCGGTATCGCACTGGACGAGCTGACGGAACGCAAGCTTCTTCCGGAACCGCTGCAAAGCATTTTGGAAGCGGACGAGCCCCTGTACGGGGGGGACGAGACGCCGGCTTTGGGAATTGTACATGTGTATGGTATGATCGGACTGACGAGCTTCGGCTATCTGGATAAGCGGAAAATAGGCGTTAACCGCGATCTCGACGACCATCGGCGGGAGATTCACGTGTTTCTCGACGATCTCGTGGCCGGGCTGGCCGCAGCGGCATTCGCCAGAATCGCTCATCAAAACAAACCCGATTCGGCTTATATCGAGGAACTTTGCGAAACCAGCGAAACCGGCGAGACCGGTGCGTATACGAAAGAGCCTGCATAGCCGGATTTAACTGCGGCAGGTGTCCGAACGGTCGAGCGCCGCCCTAGGCGAAGCGGCCTGGACCGCGGCGATAACGTCTGCGTGTCCGATTCACAAAAACTTCACCAGCCCGCGGGCGTGGGAAGTTTTTTTTGTCGGGAGATGCAGGCTAGGGAATATCTCACAGGGGAAATGCCTTGGTAATCGGGCTATGAATGCGGCAGTGCGGCTTGTTTAATCCTTCTTTTTCCATTCTTCGTAACCGATGTAAATTCATCCGCGTCCTCCTGTGGAAGACAACCCTTCCTTGCGGTAAAATTAGAGGTTGTGTTATCATTATTCCATTGTATAGACTTGCGAGAACGGAAAGTGAAGGCTAGAGATACGCTGCCGCGTCATTTTCATTTTGGCGCTATCCATTTTACCCGGGTACTGTTGAGGAGGTATATCCCCATGTGGACCGTGATTTATATTGCCCCCACCGCCAAAATTGCGGAGCGTATAAAGCAACGCCTGTCGGAGGAGGGGTTTCTGGTCCAAATCAGAGCAATCTCCATGACCAAGAACCAATTTGAAATCGTGGTTCCCGAGGGTGAAGTGGAAGAGGTTCAAGAAGTACTCAACACCATTTTACATCGCTGACCGCAGCGGTTGCGAAGGCGTGTTTTACGAAACCTCCGCAGCGAACGGCTGGAGCGGAAATTGTAAGCCAGAGAGGTGCAAATGTGCTAAAGGATCTTTTTCAGAAACGCAAATATGCAACTATCCCTTCCGAGAAAGCGAAACGCGATATACCCGAAGGGCTGATGAATAAATGTCCGCGCTGCGGAACTATTCAATACAGTAAAGAGCTTGAGAAGAACTTGAAAGTCTGTACGTCCTGCAATTATCATTACAAATTAAATGCGATGGAACGTATGACGATGACCCTCGATGAAGGGCGTCTGTTCGAGTATGACGAGAACATGGTTTCGGAAGATCCGCTCAGTTTTCCGGATTATGAGAATAAAATCACCAAAGCGAAGGACAAGACCGGCCTGAAGGATGCCGTCGTTACCGGTGAAGGTACGATCGGCGGATATCCGGTCGTCTTTGGCGCGATGAGTTTTGACTTTATGGGCGGCTCCCTCGGTTCCGTCGTTGGCGAGAAGCTGACACGCGCCATCGAGAGCGCCATCCAGAAGAAGTATCCGCTCATTCTGTTTTCGACCTCGGGCGGTGCCCGCATGCAGGAGAGCATTCTCAGTCTGATGCAAATGGCTAAAACGAGCGCGGCTATTCAGAAGCTGGACGAAGAAGGCGGCTTGTTTATCTCCGTCATTACCGATCCGACTTTCGGAGGGGTTTCGGCAAGCTTTGCCATGCTCGGCGATATTATTATCGCGGAGCCCGCGGCATCGTTCGGCTTTACCGGCCGGCGTGTCATCGAGCAGACGATCAGGCAGAAACTGCCCGACAACTTCCAAACCGCGGAATTCAACCTTCTGCGCGGACAGGTGGACAAGGTCGTGGCCCGCAAAGACATGCGGACAATGCTGATCAAACTGCTTGATATGCACGTGATGAAAGGGGATGCGAATTATGGCGGGTGAATTGTCATTTGAGCAGCCACTGACCGAGCTTCGCAGCAAAATTGACGAACTGAAGCGTTTCGGTGAAGAAAAGAAAATCGATTTCACGGATGAAATCCGGCGTCTTGAGGAACGGTATGCCGAGCTGCAGCAGGAATTGTATTCCACGATGTCCGCATCGGAGAAAATGCAGCTTGCCCGGCATCCGCAGCGTCCGACGACGATCGACTACATAGAGAGAATCTTTACGGACTTCGTGGAGCTTCACGGAGACCGTCTGTATGGGGACGATCTGGCCATTATCGGCGGCGTCGCCAAGCTGGACGGGCTTCCCGTTACGGTTGTCGGTCATCAGAAGGGCAAGGACACGAAGGACAACATTGCCCGCAACTTCGGCTCTCCGCATCCGGAAGGCTTCCGTAAAGCCCTTCGTCTGATGAAACAGGCGGACAAGTTCGGCCGTCCCGTCATTACGTTCATCGATACGAAAGGCGCGTTTCCGGGCAACGCCGCCGAAGAGAGGGGCCAAGGGGAAGCGATTGCGCGCAACCTGCTTGTCATGGCCGGTCTTCGCGTGCCTGTCGTCTGCGTCGTGATCGGCGAAGGGGGTAGCGGCGGAGCGCTCGCGCTTGGCGTCGGCAACCGGGTGCTGATGCTTGAGAATGCCATTTACTCGGTTATCAGTCCCGAAGGGGCCGCATCCATTTTGTACAACGATGCATCCAAATCCCTGCAAGCCGCCGAAGCGATGAAAATCACCGCCAAAGATATTGCGGAATTAGGCGTTATCGATAGCATCGTCCCTGAACCGCAGGGTGGTGCCCATCGTGATCTGGAGCTCCAGTCAGCGAATATTAAAGCGGCCGTTCTGGAGCACATGCAGCCGCTGTTAGCAATGTCGGAAGAGGAACTTAAAGAAGACAGGTACCTGAAATTCAGACAAATCGGCAGATACACATTTACTCAGGAGGGTAACCATGCGTAAGACAAAAATTGTATGTACGATCGGACCGGCAAGCGAGTCCAAAGAAAACCTTAAGAAGCTCGTAACGGCAGGAATGAACGTGATGAGACTGAACTTCTCTCACGGCGATTTTGAAGAGCACGGCGGCCGGATCAAAAATATCCGCGCT
Organism: Paenibacillus sp. GbtcB18; assembly: GCF_019091125.1. Classification (NCBI taxonomy): domain Bacteria; kingdom Bacillati; phylum Bacillota; class Bacilli; order Caryophanales; family Paenibacillaceae; genus Paenibacillus; species Paenibacillus sp. GbtcB18. The sequence goes on from NZ_JAGXJX010000005.1 coordinate 55,560, forward strand.
GCCTGCGAAGAACTCGGAGGCCGTAACGTATCCATTTTGCTGGATACGAAGGGGCCCGAGATCCGTCTCGGCAAGCTGAAAGAAGAACCGATCGAATTGGCAGCAGGCGAGATGATTACTCTGACGACCGAGGAAATTCTCGGAGATCGTGAACGCGTGTCCGTGACTTATGAAGGCCTGGCGGATGACGTTAAGCCCGGCGACACGATTCTGATCGACGACGGTTTGATCGGTCTGACGGTTGAAGCCGTTCAAGGAAACGATATCAAATGCCGCATCGTGAACAGCGGTCCGATTAAAAGCAAAAAAGGCGTGAACGTTCCGGGCGTCAGCATCTCGCTGCCGGGTATTACGGAAAAAGACGCTAACGATATCATATTCGGTATCGAGCAGGGCATCGATTTCATCGCCGCTTCTTTCGTCCGTAAAGCAAGCGACGTGCTTGAAATCCGCGAACTGCTTGAGCGCCACAACGCTTCGCATATCCAGATCATCTCCAAGATCGAGAACCAGGAAGGCGTTGACAACCTGGATGAAATCCTGGAAGTTTCCGACGGCCTGATGGTTGCCCGCGGCGACCTTGGCGTGGAAATTCCGCCGGAAGACGTACCGGTTGTACAGAAGCAGATGATCAAGAAGTGTAACCTGGTCGGCAAACCGGTTATTACCGCGACCATGATGCTTGACTCGATGCAGCGCAATCCGCGCCCGACCCGTGCCGAAGCAAGTGACGTGGCTAACGCCGTGTTCGACGGCTCCGACGCGGTTATGCTGTCCGGCGAGACGGCTGCCGGGAAATATCCGGTTGAAGCGGTAGAAACCATGTCCCGCATCGCACAGCGTGCGGAAGCGGCTCTGGAATACCGCGAAATTTTCCTGCGTCAAGCGCACGCGCTGCAAACGACGGTCACGGAATCCATTTCCCAATCCGTTGCGAACGCCGCTCTTGAACTGGATGCCAAAGCGATCGTAACCGCTACGGAAAGCGGCTATACCGCAAGAATGGTATCCAAATACCGTCCGAAGGCGCCGATCGTTGCGGTAACACGCAACCCGCAGGTTATGCGCCGTCTGAACCTCGTATGGGGCGTGCAGCCTGTCCTTCTCCACGGGGACGCGCAAACGACGGACGAGCTGTTTGAGCAAGCGGTCGACGGAAGCATCCGTGAAGGCTATGTGGATCTCGGCGATATCGTCGTGATCACGGCCGGCGTGCCGATCGGAAGCTCCGGTACTACGAACTTGATGAAGGTTCACCAGGTCGGCGAAATGATCGCCAAAGGAACCGGTATCGGCACCCAGCACGCGAAAGGCGTTGTCGTGACGGCCGAAACGGCCGAGGAAGCGGTCAGCAAAATGAAAGACGGCGCTATCCTGGTTACCAATACGACCGACAAGGATTACATGCCGGCTATCGAGCGTGCGGCAGGTCTGATCACGGATGTGGGCGGGATTACTTCCCACGCCGCAGTAGTGGCTCTGAGCCTGGGTATCCCGGTTATCGTGGGCGTCGACCGTGCCCTTGACCTGATCAAGGACGACATGGAAGTCACCTTGTTCCCTGAAGTAGGCATCGTGTACTCGGGACGTGCGCGCGTCCTGTAAGCGATTCGGATAAGAAAGGAGTGAGTCCGCCTGGTGCGGGTTCACTCTTTTTTTCAAACTGCGGGGACAGTGAATTGCATCCGAAATTCCCAAACGATGAAGACAGGAGGAAGGGCTGTGTCGAATGAAGCGACGAAGGAACGCGAATGGTTTCCGTACGGCGTCCGGGTCAGGTATCAGGAAACCGACCAGATGGGAGTCGTTTACCATGCCAATTACTTGACCTGGCTGGAAATCGCCCGCACGGAATATATCCGGGACAAAGGGTTTCCGTACAAGCGGATGGAGGAGTTGGGGCTGCTGCTGCCGGTCGTCGGTGCCGAACTGAAATATGTGCGTCCGGCCCGATATGACGACGAGATAACGATTCTGACCCGTGTCACAAGCTACACGACGGTGAAGCTGGAGTTTGAGTACGAAGTGCGGCGTGGAGAAGAACTTCTTGTAACGGGCCTTACGAGGCATGCTTGGGTGAATCTTTCTTGGAAGCCTGTACGTATAGATAAAGAAGTGCCTGAATTATACGAATGGCTGCAAAGGGGTGGATAGCCGTTGTTACGCATTGCGCTTGCCGTCTTTATTATCGTGCCGGTCCTTGAGATCGCTTGTATCATCGGTATGGCCCATCTGATTGGGGGCTGGATGACGTTCGGGCTGATTCTGCTGACGGGTCTTCTTGGGGCTCTTATCGTGAGAAAGGAAGCGTCCCGTTTCCTGCCTTACGCCCGCAATCAGCTGTCTGTGGGCCAGAACCCGACGGATTCCGTGCTGGACAGCGTCTGCATCTTTGTCGGCGGACTGCTGCTGATCGTGCCGGGCTTCCTTACCGATTTGGCGGGGCTGCTTCTGGTGCTTCCGTTCACACGGTCCTTGTTTAAAATGGGGCTGCTCGTTCTGCTGCAGAAGCTGATGAGAAACGGACGGTTCATGTTTATTAACCGCAGGTAAAATGAAATACGGAAGAGGCGATACGGCAAACTGCGCCGTTTCGCCGTTTTCGATTAAGCAGGTCGAAAAAAAAGCCCGGTCAGCGAACCTCCGTGTTCGCGGCCGGGCCATTTTTTATGTAACGGGCAATATCGTGAAAGACTTTCGCTTTATAGACCGCCGTGAGGACTACCATAAGCACGGGGCCGAGGATAAGTCCTACGACGCCGAACAGCTTAAGTCCCACAAACAATGCGATCAAGGCGGCGAGCGGATCCAGCCCTACACTTGAGGCGAGCACTTTGGGCTCCATTATTTGCCGCACTACGACGATCAGGCCGTACAGGACGGACAAACCGATTCCGAGGAAGAGGTTGCCTTTGAAAAAGCAGTAAATGATCCACGGAACGAGGACGGCTCCGGTGCCGAGATAAGGCATCAGATCGCACAAGCCGATCAGAAGGCCGATGGTGACGGCGAAATCCACACGCAGAATGATCAGCCCGATAATGACCGCGACCGTCGTCAGGGAAATGAGAATAAGCTGAGCGCGCATAAAGCCGAACAGCGCCTTCTGCAGATCGCTGGAAATGAGACGAGTCGCTTTGCGGACGGTTTCCGGTACCAGCATGGTGTAGCGCATCACGAGACGGTACCAGTCTTTGCTGATAAAGAAGGTCGCCATCAGCACGATGATCGACACGGTCGCTATGTTAGGCAGGGACTGGATGATATGAATCAGCGAGTTGACGATATATTTTAAGGCGTTGGAACTGAAATCGGCAATCGTCCCCGTAACGGAGCTGAGGTTGCTGCTGAGATCCAGATTGTTGGCTTTCATGAAATCGTTTAACTGCCCGACAATCCCCTGAAACCAGGCCGAATTCAAAAATTCGCTCGCCTGATCTTTCCAGCCATTGATCATACTTTGTAAATTTTCGGCCAGCGTTCCCAGTTCTACGATCACTTTCGTCACCAGCAGGGTCATGGCTGTAACCATGATGGCGATCAATAGAAGGATGACCAGCGTCGCGGACAGCCAGCGCGGCATTTTGGCCTTCCGCTGCAGCATGTTGACGATCGGATTGAGTACATAGGCCAGCAGCCAGCCGATGATGAAGGGATAAATCAGCGGGGACACGTACCGCAGCAGCAGCCAGCCCGCCACGAGGCACAGCAGGACCAGAGCTCCCCGGAAAATTTTGTGCAGCAGGTACGGATTGAACACTCTCATAGGCTTCCTCTTTCTGGCTCGAAATGAGTTTACTACAGGACCGGATGAATTCCTAAATCACAAGGAGCAAGTATAGTGTTTCTCTGAACTTCCCCGATTATAGGACCGTGCCTGTCTTAAGTTCTGACTTAGGTTCCGACTTAAGTTCTGAGAAACAATACCCGCAACAAGCCTCTGCTGAATCTGCGTCTGTGGATAGACTATGCGCTTTTTCATACGGATATCTCCTTTCTTAATATCTCTTTTGCCTGAAAAAGCGTAAAGATTCTGCTTCGTTCTATTCGACTTTATCGGAGTAAATCCTTGGCTGAACGCCGAAACGGGGCGAATTTAATACGGAGAAAACATTCCTCGAAACTTTTACATAAAATTAACATAACAAAAATACAGCGCGAACATGCCCCCTGAACAACCCTTGTACAATAGAGATATCGAATAGAAATTGCAGACAAGTGGGAGCTGGGGTTCCGTGGAAAACAAGCAAAAGACGGAAGGCGTTAAAAGCAACGATTGCTATAAGTATGTAAACCGTGATTTGAGCTGGATCGAGTTTAACCGCCGCGTGCTGGAAGAAGCTCAGGACCCGACGGCTCCGCTGCTCGAAAGAGCAAAATTTCTGTCCATCGTATCCAGCAATTTGGATGAGTTTATGAGTGTAAGGGTAGCGGGAATTCTGGACCAGATGAAAGCCGGCTATCATAAAAAAGACTTCACCGGCTATACGCCGTCCGGTCTGCTCAAGCGTCTCTTGAAGAGAGCGAACCGCATGGTAGCGGATCAGTATAAAACTTTTCGCGATTTGACACGCCAATTGGCCCGCGAGGGAATTTTTTTCCCTTCCTACGATGAACTCAACAGCACTCAGCAGAAGGAAATGGACACCTATTTTCATGAAATCGTATTTCCCGTGCTGACGCCGATGGCCGTGGACCAGAGTCGTCCTTTTCCGCTGGTGCACACGCAGTCCAATTATTTGGCCGTCGTTCTGGAAAGCTGTGTGCCGACGGACCTCCGCACGTATTTCGCCATTGTGAGAGTCCCGCATAATCTGGGCAGGCTTGTCCGGGTGCCCGTGCGCACCAACAGTAAGAAGCTGGAGTTTATCCGGATGGAGGAGCTGATCAAGCATCATATCGAGTCTTTGTTCAGCGGGTATAAGCCCATCGCCGTCAACGGTTTCCGGCTCACACGCAATGCGGACTTGACTCTGAACGAGGAAGGCGCGGAGGACCTTCTGGAAGAGATCGAGAAGGAGCTTAAGCAGCGCAGATGGGGGGCGCCTGTCCGGCTCGAGGTGGAGAAAGGAATCCACCCCTATGCCTTGGAACTATTGCGGGATGAGTTTGAAATCGGAGAAGGCTGTTTCGAAATCGACGGCCCGATCGATTTGACTTACCTGATCAAGCAATTGCCTCAGCTGGTCAGCGGGCGCGCCCATTTGTACTATCCTGTCCTGGAGCAGGTTTACGCCGAAGAGTTTGAGCATACGGACGATTTTTTCGAGGTGATCCGGGAGCGGGATGTGCTGCTTTATCATCCTTACGAGTGCTTCGATACGGTGGCGGATTTTATTTTGCAGGCATCCGACGATCCTTACGTGCTTGCCATTAAAATGACGTTGTACCGCGTAAGCGGAAATTCGCCGCTTATCGGAGCGCTGGCCAGAGCGGCAGAATCGGGCAAGCAGGTGACGGTCGTCGTCGAGCTTAAAGCCCGTTTTGACGAGGAACGGAATATCGCTTGGGCCAGAAAGCTGGAAAAAGCGGGGTGCCATGTCGTGTACGGTCTGGTCGGACTCAAAACCCATGCCAAAATCACGCTGGTCGTCCGTCAGGAGCAGGAAAGCCTCCGGAGATATGTCCATGTCGGAACCGGCAATTACAACGACAACACGGCCAAGCTGTACACGGATGTGGGGTTGTTTACGAGCCATCAGGTGATCGGCGAAGACGCCTCGGCCTTGTTCAACGAAATGACCGGCTATTCGTCGCCTCATGACTGGCAGGCGTTTATTGTCGCTCCCGCGGATATGAAGACGCGGCTTATCGAGCTTATCGAAAGAGAAGGACGCCACGCGCGTGCCGGCAAGCCGGCGCGTATCGTGGCCAAGATGAACTCGCTTTCGAATCAGGAAGTGGTGGACGCGCTGTACGAGGCTTCGCAGGCGGGCGTGAAGATCGACCTAATCGTGCGAGGGGTCTGTGTTCTTCGTCCCGGCGTTGCGGATCTGAGCGAAAACATCACCGTGCGGAGTATCGTCGACCGTTTTCTGGAGCATTCGAGGCTGTACTGGTTCGAGAACGGTGGCAGCCCCGACGTCTACTTGTCGAGCGCCGATTGGATGACCCGCAACTTGACGCGGCGGATTGAACTGATGTGCCCCGTCAGGGACGAAGAGCTGCAGCAGAGTGTGATCCATCTGCTTGAATTATGTCTGCAGGACAATGTAAAAGCCCGTTTCCTGCAGCCCGGAGGAAATTATATCCGGGCGGCTGAAAACGGGCCTAAAGTGAGAAGCCAGTTCGATGCCATGAATATTAATCGGTGGAAAGTGCGGAAGCGTGAATATACGCGGTAAAGGACCAGTATTTTCCGGTCTCCTCCGCGGTTTCTTCGATCGTTCCGATTTCCGACGGGTCCTGCTCTTTGCAAAGCAGATGCAAATGCAGCTCGCCCGGAACGAAACGCACGTCCAGTTCGGCGACGTTCCCGTTCTCGCCGTAATCCAAGGAGGAGGCCAGGCGGAGAAGAGAGCCGAGCTTGGCCGCGATGTCTTCATCGGACCTGTCCAGCACGCTTGCGAAAGGAAGCGCCTGCTGACGGGTCCGGTTTTTGTTTTTGAAGGTGGCGATCAGGGCGCACAGCACGATCTCCCGGTGGGTAAGCCCGTCGATGCGGGATTCCGTGATGAGGTGGAACGTATGGCGCCAGTGCTGGTAGCTGCCCACCGTGTAGCCTATCCGCTGCAGCAGCGCTGCGGCGTGAAGAAGCGAACGGTGGCGGGGCTGCAGCTCGGGCGCGCTATCCGCCAGCACATCGTACAAGGCTGCCGCATGGGCGGCTGCGCGGCGGAGATGATCGTGCGGCAGAGGCGTGTGCAGCTTCAGCATGTTGTCCACGCTGAATTGCAGCACATCGGTGATGGGCAGCCGCTCCGGCATGGCCGTTTCGTAGAACAGGCCGTCGCGCAGCCCCGCACTGCTCACGATAATCCGCGCTGCGGAAGTCTGCCGGTAAACGGAGTGAAGGAGGACGACTCCGGCAACAATAATATCGGCGCGTCCTTTGGACAGGCCGTCGAGCTTTTTGCGCTTCTCCACGGGAAGGGACGGGAGAAGGTCCATGTAGCTCTGGAGGTCGTTTTCCTCCAGCTCATAGTTGTGCATCACCGGGAGCGGGTAATCCACGCGCTTCTGGTTAAGCTTCGCCAGCGCCCGCCCGGCTCCGCCCAGGCTGATCAGGGGCAGCTGCGCATGCTCCCGGATCCAGGGGTGAAGGTCGATCGTGTCCCGGACGAGCGCCTTGAGCGCCTCGATCCGTTCCGGCCGGACGATTCCGCCAGGCGTGTACTCGCGGGCAGCCGTCACGGCGCCGAACGGGAAGGAAACGCTGTTCACCCGTTTGCGGTCCAGGAAAAGGGTGATCTCGGTGCTTCCGCCGCCGATATCCACGATGAACCCGTCCCGGACGTCGAGCGTGCTGACCACGCCTTGAAACCCGAGGCGGGCTTCTTCTTCGCCGGAGAGAATGTCGATGACGATGCCGGAACGCTCCGCAAGCTCCCGCGCGATATCTTCGGCGTTCGCGGCATTGCGGATAGCGGCCGTAGCGGCAGCCTTCACCGAATCGACGGAATAGGCGCCGCATATCCGTTTGAAACGGCGCAGCAGCGGCACGACGGACAGGATGCCGTCGTGAGTCATCGCTCCGTCTTCGCCGATGCGCTCGGACAGACGGGCCGTCTCTTTCGTTTCATGCAGAATCCGGTAGGCGCCCGGAGGCGTCACTTCGTAAATGACCAGACGGACCGAGTTCGATCCGATGTCGATAATGGCGTAGCGGCTGCTGTTCATATGCGTTCGGGCTCCTATATACGAGAAAATTTGTGAGCAATGTGGTATGATAAAAGAATGGCCGATTTGTCGGCTGCTCCGGTTCCTATTGTACCAATACCGAGTATAGACCACAAACCGGGCGAATGTGCACGAATGATGCAAGAAAGTTTATTTATTGTACTGATAATGAAGTTTTATGGGCTTTTGTTTCACATAATGGTCAAAATCCTTTATTATTAGTAAGAAAGCTAACGCAGTTTTTGTCAATCCAGTGAAATAAGGAGAGGTTTCCATGACAGCTACCAAAGGCTTGGAAGGTATTGTTGCCACAACATCGTCGATCAGCTCCATCGTGGACGGTGTGTTGACTTATCGCGGTCTAGATATCGATGATTTGGCGGAGAATGCCTCCTTTGAAGAAGTCATTTACCTGCTTTGGTTCGGCAAATTGCCCAATCAGGCCGAGTTGGACCAGCTCCGCAGCGATTTAAATGCGAGTTCTTCCATTCCGGACCAGGTTCTTGAACAAATTAAATTGTATCCTTCCGATACAAACGCGATGGCAGCGCTCCGTACGGCTGTATCCGCTCTTGCTTTGTATGATAAAGAAGCTAACGAGATGAGCCGCGAATCCAACGTTCGCAAGGCGATCAAGCTTCAAGCGCAAATTCCGACGATTATTGCGGCTTTCGCCCGCATCCGTGCAGGCAAAGAGCCTCTTGCTTCCAAAGGATACCCGTCCCTGGCTGCAAACTTCCTCTATATGCTTACTGGAGAAGAGCCGGATGAAACCGCTATCACAGCTTTGGATAAGGCGCTTGTGCTTCATGCCGACCATGAGCTTAACGCTTCCACGTTCGCGGCACGCGTAACCGTGGCGACGCTGACGGACATCTACTCCGGCATCACTTCCGCAATCGGCACCCTCAAAGGGCCTTTGCACGGCGGCGCGAACGAAGCCGTAATGGCGATGCTCGAGGATATCGGCGAAGTGGATAACGTCGTTCCTTACATCAACAAGATGTTGGAGAACAAAGAGAAGGTTATGGGCTTCGGACACCGCGTTTACAAGAACGGCGATCCGCGCGCGAAGCATCTGCAGAAGATGTCCCAGCAGCTGACGGAATCGACGGGTCTTGGCAAGTGGTACCAAATGTCCATTCAGATCGACGAGCTGGTAACAAGCCTGAAAGGCTTGAAGCCGAACGTCGACTTCTACTCCGCTTCCGTTTATACGTCCTTGAAAATCCCTCGTGATTTATTCACGCCGATTTTCGCCATCAGCCGCACATCCGGCTGGACTGCTCACATCTTGGAGCAATACGACAACAACCGTCTGATCCGTCCTCGTGCCGAATACACAGGCCCTACGAATCAGAAGTACATTCCGATCGAAGAACGTTAAATAAGCAGGCCGGCAATGAAGACGGGCGGCTGCGGGAGAAATGGCTGAGCCATCCCCCGCCCGGACAATCCGGCTTTCTCTTTGCGTGCGCCCGCAGTTAAACCGGGTGCGCAAGCTATGATCTTATAATCGATTAGGAGGATATTAACATGCCGAAATTTGAAAATTATGCACTGCCTACCGAAGGACAAGCGATTACGATTGAAAACGGTAAGCTGAACGTACCGAACAACCCGATCATCCCGTTCATCGAAGGTGACGGCACAGGTCCCGATATCTGGGCAGCTTCCCAACGCGTTCTGGACGCGGCTGTAGAGAAAGCCTACAAAGGCGAGAAGAAAATCGCATGGTACGAAGTATTTGCCGGCGAAAAAGCGTTCAACACCTACAACAACTGGCTGCCGAACGATACGCTCGAAGCTATCCGCGAGTACATCGTAGCCATCAAAGGACCTCTGACTACACCGGTAGGCGGCGGTATCCGTTCCCTGAACGTGGCGCTTCGCCAAGAACTGGATCTGTACACTTGCCTGCGTCCTGTTCGCTACTTCAACGGTGTGCCTTCCCCGGTTAAACACCCTGAGCTGGTTGACATGGTTATTTTCCGTGAGAACACGGAAGACATCTATGCGGGTATCGAGTATCAAGAAGGTTCCCCAGAAGTGAAGAAAGTCATCGAATTCCTGCAAAAAGAAATGGGCGCGAACAAAATCCGCTTCCCTGAAACTTCCGGTATCGGCATCAAGCCGGTTTCCAAAGAAGGTTCCGAGCGTCTGATCCGCGCGGCTATCGAATATGCAATCAAGCACGGCCGCAAGAGCGTTACGCTCGTTCACAAAGGTAACATCATGAAGTTCACCGAAGGTGCCTTCAAAAACTGGGGTTATGCGCTTGCCGAGAAAGAGTTCGGCGATAAAGTATTCACATGGACCGAATACGACAGAATCAAAGAAGAAAAAGGTACCGACGCTGCTAACCAGGCTCAAAAAGAAGCCGAAGAAGCCGGCAAAATCGTCGTAAAAGACGCGATCGCCGACATCGCCCTGCAGCAAGTCCTGACTCGTCCGACTGATTTTGAAGTTATCGCAACCCTGAACCTGAACGGCGACTACCTGTCCGACGCTCTGGCGGCACAAGTTGGCGGTATCGGTATCGCACCGGGAGCGAACATTAACTACATGACAGGCCACGCTATTTTCGAAGCGACTCACGGTACGGCTCCGAAGTATGCCGGACTTGACGTGGTTAACCCGGGTTCCGTTATTCTGTCCGGCGTTATGATGCTTGAGCACCTGGGCTGGCAGGAAGCGGCTGACCTGATCTATAAAGGTATCGAGTCCGCAATCGACGCGAAAACCGTTACTTATGACTTCGCACGTCTGATGGACGGCGCGACTAAAATCAAGTGCTCCGAGTTCGGCGACGAAATCATCAAGCACATGGGCTAATTGTTTGACGAATAAAAGGACCAGCCGGGCTTGCCCGGCTATTCCTTCATGTTCCGGCTTATTTGCCGGGACGGCAAGGGTAAGGCTGTTTTTACCATTTTCCTAAAAAACATGCCCGCTGTCCAAAGCGTGCAACAATGACCAGGAGGTAACTAAAAATGGCTATCCGTCGCAACAAAATTACGGTTGTAGGTGCAGGTTTTACAGGAGCGACAACGGCTCTTATGCTGGCTCAAAAAGAACTGGGTGACGTTGTCCTCGTTGATATTCCGCAGCTCGAAAACCCGACAAAAGGTAAAGCGCTGGATATGATGGAAGCTAGCCCCGTCCAAGGGTTTGACAGCAACATCGTAGGCACTTCTTCTTATGAAGACGCTGCCGGCTCCGATATCGTGATCATTACGGCAGGCATCGCCCGCAAACCGGGTATGAGCCGTGACGACCTCGTGAATACCAATGCGGGAATCGTAAGATCCGTTTGCGAAAACGTGAAAACACACTGCCCGGATTCCATCGTTATTATCTTGAGCAACCCGGTTGATGCCATGACTTACGTGGCTTATGAAGCACTTGGCTTTGAGAAAAACCGCGTAATCGGCCAGTCCGGTGTCCTGGATACAGCCCGTTACTGCACGTTTATCGCGCAAGAACTGAACGTATCCGTAGAAGACGTTCGCGGCTTCGTGCTTGGCGGCCACGGCGACGATATGGTTCCGCTCGTTCGTTATTCCAACGTAGGCGGTATTCCGATCGAGAAGCTGATCCCTACGGAGCGCATTGAGGCAATCGTACAGCGCACACGTACGGGCGGCGGCGAAATCGTGAACTTGCTCGGCAACGGCAGCGCATATTACGCGCCGGCGGCTTCTCTGGTTCAAATGGCCGAAGCTATCCTGAAAGACAAAAAACGCATTATTCCGGCTATCGCTCTCCTTCAAGGCGAGTACGGCTATGACAACCTGTTCATGGGTGTACCGACCCTGCTGGGCGCGAGCGGCATCGAGAAAGTATTCGAGCTGGAACTTACAAGCGAAGAGAAAGCGGCTTTGGACAAATCCGCGGACTCCGTTCGCAATGTAATCAAAGTCGTGACAGGCGCTTAAGTTAGGCCGGTTACCGCATATAACCCGGGCAGAAGAAAAGAGCCGATCCGGCTCTTTTCTTCTGCCCGGGTTCAAACGGGTGGAACTCCGGAAGGATGGGTCTTATTGTGCTTATTCTGCAAACTTTATTGTTTTTGCATGTGACAGGTGCTATTACGCTGGGCTTTTATCTGCTGCTTCCGCTTCTGCTTCACTCCAGCCTGAAACAACCGGAGGACGCCAGGCTGGGGCAGCTCAGGCTGATCCGGCACCTGAACCGGATCGGGCAGTGGATTTTGCTGGTACAGCTTGCAACCGGCGGCTATTTGATCAGCTTGGGCACTTACTCGGCAGCCTGGATAACGGCTGTCATCATGCTGTTCACTGCAGTCGGAGCCGCCGGAGGCATGCTCGGCGTGGTCCTCCGCCGCGTCATTAGCGGGCGGACGGAAGCGATGCGCCAGGCTTTCTGGTACAGCGCGGCCGCGGGGCTGGCTTTTGTGCTGCTTCTGGTGCTGAAGAAATTTCCGCAGATATTGTGAGAGACCGGCCGGTGATGAGGCGAGAGAGAGACCCAGGCAAAGAGGTGTGAGCGAGGACCAGGCAAAAAGGTACAAGCGAGTCCAAGTAAAAAGGCACACGAGCTGTCTGAGCAAAAGCTACGAGCGAGGTCCAAGCAAAAAGACGCGCGGACGGTCCGAGCAAAAAAACGAGCTGTCCGGCTAACTAATCGGACAGCTCGTCTAGGGTTTTCTCCAGGCTCGGAGCGAGCCGCGTCAGGAAGTACTCGACTTCCGGCATGTTCAGCTCCGTGATGGATTGCTCGATCTGCTTCTTGGCGGTGCCGAACTCCCGGTTGCCCGCCGACAGCTCGGCGGCGCATTTGAGGTAGGCGTCCAGCAGATCCGCGGCTTTGACAATCCTCGCAAGCTCGGGGTCCGCCGGGCCGAGTATAAGCGGCTCGTAAGCATGCCGGAGCTCGTCCGGGATCATCTGGACGAGCTTGTCGGCCGCCAACTGCTCCAGCTCGCGGAAATTCCGCAGAATGTGCGGGTTGTGATGCTTTACCGGCGTAGGAATATCGCCGGTGATGACTTCCGTCGCATCATGGAACAAAGCCATGGATACGACGCGGTCGGTCGGCCAGCTTCGGCCGAACACTTCGTTGCCGATGGTGCAGAGCACGTGGGTGAGAAGAGAGACGTGGAAGGAATGTTCCGCCACGTTCTCCCGCACCGTGCTCCGCATCAGGCTCCATCTTTCTATGTAACGCATCCGGTACAAGTAAGCGAAAAAATGATGTTCCATCTTACGGAGTTCCTCCCTGATGACTCTTACTGTCTTGGAATGTCAGGATTCGGGGTTCCTGCCGCCAATAGATCTGGCCGGTAGAGCGATTGTAGGTCACTTCGCGCCCGAGCAGCCGCTCCAGATCCGACAGGCCGATGACCAGTTCGCCGTGTTCGCGGCGTACGGGTTCGGACAGCTCGACGACTGAGGAAGCGGATTTAAACCGGCGGCTGCCGATCGAACCCGAGAAAACGCGGTTGTCCGAGCGGATCGTCACCGATTGCCCGTCGTCGGTAACGGCACCGCCCAGATGATCGACGGCCTCCGTCAGACGTACGGAGGCGGACGCCTGAGGCTGGGCGACCGCCCGGCGTTTGAGCGTCGTGTGCAGCCGCTCCGGCGTGATCCACGGGCTTCCCGCATTGATCCGCGGAATATGCATCCGGTCGGCATCGCGGGTCGCCATCTGCGGGATGATCGTAAAGCCGTAACGGAAGCCGGCTTTGCTGTACATCTCCGCGCCTTCGTCTGCGATAATGCCGTAAGGATAGGCAACCGTATCGACGGGCAGCTCCTGCAGCGGAGACAGGTTGGATGCGCAGGCTGCGGCATCGTTATAAATCCGGCTGCGGTACTGCTCGTCCGTTTCCTGAACGCCGTTTACCGTTTCGCGGCCGACGAGGGCGGCTTCTCCGCTATCCAGCTTCCGGTGTGAAGCGTTGGTGTGGCACTGATTTTCGATAAAATTCGTCTCGTGCGACATCCGGGTCAGTTCTTCCTTGGACATGGACGGAATCATGGTCCCTTTGGGATCGGCCAGCGTTTCGGTAATGATGAAGTTGACGGCGGGAATTTTTAATTCCTTCAGTACGGGATAGGCGTGCGAATACACGCTCTCATAACCATCGTCGAAAGTGACGAGAACGGCATTATCCGGGACGCTCGCACCCGCCAGATACTGTTTGAACTCCTGCAGAGTAATAAAATGATAGCCTTTGGCGAGCAAATAGTTGATCTGATCGCGGAACAGCTTGCTTGTAATGGTGCTGCTGCTTGTGTCTTGATCATGGATGTGGTGGTACATCAGTACGGCTACCTGATCCCTGTACCACATTTGGTACCGGTCGGCACCGGTCGGTATCAGCAGCGCGCTAAGCCCGAAGACGGCAAGCAGCAGCGCGCTCAGAAGTCTTTTGTACATGAATGGCCATGCTCCTTGTATCATATTTCCGTGGTAACAAGCGGCGTGAACGGTGTGTTATAATTAAAGCATAGTAAGAATAGCGGTGACTACCACAGAAATCACGGTCTTACGGTTGTTCTGATGCGACAAGAGGAGAGGAGATTAACACCATGCAGCATTTTCTACAAAGCGTATACGATTTGATTGTGGAAACATCCACTAACCTTCCGGCCGACGTCCGCCGGGCGATCCGCAATGCCCAGTCCCTGGAGGATAAGGGGACCCGTGCGGCGCTTTCGTTAAGCACCATTGCACAAAACATTGAGATGGCGGAAACGAACGTATCACCGATTTGCCAGGATACGGGAATGCCTACGTTTATTATACACTGTCCGGTCGGAGCTGACCAAATCACGATGAAGCGTCAAATCCGTGAAGCCGTCGCTCAAGCGACCAAAGACAGTAAATTACGGACGAATTCGGTCGATTCACTGACAGGCGCCAATACGGGCGATAACTTGGGTCCCGGCACACCGGTTATTCACTTCGAGCAGTGGGAACGCGACGATATCGAAGTCAAGCTCATACTGAAAGGCGGCGGCTGCGAGAACAAAAACATCCAGTACAGCCTTCCGGCGGAAATCCCCGGCCTGGGCAAAGCGGGACGCGATCTGGACGGAATCCGCAAATGCGTCATGCATTCCGTGTATCAGGCGCAGGGTCAAGGATGCAGCGCGGGTGTGATCGGAGTCGGCATCGGGGGCGACCGCACGACCGGCTACGAGCTGGCCAAGCATCAGCTGTTCCGTTCCCTGGACGATGTAAACCCGAACGAAGATCTCCGTAAGCTGGAAGATTACGTGATGGAGAATGCCAACAAGCTGGGCATCGGTACGATGGGCTTCGGCGGCCAAGTTACGCTGCTCGGCTGCAAGGTCGGTGTTATGAACCGTCTTCCTGCAAGTTTCTTCGTTTCGGTTGCCTATAACTGCTGGGCCTACCGCCGCCAAGGGGTTGTACTGAACGCCCAAACCGGCGAAATCGAGGATTGGGTGTATGAGCGCGGTTCCGACCAGCCGATGAACGAGGCGGCTCAGCCGGTAGCTGCAGCGGAAGCTTCGCAGCCGGAAGCCGTAGCTGCCGCTCCCGATGCCGACGAATCTGACGAGCGTCGTGAGATCGTTCTGCAAACGCCGATCAGCGAAGAGCAGATCCGCCAGCTGAAAGTGGGCGACGTGGTTATCATCAACGGAATGATGCATACCGGACGTGACGCGCTTCATAAATATTTGATGGATCACGACTCGCCGGTCGATCTGAACGGTGCGGCTATTTATCACTGCGGGCCGGTTATGAGTAAAGATCAAGCGGGCAACTGGAAAGTGAGAGCGGCAGGCCCAACCACGAGTATCCGCGAGGAACCTTACCAAGGGGATATTATTAAGAAGTTCGGCATTCGCGCCGTCATCGGTAAGGGCGGTATGGGCCCCAAAACGCTGGCTGCCCTGAAGGAGCATGGCGGGGTCTATCTGAATGCGATCGGCGGAGCCGCGCAATACTATGCGAGATGTTTCAAGAAAGTCGAAGGCGTTGACTTTATGGAATTCGGGATTCCGGAAGCCATGTGGCATCTGCAGACCGAGGGTTTTGCGGCCATCGTAACGATGGATTCTCACGGAAACAGTCTCCATGCGGATGTAGAGAAAGATTCGCTGCAAAAACTGGAGCAGTTCAAGGAGCCTGTTTTCGCCTAAGTGCATCCGTGGAGGCAAGCAATGCCGGTCCGTTCCAGAAATCGGACGAATCGGGTGGACGGTACGTTAGGATTAGACCTATTTGTTCGTGAGTTTTTTGCGATAGTATAGACGGACTTATTTCGCGGGTGGAAGCTCTGCCCGCAGGGCCGGAGGCGGGAAGCCTCCGGTTTTTTTACATTTTTTTAATGCCGGTTCTGCAGCGCTTCTTTACATAATCTTTACTTTTTTTACGTGCGGGGGAAGCGTACACTAAGGATTGATCTCCTATAGAAAACCGTTATGATGACCTCATGTTTGGAGTGAAGGTAAACTTATGCTCAAATTCAGAGCCCGATTGACACTGATTCTTATGCTGATGATCGGAGTTTCCATGCTGATCGCCGGTATTTTCATGGCAAAGCTGCTGGAAGATTCACATATCAAAGAGCTGGAAGCCAATCTGGTGCGCGAACTTCGAGTGATCGAAATGACCGGCGATTGGAACAAAGCCGGAGATTTGGCTTTCCTTATGCCTTATTATACGTCTCAGACGAAGCGGCTGAAGGAATTTACGGATGCCCGAGTGACGTATATCCGGGAAGACGGCAAGGTGCTGGGAGATTCGGATGAAAATCCCGAAGAACTGGACAACCACGCGGGCCGCAGCGAAATTCAGCAGGCAAACCGGGAAGGCGTCGGATATGCGATCCGGTACAGCGATACGCTTAAACGTAACATGCTGTATGCGGCTATCCCGGTACAGACAGCGGGCGGGGAGAAAACGGGATATCTGCGTCTGGCCATAAGCCTTGCGCAGGTAGAGAATACGATCCGCCAATTATGGCTGTTCCTTCTTATCGGGCTGGGGATCCTATTCCTTATTGCGGGTGTGACCAGCTACCGGATTGCCAGTGGGCTGACCCGGCCGATCGAGAACATAACGAATGTGGCGAAACAGATTACCAACCGCAACTATAAAGCGCGTGTGGAAACGAAAAGTTTGGACGAAGTGGGCCAGTTGGGTCAGGCTATCAACCGGATGGCGGACAGTCTGCATATGCAGATGAACCGTATTCTGGAGAACGAAGGCCGCCTCAAAGGCGTGTTGGAAAATATGGGGAGCGGCATTCTGATGGTAGACCGCGACCAGAGAATCGTGCTCGTGAACCGTTCGGCCGAAGATATTCTCGGTTTTTCTTCCAATGAATTGTATGGAAAAAAGTACGACGAAGCGAAGCAGCAGTTTGAGCTGACGCGGCTCATTCAGGAATGCATCGAAACAAATGAGCATATCCGCGAAGAAATCATTTTCTATTATCCGTCGGAACGGATTCTGGAAATCAACTTGAGCCCTATCTCGCAAGCGGATGGAGAATGGTCGGGCGTGCTAGTCGTTCTCCACGACATAACGGCGATGCGGCGGCTGGAGCGGATGCGCAGCGAATTTGTCGCGAACGTGTCCCATGAGCTGAAAACGCCGATTGCCGCGGTGAAGGGTTTTTCCGAAACGCTGCTGGCCGGGGCGCTGGATGACAAGGAAACGGCAAGGTCGTTCCTGCAAATTATTTTTGACGAAAGCGAGCGGCTCAACCGGCTGGTCGGGGATATTCTGGAGCTGTCGAAAATCGAATCGAAGCGAATTCCTCTGCAGTTGTCGCCGACGCATCTCCAAAGCATCATTCAAAAATCGCTTGACATGATGAAAGCGGAGGCGGACAAGAAGAAGATCTCGCTCAGCATGAATGTGGATGAAGCGCTGTTCCTGGAAGCGGATGAAGACCGCCTGAGGCAGATTCTGATTAATCTGATGGCCAACGGAATCAATTATACGCCGGAAGGGGGCCGTGTCTCGGTTTCGGCCGAACTCGCGGGATCGGGAACCGAAGGAGAGGACGAGCGGATCCGGATATCTATTAAAGATACGGGAATCGGAATTCCGAAAAAGGATCTTCCGCGGATTTTCGAAAGATTTTACCGGGTGGACAAAGCTCGTTCCCGCAGTTCAGGCGGGACAGGCCTGGGTCTGTCGATTGTGAAGCATCTGGTAGAGATGCATCACGGAACGATCCGGGTTGAGAGCGAGGTCGGCTACGGCACGGAATTTATTATCGAACTTCCGGTGATTCATCCGTAGGGACGGAGGAGTTTCATTTTTCGGACAAGTTTACGCGGCGTTAATATTTTATTTACATTCGATTTACATTCCACTGCTATGATAAACTTAAGATAGTAGTATAAGACGTTCAAGCGTGGGGGACACGATGTCACAAAAAATTTTGGTTATCGAGGACGAGCCTACGTTAGCGAGGCTGCTCTCTTATAATTTGACTCAGGAAGGTTACGAAACGAAAGTCGTGGATCACGGGGGAGACGGTCTGCAGGCGGCTATGCAGCAGCCGTACGATCTGATCATTCTGGACATTATGCTTCCGGGGTTGAATGGGTTTGAGGTGCTGTCCAAACTGCGGCAGAAGGGCAATGCGACGCCGGTCGTCATTCTGACGGCCCGTAATGCCGAGGAAGAAGTCGTGCAGGGACTGAAGCACGGTGCGGACGACTACATTACGAAGCCGTTCGGCGTCGCCGAGCTTCTGGCGCGGGTGGCGGCGGTTCTGCGCCGCACGCAGGCGGACGAGCCCGGCGGCGAGGGCAAGAAATCGACCGACAAGGTGATTGCGGTCGGCGATCTGCAAATCTTCCCCGAGAAGTACGAAGTCTATCTCGGGGAAGAATCCATCCCGCTGCGTCCGAAGGAGTTCGAGGTGCTGCTTTATCTTGTGCAGCGCCCCGGAGTCGTGATTACGCGGGATGACCTGATGAACATCGTCTGGGGCTTCGATTATATCGGAGGCCAGCGGACGGTGGATGTTCATGTAAGCTCGCTTCGCAAGAAGCTGGAGATGAACCAGCAGTCGGTTCAGATCGAATCCATCCGCGGCGTGGGGTACAAGCTCGTTGCCCATCAGGGCCGCAAGGTGTAGACGGGATCGGCGCGGCTCAGTGCCGCCGGTCTTGAGATCGCACCGCGCAGGCGATGCGCGTCCGATACGGAAAGTCCCGGGCTGCTGCCGGGACTGTTCCGCGTGCCGGCGCAGCAAGAAGAAAAGGCAGGTCCCGATGGGGCCTGCCTTTTCTTCGGTTGCTTGCGGCGCTATACGGCGGCTGTGCGGGATTTTTCCGGACGGCAGTGACTTTCGTCAGCACTGCCGGATGGGCCGCAAGGCCGGGGACGCCCCGGATGCCTGGCATACGCCGATCCGGCACGGTGTCCCAGCCTCTAAGGCGGCGAAGCCGAAATCCGCGCTTAGCGGTTCCATTCCAGCATTTTTTTGCGGAACTCGTGGGGCGAGCAGTGGTTGATCTTTTTGAAGGTTTTGTAGAAGTGAGCCATGTTCGGCATGCCGATCTGTTCGCCGACCTGGGCGACACTTATGTCCTGAGTCAGCAGGATTTTCTCGGCTTTTTTGATTTTCTTGAAATTCACGTAATCGAGGAAAGAAATGCCGAGTACTTTTTTGAAATATTTCACAAAATAATAATAGGAAATGTTGGCCGCCTTGCTGGCTTCATCCACGTAAACCTTGCCGTCGATATTCCGGTCAATGTACTCGAAAACCGGCTTCAAGCGGATCAGCTCGGCACTGTTGCCGTAATCGAGCAGGCGCTTCTCGTCGCTGCGGAGCAGAGAGAGCACGATCTGTTTCA
The DNA here is from genome assembly GCF_019091125.1 of Paenibacillus sp. GbtcB18. Classification (NCBI taxonomy): domain Bacteria; kingdom Bacillati; phylum Bacillota; class Bacilli; order Caryophanales; family Paenibacillaceae; genus Paenibacillus; species Paenibacillus sp. GbtcB18. Next base: position 75,230 of record NZ_JAGXJX010000005.1, read on the forward strand.
CGAGGATGGAGATGGCGATTTCATAGCCGACTTTTTTGCCGGCATACTCGGTGTAAATGTTGCGGATGCAAGCGAAAACCTCGTCGCGGATAGCGGGATTTTCCCGGAAAATATAATTCAACTTGCTTAGCGCGGACTGGGTCTCCGAAAAATAACGCAAATAAGCGATCCCGCTTTCGTCAAAGTAATGCTCCAGATCGAACTGGAACACATAGTAGACGAGTGTGGTGTCTGCCGACGAACGGTCCCGGTGGAGCTCGGAGGAACCGATGAGGACGACGTCTCCGGCTTTCAGGTTCACTCTTTCATTTTCAAGGTAAACGTCGAGTTCTCCTTCGACAATGGCGAGCATTTCGACTTCCTTGTGGTAATGCCACGGACTCGTCCGCTCGTCGTCACGACGGGCTTGAAAGACCCGCATGGACAAAAAAGGGTTTTCATAATTAATCTGTTCGTTATAGATTTCCACCAGCTCTGCCCCCGAATGACAAAATCGCATATAAGTATCGCCATATCTGTGATTTTATTTTGGCGAGGTATCTTCTATACTTTATTGTAGTACGATCGAGCAGGCAGGGGAAGTCGCTAAATTTTAGAACGCGCGTACATTTTGCCGCCATCCTGTCTGATTGTTAGTTACATACTCATGCTTACCATTTGAAGGAGGAACTGCAATGTCACAAAAGTACCGGATCGGAATTATCGGATGCGGAGGGATTGCAAACGGCAAACACCTGCCGAGTCTGGCGAAACTGCCTAACGTTGAATTGGTCGCATTCTGCGATATTGTCATCGAACGGGCGGAAAAAGCCAAGGAACAATACGGTTCCGGCGATGCTTGCGTTTACCAAGATTACCGTGAACTGCTGAAAGATTCCTCCCTTGATATAGTTCATGTCTGCACACCGAACGATTCTCACGCGGACATTACCATCGATGCACTGGAAGCCGGCAAACACGTCATGTGTGAAAAGCCGATGGCTAAAACGTCCGTGGACGCCCGCCGCATGGTGGACGCCGCCAAACGGACCGGCAAGAAACTGACGATCGGATATAACAACCGTTTCCGTTCCGATTCCCAGTATCTGAAAAAGCTTTGCGAAGACGGCGAGCTTGGGGAAGTTTACTTCGCCAAAGCACACGCTATCCGTCGCCGGGCCGTTCCGACTTGGGGCGTATTCCTGGATGAAGAAAAGCAGGGCGGAGGCCCGCTGATCGATATCGGGACTCACGCGCTCGACCTCACGTTGTGGATGATGGACAACTACAAACCGAAGGTTGTGCTGGGCACCTCGTACCACAAGCTCTCTCACCGGGCTAACGCGGCGAATGCGTGGGGACCTTGGGACCCGGCGAAGTTCACGGTGGAAGATTCCGCTTTCGGCATGATCACGATGGAAAACGGCGCAACGATCATTCTGGAATCGAGCTGGGCACTGAATACGCTTGAAGTCGACGAAGCGAAATGTACGTTGAGCGGTACCGAAGGCGGAGCCGACATGAAGGACGGCCTGCGCATCAACGGCGAGAAGAACAGCCGCCTGTACACGCAGAATATCGAGCTTTCCAGCGGCGGCGTAGCCTTCTACGAGGGTGCTTCCGAGAACGCACCCGATCTGGAGATGCGCATGTGGATCGACGCGATCGAAAACGACAAAGATCCGGTCGTCACGCCGGAACAGGCGCTTGTCGTATCGGAGATTCTCGAAGCGATCTACGAATCGGCGAAAACCGGCAAAGCGGTTTACCTGAACGAAGAGAAGTAAGGGCGGCCGCAGTCCGCTTAAAACAAAAAAGCATAGACAAAAATAAGCTCGTTTCCGTTAGCGGAGAACGGGCTTTTTTGCCGTCTGGGAGAAAGAGTTACGCACAATCAAAGAGGAGACAATAGGCAGAAGAAGCGGGGTGTCACATTCATGGAGCTTCATGGGGCCGCTCGAGGCTGGATTGCTTATCCTTCGTTCTCGTTATCGGCTGCGTCGTCTTCAAACGGTTCGCGATCTTCTTCGTAGTACATAGAGTCGGCACCTCCTTCCGTTCATCTATTCTTACATACTAGTTTATGATCGTTTTCTGCAAATTATCACCATGTAAGCGGCAGGTAAAATAAAAAAGGCGATTCTCTTACGGGAATCGCCTTTCTTTTCGCCAATGATAAGAATGGGTTGGCTAATCGGCACGGCTAGGGCAGAAAAGATTTAGTGCATACGCCGCTGTCGATCGCTTTCCGGCTCGTCCGTAACATCTTTGGCCCGTGGTGCCCACAGAAACAAGAAGAGCAGCGAGACCGCAATGACAATGGGAGGAGCATACATGATCATAAAATGTTCCACGTCAGCATCATCCTTTCTTATCCCGGTTTCCTTGAACGTAGCTCGCATCAAACAGGAACAGTCTCATCAGCAGAACAAGCGAAGGAATGAGGATCAGCAGGCCGGCGATAAAAGCGATAATAAGCGCCGTGCCCATGGCGGGATTGGTGAAATTTTCATGAATCGTGATGTACGGATACAGTATATAAGGCAGATGGGAGGCTCCGTACCCGAAAAAAGCAAAGGCGAACTGAAGCAGAACGAAGAGGAAGCCGAGACCCAAATGTCTTTTTTTCCAGACGGCGTAGACGGCAATCAGGAAACAGAGGAACGAGACGACGAACATCCAGGCGAGATCGAGCATTTTGGTGAAATGTTCGGGGTTATGCCGGGAGATCGCGAAAAAGACGAGTACGCTGGCCAGAATGGTCGGAATGCTCCAGAAAAGCGCATACCCGCGTACGATTTCAAAAGCGGCCTTATCCTGCGCCTTATGCGCATAGTAGGCCAGGAACATGGCGGAGATGTACAGCACGCTGACGATAGCGAGCAGCACGACCGACCAGGTATAGACGCTGCCCAGGAGGGCGCCCCAATCCAGGGTGATTTGGCCGGCGGTCTCCACGATCAGGCCGCCTTCCGAAATGGCCAGCACGGTCGATAAAGCAGCCGGGATCAGCAGTCCGGTAGCCCCGTAGATGAGCATGTACCACTGGTTGTCTTTGGACCCGTAGGTGCTGAACGCGTAGTAGGAACCCCGTAGTGCGAGAAGAATGAGCGCCAGGGACCCCGGGACGAGCAGCGCCGTGCCGTAATAGCGGGCGGTTTCCGGAAAGAATCCGACCAGGCCGATGTAGAAGAAGATAAGAAATACATTGGTGACTTCCCAGACGGGAGAAAGATAGCGCTCGATGATGCGGTGCGTGATATTTTTGCTGCCCGTAACGACGGAATAATAGCTGAAAAAACCGGCTCCGAAGTCAATGGAAGCCACGATCAGGTAGCCGAACAGAAACACCCACAGAACGGTAATGCCGAGCAGCTCCAGATTCATTCCAGGGGCCCCCTTTTCTCGAAAACGCCGAATGCGATCAATTCATCCGCAACGTCGTTGTTTTTGAACAGCTTGGACAGCACTTTTATCGCGGTCAAACCCAGGACGAGATACAGCAGACAGAACAGGAGCAGCATCGTGTCCACATGGGCCGACGTTGTGGCGGCTTCGGCCACTTTCATATAGCCGCGGAGAATCCACGGCTGCCGGCCTACCTCGGCATAGAACCAGCCGAGCCAGATGCCGAGCATGGAGAGCGGTCCGCAGGCGACGATTACCCGGAGCAGCCAGCGCGGAGCCGGCTTCGAGGCGCGTTTGCTGCGGCTGAGCCACAGATAGAGAGCCGCGATCACGATGGTGAGCATCCCGATGGTGACCATGCCGTCGAAGAAGTAGTGCACATAGAGAGGAGGCTCCAGCTCGTCGGGAATCTGATCCAGTCCTTTGACTTCAAAGCCGGGATTGCCGCCGGCGAGGATGCTCAGGGCGTACGGGATTTTCAGCCCGTATTTGATTTCTTTGTCCTCTGTCAAAATTCCGCCGAACACCAGAGGAGCTTTGGTCTGCGTCTCGAAATGCCATTCGGCCGCCGCCAGCTTCTCGGGCTGATACGCCGCCAGGAACTTGCCCGAGAGGTCGCCGATCGCGGCCGTTGCCAGCGCGAACACGAGACCCGCGGTTAGCGTAAGCTTGAGCGCCTTCTTGGCGTAAAGCCGGTCTCCTTTGCGGCGCAGCAGCGAGAAGGCCGCTATGGCCGCGAGAATGAACGCGCACGTCATGTAAGCCGAAGCGAGGACGTGGGAGACTTTCGTGGGCGTCGCCGGGTTGAACATGGCCGCGATCGGGTCCACGTTCGTGATTTTGCCGTTTTCAAGCGTAAAACCCTGCGGCGTGTTCATAAACGCGTTTACGGTCGTAATAAAAAAGGCCGAGGCGGAAGACCCGATGGCGACCGGGATGAGCAGCATCAGATGCCGTTTCGGCTTGAACCGGTCCCAGGTATACAAATAAATGCCGAGAAAAATCGCTTCGACGAAGAACGCGAACGTCTCCATAAACAGGGGCAGCGCGATGGCCTGCCCGGCGATTTCCATAAAGCTCGGCCACAGCAGGCTGAGCTGAAGGCCGATGGCCGTTCCGGTCACGACGCCGATGGCGACCGTAATGACGAAGCCGCGCGCCCAGCGGCGGGCCAGCAGGGTGTAGTACCGGTCGTTCTTGCGGATGCCCGTCCATTCGGCCAGAGCGATCATCACCGGAACGCCGACACCGATCGTGGCGAAAATAATGTGGAACGCGAGCGTGACTTCGGTGAGTATGCGGCTGTACAGCACAGGATCATAATGAAACACGGTGCATCATCTCCCCCTGGAATGTTCTTGTTTCGGGTACATGCAGGTGTATGCAGGCTCATACAGGCTTATGCAAACAATCTGCGCAGAAAGGAAAGCAGCATAACGGCGGCCACGACGAACATGAGGATCATCAGCCGTTTCTCCTGACGTTTAAACGGTTTCATGCTTTCACCGCCCCGGGAAATGATTGTAAAACGAAGAGATCTTAGAAAAATCAAACCAAATGCTTCTATGTTTATCTTACACACGTAGCTGTGATTATTTTCACAATACCTGTGAGTAAACGGTGAAGAATGGTTGACAAAATATTGACGGATGATCAAAAGAAGAAGCACCGTCCGGAAGCACGGGAAACGTGCGTCTGGACGGTGCTATTTGCTACTCCTGCTCTTTCTGGATTTTAGCGGGATTGTTGATTTTGTAAGGCACGGGATAGCGCGTCAGCTTCTTGGCCACGATTTTGGCTTCGAACGTGATCGTATCGCCGACTTCGAGCTCCAGCTTTTTCAGCGTCGCGCTATGGCTGGACCAGGCGGTGCCGATATCCGTTTCCGGCTCCACAATAGCCACATTTTCGTAAATGATGACCTCATCGTCGTTATCGGAAAAATGATTGGGAACCGTCGTGAAATCCTGTACCGTAGCGGTCATCTTCACTTTTCCTTCCGGAAGCTGAAGCTTGGGCGCTTTTTCTTTCTTGGCCTTCGCTGTAGGCGCATCGACGGCTTCGGATGCGGCGGCGGGCTTGTCGGGACCGGCCGGAGCGGCTTGTCCGGATATGCTCTCCGACTGTGGCGCCGTCACGGGCTCTGCGGCAGGCTGCGCTTGCTGCAAGGCACTTGCCGAAGTTTCGACGGCCTCATCCGCCGCGGTTTCCACATTCCCGGCCGACTCGTTCTCTTCCGAAGCATCGGCTTCGGGGGCGGCTTCGCCGGAGGACCACTGTCTCTGCCCGTAATTCGCCGCCTGCATTTCCTTCAAATAGGAAGGATGGATGCAGTGCTGCTGCTTGTTGTCAAGCTCGATGACAGCCGTCATTTTGTCGGTGTACCCGACGATGGTGCAGGGAACGTTCAGTCCGTTTCCCTTATAAAAAAAGGCTTTTGTCTTGACTGCCTTGCCGGACAGAAGGCCCCATTCCTTGCATTGTTCAATCTGCTCCGCCTCGTCTTCGAAGGCGTGGTAGATGCCGGGCTGAATCGTAAACGTGTATACCATCGCTTCTCCGCCTTTCTGTTTATCCCGTTTATTTTAACACTTTTCCGCCGTTACTTTCACTGTTTTCAGGGAAGATGAGCACGAACGTCGAACCGGCGCCTTCCCGGCTTCGGACGGAGATCGTACCGCCGTGGGCTTCGACGATCGACTTCGTGATCGACAGCCCAAGTCCGGCGCCGCCGTGTTTGCGGGTTCTGGAGGAATCGCTGCGGTAAAAGCGCTCGAACACATGTGCCGCGTGTTCTTCGGGGATGCCCGGACCGTTGTCCTTGACCTTCAGTGGGATCCCGTCCCTGTCCGCGGATAAAATAACCGTGATGACGCCGGTGTCCGGGTCCGTATGCTGGACCGCGTTATGAAACAGATTCAGAATCGGAAGTCCTGAGGGGGAAACCTTGGGGGCGGCCGGTCTTTTTTATATGGCGGTGTGTTATTTTGTGTATCTGGATGTAAGATTTATTTTCGACAAAATTTCCTAATGTTTAACCGTGAAATATTTTATATGATGTTAGTAAGGATTACATCGAGATTATTAAGCATAAAAACACTTTAATATCCTTTGAATGATATGAAAAATGAGGTCAGTCAATGGCGATTAAACATTTGGTGCTGGAATTGTATTGCTCGAAAACATGGTCTGATGCCGCCAAAGCGGCTGCAATGCCTTCCTTTTGCAAAAATGGCATAGGAGAGCCGGGATATCACTGCTTTGATAACGGCTGCGCGTACATGGCTTCTACTTATGCCCCTTATGAAATTGCTTATGCAGGAGAATACGGCGAAGTACTCGATATGGATGCATGGATTGGATTTGGCGGTGAAATGATCCCGGCTGACGCAGATGAGGCCAGAATCTCAGAACTTAAAAAAACATGGGAAGAAGTTTGCCGGAGAAAAATTCAGGAAGCGTATGAGGAGTATTTAAAATTAATGGGGGACCAGCCTCCCGAATTTGGAGGTAAAGGACAACTATGAGAACAGTTTTCTTATTACAACATAGCTATGAATGGAATGAAACCGAAAACACGAAAATAATCGGTATCTATTCTTCCAAAGAGAAAGCCGAAGCTGTGATCGAGAAATATAAAGAATTGCCGGGCTTTAAGCAATTTCCGGATGATTTTTACATAGATGCTTATAGAGTCGATGAAAATGAGTGGACCGAAGGGTTTATGTTTGGCTTGATCCGCGGAAATTAATCCGTATAAAAATGAACGTATTGACTCCTCAATGAGAATGACAGCCTGCGTATCTGATTTAAACTAAATGATCGTGAAAAAAGACGCCGTATAAAAAAGCCTTCCGCCCTATTGAGGTGCACCTCTTAGAGTGGAGAGTGGTCCCTTCTGGGTGAAATCCGATAAAATTCTAGGGGATGCATTTTTTTATGCCGGCGAATAAGCGGCAAACCTAATTTTCTACGAAAAAACCCTCCCGTTCTTTTAAGAAACGGAAGGGTTTTTGTTTTTACGATTTAGGCGGGAAGTCGCCGCTTAAACAGATGATGTAATTCATCGCGAGATACGGCTGCATGTTGTTATGAGGCAGGCTGCCGCCTGTCAGCTGAAGAAGTTGTGGATTCATTTGTACAGTCGGTGTCGGGTCATAAAGATTTCGTTGCTTTTGCCGACCGGGAAGGCCTTGCGGAGGGGACTGCGCCCAGTAAGCCTGACTTGGACCTGTTTGGTTGCCTACGGCATTGACCGACTGAGGGATATGGGTATGTGCCGGAATCTCGTTGGTCGTCAGAGTCACGGTAGGAGCCCCCGTAACCGAACCGACCGTACGGGGAGTGAGTCCGGAGCCGGTGCCTTGGTGCACAGGAGCCCGTCCCATCAAGTTCGGCAGGGCGAAGGTCGTTTTGCCGTCTCCGCCGTACTGTACGCCAAGGATAGCGTACAAGGCTGAATATTGTACGATCTGCAAAAGCTGTCCGTCGCAGAGCGCCCAGCCTCTCGGTGCAAAATTACCAGCGAATATGCGTATTTCTCCTAGATAAGCGTCAGCCATAAAATTGCTCCTTTCTTCAGTTCCTCGAAGGATAGATGCCTGTGAGGGCGATGGCGAAATTAACGGCCAGATAAGGCTGCATGTTGCTGTGAGGCTGGCTTTGTCCGGCTGCGGAAAGGGCGTCGTAATTCATTTGAACCGGGGCTTCCAAAGGTCCGTAAAGAGCGGATGTCTCCGCCCAAACGTTGTTTGCCGGCGTAAAGGCGGAAGCGGCATTACCGGAGCCGGATACCTGATGGGTATGCTGAGGCATTTCGTTGACGGTAAGAGTATGTGAGTCTTCGCCAGCGGATTGGCCATGCGGTATAGTCGCACTGACATGGATCGGAACGCGCCCGCGAAGGTCGGGAAGCTTAAACTCGTTGACCCCGTCTCCGCCGTATACGTTGCCGAGAAGAGAGTAAAGCACCTGATTCCTTTGAATCGACAAGGTTTGTCCTTCGCAGAACGCCCAGCCGCGCGGAGCATAACCGTTGGCGAAAACTCGGATTTCGCCCACAAAAGGTTCGGACATCGTTATTCCTCCTTAAAGATGATTTTAGTCTTGTGGCGGGTAGACCCCGTAAAGGGAAATAATAAAGGATACGGATAGCGTAGGCATCATATTGCTGTGCGGCTGGTTGCCGCCTGCGGAAGAAACGGTTAGCGCACTCATGGGAGTCGTGGTGCCGGTATTGGAGTAAATATTGGTAGGGGCGGAGGTCCAGGTCGCATTTACCGGTGAATCGACCGTACCTGCATTCATCGTCGCGTTCACAATGTGGGTATGCTGAGGCAATTGGCTCGATGTCAAGGTAACGGTTTCAGTGCCTCCTTTCGATGCTCGTGCATAGGACGGACTCGGATGGACGGGAACGCGGCCCTGCAAATCGGGAAGGGCAAAAGTTGTTCGACCATCTCCCCCGTAGGTAGTTCCAAGCAGGGCAAAAAGCGCCTCATTTTCCGAAATGTTTAAAATCTGTCCGTTGCACAGCGCCCATCCCTGCGGAGCGTAATTGCCGGCGAAGATTCTTATTTCGCCTAAGTAAGATTCACTCATACGTTTTCACCTCATCTACAAATTTCTTTCGACCATTCCATGGCCAGATACATATCGTCCTGTCTCGCATCAGCAGGTTGAAATCCGAGCCGTTCATACAGGGCAATCGCCCGGTGATTTCCTTTCAGAACGGAAAGTTGAAGCGGCAAGTTTCGGATGCGGGCTTCTTTCATAAAGCTTTGAAGCAGTTTTGTACCAAATCCTTGGTTCTGGAATTGCGGGAGGAGGGTGACGTCCACAATTCTTATGCTGCGGGGAGTTCGGTGGACCAGCATTCTTCCGGCTTTTTCGTCGCCGTGACAGTAGACCAGGTAATGATCGGCATCCGGGTATTGCAGCCGGTAGGAGCTTGTCTGAGCGTTGTACTGCATATGCAGAAAAGGACGCGCGACGGCCTCATCCCACCCCCATGCCCGTACTTCTGCCAGCCGGGAACTGCAGTACAGCTCGAACAGAAACGGCAGGTCTTCCGGTTCGGACACTTTTTTTAACACAGAAATCCCTCATCTCAAGGAGATAAGAACTATTTTCCATTTCAGAATAACACATGGCTTAGTCAAATTACATACATTTTGTGCTCTTAAAAGGACTAAATACCTATATTTTTTTGGTGAGTTTTTCCACTGTTTCTATTAAGATGTAGGTAGGCCTCAACGAAGGAAAGGAGCATCATTTACGACTTTATGAAAAATCGGCATGCATAGATTCAGTCACAAGAAAAAACGAATCGGGAGGATCACATGAGGGAGAAGAGTAAAACGGAATTCTGGGGCCGCTTTCTGCGGGTATTCCTAGTTTTTCTGCTTGCGGCCGGGACCGGCGGAGCGGGGAACTGGATTACGACAGCGGAGGCGGCGGGCACATGGGGCACCATAACTTCCGGAGTAGCGGATGATTTGAATCAAGTCGCTTTCGGAAACGGAAAATGGGTGGCCGTCGGTAACAACGGGATGATTTTAACGTCTTCCGACGGGATAAGCTGGAGCAAAACGAACATCGCCATTTACTCGGCCGTAGGGGTGACCTATGCGGGAAACCAATGGATAGTGACGGGAGCGAGCGGTAAAATCGCGACCTCGCCCGATGCCGTAACTTGGACGGTTCGCTCTACGGGAACGTCCGCTGATCTGAGTGCGCCTGCTTATAACGGCACCGTATGGGTCATTGTCGGATATAACGGGACTATCCTGAGCTCGACGGATGGCATCACGTGGACTCCCAGGACTTCAGGAACTACCGCCCATTTTTACGGCATTACGTACGGGGGCGGGTTGTTCGTAGCGGTCGGCGATGGAGGCGTGATAAGAACTTCCCCTGACGGCATCACCTGGACAACCCGTTCGGGCGGCGTGGAAACCTTGATGGACGTTACTTACGGAGCTAATCAATTCGTGGCGGTAGGATGGAATCAGAAGGTGCTGACTTCTACCGACGGCATCATTTGGACGCCCAGAACCGCTTCTGTTTCGGGGCTGAGCTTGTTCGGTATCGCCTACGGATCAAACAAGTATGTGGCCGTAGGGGATATCGGGGGGGCCGGCGCGATAGCCTCTTCTCCAGATGGCATTACATGGACCACGGAAAAAACGAACCTCAGCAACTTTTTAAACCGTGTGGGATTTGCAGGCGGAAGGTTTGTCACCGTAGGGGGGGCCGGCACTATGCTGACCCAGTATAACACGGTGTCTACAAACGCGAATCTGAGCAACTTGACGCTAAGTGCGGGAACGCTCAGCCCGGCGTTTGCATCCGGGACAACTGGTTATACGGCGGATGTATCAAACGGCACGGCAAGCATCAATGTGACCCCGACGGTAGCAGATGGCACGGCGACGGTAAAAGTGAACGGCAGCACGGTTACGAGCGGCAGTCCGTCGTCCATATCGCTTAGCGTGGGAGCCAACACTATCACCGTTGTGGTAACGGCGCAGGACGGCACGACACAGAAGACCTACACGGTCACGGTTACCCGAGCGGCACCGTTATCCACGAATGCGAATTTGAACAACTTAACGCTCAGCGCCGGAATGCTCAACCCGTCTTTCGCCTCCGGTACGACGACCTACACGGCCGGAGTGGCAAACAACGTGACGAGCGTCGACGTAACGCCGACCCTTGCGGACGGCACGGCGACGGTTAAAATGAACGGCAGCGCGGTGGCCAGCGGCAGTCCGTCGCCCGTATCGCTTAGCGTGGGAGCCAACACTATCACTGTTGTGGTAACGGCGCAGGATGGCACGACACAGAAGACCTACACGGTCACGGTAACCCGAGCGGCACCTTTATCTACGAATGCGAATTTGAACAACTTAACGCTCAGCGCCGGAACGCTCAACCCGTCTTTCGCCTCCGGTACGACGACCTACACGGCCGGAGTGGCAAACAACGTGACGAGCGTCGACGTAACGCCGACCCTTGCGGACGGCACGGCGACGGTTAAAGTGAACGGCAGCACGGTTGCCAGCGGCAGTCCGTCGTCCATATCGCTGAACGTGGGAGCCAACACTATCAACATTGTGGTAACGGCGCAGGATGGCACGACACAGAAGACCTACACGGTCACGGTAACCCGAGCGGCACCGTTATCCACGAATGCGAATTTGAACAACTTAACGCTCAGCGCCGGAACGCTCAACCCGTCTTTCGCCTCCGGTACGACGACCTACACGGCCGGAGTGGCAAACAACGTGACGAGCGTCGACGTAACGCCGACCCTTGCGGACGGCACGGCGACGGTAAAAGTGAACGGCAGCACGGTTGCCAGCGGCAGCCCGTCGTCCATATCGCTGAGCGTGGGAGCCAACACTATCAACATTGTGGTAACGGCGCAGGACGGCACGACGCAGAAGACCTACACGGTCACGGTAACCCGAGCGGCACCTTTATCCACGAATGCGAATTTGAACAACTTAACGCTCAGCGCCGGAATGCTCAACCCGTCTTTCGCCTCCGGTACGACGACCTACACGGCCGGAGTGGCAAACAACGTGACGAGCGTCGACGTAACGCCGACCCTTGCGGACGGCACGGCGACGGTTAAAGTGAACGGCAGCACGGTTACCAGCGGCAGCCCGTCGTCCATATCGCTGAGCGTGGGAGCCAACACTATCACCGTTGTGGTAACGGCGCAGGACGGCACGACACAGAAGACCTACACGGTCACGGTTACGCGAGCGGTGCCGTTATCCGGAATTGCCGATTTAAGTAACTTGGTTCTGAGCGGAGCCGCCTTAAATCCCGGATTTGCCTCCGGTACGATTACGTACACGTCCAGTGTGGCCTATGGAGTCACTGCTCTTGACGTAACGCCTACAGTGGCGGACAGCCACGCGACGGTTACGGTGGACGGCCGTCCCGCAACGAGCGGATCGGCATCATCCGTGACGCTGAACGTAGGGCCTAACCCGATTCCGGTTCTAGTTACGGCAGAGAATGGTTCCACAAAGACCTATACGGTCACGGTAACTAGGGCGGCAAGCTCCAATAACGCGGATCTGAGCGGAATCACGCTAAGCGGAGGCGCAGCGCTCAGCCCCGTTTTTGCACCGGGGACGACCCTTTATACGGTAAATGTTCCGAACAGTGTCTTCGGTTTGGACGTAACGCCGTCGGTGGCGGACAGCACGGCGGCGCTTAAAGTCAACGGCGCGGCAGCGGCAAGCGGTACTCCGGTTCCCGTCTCGTTGAACGTGGGCAACAATACGGTTACGCTGCTCGTCATCGCGCAGGACGGTACGCCCAAAATGTATACGCTGACGATCACCCGGGCACCTTCAAGCAACGCGCTGTTAAGCAGCTTAACGCTGAGTGCAGGCACGTTGACACCGGTATTCGATTCCGGCACAACGAGCTATACGGCGCAAGTGGCAACCGGCGTATCGAGCATTGATGTGACGCCCGTAGTCGCGGACGGCACGGCAATCATGACCGTGAACGGCAGCTCGGCACTAAGCGGTGCGGCGACTCCGGTGTCGCTCAACGTCGGCGACAACACGATTACCTTTGTAGTGACGGCGCAGGACGGAACGACGAGCAAAACGTACACGGTAACGGTTAATCGCGCGGCTCCGCTATCGGGCAATGCGGACTTAAGCTCGATCGCCTTAAGCGCAGGCACGCTCAACCCTGCATTCGCACCGGGAACTGCGGCCTATACGGTAAATGTGGCCAACGCTGTGAACACCGTTGACGTTACACCTACGACAGCGGACAGCACGGCTTCCGTCAAGGTGGAGGGAAAACCCGTGACGAGCGGAACCGCTTCTGCCGTATCGTTGAACGTAGGTTCCAATACGGTAAAGGTTCAGGTGATGGCGCAGAACGGGGGCGTTAAAACATACACGTTGACGATCACCCGGGCCGCATCCGGCAACGCGGATTTAAGCGGCATCTCGCTCAGCGAGGGGACGCTGACGCCCGTGTTTGATCCGGCACAGCTTAGCTACACGGCGTCTGTACCGAACGCTTCGGCCGGAATAGATGTAACGGCCGTGACGGCCGATGCGACCGCTTCAATCACCGTGAACGGAGACGCCGTAGTCAGCGGAACCCCTAAACCGGTTGCGCTGAATGTGGGCGATAACCCGATCACAATTGTCGTTAAAGCGGCGGACAACACGCTTAAAACGTATACCGTGACGGTCACACGCGCGGCTTCAAGCAACGCGGATCTCAGCGCTCTGACGCTCAGCGAGGGAACGCTGACGCCCGCCTTCGCCGCAGGAACGAAATTGTACACCGCCACTGTGGCATCGGATGTGTACGATCTGGATCTGACCGCACAGCTTGCGGACTTTACTGCGACGATGACCATCGGCGGAAATTCCGCTTCGAGCGGCCAGACCGTCAACATCTCGCTAAACACGGGGGCAAATCCGATAGCGATCGTCGTGACGGCGCAGGACGGATCAACGAAGACCTATACAGTCACGATCAACCGGGAAGCTCCGCCTTCGAGCAACGCGCTGTTAAGCGGGCTGACGATCAGCCCCGGCACGCTCAGTCCGGTTTTTGCCGGAACCCAGACCAGTTATACAGCGGATGTCGCCCACGATATAACCGAAATTACGGTAACGCCGGCGGCTGCCGACAGTACGTCAACGGTATCGGTTAACGGACACGTTCTGTCCGCGGGCGGCTCCGAAATCGTTCCGCTCCTGACGGGAGCGAACACGATAACCGTCCAAGTTACGGCACAGGACGGAACGAAGAATTCCTACGTTATCATCGTCACCCGGGCTGTTCCTCCGTCCGGCAACGCGGACCTCAGCGGTCTGGCCGTAAGCGCGGGAACGCTGACTCCGGCATTTGCACCGGGCGTGACGGCATACGCGGCTTCCGTGAACCACTCCGTATCGGAAGTTACGGTAACGCCGGCGGCTGCGGATCCTACCGCCACGGTATCGGTTAACGGAAGTGCCGTTTCGGCCGGCAGCGGCCGTCAGATCACGCTGAGCGTCGGCGCCAATCCGGTAACGATTGTTGTCACCGCGCAGAACGGGACCACCAAAACCTACACCGTTACGTTTACGCGCGAAAGCAGCGGAGGCGGTGGCGGAGGTGGCGGCGGCTCAACAGAGCGCCCGATCGACGGACGTATCGAGGTCGTTTCCTCTTCGGGAGAGGTGCTTAACCAATCCGTCAACAAGCTCATCGGAGATAACGTGAAGCTGTTTGCGGACATTTACAGCAATGACGGCGCCACGCTGTTCAAGCAAAATGTGAGCGTCGACACTTCAGGAAAGTTCACGCTTTACTCGCTTTCCGCCGGAACTTATAAAATCGTTCTTTCCTTGACTGCTCCTAATGGCGAAAAGCTTGCCGGAGCGGCCGGAACGCTTGTCGTAAGCTCCGACACGGCGGTGTTCCGGACGCCTGAAATCAACCCGTTCGGCACGATCCGAGACTTCGAGACAGGCGCTGCGCTTGCGGGCGTTAAGGTGACCCTGTACTGGGCCGATACGGAAAAAAATCGTTCCGCCGGAAAAATCGCGGGAACGCCGGTTTCTTTGCCGGAGCTTGCGCAAATGCTGCCGGGACAGAACAAGAATGCCCAAACCACTTCGAGTGACGGTCGTTACGGCTGGCTCGTATATCCGGACGGTGCCTACTATCTGATCGCCGAAAAAGACGGGTATGAAACCTATAACAGCAGAAGCGACCGGGGCGGCGGAATCGTTGCGAAAGATTTTACTTCTTTAAAACTCGATATCGCTCTGAAACCTTCGGGGACTTACCACGAACACAAGCCTTACATGGAAGGCTATCCGGACGGAACGTTCCGGCCGGGCAAAGGAATTTCGCGGGCGGAGCTGGCAGCCATACTGGCCAGACTTTTCGCGAATGAAACTTCCGCCACCGTGCAAAATCCGTTTGCCGATGTACCGGCCACGCACTGGGCTTCCCAGTATGTGACGGCCGTGTTCGGAGGCAAGCTTATGGACGGCTACCCGGACCGCAACTTTAATCCGGAACGAATTCTGACACGTGCCGAGATGGCCACGATTCTCGTGAAGCTGAAACAGCTTCCGGCCGTGCAGGGAAATTCCGCTTTCACGGACGTTCAAGGCCACTGGGCCGCTGAAAATATCCGGAAAGCGGAGAAGGCCGGTCTGCTGACGGGATTCGAGGACGGTTCGTTCAGACCGGATCAGTCGCTTACCCGGGCGCAGGCGGTCGTCATCTTCAACAAGCTGCTCGGCCGTCAGCCGGAAAGTGTTCCTGCGGGCATTCCGCAGGCATGGTCTGATGTTCCCGCCGGCTTCTGGGGATATAAGGACGTGACGGAAGCTTCCGTTTATCATGCATACAAGCACGTGAACGGCCGGGAAATTTGGAAATAACAACCCGAAAATAATAAACTTCAGCCGGACGAATCCTGAGGATTAACCGCATCTTATTTATAAGATGCGGCTTTTTTTGCCGATGAAGCTTGCCGGGTTCCTTCTGGGTTTCCGAATTTTTTGAGACGACTGAAGGTGATTGGATGCAGTTGGAGACATACATGCCGTGTGCATGTTTAATGCCGGTGCGTTATCATATAGAATGGATAGCAGAAGCTCAAACTAAAAGTAGGGGATTACCGGATGCAGAAGAAGATTTTGATCGTGGAAGACGATATCCATATATCCAACATCATTAAAATGAATCTCAACCTCGTGAACTATGCGACGGCAGAAGTCTACGACGGTATATCCGCGCTCGATGCGGTAAAACAGGACAAGTTTGATCTCATCCTGCTGGATGTCATGATCCCTAAGCTGGACGGATTTGCGTTAATGGAAAAAATGAAGTCCTGCGGGGTTCCGGTCATTTTTTTGACGGCAAGAAATTCGGTGTACGACAAAGTCAACGGACTGAGGCTGGGGGCCGACGACTATATGGTCAAACCGTTCGAAGCCATCGAGCTGCTGGCCCGGATCGAAACCGTGCTGCGCAGGTACGGCAAAGAAGAACAAGTGATAGCGTTTCAGAACCTCCAGGCGGATTTGAACAAAAGAGAAGTGACCGTGCAAGGAGAGCCCGTCGAGCTGACGCCGAAGGAGTACGACCTGCTGATCGTGCTGCTGAGAAATAAGAACATTGCCCTCTCCCGGGAACAATTCATTGATAAAGTTTGGGGGAGCGACTATTACGGGGAAACCAGAACCGTTGATATGCATATCAAATCGCTGCGCAAGAAGCTTCACCTGCAGGATCACATTAAGACTATTTACAAAATCGGTTACCGGCTGGAGGATTAACCGATGAAATTTTGGCAGAAAATTTATTTGTTTTCGATTCTGGTCTTCGTGTTCATCTTCAATGCGGCCTCAGTTATGGTCATCGAGCGGAGCCACGGGAAAATGCTGGATCAGGAAATCAACGGCGCGTTAAGTCAGAACATGAGCATTCATTCCAGCGTCGATGCGATTGTTCCGATTCTTCGTATTTACGATTCCATCGATTATGAGAAAACGGTACTAACGAATATGGCGAGCGAATTTGTGGCGAAGAATAGCGACCAGCGCATGTATTTAGAGATTTTGGACGATACGAACCGGGTTATTTTCAGCAACAACGATTTCAAGATGCCCGAGCACCGCGAGGAACTGGACAAGCTGGCCATGGATGAAATCCATTATATTTTACGGGATATCGGCAATCGCACGCTGTTGTTTACATCGAACCATACGGAAATCAATCACAAGAACTATGTGTTCACCTACACGAAAGACGTGACTTCCTTATACCAGGATCGCATGGATCAGTACCGGTTTTTCATCAAAGTGGATATCGCTGCCTGTTTGCTCTACATGCTCATTATGTTTTTCGTGAGCAGGGGATTGACCAAACCGATTGACCGTCTAAACCGGACGGCTCGGGTGATCGCACAGGGCGGCTTCTCGGAACGCGTCCGCTTGAAATCAAAGGATGAAATCGGCGTTCTGGCACAAAATTTTAATGAGATGGCCTCGGCTGTCGAGGAAAAAATAAATGACCTGAAGCGGCATAATGAAGAAAAACAAAGGTTTATTGATAATTTTACCCATGAATTAAAAACGCCGTTGACGTCGATTATCGGGTATGCCAACTTCTTAAGGACTACCAAATACAATGAAGAGCTGTACGTGGACGGATTAAACGTTATTTATTCGGAAGGCAAACGTCTGGAGTCACTTTCGATGAAGCTGATGGATCTGATTTTTCTTCAGGAGGATCATTTCCGCTTGGAGGAGCATGATCTGGGAATTCTCATTGCCGAAATAAAACCTGCTTTGGCGATGATGGCCAAAGAACACCGGGTAACGATCGTCACCGATTTGGAAGAGGGCAGGCTGAGGCTGGAAAAGGATTTGATTAAAATGTTGATTTTTAATCTGGTCGACAATGCGATTAAGGCTTCCGCAGAACAACAGAGCATTACGATTCGTACTTACTGGCGGGGCAGCCGCTGCACGCTTGAAGTGATTGACCAAGGCATCGGGATTGCCGAAGAGCATCGGGACAAAATTTTCGAACCCTTCTATATGGCGGATAAAGCGAGAACGAGAAGCAGCAACGGAGCGGGCCTGGGCCTCTCGATTTGTCAAAGCATCGCAAGTATTCACCATGCCGTGATCGAAGTGAGCAGCCTGGAAAATCAGGGCACGACGATTAGGGTCATATTCGACCGGACAAATCCGAAAGGCGGAATGAATCCATGAACAAGTTCATCGCGGTTGTCCTATGCGCGTCGTTCCTGGTTTTGACGACAGGGTGCGAAGGATTGTTCAACACGGTCAAGAAAGACGCGGTCTTGGTAAAAAAGATTTCGCAAGAGCATAAAATGAGCGAAGTGAAATACGAAGGCGTTCTTGCTCAGGATACGGTGAAGACACTCAGCCTCAATGCGGTCAACAAAACCTTCAACCAAAAGCTGAAGTTGGAAGAAGCCCGATTCGAACTGATGGCGGTGGACCGGAAGAATCTCGAAGATCTGCTGAATAAGACGGAGTACGGAGTCAGACCGATGCTGGAACGGAATCAGAAGATAAAGATGAATTCCGAGACGGAATTGAATAAAGTCCAGGGCGGTTTATTTTATGTAACCCTGACCCGCGCGGCCGATCCCGATGAAGTGTATGAACTTGTTCTGAACGCGAGAGACGGCGAGGTGTTGAAAGTTTCCAGTGACATCGCAAAGCCGGCCCCTATTGAAAAGGATCCGATCGTAATCCCGGACGGGGGGATCGAGATCGCTAACCGGTTTATTCAGGAAAAGGGAGCTTATGCCTTAGCCGATATGATTCCGGAAGAGAAAACAGCCCGACAGGGCGTCGCTGTGGAAGTGTATTATAAGAACAAGGAAACTGAATCGTTAGTCTACAGTGTCAAGGTTAATCTAAGAACGCAGCAAGTAGTCGGATTCAGCAAGGACATCATGGCTATACTCGGATATTTTTCGGATTCATAGACTAGCATAAAAAAAGCCGGCTGCAAATGCAGCCGGTTTTTTGTGCTGCCTTTTTTGTCTTTTTTACAAGTTCTATATAAGTCCATCTAACTTATCCTATAATCGCGTACTACACTGATGGAGTGCCACCCGGGAGTGTAGGAGAACGTCAGAGAAAATGGGAGTAAAGAGAGAGCATGAAAAGGAGCAGCAGAAAACAACTTCAGTCCCGCCGGGCGATATGGATAAGCATAATCGTGTTAACGGGAATGGTCTGGTCGCTATATAAGCTGTCCGCGTCCCTGACTTTGGCGAGTGCAAGCATACCTTCGGCGGAATTGGCCGTCTCGCCCGGCAAAAGTCATGTAGCGCTGCAAAATGGGACAAGCCGCTATAAAATCGTGATCGACCCGGGGCACGGGGGCAAGGACCCCGGTGCTGCGGGAGTGAGCGGTAATCAGGAGAAAGCGTACACGCTCGCGCTTTCCAAAAAGGTGTTCGATCAGCTCCGGCAGGATCCGGCATTTGAGGTGGTTATGACACGTACGGATGACACCTTCGTCGAACTGGGGGGGCGCGCCCAAATCGCGAATGAGCTTGGTGCGGACGCATTCATCTCCATTCATGGGAACACCTACAAGGACCCCGAAGTATCCGGCACCGAGACGTTTTATTATGCGGACGATAGTTCTGCGCTCGCACACAAGGTTCATGAGCAGCTGGTAAAAACGACCGGATTCAAGGACCGCGGTGTTAAAAAGGAAGGCTGGCAGGTACTGAGAGACAGTAAACAACGGGCTGTACTTCTGGAAGTCGGGTATCTCACGAACCCGGATAACGAAACGGATATGCTGAATGAAGCCCGCCAGATTCGAACGGCTGAAGCCATTGCGAATGGAATCAAGAAATATTTCACGGAGTTTTAACCTCGCATACAAAAGAAAGGAAGGATTTCAATGAGAAAAATTTCGTTCATTTTAATCGCCGTCATCCTAATGATTTCGGCCTCGGCTTGCAGCAGCCGTACGGGTAATGGAGAGGCGGCCGGCACCCAGAACGGGGATAAGACAACGGAAAGTCCAGACGGGGGAAAGACGGAAGGAAAGAAACCGGACGACAGCCCCAAAACGATCGTGTTTTCCACGTTTTTTCCGGATGATTTCTTTAAGGAAGCCAAAAAGCGGTATGAAGCGAAACATCCGAATATTACAATCGAGCTGAAATATGTGGAGACTGACGATGCACATGGAGAAGAGAATGTTGAAAAATTTATAAAAACGACGAATACCGCCCTATTATCCGGGAAAGGCCCCGATCTGATCGAAATGGATTTACTGCCTATCGGAAATTATGTGAATAAAAAATTGTTGGCTAATATAAGCGAAATGATGGATAAAGATCCAACCTTTAAGAGAGAGCAGTATTTCACGAACATATTGGACAACGTCAAGTTAAACGGCGGGGTTTACGGGATGCCCTTGAATTTCTTTACCTACGCATTCATCGGGAATGAAACGGCGATAGAGAAAAGCGGAGTGAAGATCGACGATAAGAACTGGAATTGGAGCCAATTTGCCGACGTGGCCAGAGAGTTGATGAAAGACGGGAATCAGAAGAACAAATCCGCCTTATATAGTATGCCGGAGTCTCTGCTGAATGAGATGGTTAAGGAGCAGTATGCCACGTTTGTGGATCCGGTGAATAAAAAGGCGAATTTCGAGACAGCTGCTTTTACCGGGCTCATGAAGCAGGTGAAATCTCTTTTCGATGACCAAATCGCCACAGATAAGCCGGTTCAAGCTTTGTTCAGAAGTGAATCGATCGTTTCGCCGGAATATTATATCCGCGATTTGAAGCAGAGCGAATATTTATCGAAAGGGGATGAGTTTACATCCAAGCTTTACGCCAAACCGCACGCGGATGGACAGAAAGCCGGAGGATACTTCCGGCCGTACAAAACCATCGGGATTAACGAAAAGTCTTCCGTGAAAGAGGAAGCATGGGATTTCCTTAAATTTATGCTGTCCGGCGAGGTTCAACAAGGGCCGGACCATGCCGGATTTCCGCTGAATAAATCCGTTTACGAGAAGCGAGTGCAGGAGCTGCTGAAAGTAGGGAAAGTGAAATCCGATCAGGAAATGGGTGTTTTGAAGGACAAAGTGTTCGATATCACGGCCAAGGATATTCAAGATTTGGACCGGTTCCTTTCCGAAGCGATTTATCCTTACGAATTTAAGCCCTCCAAGATCGGAGAAATTATCATAGAAGAGGCCAAATCTTATTTCAAAGGGCAGAAATCAGCCGAAGCCGCGGCAAAGTTAATTCAGAACAGAGTGACAACTTTCCTGAATGAATAATCGGGAATCGGGGTGAGGACATGGCGGACAAGCTTTATCGGAGCAATTCGTTTAAACGAAGGGGCAAGAATTGGATAGACGTTTTTCTTTTCTTGGGACCGAGTTTAGCGGGGTTTGCGATTTTTTATCTGATTCCGTTTGCTATGGGGTTCTTCTACTCTTTTCAGGACAGTACGCTTGGCGGCTCTTTTGTCGGTATCGAAAATTATAAGGAATTGCTGGCGAGCGGATCTTTCCGCAATGCGGCAGCCAACACTTTTCTTTTTACCATTGTAAGTGTGCCGCTGATCCTTGTCCTGTCCTTGATAGCTGCTCTCTTGCTGAACCGGAAACTGTTTATCCGGAATTGGCTGCAGACGGCTTTTGTTTTGCCGCTGGTGGTGCCTGCAGCCTCTGTCGTGATGATTTGGCAAATTTTATTCGACTGGAACGGTTCTGTGAACGCGTGGATGCAGAGCTTTCATTTGGAGCGGGTCGACTGGATGAAATCGGACTGGTCCGTGGGGGTGCTGGCGGTCGTATACAGCTGGAAAAATATCGGGTATAACATCATTTTATTTTTGGCGGGTCTCCAGAGTATACCGAAGGACTATTACGAAACGGCGGATATCGAAGGTGCCGGAACATTCCACAAGACCATTCATATTACGCTCGTGTATTTGACTCCGACGATGTTTTTGGTCGTTCTGATGTCCATTATCAATTCTTTTAAGATTTTCCGGGAAACGTACCTGATTGCAGGTGATTATCCGTACGACCGGATTTATATGCTGCAGCATTATATGAACAACATGTTTCTGTCCCTGGATATTCAGAAGCTGACGGCCGCGGCAAGTTTAATGGTAGGCTGTATTCTCATCCTGGTGACTCTTATGCTGTTTATAGAGCGACGCTTTAGACAGTTCATTGATTAGACGCAAGGACGGTGATAACGTTGGCTTTATTCCGGAAGGTCTCGCTGACGCTTGTCATGGGAGTTATCGCTGTGGTGATGCTGTTTCCCATTGGGGTTACCTTTGTAAACTCGCTTATGACGGAGGGTGAAATCGCCCATAATTATGATCTCATCGGCAAAATGTCCGATACTGCGGCAGGAGAAGGCTTCGTCAATCTGAAGCTGATTCCGGACTGGCTGTCGTTCCAACAATACATGGAAGTGCTGGTGTACAAGCCGGTATTCCTCCAAATGTTCTGGAACTCCGTCGGACTGGTCGCGCCTATCATCGCCGGGCAAGCTCTGGTCGCCTCTTTGGCCGGTTACGCTTTTGCCAAGCTCCGGTTTTGGGGGCGGGATAAACTGTTTGTCGTGTATCTCATGACGATGCTGATGCCGTTTCAGGTGACCCTCGTCCCCAATTACATGATGGCTCAGAAGCTTGGGCTTCTGAACTCGGCATCCGCCATTATTTTGCCGGGAATTTTCAGCGCCTTCGGGGTTTTTATGCTTAGACAATTCATGCTGCATATTCCGAATTCCTATATCGAAGCCGCCCAAATGGATGAGGCCGGGCATCTGAGGATTTTTTACAACATTATTCTTCCTCTTATTCAGCCCGGAATCGCCGGGTTGATCGTCCTGCTGTTTGTTGACAACTGGAATATGGTCGAGCAGCCGCTTATTTTTCTGGAGGATTCGTTCAAACAGCCGTTATCTTTATATTTATCACGTATCAACGAAGGAGCCAGGGGCGTCGCTTTTGCCGCATCCGTGCTGTATATGACTCCCATGGTGCTGCTGTTCTTGCATGCAGAGTCCCATTTTATCGAAGGAATTCAGTTGTCGGGAATTAAAGGATAGCCGGAACCTGCGAGTCAAAAGCTCCTTCTGAAATGTAAGAGGTGGTCTTAATGGAATTGCTGCATGCCGGGCAGGCGAGTGACAGACGCAAAAGAAAAATTCGTCTCTTTTCCGGTTTATTTATCGGGCTTCTGGTCGTATTTACGCTGCTCAGCAACACGTTTATGGCTTTGACTATCCCTAAGGTCGCGGTTGTAGTGCCGAGCCGGGGCCAGCTTGTTCATACGTTCAAAGGCAGCGGCGTTATCAAGTGGAGGGCTGAAACCGCCTTAACGAACAGCACGGGGTGGAAAGTGAAGAAGGTAGAAGTGAAGGAAGGGGATCGCGTCAAGAAAGGGCAGACGCTGGTGACTTACGACAGCCATGATGCGGAGCAGGATATCCTGGACCAGCAGGCCGGTCTTAATAAGCTCAAGCTTACTATGGAAGAGCTGCAAAGCCATTTTATCGAGGCGTCCCAGAACGGAGAAGACAAAAGCATTGAGGACGCCAAGCGTGCCATGGACATTCATAAAATCGATCTGGAAGTCCAGCAGCGGAAAATACAAAATCTTCAGGAAAAGCTGAAAAAGAACGTCAAGTTGACGGCTCCGTTCAATGGAATCGTCACGAAGATAAACGCTAAGGAAGGGCTTTCTTCCGAAAACGGAGGCTATGATGTCCGCCTATCCGACGAAAGCCTCGGTTTTGAATTTGAGCTGTCAGTCCCGGTCGACACCGCTGCCGAGTTAAAAACGGGAGACAAGCTGGAAGTTCAAGTGGAGGGGCCTGCTGCCGAAAAAGTCGAAGGGCAAATTTCGGAAATCCGCGAGCCCGGTAGCCCGGATACAAGCAAGACAGAGGAAGGCAGCACCGGTGACGGCGGTAAAACGGCCATGAATTTGCCGATGAAGCGTCTTCTCGTGACGCTGCAGGGTACAGGCACGGGCTTGAAGGAAGGCGCCGGTGTCCGGGTGGAACTGAGCAGAGCGACAGATCCCGATATACTACTGGTAGCCAATAAAGCCATTCACGAAGATAACACCGGAAAATACGTCTTTACAATCGAAGAAAGAAACGGTCCGCTCGGCAACGCCTTTTACATCCACAGAACATATATCACCGTCGCTGACTCCGATGATAAAGTATCGACGGTCATCCAAGGCCTGTTCGAACAACAGCAAATCGTAATCGAGAGCAGCGAGCCTTTGCAGGATGGCGATAAGGTGCGGATGCAATAAGGACGGATGAGGTGGAGATCCGAAGGAGTCAAAGAAACGGAACCGTAAACGTTAGCGGTGGGAGAGAGATCTTTAGGGACTCTCTCTTTTTTTTGATTTAATTAACCTGTGTATAATACTCATATATAAACAATTAAAACATACTATTGTCTTTTATGACGTCATAAATTATAATTGTGATGTACTAATTAAGCGACCAATGCGAATCAACTTAATATTTCACCTTACGGAGGAGGAGTTAGCTTGTCACAGGCTGCAGGAATTAGAGGAATCGGGATCAGCGGGATGGGGAGAATCGGACGCCTTGTCGTCCGGAAAATGTTTTCGGATAAAGGGCAGACTTCTCCGCTCAAGGCGATCAATACCATTTATCCGGCGGAGACGCTGGCTCACCTTTTAAAATACGATTCGGTCCACGGAAGATGGGACGCGAATGTGACGATCGCAGACGGGTGCCTGGTCATTAACGGGCAATCCATCCGGCTGACGTACGAAAGGGAACCGGAGAACATTTTGTGGGGACAAATGGGAGTCGATCTCGTCATTGACGCCACCGGCAAATTCAACGACCGTCAAGGTTCTCAGAGACATCTGAGCGCCGGAGCTTCCCGAGTTCTCATTACCGCTCCCGGCAAGCAGATGGATTTCACCGTCGTGATGGGCGTCAACGATCACCTCTATGATCCCATCAAGCATACCCTTGTATCCGCCGCATCCTGCACGACGAACTGCGTCGCTCCCGTGCTTCATATACTGGATCAGGCGTTCGGCGTACAGAGCGGTTGGATGAGCACAGTGCATTCGTATACGTCGGATCAGAAGCATCTGGACAATCCGCACAACGATTTGCGCAGGGCGCGGGCGTGCACGGAGTCGATCGTTCCTACCACGACGGGTGTAGGTAAAGCGCTTACAGATGTCCTGCCTCACTTGGCGGCTCATGTTCAGGGCGTTTCCCTGCGCGTGCCGACGCAGGATGTATCGCTGGTGGATTTGACGGTAAAAGTGTCCCGTCCGGCCGGGCTGGACGAGATCCAAGCGGCTTTCAAAAGCGCGGCCGCAGGCTCCATGTCCCCGTATGTCGCCTACTCCGACGAGCCGCTCGTGTCGGTCGATTATGTGGGCTGCCCGAATTCCGCCGTCGTAGACGGTCTCTCCCTGATGGCGATGGGCGATCAGATCAAAGTGCTCGCCTGGTATGACAACGAATGGGCTTACGCCTGCCGTGTCGTGGAGCTGGCGGAGCTTATGCGGGACAAAGTCAAGACCATTCAGTCCCGCGATGCCGAGGTCAGCAGCATGTTCGCCTAAAATTCCCGTGCTCTGTATGATAAACTAACAACAGAAAATAAAATGTACAAAGTTCCCTAAAACGGGAACTTTTTCTTTTGCGGGGAGTCTGTTTGTTCAGATAAGAAAGGGGGGAGCCCGTGGACGACGAGTATTTGAAGTACGTGTCCGAACTTCATCCGTCCGATTTAAGAACCTTAATGGAACAGCACGGGGAAGACGTATGGAACTATGCGTATTTTTTAACGAAAAAAAGGGACCTTGTCGACGACATCGCGCAGGATGTGTTTGTAAAAGCGTTCCGCAGCGTCGGTTCCTTCCGGGGCGAATGCAGCGTAAAGACCTGGCTGCTGAAAATCACCCGGAATACCGCGTTTTCGTACCGGAGAAAAGCTTTTTTCCGGCGGGTGATCCTGGCTGACTACGTCCGGGGAGAAAGCCCTTCCGCCGAAAGCGAATTTCTGGAACGCCACTTGGCCGATGAGGCATGGAAAATCGTGCTGGAGCTTCCCGCCCCCTACAGGGAGGTGCTGGTGCTGCAATCGATGCACGGGATGACGGTGGCGGAAATGGCGGCCGCCCTGGGAATTTCGGAAGGGACGGTAAAGTCCCGCATCCATAGAGCGCGCCGTAAAGCGGCTCAACTAGCGAAAGGAGGATTCCGGTATGAAGAGAACGGAAATTGAGACGGATCCGTTTGAGCTTTCGGAGAGGCCCTTTAACAAGCCCATGTTTGGAACGGAGTTGATGGATGCCGTGGAACGGAAAGTATGGAACGGGAGCGGTCTTGAAGCGGGCAGGCCCGCAAATAGGCGCAAGCGGTTCTATCTGGCGGGAACGGCTTTGACTGCCTTGCTCGTTTGTTGTGCCGTTCTGTTTATGGGGCCTCTCGGAGATAAAGCGAACGGAACGATCCGGGACTTAACGACACCACGGTATCCCCAGCGTGTAGAAGCGAAAGAAGGCTTGATGCTGGTAGACGATTATTCGATGAGCATGGTCGGCCAGAAAATGGAATACTACAGCGGCGGTTACGGCAGGTTAGTCGTCGATCCCCGGTTTAAGGCGGTACAGCAGTTCCGCCGCGGAGATGTGCTGTATTACCGGCTGCCGGTCACTCCCGGGTTTACGCCCAATCCCGAAATCAGCGGGTCTGACTCACAAACAGCCCGTGTGATCGGGCTGCCGGGGGAGAAGATTAGGATCGAGAAAGGCCGGGTTTACGTGAACGGGAAGAAGTTGGATACGTTCTACGGACAGGCGAGGATTGCTGGGCTTGACGAAGCCGCATACTTCAAGAACACGGAAGCGTCGGGCAGAAAGGATGCCTGTCCCCCGGATTGTGTGCAAGACAGCAAAGCCTATTTCAACGTGAATATGGCGGAGACGACCGTGCCGGACGGTTCTCTCTTCGTCCTGGGAGATTTCTGGTCGAAGAGCCATGACAGCCGGGAGTTCGGGGCCTTGGCGCAGGGGAACATTCAGGGAAAGGTGCTGGGATACGACGAAGCTGGAGCCCGCAGTCCTCACCAGACCTTTGCTTCCAGCAACCTGTGGCTTTACGGAATTCCGGATAAAATCGGCTTCCTGAGAGGTCAAATTCTTACCTCCCCCCCTAATAAAATCGTCTGGCATTTCTGGGGTGCCCGGGAAGAGTTCGAAGGCAAAAATTTGCGGATCGAAGGCATCCATACGAGTGACGGCGTTAAAAAACCGGTGCTGATCAACGAAGACGACAGCATTGTCTGGGAGTATGAGTGGGGACCGACCTACGGTCCGGTCAACGGGGCGGACGCGACCCAGCCCTCGCTTATCAAGCTGGACGAGAGCGGACAGTGGCGCCTCGATATTTATTTGGGCGGGAAATTTTTCGCAAGTATGTTCGTTAACGCGGAGTAGGACGCGATAAACCATAAGCGGCCGGGATGAAACGATTTTTCTGCCGATATCAATCGCGTAAACTCGACCTGCCGCGAACAGGCAGCAAAACAGGGAAGGAGCCGGCCGCCGGAAGGAGCTACGGCTCCTTCTTCCTTTCTTTGCTTGTAAGAAAAGCTGGCACACTTTCGCCGCCGGAGTTACGATAGGAGTAACTATCCGAACGTTGGCGACAAGGGGGCTTCACGCTATGAACAAAACCGACCGCATGCTGGCGATCATTTTGCGGCTCCAGCGCAAGGGCACGCAGCGCGCGGAAGATCTCGCCGCGGCCTTCGAGACGAGCGTGCGCACGATCTACCGCGACATGCAGGCGCTCTGCGAAGCGGGTGTCCCGGTCGTCGGGGCGCCGGGACAAGGGTACTCGCTCGTCGAAGGCTACTTCCTGCCGCCGGTCAGCTTCACGGCGGAAGAAGCCGTCACCCTGCTGCTCGGTCTCGAGTTTGTCGAGCAGCAGTTCGACGAGGCTTCCCGCGCCCAGGCGGGTGCCGCGCGGGCCAAGCTCGAGGGCGTACTCCCGGATCGGGTGCGCCGGGAGTCCCAGAAGCACCGCGAGGGCATGAAGCTCCTCGCGGGCCCGGGAAGCGCCGCCGGTAACGGAGCGGCGGCGCTGGCTCTGCTGCGCGGCGCGGTGCTGCAGGAGCGCACGGTGCGCTTTGCCTACGCGGCGAAGGATACGGCCATGCCGGGAGGCGAACGGCTGACGGTGCGCGAAGCCGATCCTTACGGGCTGGTCTACTTGAACAGCGCGTGGATGCTGATCGCCTTCTGCCGGCTCCGGCAGGAGGTCCGGCATTTCCGGCTGTCCCGAATCAGCGAGCTTACGCTGCTGGAGACCGTCTTCGAGAAGCCGGAAGAGTTCGACCTCCGGTTGTACAAGCCGGCGGATGACCGGCAGGGGGAAGTCCGCCTGCTTTTTCGCCGCGAGCTTGCAAACCGGGTTCGGGAAACGAACTACTATTATATAGAAGAAACGCAAAATGTGGAGCAGGGCCTGCTCGTCACGTTAAAGGTCAGATCGCCCGAGGAAATCCTCCATTGGGTATTGAGCTGGGGAGCGGGTGTTGAAGTGCTGGAACCCGAATCGCTGCGTGTTCGGCTGCGGGAAGAAATTCGGCGCATGGCAAAACGCTACTGACATACTGTTGTCAGCAGCGCTTTTGTATACTGGGTTCAACTTCATCTTAAAGGAGAGAACAACCCATGCAAACGAACCAGAACCAAAGCCAGAACCTCAACACGATCGACATCCTGAACCGCTTCGAACAACTGACCGAAACCTATATTCAGGAATTGGAGAATTACAGCCTGGAAGAGCTGACCCGCAAGCCCGAAGAAGATCAGTGGTCACTGGGGCAAATGTACGTGCATTTGATCGGGTCGGTTTTGTACCGGCATCTGCCTATTATGGAGGCCTGCCGCACTTCGTCCGGTTCGGAAGAGGCGGCCGGGAAAACGGAGAGTGGCATAGAAGCTTACGCCCGTGGCAGTTACCCGCCGATCCGGATTCAGATTCCGCCGTCCAAGGAATACACGCCGCTTCAACCGGAAAACAAAGATGAGCTCGTCAGCGGCCTTCGTGACGTCATTCGCGCCATGCGAGCTATCGAGCCGACGCTGGCCGATATTCCGTCGGCCAATACGGTGACGCACCCGGGTTTTGGCGAATTGAACGCGGTGGAATGGTTCGCGCTGGTGGAGATGCACTACCGCCACCATCTGCGCCAGAAGGAGCGTTTGGACGCTTTTTTGCGGGAGACAAAGGAAGCTTCCGGGGCCTGATAGGTGCGGATGGAGGCAAGACGCCTTCGTGCGAAAGCGAATTTCCCGGCGTGAATTCATAGGCAATGCGGACCCCGAGATTCACATAAGCGGCGGCCGCCTGTATCTGCCAAGGACGGACAAATACCGGAAAACCGGAAAACCGGAAAACCGGAAACCGGTTAAAATCAAAAGCCGCCTGTCAGTCGCGCAGGCAGCCCAAAAAGGAGCAGGCTCATAAAGAGCTGCTCCTTTTTGTATAGGGCGGCGTGGTTTATCGACTAGGCTTGGAGTCTCATCTTATGCCCTGGGTACCTGCGCCTACGTATCGGTGCTTACGTCATCCCACTCCGCATCCATATAGCGGACGAGCCAGTTCAAAGCCCGGTGCCTCTCCAGAACGACGCCGTCGTTCAGTCCGGCCGGGGCGGGATTGCCTTTGATCCGGGCATCTACGCAAGCCCAGTCATAGCGGTAAATCCGGTCCGCTTCCTCGAGAATGTCTGCTTTCGGCCGGACTTTTGCCTGCTCAAGGAACGTTTCAAAATTCCCGGCCAGCCTCAAAGCGTCCACGGCGGCCTGAACGTCGCATACGGAATCGGGATAGCCCAATTCTTCCGCGTACCCGAGGGACCAGAGCAGAACCCAGTAGCATTCGTACATCCAGGCGAACTGGATGGCATCCGTCGGATCGGGCGAATCGCTTTCGAGGAAAGCCCGTTCCTTCTCCGTAAAGAAAGAGGAAGCGCCGTACAGCTCGATAACGCCCTCGATAAACTCTTTCGCTTCTTTGATGTCCGCGCCTTCGGCAAGATCCGCGCCGTACATGGCGATCATGCATAGAGCGGTTGCGCGCGCGGCGATTTCCTCTTTGGTCCGGATAGCGGCGAATTCATCCCCGTCGATGACGGGTAAATGCTCGATGACAGGCACGCCCTGTTCCGTCAGCAGAGCCATATTCCGTTCTTTCCGCGCTTCCGCGGACGGAGACGACTGAATATGGGCGTCGATCAGATCCGTGCTGACCGTGACGGTGAAATCTTCTACCTCGGACTCGCCCTGTGCGCTCAACACCACCTGGCCTTCCGGGTTCAGCAGCTGGCCGGTCGGCAGGAACAAGACGGCATGCACGCGGGACGCCGCCTCCAATATCCGGTTCAGGGTGTCCGGGTCGATCTCCTTGGAAGAGACGATGCCGACAGCCGCGTTAAGAGCGGAAATCTGCTTGAGCACTTTGGCTTGAATGTGTTCGTGCGGCGTTTCGATCTGGCTGAAAAAGCCGTACATGCCCCGGATCATCGGCTCGAATTCGCCGGGATTGCCGTCCAGCGTCATCAAGGAAAACGTGACGGTCGTTTTGCTGAAAAGCTTTTTATCCACAACGGTAATCTGGTTCCCGTCCGGAGACAGCTGAACCTGCTTGTCCCCGAAGGCGCTGCGGATGGCTTCCGTTATTTTTTCGTACCCTTTTATCGAGATATAAAGCGTACATTGATTCATGCTGCACTTCCTCTCATCGCGTCGTTAACCCTATCATCATACCGAAAAACCGGTAAAGTTGTAAAATGTGGTATTCTAGCATTAAACCTAGAAAGATAGGAAGGATTCACGTGATTGGTTACCCTAAGCTGGACGAGCGGGACCCGCAGCCGCTGTATATGCAGCTCTACGTTCATATCAAGACCGGCATTATCCGGGGCGAGATCGCCGAACATACCCGTCTGCCGTCTATCCGCAAGCTGGCCGGTTTTCTCGGGCTGAGTACGACACCGGTCGAATCGGCTTACCATCAGCTTCTTTCGGAAGGCTATATCGCGAGCAGACCCAAGAGCGGCTATTACGTGGAAAAGCTCCCCGAGCCCTATGGGAAACTCGGTTCCTTACACATGGGAGAACTCCCGTCAGCCCACGAGGAGGAGCCTGACGCTGTCAGGAAACGCAGGTTCCGCTACGATTTTCATTTGTCGCGGAACGACTTCACGGCTTTTCCATACGGGACCTGGAAAAAGCTTGCGAACGAACTGCTCGTCCCGGACAACGAGAACCTGCTGTTTTTCGGCGACCCGAGAGGCGAGCGCAGGCTAAGGGAACAAATCGCCGCCTACCTCCGGCAGATGCGTGGCGTGGAATGTTCCCCGGGGCAGGTTGTCGTCGGAGCCGACCAGTTTAATCTGGGCGTCATTTTGAGCCAGATTTTGAAGCGGTACGGTTCGCGGCTCGCCGTGGAGAACCCCGGGTACCCGCTTATCCCGTCGATTTTCGGCAGGGCGGGCTACGAGATCTTGCCTGTGCCGCTGGAAGCGGACGGCATCGACGTCGGACGGCTTCACGCCGCCGGGGCCCGCCTCGTCACTGTCACGCCTTCGCACCAGTTTCCCCGCGGCATGGTGATGCCGGTCTCCAAGCGGCTGAAGCTGCTCCAGTGGGCGCGAGACACGGACGGCTTCATTCTCGAAGACGACTACGACGGGGAATTCCGCTACCACGGGCGTCCCGTTCCGGCTCTGCAGGCGCTCGTTCCCGGCGCTCCCGTCATTTATTTGGGCGGCTTCGGCCAAATTATGGCCCCGGCTCTCTGTGTCAGCTATATGGTGCTGCCGGACAAGCTCGTGCCGCTTTTCGACGCGCTGCGCAGAGAGATGATGTTCGAGCAGTCCGCCTCCAGGCTGCATCAGCATACGCTGGCGCTTTTTATGGAGCGGGGCTATCTGGAGAAGCATGTGCGCAGGATGCGCAAGCTTTACCGGAAAAAGCACGACAGGCTGACGGCAGCCGTCGGGCGTTTTTTCGGCAGCCGGGCCGCGGTGATCGGCAGAGACGCCGGATTCCATATCGTGCTCCGCGTGCGTGACGATCGGCCGGAGGCGGAACTGCTCCGGCTGGCGGAAGCGGACGGCGTTCATGTGTCATCGGCGGCGTTTTATTGGCCGGGGACGGTTCCGCCGGAAGGCGAGAAAGATTTTATGGTCGGATTCAGCGGGATTGCGGAAGAGGACATCGAGCCGGGTATACAGAAACTGAAGGAAGCGTGGTTCGGCGACGAGAATCTGTCGTCTTGAATTTTGTAAATCTGCTCATTTTGAAATGGATAGTTTGCTGGTATAACGGAGATAGACATGATCTATGGAGGTTTGAAAGCTATGAATGAACCTGTGAATGAATCAGTGAGGGAGCCTGTGAATACAGCTGTGAATGAACCTGTGAATGAACACGTGAACGGACCCGGGAGTGCCGTACCGGACCGCCCCCAAAGCGGCTCTCCGAACAAAGCCGGCGCCCCGGTGCCCGTACGTTTTCTGGAAGGGAAAAAGGTTTATTTGCGCCCCCTTGATACCGGGGACACGGAGACGTATTTCCAGCAGTTGTTTCAGCCGGAAACCCGCAAATTGACCGGCACGCAGAAACATTTTACAAGAAGCCAGATCGAGCGCTACATCGAAGGAAAAGCGCAGGACACGTCGAGCATTCTGCTGCTGATCGCCCTGGCCGAAACCGACGAGGTGATCGGGGACATCGCCCTGCAGGCTATCGACAGCTACAACTGCAGTGCGGGCATCCGCATCTCTATCGACAGCAGCAGAAACCAGGGCAAAGGCTGCGGCACGGAAGCGCTCAACCTTATGCTGGATTACGGATTCGGCATCGTAAATCTGCACCGGATCGAGCTGAACGTATTTGCCTATAACGAGCGTGCCCTCCACGTGTACGAGAAAGTCGGTTTCAAAAAAGAAGGTGTGCAGAAAGAAGCCCTCTACTATAATCACAAGTACCACGACTCGATTCTGATGGCGATCCTTGAACACGAGTACCGGGAACTTCACGGACTGTAGGGTTTGGGCGGAGCTGCTCCTATAGTGTTCTCACCCCGTTCACGCAAAAAAAGATCCTTCTTCCACTAACCATGGGTTAGGTGGAGAAGGATCTTTTTAACGGCTTAATTTGCCGGCTTTGCCTCTCTCATCACTCTGCATACCAGCCGCATCAGCTTTCATTACATGGCGGGGAAGAGGTGGAAGAACACTTTCGTCGTGAAGGAGCAGATATCTATGATTTTGAGCCTAAATACGACGTGTGGCGGTGTCCCGAATGTGCCCGAATTTATGTATTTAAGGGTGTGAGTTTGTTGTACCAATACAAATTGGAAAAGTAGGCGATTCGATGGTCCTTAACGGTATCGACTTTTCAGCGGAAGAAATCGAGGAAATTGAGCTTCTAAAAGAACTTTGTGAGGGCATAACCGTCGACGGAGTTGAAATTGTCGGTTTTAAGGTGCTTTCGGATTTATTGAACAATCGTGTTAGGTTCGAAGACTTTCCGCAGGAAGTATTACAGACTACGCAGCTTCAGGTGAACGATTATGTTTATTTCTGGTCGGATGTCGATTGGTTTGACAGCCGGCTGGCTGAGAGCGTGGCTATAAAATTTAGTAAAATGTTAGGGAATTGAGGTCAGCCGGGAAGTCCGGCTGGCTTTTTTTATACCGATAAATGCTCAGTTGGATTAATTCAAATTTAATGGGCTTCGACAAAAAGAGCTAAACAATCTGTTTGGGAAGGAGTCGATACTAATGTAGTTTGTTCGGAAAGGAGTTCAGAAAATAAAAGTACAATAAAAGAGGAGAACATAAAATGAAAAAACGTTATTTAAATTTTGTATGCTTGATGATTATTGTTGCTTTATTTTCGACTCAAACCGTGTCGGCTCATGTCCTCGGAGACTTCGTCAGCTCGATTGAGGAGAAGAATCCAACGGATCTTTTGCAAAGTCCATCGGTTTCTTCAAGTGTTTACGGGGACGTCTATAGTCAGCGAGGGCTTGTAGCCGCAAGTGGAGGCACTAAAATAGTCACCTACCAAGATGTATTTAAAGATGAACTTCATGGCCACGGCCAGAGTACGCTGCCTAACGATTCTATCCTTATAACAGGGGGACACGAATCTTATCCTACGGATAAGATATACACCTACTACCCGTTGGAAAATTCTCTGATCCGCAACTACGATCACCTCTTGCAACAAACATTCCATGATCATTCACAAACAACTATGCCTGACGGGCGTGTGCTGATCACAGGGGGGGAAAGTTATCCGTCCATATACAATTGGATGACGATTTATGATAAACAAAATTTTTATCGGCCCTTTTCCTCTCCAAAAGTTTCTTTACCTACAGGGCTAAGTAGACACGCTTACTCCGATATGGCGGGTAGTAAAATCTTGTTCACTGGGGGCAGATCATTTTATTCAGTGCCAGGTGGTTCTACAAACGTTATATATCCTAATTCTTATATCTACGATATTCAAAAGGAAGAAATCATAAGTGCCGCTTCCATGCCCAAAAAATTGTACAGTCATGCTCAGAGTACATTACCGGACGGCAAGGTGATGGTAACCGGCGGGGTTTCCGAGGATTTAAAGTCGTCCCATTCAACTTATATTTATAATCCGGGGACTAATGCCTGGAAGGAAGCTGCACCTTTACCGGTACCGATAGACAGCCATAGACAAGCTACTTTAGCAGATGGACGTGTTGTGGTCATCGGGGGAGAAACTAACGATGTGGAACGGAACACGATTTATTTTTATAATCCGCAAACCGATACATGGAAGCTCTCATCCACTCAACTTCCTTTTTCTTTGGCTAGGTTTGGCATGAGTTCTTTAAAAGATGGAAGACTGGTACTGACCGGGGGACACGGAAGCGGGAACGGACGGGCGGTGCTCATCATTACATTTAATAAATTACCTGTTTTGTCGGTAAACAGTACCAATCAAACGGTCAATCCGAATTATGGGAACTCGGTAATAACGCTATCCGGTACAGTAGCGGACCCGAACAATGATCCGGTAACGATAAGCGCAACAATTGCGGGTGTCACGAAATCGACGGTTGCGACGGTGTCAGGGCAATCTTGGTATCTGCAGTGGGATACGCAGAAAGATCCCATTCCGCAAGGGAGCTATACGAACATACCGGTTACCGCTAGCGATGGAGAAGACGAGGTGACGGCTGTTTTCAACGGGGTCGTTCAAGTGGACCGTAATCAAGCACCCTACGCTCCCAGTCATTTGGCGCCTGCGGGAAGCAAAGCTTCTCCGGCTATAACGGCGAGTACTCAATCGACACTGTCTTGGAGGTTTACCGATCCGGATAGCGGGGACGCACAATCAGCCTATCAAGTCATCATTAATAATGCGGCTACGAATGCAGCTGTTTTGGATACCAATTGGATTAGTTCTTCTCTATCCTCCTATTCTGTACCTGCCGGTATACTGAGCGGGGGAAGCATCTACGAGTGGAAGGTTCGTACCAAGGACAGCCGAGGCATGGTGTCTGATTATTCAGGTTCCGGCTATATTCGCCTAAACCAGATTCCTGTCCTTTCCTTGACTTCTTATACGGACGGAGAAGTTTTATCCGATAATATTTTGAATTTCTCATGGACCTATAAGGATGAACAGCCTCAACAAAGTTATCAAATTATGGGTACTCAGGACAATTGGTTAACTACGGGATACAATTCGGGTGTCATTTATTCAAATGCAGGCAGTCATACTACGACCCCGTTAGCCAACGGGATGTGGAGTTTTGCGATCGCGGTCAACGACGGCTTGGATTGGTCGGCTAAGGCGTACCGCAACAATTTGAAGCTGCCCAATGCTTTGGAGCCCAATGATACATTTAGCACCGCTTTTCCGATTCAATACCGGCTAACCTACAATTCTCAAATCAACCCTGCATCAGATAAAGATTTCTTCAGCTATAAGGCAATCTCTTCGGGAATTGACAAAGTTGGGTTGAAAGTCCCGGCGGGCAAAAATTATGATGTGCATGTTTATGATGCGAACCGGAATTTAATCGCGGCCGGAATTCGAGAATCAGGACAAGAAGAGAACGTATTGTATGAAGTAAGCGAAGGGAAATTATATTACATTGAAATTGTAGGTGTGAATGGAGACTTCCATTCCTCGGAAAGTTACGCCTTAACTGTAAGTCCCATTCAAGTACGTGTCCGAACCGATTACAAGTACGACAATAACGGTAATCTCATTACCAAAACCACAACTCAATCGGATTAAAGGGGAGGCTTAACTGTGAGAAGAATAGGGACTAGCGCCTTAGCCCTGCTGCTAATTCTGTCTTCCTTATTCGGAGACGGCAGTGTGATCTCGGCAGCAAATGAACCTGCTGCCGGATCGAATCCGGATACCATTTTTAGCAAGGCGGCACGTTACCATTACCCTGACGAAGTTATTCAACAATTGTTGGATGAAGGGTTTAGCTCGCAAGAAATCCAGCATTATATTCAAGATCCGACAATCAATAAAGATACGATTCAGAAAAAAATGCGGGCCCAAAGAAAAACCTTCATAAATGATTCCAAAAAAGCGGAAGGCACAGTGGTAAATGAGCTGACTGAAAAGTTCAGTACATCCTCTACGGGTATGGGGCAGTTGTCTTCTGAAATTCCTGATCACTCTTACGTTAGAACCCGTCCCGACGAAGCACCATACTCCGTACATACGGACAACGAATCCATATCTACTCTAAGTGGCGGGATATCCAGAAAAGAAACCGATTTGGTTCTTCCGGGGAGGAACGGACTTTCGTTTGCCTTAACCCGGATTTATGACAGTACCGATTCACAGTTCGGAGCTATGTATGTGGAAGGCGGATCGAATGCAAAGAGAACTCCGTATGATATGACGTTGTATCAAATCGGAGCAGGCTGGAAGTGGGATATCAGTTCGATCGAATATGATTACGGAACCAGATATTTGCACCTGGCCGGAGGCGGAGTGTATGAAATCGATAACACTAGCCTGCTCTTAAAAGGCTACCCTTGGCAGGATCTTACTTTAGCTAAAGATAATACGGTTACAGTGGATAACGAGACGTCCTATTTTGTTTTAAAAACGAACTCCGGAGTCCGGCAATATTTTAATTTCGAAGGACGTATTCTTCAAATTAAAGATTTGTATGGAAATAAAATAGAATTCCGGTATGCGGAGCATTCTTCGTTCGGTAAAGTTTTAAATTCCGTCACGGATTCAATCGGCAATGTTATTCAGATAGAATATAACGAGCAGAGTATTGTATTGACCAAGGGAAAGGAAATTGTCACGTATCACAAGAAAACGGAGCAGAATTTTTCCCTGCTCTCCAAAGTGGTCGATCAGGCTGGACGTGTAACAGCTTACGATTATCATCTGAAAACAGCGAGGTTTAACCTAGTTGGACCTAGCGGAGGAGGTTTTAATCCCTACGCTCTTTTGACAGGTATCTCCCATCCAACCGGTGCCAAAACTCTCTACGCTTACGAAGACAGTCCGGTTACCAGGTACACAAGTGAAATGTCCATTAACGAAGTTTACCGGGTGAAAAACAGAAAAGAGCAGATTGCTTATCAAGATGGATCGTTGGAAACGTATAATGACAAGACCGTCGAATATGAGGATGATATCGGGAGCTCTTATGGTAAAGATATTTATTTTACTCTTATTCTGTCAGACGGACTGACCCGTACTTCCTATCACAACAAAAAGGATTTTACGGACAAAATGACGCCGGTTGCCTATTATACCGAGCGCATATCCGAAGTCAGCGGCGATTCGCAGAAAACAACGGAATACAAGTACGACGTATCACGCAATTTTACTATTCCTACTTCTATCACCACTCAAACGACTAATTTACAAACTCATCAGCAATCTCCGCCGATTACGGTAGTAAGGTCGTATGACGGGTATAAAAACTTGTTAAGCGAAACCGATCCGATGGGAGTTCAATCAACGTATACGTACGATGATAAGTTCCATTTGCCCAGCAGTGTAACAAAGCCCGTTGGTGACCGGGTAATGCAGTATACGGAATTCACCCGGAATGACCGGGGAAGCTTGCTGCAAATCACGACTAAAGAAGGGGGCGCAGGAGGGAACATACTTAAGAAGACATCGTACGAAAATTACGATCCATACGGAAACTCACAACAGATCAGGCTGAAAGATACCCATAGAGATATCCTGGTTCAAACCGAATTCAGTGAAAGGAGTCAATTCGCGTTTCCAAGCAGGCAAAGTATCCAAACAGTCAATGCAGACGGTCAAGTCTCCACGGTTACCAAGGAATTTATTTTTCAACCGTCAACCGGGGCTTTAGAGAAATATAAAGACGGCAATGGGCATGAGACTATTTATGAGTACGACAAGATTGGCCGCTTGACCAAAGCCATGTTTCCGGACCAAAGTAATATTACCAATCTCTATCAAGATAATGAGAATAAAATTATTAGCAAGGACGAGTCCGGGTTAACATCCTACGCTTCATGGAACCCCATTGGATTGAAAATGGAAAGCGGCCTGGTTGAGTTTGGCACGTACAAAGCCAAAGCCAAATACGGCTACGATACGTACGGCCGCCAAATCTGGAACGAAGACGCCGTAGGGAACCGTACGCAGATCGGTTATGACGCCTGGAACCGGCAGAACCAGGTCACCTATGCGGATCAGGCCGTCTCCAGAATCGCTACGGACGACTACAATCTCACCCAGACGACAACCGATCCGGAAGGGAATATATTCAGGCAGACGGCAGACAAGCTCGGCAGAATCATTAAGAAAGAGCAGATCGCTCCAACCGCCAAAGTGCTCGGAACGTATCAATACAATTTTGCGGGGAACGTCGTTGCCAGCACGGATGCGAACGGCGGCACCACCGAGTTCCGCTACGACCCTCTGGGACAGCTGACCGCCGTCATCAATGCCAAAAAAGAAGAAACGAAATACACCTACGACCAGTTAGGGCAAATGATCCGCATCACGTATCCCGACAACAACACGACGCAGAAGAAGTATGATGAGCTGGGCCGTCTCATTCAGACCACCGATGCCACCGGCAAAGTGGAGAAGCTGTACTACGACGGCAACAACAACCAGATCCGGGCGACCGACAGGAACGGCACAGAGCTCAGCTACGTGTACGATGCGCGCAATTTCCTGATCGAGAAGAAAGCGCCGGACGAAACGATCCGCTATGCGTACGACCTTGCCGGACGGCGCACCCGGATGACAGATAACACGGGCACGACGCAGTACACGTACCAGCCGTCCACGGGGCAACTGTCCAAGGTTGTTTACCCGGACGGTAAAACGCTCGCGTACGATTACAACGCACTGGGCCTGCGAAGCTCCCTGAACGATCCGTCCGGCCAAAACACCTACTACCAGTACGACTCGCGCAACCGCCTGTCGAGCGTATCCTCTTCCCTCGCGGACGAGGAAGCGGCCTACAGCTATTACCGCAACGATCTTATCAAGCAGACCAGGCAGCGCAACGGAATCACGACCGCGTATACCTACAACGGGCTGCAGCTGCAAACGCTGACGCATAAGCAGGCGGACGGAACCGCGCTCAACACCTATGCCTACGAGTACGACGCCAACGAGAACGAAACCGCCAAAACCGAGAACGGCCAAACCTATCAATTCGGCTACGACCCGCTCAACCGGATCACTTCATCCAGCCAATACCGGGAAAGCTACGCGTATGATGCCCGCGGCAACCGGACTTCGTTCCAAACCAACCATGAAGTGAACAGCCCGGACGCCGACTACGTCTATGATAAAAAAGACCGGCTCTCCGCCGTAAAATTGAAGGATGGCAGCACCATCTCCTATACCTATAACGGAGACGGACTGCTGTACGAGCGCACAGACAAAGATGGAACCGCGCGCTACTATTACGATGGAGACCAGGTCATCGCCGAAGGCGACGGCAGCGGCAGCCTCAAAGCCCGCTATGTGCGGGGAAGAGAGCTTGTAGCCCGAGAGAGCGGCGGGAGCAAAGCCTACTACCTCCACAACGGACACGGAGATGTCGTCGAGCTTCGCAGCGAAACCGGAACTCGGTTGAACCAGTACGCCTATGACATCTGGGGCAACCCGACCGTAAGCGAGGAAAACATCTCCAACCCGTTCCGCTATTCCGGGGAATACTGGGATTCCGCAACCAAGCTCCAGTACCTCCGCGCCCGCTGGTACGATCCGAGTATGGGACGGTTTATTAATGAGGATACGTATGAAGGGCAGCTGGATAATCCGCTGAGTTTGAATTTGTATACGTATGTGGAGAATAATCCACTTACTCATGTTGATCCCTCAGGATTTTGGTGTACTTCGGATGACAAGAAATATTCGCATCCCGGCGGATGTAGTGACTCGAGTAACTGGAAAAACTATTCAGATGATATGAATCATGATGGTGATCAAATCCTAACCGGTTCTAATT
Organism: Paenibacillus sp. GbtcB18; assembly: GCF_019091125.1. Taxonomy (NCBI): domain Bacteria; kingdom Bacillati; phylum Bacillota; class Bacilli; order Caryophanales; family Paenibacillaceae; genus Paenibacillus; species Paenibacillus sp. GbtcB18. The sequence continues at coordinate 115,781 of NZ_JAGXJX010000005.1, forward strand.
TTGTAGGTCCTCCTGCTAGTTACACTTACCCAATAGAACTACGTTATGCACGATGGTATGCTGGGGAAGCTGCTGCATTTGAAGGGGCTTCAGATAGTGTGAAGCAGCAACTGGCTCATATGGCAAAGAGTGATTGGACATGGAGTGACGCTGTCAAATGGTTTGGTGCAGGAGCATTAACAGGAGCAGTAATGTTGGCACCATCAGCGGGTTTAGCTGCAATGGAGGTAGCAACTACAGGTACTTTTACTTACAATGCAACATTGATGTCTGGGGGGTCAATTGCTTTTGTAAGAATTCTATCAGGAATGAAATCGGCAAGTGCTGTACCTGCTCTTAATCAAATTGCTCAAAAATCTCTTGCAGTAAATAGACCAATAACAGGTATAATACGAAGTGATAGAACGGTTGAAGCATATGTTCAAGATGCGTCATATTCATTCTCACATAAAGGATTAGGACTTACAAAAGCTGACACTGGATTCAATATGTCTTTTTATGAAGGGAAATGGAGCATTACCGGATCAGGGTATGCAGCGAGTCAAGGTTGGAATAGGCCAACTGCGGCTCAAGAAAAGATGCTTCTTACAATGTTTGGGGTGAAGTAGAAATGGGTCTCTTCGATTTAATAAGACACAAGTATGCTGTTTTTTGTCCGATTTGTAAAAATGAGTTAAATTTGTATTCTTACGATTCGGATGATTCTATGTTATTCAAATGTATCTCGTGCAATGAATACTATGAGCGACCTGAACATTCATTGGATTTACAGCCAACAGATCGAGGTCACAGACTAAACGAACAACTAAAGAACATCGATTATCAGGAGTTCTACAATGGAAGTCCATCAAGCGAAGCTTTGGGACCGAGATGGATCAAATTCTTGAATAGACTTTCAAAAAGATAATAAGATGATTTATTCCACATGAGAGTAAAAGAATTGTGCTTTTCTTTAAGGGCTTAGTTAAAAGCTTCTTTAAAACGAGTATTTTAAACGAAATTTCTTTTAAAAACCATCTTGCAACTCGCTTGATGGTTTTCTTTTTTACTGTGGTGGTACAAAAATTATTAACGATGAGGAAAGGTGGAAAGCGTGTGAAGGAAATATCTCTTACCCTATTTACCTACCAAATCTTCAACAAACAGAATATAGCGGAAAGTGTATTTGATTCTTTAAGTGAGAATGGATTTTTATTTACTAAGATGGGAGTGACAGAACCTCTTAAAGTTAGTTATTCACGAGAAGAAGCCATTTCTTTATGGTGCTCGGAGACAGAAGGATGCTATGACATAGAATTAGAAAAAATGGTGGGGAAAGCCGGAAACTTCATGGCAAAAGGCCCAAAATCATTGTTCATGGGGAGTCAATGGTGGCATTGCCCGAATAAGAAAAAGCTAAATTATATGTACTTCATCTTCTCGGTTGATGTGTTTGATTCCAAAAAACAAGGAATCCTAAAGTTGTTTAAAGAGTTTATTGTACTTTTTGAAGCCGTATATGGAGAATTAACACATTCTGACGCTTTAAAAAGACAGCATGTCACAGGTACTCCGGATTTGAGATTGCCCGGTGTGTTCTGGTGCAATTATTATTCAAACGAGTATCTAGCATTCATGAATTGCAGAGAGCAAGTGGAATCTTTTAAGTGGTGGAAGAAAGAGGACATGGAAGAAGGCACGATGACCTTCCTGAGCGAAGACCCTAAAGAGTTGGTGGAGCCCAATTATCTAGAGGAAAATGCCAGACAGCATTTTGGCGAAGAGGTGTTTCTTGCGAAAGAAAGAATGTAAATAGGTACGAAAGAAAGTGAGGCAGCAGTTGATTTCAATTGTTGCCTTTCTTTTTATTAGGAGGAAGTAAATTGGTGTACTACATCGTAGGAGCTTATCTTAGTCAACATTCATGTGCGGCCAAAATCTCAGCTGCTATTTATGTGGCCTATAGAGCAGTAAGGTTAGCTCCGTCACTTTTACCGCCACTTTGGCCAACAATTTCTGCGAATATAGCAGTTCCTTAAGGAGCGAACGGTATGAATATAAAAAAGGCATTGGACAAGTATGTTGGTCCCAAACTAGCTGTATACGGGTTTGATTATGCTGGACGCAGGGATAATTTATCCTGGATGTATACACGAGAAATAAACAAGGTGACCCAATATATTGTTTTTTTCAAAAGCAGGTATGTACCTAATGGGTTAAGATTAGAGTTATATACTTCGTTAAAAATAACAGATGTAACCTATGGACATCAATTGATGGAAGATAATCTGATCTTGGGAGATTTTTGGAGTTTTCAAGATGACGACAGCCTAAAAGAAGTTCTGGAAGAGTTCGTATCCTTAACGATAGAAAAAGGGATACATTTGCTGGAACTAAAAAGTATCCCTATTCTGCAGCCTACGTTAGAACAGGCAAAAGAACTGCTTGAAAATCATGAATTATGGTTCTCAAAGTTCTATCTAAAAAAGAAGTTCAGCTTAGACCCATCAACACTCAAAGAAGTTGAAGATTTAATATTGGCTGAAAAAATGAAGCAGGTAGAATTAGACTGGAACTTTATCTTTGAAGTAAGTGCTTATGTCGGTGAAGTATATAAGAAGGCTTCCATGGGAGTTTGGGATTGGAATAAGTATTTTGATACGGTAACTATCCTGGATTCACAAGGCGAACCTTTAGCAAACCCATTAAATGAAGTTTTGCGATTTTGGAGTAACCCGGAAATGAAGTCCTATGGACTTCTGGAGGATTTTCAATTTTCGTATCAACTATATATGAAAGAAAATGACTAACCTCTTTATTAGGAGGGAGCAAATTGGTGTACTACATCGTAGGAGCTTATCTTAGTCAATAAAACTCCATTGTGTTAAATGCTACAGCTACAAATCAAATCGGTTTGAACGCTTCAACAAACAGATATACGGTAATAGATCCTCCTTATACTGCTGAAGAAGTGGGAACAGAAATACTAAAGTTGTTTCAACTATGTTTGAACGAGCCCGATTTGAAGGAAGAGATTTCGGGAAATCTTCCGGAAATGCTGAGGTATAAAACACCCAGTAAATTTAACAAAGCTTATTATCATGTCATTATACAGATGTTTTTAGACAGGCAAGTTTATGAATTTACACCTATGAAAAAAGAAGGTCCTGGTTACATTAATAACGGCAAAACCAAAGTAGCGATACCTTTTAATGCAACAAAAGATCAAATAGGAGAAGCATTATTGGAAGTATTTAAAATGTGTAAATAGTTAGTCAGCTCACGCTCAAAAATCAGTTGGGAAGTGTTAATATCGACCGCCTTGTGTTTGTCACTTGGCGGTCTTATCAAAGAGTGGAGGAAGTCATGAACCGGCTAATGGTATCTGCTTCGATGAATAAAAATAAAGACTTCATCATCTTTAATTCACTTGCTAAAGACAGTCTTGGACTAAGTTCTTCCACAAATCGAGTACTTTTTGTACATGCCCCCTTTAAAGCAGAAGATCTAGGGGGACTATTGATACAGGCATTTAAAATATGTAAGGAAGCTCCGTATTTAACTGAGAATATAAAAGGTAATCTGCATGAGGTAGTGGGTATAAAAACAGTTAATCAGTTTGTGAAAGAGTATGTACAAGTTATGATTACGTTGGATACGGATAAAGAGATATACGTATATTCCCCCACGAAAAGATACAAAACGAAAGGATATTTACGAGAAAAAGGTGACATGGAAATCCAAATACCTCAAATTTCATTATCGAGTGTAATAGGAGAAACCTTAATGAAATCATTTGAATGGAGCAAATGAGGTGAACTAAATGACAGAGGAATTTACAGAACTTCGAGTATTGAAGCGAACAAGAAAGAACCCAAAAATCGGTGATATTTTCGTTATGGAGCCAAAGGAAGATTTGTTTTATTTCGGCAAGGTCATCGATGCCAATGTAGTGAGTAAAAATCCCTTATTTAATGGAGGCTACTTAATCTATTTATATAATTATCCTGCAAAAACAAAAGAAATTCCAAATCAATTGGACCCCCACAATTTATTAATTCCCCCGTTAGTAACAAAGAAACAAGGCTGGTTAAAAGGATACTTTGAAACCGTTGGTTCAAGCGAGGTTACGAGTGATGAAAAGAATCTTGATTACGGTTTTTGGCACAGCACCTCAGAAAAATTTTATTCTCTTTCTTGGGAGATACTTAAAGAAAAGCCGAGTCAATTTATAAGAAACGGATTAATTAGCTACGGAGGAATAGACCGGGGTATTCACAGATTGCTTTCAGGCCAACCGCACAATTTATAAAGCATTTTTAATTAACTTACAAGAAACTTTTATGGGCCAATGGAGTATCTTATCCCTGAATGGTTTTAAACCGTCAGGGTTTCTTTTTGTGGAGCAGGTTCTTCGACTAATCAAATTTTGCTGCATGAGCCAGAGTATCAAAATGCAAAAATCGGACAAAACGGGAGCTATACAAACTACTAAGGGTACAAGGGGTGAACAAGATGTCTGAAATCATGTTAGTGATATTTACCTATCAAACCTTTAACAAAAAGTATATAGCTGAAAATTTTTTCGATACTCTATCAGAGTCTGGGACGGTTATTTCAAAAATTGGGCTAACAGAACCTTTAAAAATTAAATATTCTCGAGAAAAAGCTATAGAACTTTGGTGCAGTGAGACTGAGGGATGTTATGATCTAGAACTTGAAAAAATGGTTGGAAAAACAGGTTGCTTTAAGGGGAAAGCGGAAAAGCAAGCACTTTTCATAAATTCACATTGGTGGGAGTGGCCTAATAAGAAATCTATGAACTTTATTATTTTATCGTTTTCCGTAAAGATTTTTTTGCAAAAAAAGTGGGAGTTAACCTCTATTTTTAAACATTATATTAAATTATTTAATGGTCAATTTGGTTATATAACACATCGATTTTCGAAAGATCGACAGCATGTCACAGGTACTCCGGATTTGAGATTGCCCGGTGTGTTTTGGTGCAATTATTATTCAAACGAATACTTAGCGTTAATGAATTGCAGAGAACAAGTGGAATCATTTAAGTGGTGGAAGAAAGAGGATTTGGAAGAAGGGACAATGACCTTTCTAAGCGAAGACCCTAAAGAGTTGGCGGCGCCCAATTATCTAGAGGAAAATGCCAGACAGCATTTTGGCGAAGAGGTGTTTCTTGCGAAAGAAAGAAGTTAAATACGTAAGAAAGAAGATGAGGCGGCAAATTGGTGCATCACATCTTAGGTGCTTGTCAAGGAAGAACCCCAAGATCGGTGATATTCTTTTATTTAATGGAGGCCGCTTAATCTATTTATAAAGTGGGTGAGCAAATGTACTTGTCTGAAACCTCAGCGTTGAGATTAAAAGAACTTGGCTTTAAGAGAACTTATTATATTGATGAGATAGCACCATTTGACTTTTACAAAGTTAACGAAGAAGTATGGGTGTTAGGTGGTAGAATCTTGCCCGAAGGAGACTTACTAGCACCTTCAGACATTACTATTAAAGGAACATGGTTACCTAGTTTGACTGATTTAATGACGTGGTTGGCCGATAATAACTATACTTATACGTTAGAGTGCAAAGAAAGAGGTCATGGTTATGTAGTTCACGCATTAGATAGCGAAGGTAATACAACTAAGGGTAAAGGCGGTACTGCCGAACTTGCCTTTAGTAAAGTCATAGAGCATATATTAAAATCTACAAGATAATTCTCGTAATCTACATTACTCCTAATGATAGAAAGAATAAAGGTGAAAGATTTAGTGGAGTAGAGTTGAAGGGGGAATAACCATGCAAACAGTTTTTTTGCTGCAACATAGTTATGAAATAAACCAAATTGAATATACAAAAACAATTGGTATCTATTCTTCTAGAGATAAAGCACAGGATGTAATTAATAAATATAAAGAATTGCCTGGTTTTAAAGAATATCCGGAAGATTTTTATATAGATGAATATCATGTGGATAAAAATGAGTGGCAGGAAGGCTTCTTGAGTTCTAGTGCATTTGAAGATTGATTCTTGCTATAAGTATAAGTTATGCAAGGAGAGTTTATATTTCCACAAAGGACAACAACGGAGGTTGTGGTCCTTTGTTTAATTTTTGGAATGTATGATCTATATTTGAATGATCGCTGAATTAATAGACTGGATGTCTATATTACCTTTACGGTGGGTGAATTTGACGCTGTAACGGGTGGATAAACAGTACGAAAGAAAGTGAGGCAGCAATTGGTTTCAATTGATGCCTTCCTTTTGCTAAGTTATAGAAAGAGGGGATGAACGTAATGACAGAAGAATTTACAGAACTTCGTTTATTAAAACGAACAAGGAAGAAGCCGCAGGATGGAGACATTTTTGTCATGGAACCGAAGGAAAATCTTTTTTATTTCGGCAAAGTGATCAACGACAGTGTGGAGAGTAAAAATCTAAAGGATGGTATCTTGTTTATCTTTACAATACCCCTTCTGACACTAAACAGATTCCGAATAATCTCGATCCCTATAATTTGTTAATTCCCCCCATGGTTATTAATAAACAAGGTTGGTTGCAAGGTTATTTTGAGACGATTGGCTCAGAAATCGTTACTGATGAAGAGAAAAGTATTGATTTCGGATTTTGGGACATGACAAGGGAAAAATTCTATTCTCTTTCAGGAGAAGTCTTGAAGAAAAAACCTGAAATTTTTACTGGTTACGGATTAATAAGCTACGGAGGAATAGGTCGGGGTATTCACAGATTGCTTTCAGGAAAGCCGCATAACTTATAAGGGTTAATTCGCAATAATGGATATTTATATCAAGTAGGGATGATTTCAAATGCCCAGAAAGCTTGAAGCATGAATGCCGAATTATTTAAGACATGGGTACAGGAGGATGACTCACCATTGTAGATATCGAGGGAAAACACTACTTAGTGAAGCCGCTGCATAACATCGTTCAGGAGGAAATCGAGAGCGATGAGGAATTAAAGATGCTGATCAGGCAGGCCAAAAGGGACATTGCAGGTAACGAGACGTACACAACCGAAGAAATCCTGGTGGCCATTGAAAAGGGTGACCTATGAACATCAAATGGACCAAGCAGCCAGGGATAATTTAAAGCAACCAGAGTCAGCACTACACGCGGAAGAGACGTTTGAATCGGGCGGTTAAGCCCAATCGAACATGACCTAAGTTCATTGGAGGTATGAATACATGGGCCCACTAACAATTTTGGGAGCAGTTTCTGCAAGTATGGGTTTGGTTCAAATTATGTTTCCAAAGTTCATTTTAAAACTAAAACCACTTGGTATAAAAAGCTCAAAACAAATTAAGCAAGGAGGTTATATTACTCTACCATTGGGTGTAACTGTAATCATTTTTGATAGTATAGTATTAAAATAAGTCTTTGTAGATTTGAAAAAACACATCGTGATTTGCAATACAATGTGTTTTTTTGTGTTGATTTAACAATGTCAAGGATGCATGTTTAATGGAACAGAATCCCGTCTTTTTGTTTTGCTTGCAGCGATTTATAAATTAGGATAGGCAGGATATTGGTGCCATAGGGAGGATAAAAATGAACACATTTGAAAATTTAGATTCGATATTCCGGACTTGGTGAAGAAAATTGTCGTTCCACTGAGAGGTAAGGAAATAGACGAGCATTCTTTCGCAGAACTATTTAAGAAATTAGTATATTTACAAGGTGCGATAAAGGATGAACCGGTTATTAGCAGGAAAATTGCCGGGTATCTATTCTACCTCTACACTCAACTTGAGATTCAGAAAATCTATGCGAATAATGAGAAGGCTATAGCCATTCAAGAAAAGAGAACACGATTACTAACGTATCTTAGACAAATTTTTGGAGATATTCGCGAAAATAGCTAATTTTGACTAAACACAGATGATCAAGAAATATTAGAATATCTGGCGTGTTGTATCTGTTATATTTTGTATATAAGTGATTTATACTTAAGGGGGAAATTGGATTTGGTCATACCGCAGCTTAAAAGAATTCTAACAAGTAGTGAACCGCAATCTGCAGTATGAGGTGAAATCATGTTTGAAAACATAAATTTTTATCCTGGAGTAGTTAAATATAACGAGTATAAGATCGATAACAGTACCCTATTGCATGGGGACAATGACGATTTACAGGAAGATATGTTTTTTGTTAGGTACCCGAATAACTATGCATTAGATGTAGGTTGGTATTTGGGAACTCAGAGTTTTTTGATTTTTATTGTACGGAATTTAAACTGGGACGAGCCGGTCCTTAGAAAGGAATGTTTTACTTATAGCGAATTAGAAACGAATGTTATTCAATTATCAGATTGGTTAAAGGAATTAAACAAAGATTTTTTATGATATTTTTCTTGCACGAAATAGAGTAAAACATCAGGAGGAAGGCCATTGGAGATTTTGAGATGGTTACAGGAGTGGTACGCGTCACACTGTAATGGAGATTGGGAACATGATAGTGGTATTTGAATAACTACCATTGATAATCCCGGATGGTATGTTTCCATAAATCTGAGTGAGACGGAGCTGGCGAGCAGACAGGTAGATGTGGTTCAGATTGAGCGAACGGATGACGATTGGGTTCACTGTAAAATAGAAAAGGGTCTGGGCAACGAACGATTAAGTTTCACAACGGAACAGGACCCTACATTGCCATTTGATTATGCGTTTTGTGACCATGAAGCACAGATCGAGTTCTCTCCACGAGAATTCAAACCGGAAAGATACTCGCGGTCTTTTTGGCCGGACTTATCGAACGGTGAATTGAAGATAGCAAAAAGTAGTTGGCATATTAACGGATTAACGGAAAGACAGGAGCAATTATCAGGAGAGAGGTGTCCAATGACAAAGAAACCGTACAAAGAAATAGGCTCTTTAAGCATTCATTCTGTTTTTGAAGAAGACTCTGGAGTTTTAAAAGTATCCTTGAACGAGGCGGGTTATGTAGAGGTTAGTATTTCTGAGACCCATGAGCATGGAATGACTGCCGAGATAGATTTAACTTTCGAAGAGTAAGAGAGAGTATTAAAAAGCAGTAGCTAAAGCAAATGACATCCTTTTAAGCGATATTTTTCATCAAGAAAGGTATACAGTCGATTTTATAAACGTAAGCTGGCCGTCATTAAAAAGACAGGGATTTATATTAGTCAATGTTTTTGAACATTCGATTATTCTCGTAGTATCACTAACGCGCGGCGCAGATGCGGATATTATGATCGGTAAAGAAGAGATTTCACTGTTAGTATCTTTATTTAAAAAAGTTGAAATGAATAAATAACAAATTACTTAGTTAGCTATCAGGAGGTTGGAATGATCCTTGATATCAAACGTTTTGATGAATTGAAAAATTATTTGGGGATAAGGGTTACTGAAGAACCTCCGTTTGGTGGAGTTGATTACTTCTTCCCGTTTTTTGAAAAAATGAAGTCGGATTCTTCGGTACTCATTATAAAACTGGATGGAGAGAGGAAAGAAAATATGTACACCGCGCTGGTTTCAGGAAAATTATTAGGTGATGAAGGGTCGATTAGAGTAGATAATTCAAACCTTACAGAAGGTGTAGCATATGTAATTATAGAATATGCCAAGAGAGTTTGGGGATGGACTGATAATTAATAAGTCGTGCCATTTACTATCCCAATAGTACTATCATCAGAGCCTGAGAGCAGATTATCCCCATGAGTCCCCAACTTCAGCAAATGTTGAATGATAATTCTTAGCTGCTTTAGATTTCAAAATCATTTTTGTAACTTTGGAGCCGGTACATTATGAATGACTAAAGATACTCTTGAGAGGAGGCAGGCTCTAAACCAATGGTACAACCCATCGACACGGTTCGAGTAAAGAATTTGACGGTATTGGGCGATCCCAAGTTAGCTAACTATGGGCAGATGCGGGATTATTGCGAAAATTTTTCCTATGAGTTTAGAGGCGGGCATGTATACGGAATTATCGGCGAATGCGGTTCGGGAGGCTGGGTGTTATCCTATTTTTTAACGGGGAGGGAAAAAGCGCAGAACGGGACCTTATACCTGAATAACGTTCTTGCCGCGGACTCGTCTGTACTTGCTGAAGTTGGATGTTATGTTGGTGAGGGTGTCATTTCAAGAAAACGATTTGGAGGCATGACAGTACGGCAGCAAATCGAAAAGGGGTTAAAACAAACCAACAAATTCACTTTGAATGAGCTCGTAGAATGGTTTGAACTGTCGTCCTCACGTTTAGATCGAAACATAGAGCATATCAGTAACGAGAGATGGAACGCCTCCATAGCTATTGGACTCGCGCACGGCAAAACCCTATTTTGTTTTCCCTGGTTGAATACGGCGTGGATCCATTCTTTGAGAAGCCGAATTACAGCAAGTGTTAAGATACTGAAAGATCAAGGGGCAATCACCATAATCCCCACTGCCAAGACAGAGGCGTTAAATAATATTGCCGATTATTCTGTTGATATTTCCCTTGAAGAGGAGAAACTTAGTTGAGCTGGAATCCTCTTGGCTGAAAGAAGGGCTGGGTTTTGAGCGCCATGGATCTGGCACAGAAAGATTTAAAAGATCTTACGTAAAAAAAGTAGTAGGGGAGGATGTTTATTGGAATATGCGGAAACGGCTTTTTGGAATTTGGTGCGATGAGCGAAATGTACAGCAAATAAGCGGTGTCATCAAAAAATTCAAGGAGGAGAACTGTTGACCGCGAATTTCTACAAAATCCAAGAAATCATTAACGAATGGAATCCCATTGAGATTGAGCCCTTACTGGATGATGAGTATTCTTTAGAAATCAGATACATTATGGAATTTATAAATGAACAGAGATCCGATCTGTCCCTTCTTGCACTTAGAGATACAATAAACGAAGTATTCAATCAAGAATTTGAACGTTTTTATATACAAAGCGAACAAGCGCTTGCCATCGCGAAAAGGATTATGCATGTGTGTTTGTAGGCCGGCTAGGCGTAGATCTTCTAGAACCGGCAGGTTCTACAGCTTCGAACAGCAGCCCTCTTTTTAAAAATATTCCTTCTCAACTAAAAAATTTTTTTCTTAGATTCAACCCGCGGTCAATTGACAACTCGCAAAACCGATAGTATTATGAAATTGTAAAAATAACATAATAATTACATATTTACCAATGAAATTGCAGCCAAGAATAACTAACAGTTTGAAAATGGCTGTTTTTTTGTGCCATTCCAAGCGTGCATCCGGTTCAACTAACATAGAGATTTGAGATAATGAGCTTTTTGAAAGGGGAGTGTTTTGAAAGCGTTATCATCATAGGGTTGAAGAGCCTTGCATTAAAAAAATGATGGGAGATGAATGATGAATGAAAAAGAGTTTATCCGTGATTGTACTGAGTACAGTAATGGCGTTGTCCGCAATTCCGGTAGGCGCAGCCTCCGGCAATTCCGCGTCGGGTTCGCCGGCTGATTTGGCCGCTCCGCGTTTTATCGGGGAGAAGTGGGTTGCTCCGCAGAATGCTTCTCTGGAAGCGAAAGTATGGGGTTATCTGAACGCCAAGAAGGGGCTCCTCAATTTGACGGGGGATGCGGAGCAGACCATCCGGATCACGGATCAGGCGACGGATGCCGAGACAGGAACCCAGCACGTGCGTCTGAAGCAGTATATCCAGGGAATTCCGGTGTTCGGTACGGATCAGACGCTTCATTTTGACAAGGAGGGCAACGTCTCGGCGTATCTGGGCAGTACGGTTGCCGACAACGGCCAGCAGTCACTCACCGCTATCGCGCCGAAGATCAGTGCGGAGAAGGCGATTGCGATCGCGAACAAAGATATGGAGAAGCGGATCGGCAAGCTGGGTGCCCAGGAGCGGGAGCAGCAGGCGGAGCTGAACTTCTATCCGGTCAACGGGCAGAACGTGCTGGTATACATCACGGAAGTGAATGTGCTTGAGCCTTCCCCGCAGCGCGAGACGTATTTTATCGATGCGGCCACGGGCAAAATCGTGAACCAGTACGGCATGCTGGACCATGCGACCGGTACGGGCGTCGGTGTGCTAGGTGATACGAAAACGTTTACAACAACGCAAAGCGGCACCCAATACGTGATGCAGGATACGACGCGTGGCGGCGGCATCATTACTTATTCGGCGGGCAACACGCAATCGCTTCCGGGAACGCTGATGAGAGATGCGGACAACGTGTGGACGGACCCGGCGGCAGTCGATGCGCATGCTTATGCGGCAGTCGTTTATGATTACTTCAAAAATAATTTTAACCGCGACAGCCTGGACGGCAGAGGAATGGCGATCAAGTCGACGGTGCATTACGGAAGCCGCTATAACAACGCCTTCTGGAACGGTACGCAAATCGCATACGGTGACGGCGACGGCTCGACATTCCGCTCGTTCTCCGGCGATCTCGACGTCATCGGCCATGAGTTGACGCACGGAATTACCGAGAAAACGGCGGGACTCATTTATCAAGGAGAGTCCGGTGCGCTTAACGAGTCGATTTCGGACGTTTTCGGCAATACCATCCAAGGAACGAACTGGCTGATCGGGGATGACATCTATACACCGTCCATCCCGGGCGATGCGCTGCGCTCAATGGAAAATCCGACGCTGTTCAACCAGCCGGACCATTACAGCAACATTTACCGGGGGTCCGACGATAACGGCGGGGTGCATAAAAACAGCGGCATTCCCAACAAAGCGTTCTACCTGCTTGCTCAGGGCGGCACGCATCGCGGCGTCAGCGTAACCGGTATCGGCCGCGGGGATGCTGCCAAGATTGTCTATAAAGCTCTTACTTACTACTTGACGAGCACGTCCAATTTTGCGGCCATGCGTCAAGCGGCTATCAGTTCGGCCACCGATCTTTTCGGTGCCAACTCAGCACAGGTTAACTCGGTAAAAGCGGCTTATGCCGCTGTCGGCATCGGAAGCCCTCCAACTCAAGATACCCAAGCGCCGACGGCACCGGGAAATCTGGTCTCGACAGGCAAAACTTCGAGCAGCGTAACCTTGTCGTGGAGCGCGTCGACGGATAATGTGGGCGTGACCGGCTATGACGTGTACAGAGGCTCCGTGCTGGCGGCATCCGTCTCCGGCACAAGCGCGACCGTCAGCGGTCTGAGCCCAAGCACGGCTTACACCTTCACGGTGAAAGCGAAGGACGCGGCCGGCAACGTATCCCCGGCGAGCAGCCCGGTGACGGTAACGACCAACCCGTCGACCGACCCGACGGATACGCAGCCGCCTACGGCTCCGGGAAATCTGGTGGCGGCAGCCAAAACGTCCAGCAGTGTATCCCTGTCGTGGAGCGCATCGACAGATAATGTGGGCGTAGCCGGCTATGACGTGTACAACGGCTCGACGCTTGCTACTACAGTGACAGGTACGAGCGCGACCGTCAGCGGTCTGCAGGGCGGAACGTCCTACACCTTCACCGTCAAAGCGAGAGACGCTGCGGGCAACGTATCTCCGGCGAGCAACGCGGTGACCGTTACAACGGATACAGGCTCCGGCGCTGCCGCTTGGGCTGCGTATACCACTTACCAAGTCAACGATCTCGTCACCTACCAAGGGAAGACTTACAGAGCTCTTCAGGGTCACACGGCTATGCCAGGCTGGGAACCGGCTAACGTTCCGGCTTTGTGGGCAGTCGTTAGTTAAGATATAAAGTTAAGAGGCGGCCTGTTCCCGGTGTTGAACCGGGGACGGGGCGCTTTTTTTTATGGAAACGTTGCTTGTTATAACATATCTTACCGAGCATAGTTAGTACGTAACTATGGACTAATGTACCACTATTTTAAACTTGTAAATTTAAGAAAAATGTAAGATCGAGGAAGACTTAAATAAAGCGGGGGGGTGTGATATGCTGAATCAGCCCAAATTATAATCAAGACTTAAGACGCCACTTTTGAACAGCACAAAGACGTGACCGGACTGATCATTCACAATGACCAAGGATTCCAGTACACGTCTGCCTATGATGAATGTATGTTTTTCAGCTATTTAAGCAGCTTCGAGGTATCCAGTGAATAAGAATTCAAGTATTTACTGCAGTACTCTTCGTCAATCGGCAATGCGTATTCGAAATCAACTAGAATTGGTTCATCAGCTGGATTGGAAAGGGAGGCATTGTGTTTATACTCGTCACGTTTCTCAAGCTCGGCCGCGATCCTAAACTCTGATAATGCCTCATTGAGATCACCTTGTTTCCAAAGGATGACGCCAAGCGTATTGTGCGCCAGAGACCAATCAGGTCTTAATTGGATAGCGGTTCGTGCATCGCTGGCTCTGGCATCCAGATAGAATCCGCCTTGCAAGATGCCACAAATTGCCACGTCTAAATGTGCTTCAGATGCATGGATAGGATTTGCGTAATTGAAACCATCCTGAGAATCAATCACTTCATATTTGAAATGGTCCTCCCAATAAAATTGTACATTCGTAAGGTTTTTAAACTCCCAATGCAACAATAATTGCCCTTCTTGTGAACTCGGAAACGCACTCATTCCCAGATGTCGCAAAGAATGCCGAATGAATTTTCGTCTCTCAAAAACGATTGTATCTCCCTCGACTGACACAAACCAATTGTGAGACGGATTTGGCCCGAAAAGAAGTTCAAATTTCTTTTGGGGCGTCTCGATAAAACCGCGTTTTGAAACGCGCATCATTTCTTTGCAAGCATCGCTTGGAGAGTTTGTATGCTCAAACACTTGTCTGGAAATGGCAAAATCAAACGATTTGTTATCGAAAGGCAAATCTTCCGCGAAACATTCTAAATATTCAATGCCAGGCTTTACCTGCCTGCCTGATCGATGTGCAGAATATTCGAGATAGGGTTCTGTAACAACAGTTGCCTTGGAAAACGGGTTCGATCCTCCTCCGATATCAAGGACCTTATCCGAGTCGGTTACATTTAAAACATTTGCTAATATGTCGTCAAGCAAAACGGGATATACATTGCCGAACGAATTGGTCAAAGGGATAGGACGAGTGTAGCCTCTGAAATTTATATTGATAACTTGGTTAAAGTTAAAATTAGGATGCATGTGATTCCCTCTATTCTGATTTGATTCTATTATTCGACCAAAGTTTACCACGAAATAAATTTGAATGCTATTGAAAAACCATACTTCTTCTTGTAAGAGAACATGGACGTACTTAACATAAAGATTGAAGTTGGAGCAGTTAAGAGGACTATCAAGGAGCTTGCTTGTATTTAATATTGACCTAAGAGAGGGATTGCGGATGAGAACAGAGAAAGAAATGTTTGATTTATTAGAAGAGACTGCTCGCAAGGACGGACGAATTCGTGCGGTGTATATGAACGGCTCGCGCACCAATTCTAATGTCCCCAAAGATATTTTTCAGGACTTTGATATTGTTTATGTAGTAACGGAAACAGCTTCATTTATTAATGATGCAAATTGGATACACACTTTTGGTGACTTGCTTATGTTGCAAGAACCTGATAAAAATGACCAATCGATAGGCATGGATATGGATTTTACTCAATCATACGGGTATTTAATGCTATTTAAGGATGGAAACCGAGTAGATCTTCGCATTGAAACGAAAGAATCCATGCTTGAAAGATATGGCGGAGATAAATTGACAGTTCCATTGATAGATAAGGACGACTGCCTGCCACTCATTCCTGCTCCAACCGATATCGATTATCAGATAAAACAGCCTTCCGAGCAACGGTATAGAGTGTGCTGCAATAATTTTTGGTGGTGCCTGCAAAATGTAGCAAAGGGGATATGGCGCGACGAATTACCTTATGCGAAACAAATGTTTGAACAAGTCATTAGACCCCGGTTGGACGAGATGATTGCATGGTGGGTGGGCACTAAAAATGATTTTCAAGTTTCCATAGGAAAAATGGGGAAGTATCTGAAAATCTATCTTCCCGAACCTTATTGGGACCTGTATAAAGAAACCTATTCGGACAGCACTTATGAAAATGTGTGGAATTCGGTGTTCACGGCCTGTGAATTATTTAGAATTCTCGCCAAACATGTAGCTGAACATTTTGGGTTTACATACGAAAACAAGGATGATACGAATATGACTCATTATCTGATGCAGGTCAGGGAATTGCCTAGGGATGCGAAAGGAATATTTTGAATAGCATGAGGCAGGGGGATCTCAAATGGAACGGACACCCAAAGAGCGCCTGTGTTGGCTGCTAAGACTATACAAGGATAAAGAAATTCAAGCAGAAGAATTCTGCGAAGAATTTCATTTAACATACAATCACGATCTTGACGAGGAATTAACTGAAACGGAGAGAGTTCTTTTTAGAGAAATTGCTGCAGTAGCGGCGAGATTCTCTCCGTTTGAAGAGGATCACCAAAAATACCCGGGGGTGTATTTTACAACAGAGGATGTAGAGCGTGTAGTAGAGGGGAATGTTGGATGATTCATTTTTCTTTTAAGACAAACGAAGAATCTTATGCCCTATGTTATGAAATCGTAGAGTGCATGATGAGAGAGTTTACAATAGAGGAAAGCGAAGCTGTCTGCCGGATAAATCTTCAATGGTCGGAGATGGACTTTTTGGATGAAGACGATATCCGGTATCATGAAACTCCCGATGATTGGGCCTATATTATTTATTATGGACACGAGTCCCAATGGTGGGCTAGAAAAAACGATCCTACTTTAAAACCCAAACCGATTCATGAAAATACTAATAAAGAGCCTATAAAATGGACTTCTGTCCCTCGGGGGCAAGAATCTTTCATTATGAAAAAAGCGTTAATCGACATTTTACTAGATCCATATTCAACGGAAGCTGAAAAAGATGATGCGGCGATAGATCTGGGCGAACATTTTGAAGATGAAGAAACAATCGCTATCCTGCTGAAGGTATCTAATCAAGACGTTATAGGTGAAATGGTTGCTGCAAGCTGTGGCGAATCGTTAGCATACATATGGTTAAGAAAATCGGAAATCAATTACGATCAATTATTGCTTCTAAAGGAGGCGGCTTTATGTGAAGCCCTTTCTTTGATAAAAGCGCACAGATATGATTGGTTCGCGGAGTATGAACGAAGATTATCGCCGAAGGGAATTTAGAAACAGTGATGTTCAGATGGGCTGGCAAGAAGGACAGATAGACGTTCGGTGGAGGACACTTATGCATTCGTATAGGAGTGAGGCATTTTCATGGTGATGCCGAAAGCACCTCTTTACAGCATGAATCCGCTTTGCATGAAATAACGGTTTTGGATGATTTGATTAGGATCCAGAGCTCCTTCAAGCTTCGACCACCAATGGGTAGCGAGGAATAAGCTGGTTTCTATAACTCAATTAGGGGAGTACAGAATTTCATGAGAAAGCGATGTAGGAGTTGTAACGGTTATCTGAAATGGAGTAAAGTCTTCGTAGTTTTACATAAGAATAAGAAAGTAATCTGCGCTCACTGTATGAGTGAAGTTGAAGTCAGTTTGTTCAGTAAATGTATCTTTTTCTTCGTTAGTTTAGCACCCGTATTTGCGAATCTGATTGTTTATGTTAAAAGCGGAGATTTTTTTCAAATAGGTAAGCTCCCTCTAACCACAGCCTATATGATTTGGTACTGGCTGATTGCAATGATCGCCCCTTTTCTGGTCCCAATAAAACCCAAGCCACTCCCTCAAAAAGAAGGAGCCTCCTAACAGGCATCCTTCTTTTCCCTTGCCTGCCACGCCCCTCCTTCCCCACAAAAAAACGCAGAAATGATACAATAGACGCAGAAGTTTTTTTACCTTTGCCCCACGCACCAAGAAACGCACAAACTGTCTGAAATCGGGTGAACACGATGAATCTCAAAGGGATGACGGTCCGGGAGCTGCTCCAGCTTCCGATATTAAAAGACGCGTCGCTGATCAGCGGAGAAGAAGGGCTGGACCGCGTCGTGCGCTATATCGACATTATGGAGGTCCCGGATATCAAGGGCTGGCTGCGGGAAGGCGAGCTGATTCTGACCACCGGCTATTCCATGCGCAACGATCCGGGCCTGGTGCTGGAGCTGATGGAAGAGCTGAGAAGGGCGGATGCCGCGGCGCTTGCGATCAAACCGGAGCGGTTCATGGGCGGCATTCCCGCCGAAATGGTGGAGCTGAGCAACCGGTACCGGATTCCGGTGATCCAGATTCCGCCGGGAATTCCGTATATCGATATTACGCATACGGTGATGGAGCAGATTTTGAATACACAAGCGGCTCTGCTGCGCAGGTCCGAGGAAGTGAACAAGACGCTGACCGGTCTTGTGCTGCATAACAAAGGCATCCAGGTGGTGGCGGACAGCGTGGCGGAGCTGGTCCAGGCGCCCATCTGGGTGATCCACAAGAACGGCCGCGTCATCGTTTCGTCGCCGGCGGATGCGGGAGATCCGCCGGCCGGCCGGACGAAGAGCTGGGACGTGTCGGTGGACAAGCAGTTCGCCGGGCGCCTCATCATCGGGAAGGAACAGCTCGACGAGCTGGAGCAGGTCTGCATCGAGCATGCGCGGCTGGTGTTCTCGCTGGAGCTGATGCGCCGCAAGATCGCCTACGACACGGAGCAGCGGCTGCAGGGCAGCTTCTTCGAAGAGCTGCTGATGGGCTTGCCCTTGTCCAGGCAGGACGCGGAAAACAAAGGGAGGCAGCTCGGCCTCCAGCCGGACTGGTGCTGGGAAGTCTGCATCGTTGAAGGCGAGCCGCATCTGTTCGAGGAGCACGCCTCTCTGCCGGCCGCCCTGGGCGAGCTGACGGAAAGCGAGTCGGCCGCCCGCAAGGTCAAGTCCCATCTGTTCCGGCAGGGGGACCGGCTTGTCCTGCTGCTGGCATCGCCGGCGCCGAGCACGAAGCAGCCGGGCGCCGGCAAAACGGCCGGGTGGGCCGACGTTCTGGCCCCGCTGCTGGACTCCCACAGCCAAATCCGGACCGGTTTCGGCGGCAAAGCTCCGCTCTGGGAAGTGTATCGCAGCTACGTGAAGGCCAAAAAAGCGATGACCATCGGCGGCCGTCTGGACAAGGAACGCCGTACGTTCAGCTACGACGAGATCGAGATGTTCGATCTGCTGCTGGAATCGTCGGCCTATGTAGGGTTCGATGCGTTCACGGAGAAGAAGATCGGCAAGCTCTCCAAGTATGACCGGGACAACGGAACCGATCTTGTGCCCACCTTCTATGCTTACCTGGCGGCCGGGGGCAGTCTGATCGAAGCGGCGAACAAGCTGTACATCCACCGGAACTCCGTGAAATACCGGCTGGACCGCATCAAAGACATAGCTGACATAGACATGGAAGATACGTCGAAACGGCTGATGTATTATTTGTGCACGTCGTTTTATTTATTGAAAAATTTGGAATGAAATCCGGCCTTTTGTGCTCTGAGCACAAAGGGCCTTCGTTATTTTTGGCAGCCGAGAACATGGTCCGCCTCATTGGAAACGAATACAATATTACCAATCCAACATTAACAAGCCACACGAAGTCTACAAAAGCAAACGAAAACGAGGAAGGATGGGAAGCCATGATCGGAGTGATTCGCGTATTAACGACAGAAGATACGAAAGTTCTCGAGCAGCACGGAAAGTTACTGGAGCAGACGTACGGACTGCCGGTTGTGAGCAAATGCATTCCGGATCAGCCTCTCGGCATTTATAACGGGGAGACGGAAGCCATCGCCGTTCCGAAAATTGTCGAGCTGGGCAAGAGGATGGAGTCGGAAGGCTGCACGGTGCTGGTCATCTCCTGCGCGGCGGACCCGGCGATCGAGCCTCTGCGCGAAAGCGTCTCGGTGCCGGTCATCGGAGCGGGAAGCGCCGCGGCGTACGCGGCATTGTCCATGGGCCGGCCCGTCGGCGTATTGGGCATCACGGAAGAAGCGCCTGGGGTCATCCGCGATCTGCTCGGCGATAAGCTTGTCCGCTACGCGCGTCCCGAAGGCGTCACCAACACGACGGATCTCATGACACCGGCCGGACGCGAGAAAGCGGTCGAAGCCGCCCGCTCCTTGCTGGATGCGGGGACGAAGGTCATCGTGTTCGCCTGCACGGGCTTCTCGACCATCGGCCTGGCCGCCGTCCTCCGGAGCGAACTGCATGTTCCGGTCGTCGACGCCGTCGAAGCGGAGGGCTTGTTCGCCTCCCATTACTTCAAGCAGCTCGATGATGTCCGCGAGCCGAATTAAGCCCAGCCCGTGACTTGGACATCGGCCAGATCGTACCTGCTTCTGATCTTCTGCGTCTTCGTCTGGGCGCTGAATTACATGGTCCGCCAGGTACTGCTCCGGGAGTTTCCTCCCATGTTTCTCTCGGCGCTGAGCTTGACGATCGTGTCCGGCACCTTTCTGCTGTGGGCGTGGGGAACGCGCACTTTTGTGAAAATAACGGGAAAAGACGCGCTCTGGCTCTGCTGTTCGGCCGGAATCGGCCTCATTGCGAACCAGATCCTGCTGTTCCGGGGACTCCAGCTCACGACGGCCACGAACGCGTCGCTTATTTTTACACTGTCGCCTTTGTTTACGGCCGGCCTGGCCGCTCTTTTCCTGAAAGAACGGGTGACCTGGCGCATGGTGGCGGGCAGTGTGATCGCGATTTCGGGTCTGGCTTTCGCCTTGAATGTCCGCGGTTTGCAGTTTAATGCAGGCGACTGGATTATGGCGGGCGCGACGTTTACCTTTTCGTGCAACCTGATTTTTGTCCGCATTCTGACGAGGCGGCTGTCTCCCTTTATCGTGACGGTTTACAGCTTCGCGCTCAGCACCGTGCTCTTCGATCCGTTCGTTCTGGCGGCCGGGGAGGCCACCTGGATACATCCCGCGGGGATGTGGGCGCTCGTGATCGTGACGGTGATCGTGGCACAGGGGCTTACGGGGGTCATGTGGAACAAAGGGATGCAGACGCTAGGCGCGGCGAAAGCGGCCATCGTGCTGAATTTGCAGCCGCTAATGACGATGCTGCTGGAATTTCTTCTTTTCGGCCGCGCCGTTACGACTCCTCAGCTATTCGGGGCTGCGCTTGTTTTTACCGGGGTTCTCCTCGGAACGGTTCAACTGCGTATATTTTCCATGAAAAAGAAACGGACGTTACCGGAGGTTTTGCCGGAATCGGCCGGAAAGTAATTTCGTTCGGAAAGCGCCCGCGAGCCGGTTTTGTCATACCCTTGGGCTATATTCTAGTAAAGCTTTAAAGCGGTATGGGCGTGATGGAATGGGATGTTTATTACAAGGCGATTTTACCGAATTGCACTTTTATTTGTCGGAACATTCCATTTTGCACATACTACTTGTATAAAAAATACTTGCACCTCTGCCTTCGGCTTCATTCCCGTAACAGAGAAAAGTTTCCTCAAGGAAACAGATGACGGGAGAATGGTTCTACATCAAGTGATTAGGGGGATTGTCCATGGAAGAGAAAGAGGTAAAGGAAAAGGAAAAGGAAAAGAAGCACCCGAGTATTTTCGAGCCGTTCGCGCTGATCTTGAACATTGTCACCAGTGTGATCGGGGCCATTATCGGGATGCAGCTCGTCACGACGCTGGGGGTAACCCCGAATACCGCGATTATCGGAGCGCTTGTCGCGATGCTGATCGCACGGATTCCCGTGATGATATTCCGTAAATACAAATCGATTCACCGCCAAAATCTGGTTCAGACGTCTATTTCCTCGGCGACGTTCGGAGCGGCCAACAGCCTGCTCATTCCGATCGGGATTCCGTTTGCGATGGGCGCGACGGAACTGATCGTGCCGATGCTGATCGGAGCCGCGCTGGCGATGTTCGTCGACGCGACGCTGCTGTACAAGCTCTACGACTCCAAACTTTTCCCGGCAAAAGGAACTTGGGCGCCCGGCGTAGCTACCGCGGAGTCTATCCTGGCGGGGGACAAAGGCGGCAAGCGTGCGCTGCTGCTCGGCGTCGGTACCGTTATCGGGCTCATTGGCTCATATTTTAAAATCTCGATGTCCGCTTTCGGTGTCGCGTTTATCGGGAACATCTGGGCGCTGACGATGTTCGGCATCGGCCTGATGATCCGGCAGTATTCGGTGCCGTGGTTCGATATCGACGTCAATCAGCTGTACATCGCCCACGGGGTCATGATCGGCGCAGGTATCGTCGCGCTCATCCAGGCGGGGCTGCTCATTTTCAAGCGTCCGAAATCGGCGGAGTCCGAAGCGGGAGGCGAGGAAGAAATCACGGACAGCAGGCTGACCCGGACGGATAAAGAAGCCCGCCGCACCCTCAGCCTCGGTTTTGCCGCTTACCTGGTCATCGCGCTGCTCATTGCCGTCATCGGCGGGATTATGACGAAAATGTCGCTCGGCATGCTGATCGGCTTCATCATTTTCGCCGCTTTCGCGGCCTTCGTGCACGAGATTATCGTAGGGATCGCCGCTATGCATTCCGGCTGGTTCCCGGCATTTGCCGTCGCTTTTATTACGCTGCTGTTCGGTATGCTGATCGGGTTTCCGCCGGTTGCGCTTGCGCTTCTGGCCGGCTTTAGCGCGGCGACGGGACCGGCGTTTGCGGATATGGGTTACGACTTGAAAGCCGGATACATTCTCCGGGGCAACGGCAAAGATCCCGAGCTGGAGCTTCACGGGAGAAAACAGCAGTACATCACGGCGATGATCGCCTTTGGTGTCGCGCTGCTGACCGTGCTGCTCTCGTACAAAGGCTATTTCGCGCAAAACCTCGTTCCGCCTATCGACAAAGTGTACGTATCCACGATCCAGGCCGGAGCTTCGGCCGATATTGCCCGCCAGCTGCTGCTTTGGGCGATTCCGGGTGCGATTGTCCAATTGATCGGGGGGCCGTCCCGTCAGATCGGGGTGCTTTTCGCAACGGGTCTTCTGATCGTTTCGCCGAATGCGTGCTGGGCGGTACTCGTCGGTATTCTGATCCGGATCGTTGTTCTGAAAATTTTCAAGAAAAAAGCCGAAACGCCGATGAGCATTCTCGCCGCAGGCTTTATCGCGGGGGATGCTCTGTACAGCTTCTTTAGTTCCGTATTCAAACTCAAAAAATGAGGTGGCTTCCATGACGAGACTCAAGCTGAACGAAGAAATGGTAGAGCAGGCCGTTTACGGCGGTGCCGTTCTGGGCGGCGGTGGCGGCGGCTGGATCGAAGAGGGACTGAAGCTCGGACGCCTGGCGCTCGAAGTCGGCGAGCCCGAGCTGATCTCTCTCGACGAATTCGGGGACGACGACCTGCTGGTCACCGTCTCCATGGTCGGCGCTCCCGCGGCCAAAGAACAGTTCGTGAAGCCCGTTCACTATGCGAAGGCGCTTGAGATGCTCGCGGCCAAAATCGGCCGGCCCATCCAAGGGCTCCACACGAACGAGAACGGAGCCGGGACGACGGTCAACGGCTGGTTCCAGTCGGCGATCACCGGCGTGCCGCTCGTCGATTTCGCCTGCAACGGACGGGCTCACCCGACCGGCTCCATGGGCTCGATGAACTTGTCCGAGGTGGAGGACTACGTGTCCCATCAAGCGGCCGCAGGCGGCCGTGGCGACCGCTACATCGAGCTGAGCATCTCCGGGTCGCTGGACAAGGCGTCGACGATGATCCGCAAGGCTTCCATCGAAGCGGGCGGTCTGGTCGCCGTTGCCCGGAACCCCGTGACGGCGGCTTACGCGAGAGCCAACGGCGCGGCCGGGGCCATTACGCAGGCGATCGAAGTCGGCCGGGCGCTGCTCTCCGCGAAGGGAGAGGCCGCCATCGAGGCCGTGGTCGCGCAGCTCGGCGGCAGGGTCGTAACCGCCGGTACGGTAACGGACTTCTCACTGGAAACGGCGGGCGGTTTCGATGCCGGAACCGTTCGGATCGACGACGCGTACGAGATGACGTTCTGGAACGAGTACATGACGCTGGAGAAAGACGGGGAGCGATTTGCCACTTTCCCGGATCTGATCATGACGCTGGATGCGAAAACAGCGAAGCCGATCGTATCGGCCGCCATCGCGAAGGGGCAGCAAATTGCAATCATTGCGGTGCCCGCCGAGAAGCTCCTGCTCAGCACGACGATGAGAAACCGCAAGCTGCTGCAGGCGGTGGAAGACATTATCAAGAAGCCGGTACTTTCTTATCTGGATTAGATCCCGACTCATTCATTTCGACATCAAAGTGAATTCATACGGAGGAAGTTAACATGACCCTTAAACAAACGATGACCGTTCTCGATACACTGGACAGTATTTATGCAAGCGGAGCGAAGGTCAAAGAATTGTTCGACGCCTATCCCGGCGTATCGGTGACCGTTTCCAAAGTCAGCGGAGAAAAAGGAAGCACGGATTTCGTCAAAGTCGTAATCCCCGGCACGGACGGCAAAAGCAAGGGCGGCAGCGCGCCGACCTTCGGCATTATCGGCCGTCTGGGCGGCATCGGAGCGCGCCCGAGCCGCATCGGCCTCGTATCGGATGCGGACGGAGCGGTTGCGGCTGTCGCGGCCGCATTGAAGCTGGCGGATATGCAGACGAAGGGCGACGCGCTCCCGGGCGATGTGATCGTAACGACTCACATTTGCCCGGACGCGCCGACCCGCCCGCATGAACCGGTCGATTTTATGGATTCGCCGGTCGATATCCTGACGATGAACCGGGAGGAAGTCGTGCCCGAAATGGACGCGATTCTGTCCATCGACACGACGAAGGGCAACCGCGTAATCAATCACAAAGGCATCGCGATATCGCCGACTGTGAAGGAAGGGTACATCCTCCGCGTCAGCGACGATCTGCTCCGCATTATGGAGATGACGACCGGTCAGCATGCGGTGACGTTCCCGGTTACGATGCAGGACATCACGCCGTACGGCAACGACCTGTATCACATCAACTCCATCCTTCAGCCGTGCGTAGCGACGGATGCTCCCGTCGTCGGCGTCGCGGTCACGGCGCAATCCGTCGTGCCGGGCTGCGGAACGGGAGCGAGCCACGAGACGGACATCGCGACAGCGGCGCGTTTCGCCATTGAAGCGGCCAAGGAAACGACGTCGGGGACGTGCGCTTTCTACGACCCGGAGGAATTTAGCCTGATCACGAAGCTGTACGGGTCCATGAAAATTTTGCAGACCAGCGGCAAGTAAGCGGGGATCGGGACAGCAGACAGGGGAGGTTCCCCTGTCCTTTTTTTTCAGCCGCTTCGGGCGGATCTTACATGGGGGTGGAGAACATGGGAAAACTGGGAATGATCACAATCGGCCAAGCGCCCCGGACGGACGTGGCGCCGATTATCGAGCGCTGCCTGGAGGGACGGGCGGAACTCGTTCAAGGCGGCGCTTTGGACGGGCTGGATAAAGCGGACATCGAGAGGGAGCTTTTTCCGGAAGAAGGGCAATACGTACTGACGTCGCGTCTGGCGACCGGCGAATCCGTCGTAATGTCGCGCGAGAAGCTGCAACCTCTGCTGCAGAAGCGGATTAGCGAATTCGAGGAGGCCGGAATCCGGCACATTTTGCTGCTGTGCACAGGCGTATTCCCCGGCCTCCGGGCAGAGCGGTCGTATCTGATCGAGCCCGACCATCTTATCCCTCCTGCCGTCAAAGCGATGGCCGGCGGCCGCAGGCTCGGCGTGCTCGTACCGCTGCAGGAGCAGTGCGCAACGCTTGCGCAGAAGTACGAGCCCCACGGCTTGAGCCCGGTTTTTGCCGTCGCGTCGCCGTACAAACGGGATGAAGCCGAATTCCGGCGTGCCGCCGAGGAACTGAAAGAGAAGAGCGATATCATCGTACTGGACTGTATGGGGTACACGGAGGAAGCTCGGCAGTTCATGGCGGAGGCTTCGGGCAAGCCGGTGGTTCTATCCAATGCCCTGATGGGCAAGCTCGTATCGGAAATGATATAGAGGACGCCAAATTAGAAAGGATGAAGATCATGAACGAATCGCTCATCGAAGTCGGCAAACACGTGCTGCAAAGCAGTCTGGGACTGCAGGCCCGGGAATCATTCCTTGTCGTCTCGGACGAAGATAAGAGACATCTTGCGGAGCCGCTTTACGAAGCGGGAAAAGCGCTTGGCGCGGAGGCGGTGCTTATGGTCATGAAGGACCGGTACAGACCGGGGGAAGAGCCTCCTTCCGCAGTTGCCGCCGCGATGATCACCTCGAACGTGGTCGTCTGCATCACGAAGCAGTCCCTCACGCATACGCAGGCCCGCAAAAATGCGGCTGCCGCCGGAGCAAGGCTGGCCACGATGCCGGGCATTACGGAGGATATGTTCCTCCACGGCGCCATCTCGGCCGATTATGCCGAGGTTAAGCGTCTGACGGATCAAGTGACGAAGCTCTTAACCGGGGCCCGGGAGGTGCGCATCGAGAAGGGCGGCTACACGCTCGCTTTCCCTGTGGAGGGAAGAAACGGCGTGCCGAGCACGGGGCTGTATCTGAATCCTGGCGAGTCGGGGAATTTGCCGTCCGGCGAAGCGTACATCGCGCCGCTGGAAGGAACGGCGGAAGGGCAAATCCTGATCGACGGGTCCATTGCCGGAATCGGCAAGCTGAGCGAGCCTCTTCTGCTCACCATCGAACAGGGCCGTATCGTAAAAGCGGAAGGCGAAGCCGGTCCGCAGCTCCTGGGCATGCTCGGTGACAAAGACGGCCGGCTTCTCTGCGAATTCGGAGTCGGAACGAACGATAAAGCGAGAATTACCGGGGTCATCCTGGAAGACGAGAAGGTGTACGGCACGATACATGTGGCCTTCGGCAGCAACAATACGTTCGGTGGAACGATCACGGCCGGCGTCCATATCGACGGGCTCGTTAAGGAGCCGACCGTATATCTGGACGGCAAGCTGCTCATGGAGAAGGGGAAGCTGGCTCTTCAGGGGTAACACTCTGCCGGTTCCCGCCCCGTACTCTGTACAATCGGGGTCGCCCGCGGCCCATAAATCAATCGCCGGTCCTCTTATGCTCCGATAGAGCGTGAAGAGGCCGGCGATTTTTTTTTATCATCCTTCGGGATTGTTGGAAGCAAGGGGAAGCGAGAGCGTGAATTCCGTTCCCTTATGAAGCTCGCTGAACACCGAGACCGTGCCGTTCATGGAACGGATCACCTGATAAGAATACGTAAGGCCCAGGCCGGTGCCCGTATTTTTGGTGGAATAATAGATGGAGCCGAGCCGCCTCAACTGTTCTTTATTCATCCCGATTCCATTATCCCGGATATGTACTTTCACGAGCAGCCCGTCCGTATGCATACGCAGCGTGACGTTTCCTTTTTGTATGGCGGAACAGGCTTCGACGGCGTTTTTTACGAAATTGACAAGGAGCTGCTTCATTTCGGCTCTGTTAGCGGATAATCGCACGGGTTCGGACGGGACATGCAGGATCAGCGACACATTGTTCATTGTGGCATAGGGCGTCATAACCTCCGCGACAGCCTCCAGCTCATGGGCGAGATCGATGACTTCGCGTTTTTGCGTTAAAGGCTTGGACATGGATAAATACTCCGACAGAATCGCTTCCGTCCGCTTCACTTCCTCGATGCTGATGTCGATGAACCGGTGAAGTTTTTCGGGGGGCATTGCCTGATCTTGACGGATGAGCTTTAAAAAACCGAGCACGGTGGTGAGCGGGTTGCGCACTTCATGTACCAGGGAAGCGGCGACCTGGCCGACGGCCTCGATTTTTTCGCTCTGCAGGTACCTGAGGTACATGTCCTTATCCGTGGCGGATTTTTCAAACAAGTAGATCAGCAGCAGAACTCCGACCGAGTTGTGAACGGGTATGATCAGAATATGGTACGTCAAATGAGTCAGAATATAATCGGGCCGGTTGATATACAAGAGAAGAAGGGGAAAGAAAGAATAACAGAGTCCGGCCATAACGGCGACCAGGTACTTCTGGCTTGTCCTGTGGTAGACACTGCACAGCAAGACCGACAGGGGGAACGTAACCAGCAAAATGCCCAGAGCCGAAGAGGTCCCGGGACCTCCCAAATAAAGGCGGTACAGAACGAACTCCAGCATAAGCAGAAGGCCGACGCGAAACCCGCCGAACACAAGCGCGAAAAAAAGAATGACGTAACGGACATCGAACTGAATGCCTTTTTCGACGCTGGAAGCGAATGTCATGGAAAGAAACAGGCAGATCATGGAGGTAATCAGAATAAATTTTTGGGTGTAATTGGTGTCTCTGTCCCGGTAATAGAAGCTGTACAGTACGAAAGGCATAAGGGAAAAAAAGAGCTGAAGTAAAAGATCTTTGATCTGCGCCAATATCGCTCACCTTCTGGACGTGGTTATCTTCATCCGATCCCTAACACTATTCGGCAGGCAGAAGGAATTTTCTGGGGTTCAAAATGAATATTTCCAGGAAGCGGGAGAAACCGCAGTTTTCTGATTTCCTAAATGTGTTATAATCCACGGTATCGGAGAAAGGGGACCCGTTATGTCTGTGAATAACCCGGAAAAAGTAACGCGGCAGAGAGAAGAACGCAGGTCGCAGATTCTTCAGGCTTCCATCGGAATTTTCGCGAAAAAGGGCCTCGCGGCGGCCAAAATATCGGATATTGCGGAAGCGGCGGGGATTTCCCACGGCCATGTATACAACTATTATGCCTCCAAAGAAGAGCTGTTCGTCAGTCTGGTCAAGATGCTACAGGAAAGATACGGCAGAGTCTGCGAAGAGGCCCGCAGCCGGGCAGGAAATGCGCGCGATAAGCTTCTTTGGCATGCCCGGAAAATCGGGGAGGACGAGAATGCGCTGAACGGCATGCATGTCGTTCTGCATGCGGAGACGATCGCCGGTATTTCCGCGGAGGAAAAGCGGGAAATACCGCGCAGGGCCGTCGAAAACCTCCAGCCGATTATCGCGATCGTGAAGCAGGGACAAGAAGAGGGGACGTTCCGGGAAGGAAGACCCGAAGATTTGGCGGTGCTTTACTTCGCTTTGCTCAACGGTGTCAGCGGGGCCCGGCGCAGAGGACTTGGAGCCGTAGCGAGCCCGGATGAAGAGCAGCTGGTCGGGCTGCTTTGCAAATAAGCCGGGAAATATGGATGAGGGGCGGCCTTCTTTTCAAGTATTGTTAAAAAAGTATTGACTTCCCAAAAAGGGGCTGATAGAATCATTCCAACAAGGAGTGACTGACTAGTCAGTTAGTACATTTTTAAAACCGACTATTTTTATGTGAATATTAGGTTTAATTGTTTTAGGAGTGAATCGCGATAATTCTGGTATCCTACCGGTCCACTGGTGGCACCTTGCACGGCCCGCTTAACGCGCGCTGTCGGGTGTCTTTTTTTGTACTCAAAATTTTTGTGCAAAGGGGAACGGCGGATGAACAAACTTCAAGCATCGCTGGCGGCTGCGGCACTCGCCATAGGCTTGGCCGGACTTACGGGATGCGGCGCCGGACAGGCCGCGACAACCGCCTCGGGGACGGATGCGCCCAAGGGCACATATACCGTCAACCTCGCAAACAACGGGGGCGGCGGGCTGTTCCTCCTGGCCAAGGAGAAAGGCTGGTTCGAGGAGGAATTCGCTAAAATCGGCGGAGACGTCAAATGGTCCGAGTTTCCGAGCGGACCGGCTCTTCTGGAGGCGCTGGCCGCGGGACGCGTCGATTTCTCCTGGCTCGGGGACGGGGCGGCGATATCCGCTCAGGCGAACAACCTGCCGGTCACGACGCTGTCTCTGCTCTCCGAAGGCTTGAAAGGGCTCAACATCGTGATCGTCCCGGCCAAAAGCACCGCCCGGAGTCTTGCGGATTTGAAGGGAAAAAAGATCGCGATTGCCAAGGGGACTACGCTTCATGTTTTTTTCATCAAAGCGGTTAAGCAGGCGGGGCTGAAAGAATCCGACTTCCAGCTTATCCAGCTCCAGGCGGAAGAAGCTGTCGCCGCATTCGAATCGGGAGCGGTGGATGCCTGGGTCGGACTCGACCCGTATACGAGCATCCAGAAAGCCAAAAACGGCGCGCGCGTCTTGACGAGCGGGGAAGCTCTGAACATCAAAGCGCCGGTACTTACGATCGGCCGGACCGATTTTGTCAAGGAGCATCCGGGAGCGGCGGAAGCTTTTCTGAAAGGATTCGAGAAAGCGATAGCTTTTCAGAAGGAGCACCGGGATGAGGTCGTCGACTTCATAGCGAAGGCGAAGAAGGCGGACCGGGCGACGATCGAGCTGGTGGTACACAATACCGAGTATTCGAACGTTCCGATTTCAAAAGAGATTTTCGGCGTCCAGCAGGCCTCGGCGGACATTCTCCTGGAAGCGGGCTTTATCAAGAAGAAAATCGACGTGACGCAAAACACGGACAGCAAAGCGATTGAAGCCGTGAAAGCGGCTAAATAAGGAGAAGGAGGCGAAGACCGTGTCAGCTTTGGGACAATTGAACCCGTCTTCCCCGGCCGCCAAGGGCCTGGATGAGGGGGAAGGAAGACGAGCCGCCGCAGGAAGAGTATCCGCCAGACGCGGAGGCAAACTGAAAATTGCCCTGCTCGGGCTCGTGCTGCCGCTGGCGGCGCTTGCCGCCTGGCAGACGGCAAGCGGGCTGAAGCTGGTCTCCGCGACGTTATTTCCATCGCCGCTCAGCATTGCGGAGGAATTCGCGGGAATGGTTCAATCCGGAGAGCTTTTCCATCATCTGAGGGTGAGCGTGCAGCGGGCCGCCTATGGATTTCTGCTCGGCGGCTCGCTCGGTCTCCTGACCGGTATGCTGGTCGGATTGAGAAAAAGAGCCGAGTACATGCTCGACCCTACTCTACAGATGCTCCGCACCGTTCCGCATCTTGCGATCACGCCGCTTTTTATCCTCTGGTTCGGGTTCGACGAGTTGTCCAAAATTTTGCTGATCGCGCTGGGAGCTTTTTTCCCGCTGTATGTAAATACATTCCTGGGCGTCCGGAACGTGGACTCCAAGCTGTTTGATGTAGCCAAAGTGCTGGAGTTCAGCCGCTTCCGGCAAATTACGAAGCTGGTGCTCCCTTCGGCGCTGCCGAATGTCCTGCTCGGTCTCAGGCTGTCGCTGGGCGTCGCCTGGCTGGGACTCGTCGTGGCGGAGCTGATGGGATCAAGCGAGGGCATCGGGTATATGATCCAGGATGCCCGGCAGTTTTCCAGAACGACCGCCGTGTTTGTGGGCATCCTTATTTTCGCTGTTGTCGGCAAGCTTGTGGATTCCGTCGTGCGGCTGCTGGAAGAGCGGCTGTTGAAATGGCGCGACAATTACAAGGGATAGTCCCGGTAAGGGCAGACGCGCTGCCGGTCCGGGCTTGCCGCTGACGATAAATCAACCATTTTAAAGGAGGAAAAGAACATGAGTGAACAAGTGAAGGTAACCCCGGTTTCAGGAAGAATTGGTGCCATTATTGAAGGAATTTCATTGTCCGGCAGTCTCGATGAAAGCACGGTAGGTTTTATCCGCGAAAAGCTGCTCAAACATAAGGTTATTTTCTTCCGGGAACAAAATCACCTGGATAATGCCGGACAGGAAGAGTTTACAAAGCTGCTCGGCAGCCCGGTCGCTCATCCGACGATTAAGCCCAAAGACGGCACGGATTACGTGCTGGAGCTGGATTCGACCCACGGGGGCCGCGCCAACGTGTGGCATACGGATGTGACGTTTGTCGATGCATATCCGGCCGCTTCCATCCTCCGGGGGATTGTGATTCCCGAAGCGGGCGGGGATACGGTGTGGGCGAATACGGCAGCCGCTTATGAACTGCTTCCTGCGGAGCTGCGGGAGCTGGCCGACAAGCTGCGGGTGCTGCACACCAATGAATTCGATTATGCGGCCACGATCAGAACGGTTAACGCCTTGGGCAGCGAAGCGGCGCGCAAATACCGGGAGAGCTTCGCTTCCACGGTCTACGAAACGGAGCATCCGCTCGTCCGCGTTCACCCGGAAACGGGAGAGAAGACACTTGTTTTGGGCGGCTTCGCCAAAAAAATCGAAGGCTTCTCCGTTGCCGATTCCCAGAAGCTGATCGCCTTGTTCCAGGAACATATCACGAGCCTGGAAAATACCGTGCGCTGGCGCTGGGCCGAAGGCGACGTGGCGATCTGGGATAACCGCGCCACGCAGCATTACGCCGTGAACGATTACGGCGATCAGCACCGGGTCGTCCGCCGGGTCACGATTGCCGGCGACGTTCCGGTCGGCGTGGACGGCCGCAAGAGCGTCACGCGCATCGTCTCGGAGCCGGCGGCTGCGGCGAGCGCGTCGTAAGCGGGCTGCGGGCGCTCAGCCCTGCGCAGGGCTGGCGCGGGCGAGAGACGGAACGCCGACTGGAGGGAAGGCAGAGCCGAACGGGCGTGCAGCCGTAGAGGGAGCGCAGTCAAGCGAGAGCCGAAGGAGTGCGAAGCGGTAGAGGGAGCACGGTTAAGCGAGAGCCGAAGGAGTACGAAGCGGTAGAGGGAGCGTAGTCGAGCGAGAGCCGACAGGGAGCGCAGCCGGAGCCGAGCCATAGCGGAGCGGACACAGCGCCCGCCTGACCCGGCCCGCGCCTTCAGCGCGAGCCTTCGTGACGGCAGCAGGCAAGCGCCGTTCCCGCGGAGCCGCCGGGCTCGCCCACGAAGCACGGGTGCGTGTTCCGGCGTTGCTCCGGTATGGCCGCTTACCTCCCGCGCCCCTGCTCCCAACGTAAGAGAGCGTATCCCGGCTGGCGGATACGCTCTCTTCGTTGTGCTGTCCGGCCCAAAAAGAGCGTCCCCGACTGACGAGATAGGCTCTTTTTTCGTTGTGCCCGGCCGCGCTAGCTGAAGGTGTACCGCGCGCTCACGGCGGCATAAACATGCAGCTCACCCGGCTGAATCGGGGTGGTGGGACCGGCGGCCAGCATAGAGGCTTTGAACGGGACGGGCTCGTTCTGGCCGCTAAGCTCCCGGACGGACTCCGGAACCGTCGCCAAGGTGACCCCGAGGGACGCCGCTATCGTCAGCGCCTTCTCCCGGGCGTTCCGGACGGCGAGGGTCAGCGCTTCCTTGCTGTATTTCTGCGGCTGGGACGTCCGGAAAGAAATTCCCGAAACGGAGTTGGCCCCTTTGGAGACGGCGGTATCGACAATCGTTCCGGTTTCTCCGACCCGATCCGTCGTAATTTTCAGCAGATGAGTGACCCGGTAGCCGCGAAAAATCTGTTTGCCGTCCTGAAAGTCGTACTGGGGATCGATCCGGAATTCGTCCGTCTGGATGCTGCTCCGGGGGATTCCGAGCTGCAGGAGGGAGTCGATCACGGCCGAGATGATCCGGGCGTTCTCGGCCTGCGCGGGCGAGAGGGCTTCTCCCTCCGTGACGGCTCCCAGCACGATCACGGCTTGGTCGGGAATGACGGAAACGATTCCGTCGCCCCTAACTTCAATGACAGCCGGTTTGCCTGCCCGGTATCCGGGTGACGGGGGAAGCGGCGGCGGGGGTGCAAAACCGTACATGGCCGGTCTCCTTTCTGGATGCGAGAGGTGTTATATCTTAGTGTATGGAATCCGGGCCTTCCGCATGCCGGCAGCATGGATACGCCGTTCCACGGACGGACCGGCGGCAGGTTTGATTATAACGAAACTCTCCTTACGGCGTTTTGCCGGCGATTGGCTACAATGGAAACATGAGAAATCGTCCGCAAAAGGAGGGGATTGGCATGATTCGGGATATTCATGCGATGTTTTTGGTGACCGGCATTATGGCAAGCGGCAAATCGACGGTCGCGCAGCTGTTGGCGGAGCGGTTCGAGAAATCGGTTCATCTCCGGGGAGATCATTTCCGTAAAATGATCGTCAACGACCGCAAGGAAGTTCATCCGGACGCGGAAGCCGATCAAATGGAGCAGCTTCTGCTGCGGTACAGGCTGACCGCACAAGCTGCGGACACCTATTATTCAGCCGGATTCACCGTCGTGATGCAGGATGTCGTCGTAGGCCGCGTGCTGAACGATTTCCTCTCGCTGCTGGAAGACAGGCCCCTGTACGTGATCGTACTGTGCCCCGGCGAGGAGGAAGTCGCGCGCAGAGAAGCGGCCCGGTCCAAGAAGGGATACGGCGTATGGACCGTATCCGCACTGAACGGCGTGCTGCACGGGGAAACCCCGCGGGTCGGTTTGTGGCTGGACTCGACCGGTCTGACGCCGGAGGAAACCGTGGATGCGATTTTGGAGCGCGTATGGGAGGAAGGCGCTGTCCGGGCCCCGGATCTCGGGGATTAGGAACGCTCGGATCTACCGAGTGTGGTTCTTTTCGGAGGCGAACAAAAAAAGGAGGTGCTTACATGTCTAATCATTCAAATGAGGAATTGTTAGCGGGGGGCAACGTCTCAAAGGTATATAGGTCGGGTAATACGGTCAGAAGGGAATTAAAGCCGAATAGCCGCAACATTCATGCCCTGTTAAACCATCTTGACAACAAAGGATACGACTATGCCCCTAAATACCTGGGTACGGATGAAAAAGGAAGAGAAATTTTATCCTTTATCGAAGGAGAAGCCGGTAATTATCCTTTGAAGAAATATATGCGGTCAGATGATGTTTTACGGGAAATTGCGAAAATGCTCCGTCTCTATCATGATGCTGTAAGCGACTTTTCATTTGATGACAGTTGGCGGCCGTTAGATGGTACTCCACAACCTTTGGAGGTCATATGCCACAACGATTTTGCCGTATACAACATTATTTTTCAGCATGAAAAACCGATAGGCATAATTGATTTTGATGCGGCCGGACCGGGTCCGCGGCTTTGGGACATCGCTTATACGCTTTACACTTGTGTGCCGTTAAGCCGATTGCATCTTACTGAAACGGGCGAAATCGTTTACTATGATTCCTCTCAAGATGCTTCCCGCATTAAAAACAGAGTGAAATTGTTTTTTGATCGTTACGGGGAAGGATTTGCGGAAAATTACATAGACATGGTACTGCTGCGGTTGGAAGGATTATGTAAAACGATAACAAGAAGAGCGAGTGAAGGTGACCTTGCTTTTCAAAAGATGCTGGATGAAGGACATCTTGAACATTATCGAAAGGATATTGCTTTCATTTCCGAGCATAGGAAGGACTGGACTTAAATCTTTCTTCCGTTAAAGGGGCTATGAAGGAGGTTTTGGGCGTATTACCGGAACATAGGATTCGTTTATCTGGAAACCGTGACGGGAGAACGGATGGAGCGCCAACCTGTATGAGAAAAAGCTGTAAGACGGCTGCGGCATGCAGCCTTTTTTTGCGCAGCCCTTTTATCGTGAGCGGGGTGCGCGAAGTAACGGCGGAGCTGCCGGAACCCCATGCGGCTGGAAATGAGGCTTCTTTCAAAAAACAACAAAAAATGGTTGATAACGTCCCGCTTTAGTGGTACAGTATTAAAAACTTAGTATTCCGCTTTGAATTGTCGAGTATCGACCGGACAGCCGGAGAAGTCGCTTCTAGTGACCTCTCTGGCTTTTTGCGTTGTTACGCGCAGTTCCACACCTAGGAGAAAAAGGAGTGTCAGATCTATGGGAAGCTCACCCTCCATCGTCATCCGTGAAGCGGCAGAGGCCGATCGCGAAGCGGTTCGCGCGGTGATGCTTGAAGCTTATCTGCAGTATGCCGACGTCATGTCCGCGCAAAGGTGGCAGCAGT
Source organism: Paenibacillus sp. GbtcB18 (assembly GCF_019091125.1). NCBI lineage: Bacteria > Bacillati > Bacillota > Bacilli > Caryophanales > Paenibacillaceae > Paenibacillus > Paenibacillus sp. GbtcB18. The sequence goes on from NZ_JAGXJX010000005.1 coordinate 151,270, forward strand.
ACCGGGAAGATATCGGCGCCGCCGCCGACAAGGGCGATCCCGTCGCGCGGCTCGTTGCCGAGGCGGACGGGAAAATCGTCGGAACCGTCCAGTTGTTCGTTTCCTCGGAGGCGGCTTACGGCAGGCCGGAGCTGGAGATCCATACGCCGATTATCCGCTACTTATCCGTCTCGCCGGAAGCGCGGGGCAGAGGCGTCGCGACGGAGCTTATTAAAGAAAGCGCGAAGCGCTCCCTGGAGCTCGGGGCCTCCACGCTGCATCTTCATACGTCCGATATGATGGCTTCCGCCGTGAGCCTGTATGAGCGGCTGGGATTCCAGCGCGCGTTTGACAAGGAGTTCCACAACGGCGAGGTGCTTGTCAAAAGCTATCGGCTGGAGCTGCGCGAATCCGCCTTTTTTACGGCCTCGTAGAGAAAATCTTTACATAGGAGAGCGCAGGCAGAGGTAAGGCGGACGGCAAGAAAAAGCGCGATACATGTTCAACTATCCATAACGAAGCGGGGGAGCAAGTCTAATGAAGAGACAGGTAAACAAATGGTTGGCGGGAGCGGGAATTTTAGTGTTGGCGGCAGTGTCTGCAGGCTGCGGCAAAACCGTTGAAACGGGCGGAGGGACGACCTCGGCGGCCACGGACAAACCGGGGGAAAGCCCGGCGGGCCAAGCCCGGAAGATCATAGTCGGCACGGGGACCAAGTTCCCGCAGGTGTGCTTTATCGACCAGAACGGCAAGCTGACGGGGTTTGACGTGGAGCTGATCAAAGAGCTAGACAAGCGGATACCGGAATACGAATTCGAATTCAAAACGATGGAGTTCCAGAGTCTGCTGCTCAGCCTGGAAACGAACAAGATCGACTTCATCGCCCATCAAATGGAAAAAAATCCGGAGCGCGAGCAGAAATATTTGTTCAATAAAGAGCCGTACAGCATTTTCCTGAACAAAGTCGCCGTCGAGATCAATAACGACACGATCAAATCCATCGACGATCTGAAAGGCAAAAAAGTCCGCACCGGAGCGACAAGCAACGAAGCGTACATCCTCCAGGAGTACAACAAGAAGAACAACAACGCCATCGAGATCGTGTACGACAACGCCACGGCCAACGATCTGGTGGATAAAATCCGCAAAGGGCGCATCGACGCCACGGTGACGTCGGATTTCGCTCTCCGCAACTATACGGACAAAGACGGCAAGGTCGCGCTGAAAACGGTCGGCGAGCCGCTCACGGAGTCGGATGTGCTGTATGTATTCCGCAAAACGGACGGAAAGCTGGCCGATCGGATCGATCAGGCCATCAAGGAAGTGAAAGCGGACGGAACCCTGTCCAAGCTGAGCATTCAGTGGCTTGGCCAAGATTTCTCGAACGTGGGCACGCAGAAGAAATAAGAACCCGAAGGTTCGTACGAGAGAGGTGGTATCATGGGCAGAAGATTCGAGGCGGACTATATCTTCTTCTTTATTCCGAAGCTGCTTTCCTATCTGCACATTACGCTGCTGATCGTGGGAAGCTCCATCCTGCTGGGGCTGATCATCGGGTTTCTTATCGCTTTGCCCCGGCTCTATAACGTGCCTGTCCTGAGGCGGATCAGCGGAGTCTACGTGTCCTTCTTCCGGGGGACGCCGATTCTCATTCAGCTGTTCCTGATCTATTACGGACTGCCGGAATTGCTGAAAATCGTCCAGGTGGACGTGTCCAAAACGCCGGTGCTCCTGTTCGTCATTCTGACCTACTCGCTGCACACCGGCGCCTATGTCTCCGAGATGATCCGGTCGGCGGTGGCGGCCGTTGACCGGGGGCAGGTCGAGGCGGCCTATGCGGTCGGCATGAACGGGTACGAGGCATTCACCCGGATCGTTATGCCGCAGGCGCTCGGGATCGCGCTGCCCGTTTTCGGCAACCTGGTCATCGGGAACCTGAAAGATTCCTCGCTCGCCTTCACGCTGGGCGTCATGGAAATGACGGGCAAATCCGAGACGCTGGGCACGGCGACGCAGCATTTTATCGAAATTTATATCGCGCTGTCGCTGATTTATTTCGTCGTCAGCTTTATTTTGCAGAAAGGCTTCGATGCCGCCGAGAAAAGACTGCTGCGCCACAGCAGGCCGCTTGCGGACACGTCCGGTAAAACGGCGGCGCGCCCGAACATCTTCAGACGGCTCCAGCCGGGAATCAAAAAGGAGGCGCCGGGCTATGAACCTTGATCCTTCCTTCATCGGCACGGCTTTTCTGAGCCTGCTGTCGGCTCTGCCGGTTACCCTGTATATCACGGCGGTCTCCGTACTGGGAGGGCTTGTGATCGGCACAGCCATCGCGCTGGTGCGCATTTACCGGGTGCCGGTTCTGTATCCGGCGGCGGTCGCGTACGTGACCTTTATCCGGGGAACGCCGATGCTGATGCACTTGTTCCTCGTTTATTTCGGGCTTCCGGCGGTGCTGGATACGCTCGCGGACCGTTACGGCTGGTCCTTTAACTCAGGTTCCATCCCGCTCGTCGCTTTCGTGATCATCGCTTTCTCCATCACGGCGGGGGCCTATATGTCCGAAGTGGTCCGGGCGGGCATCGGGGCGGTGGACCGGGGGCAGATCGAGGCGGCTTACGCCGTCGGCCTGACGACTGCGCAGGCACTGCGGCGCATCGTGTTTCCCCAGGCATTTGCGGTCAGCCTGCCCAATTTGACGAACTCCGTCATTTCCATGCTGCATGCGACCACGCTCGCTTTTACCATCTCGGTGGTGGAAATTAACGCCCAGGCCAACATCGTGGCGTCTACGAACTGGAAGTTTTTCGAAGCCTATATCGCGGCCGCTCTCCTGTTCTGGGGTATTACGGTCCTGGTGGAAAAAGCATCGTCCGCTCTGGAAAAGCGGTTTACTCTTTACAATCGGGGTGGAGTGGCATGATTAAACTGACGGGCATTTCAAAATCGTTCGGGAAGCAGGAAGTGCTGAAAGGCATCGACCTGACCGTGCATAAAGGAGAAGTAGTCGTCATCCTGGGGCCGAGCGGATCTGGCAAAACGACGCTGCTGCGTTGCATCAATTTTCTGGAAAAGCCGAACGCCGGCGAAGTGACGATCGGGGATTTTACCGTCGACTGCAAGCGCTCGGGCCGCAAAGAGATTCATACGCTGCGCAAGAAAACCGCGATGGTTTTCCAGCAGTACAATTTGTTTAAGCACAAGACCGTTCTGGAAAATGTGATGGAAGGACTGGTCGTCGCGCAGAAGCTTCCGAAAGACGAGGCACGCGCGCGAAGCGCGGAAGTGCTGCTGAAAGTGGGGCTTTCCGGGAAGCTGGACGCCTATCCGAGCCAATTGTCAGGAGGTCAGCAGCAGCGTGTCGGAATCGCGCGGGCACTGGCTCTGAATCCGGAAGTTATCCTATTCGACGAACCGACGTCGGCCCTGGACCCCGAACTGGTCGGGGAGGTGCTTGCGGTCATCCGCAAAATCGCCAAAGAAGGCATTACGATGATTGTCGTGACGCATGAAATGGGATTCGCCAGAGAAGTGTCCAATCATGTGGTCTTTATGGACGGCGGCGCGATCGTCGAGGAAGGCCCGCCGGGCGAGCTGTTTAACGCGCCCAAGGAAGAGCGGACCCGCCAGTTTTTGAAGCGGATCACTCCCGAACTGAACTATTCCATTTAAAACGCGGAGCCGGAAAATGACGGAACCGCAAAGATGCAACTGCAAAGATGGAAATGCAGAGACGGAAATGCAAAAGACGGAACTGCAAAAGACGAAACTGCAAAAGACGAAACGGCAAAGACAGAACTGCAAGAGACCAACTGCAAAAACGGTTCCGTCTGCACGGCCGGAATTTGTTTTTTACAAGGAGGAAACCAAGATATGGCCATTAAACTGAGTATTCTGGACCAGACCCCTATCTATGAAGGTGACACCGGGACAGAGGCTTTCAAGCGGACCGTTGCACTGGCCCGGCGGGCGGAGGAGCTCGGTTATCACCGCTTCTGGGTAGCGGAACATCACGATTCCGCGCACGTCGCCGGATCTTCGCCGGAAGTGCTGATCTCCCATCTGCTGGCCAAAACCGAACGCATCCGGCTCGGATCGGGAGGCGTCATGCTCCAACATTACAGCCCGTACAAAGTCGCGGAAAACTTTAACGTGTTGTCCGCGCTCGGACCGGGAAGGATCGATCTGGGGATCGGCCGGGCTCCCGGCGGGCTGCCGAGATCGACGCAGGCGCTCCAAAAAAACGTCGTGGATGCCGACTCCCTGACGGACAAAATCGTCGAGCTGCGCAAATTTCTTCACAACCGGCTGGAAGAAGATCACCCGCTGGCCGGTCTCCGCGCGAATCCGGTACCGGAGCGGCCCGCGGATCTTTACGTGCTCGGAGCGAGCACGGGAAGCGCCCGGATTGCGGCGGAACTGGGTCTGCCTTACGTGTTCTCGCTGTTTATCAACGGAGATCCGCAAACGGCCGTGGAAGCCATCGGAACGTACCGGCGCGAGTTCAATTACGCGGACGGCGCGCAGCCGGCGGCGATACTCGCTTTGTCCGTCATTGCGGCCGGGAGCGAGGAAGAGGCGGAGGAACTGGCCGGGGACCATAAGCTGGTCAAAATCCATCTGGAAAGCGGCCGGACGATTACGGTCAGCACCTTGGAGCATGCGGAGGAGTTCGGTAAGCAGAGCAGCGAGAACTTCACGATCGAGGTGAAGGAGCCTTCGGTGACGAAAGGAACGATCGAAACCGTGAAAAAAGAGCTGCTGGAGCTGCAGCGGGCGACCGGTGTGGACGAATTTATCGTTTTGACCGCGGTCAAAGATTTTGCGAAGCGGCTGCGGTCGTTCGAACTGCTGATCGAAGCGCTGTCGGGTGCGGACACGGCGGCTGAACCGGAAGCGGAAACGGCCGGTCGGCGCGTATCGGTAGAAGCTTGAGCTGCCGCGATTGGCGGGCGGCAATCCGCCGCCGCATCACGCTCTTAAGCAGCCTTAAGCAATCTTAAGCAGTCTCAGTCAAAAGGAGGGCGAGAGCCATGACTAGCGAAACGCTGGCGCAGCAAGAGCAGTTGGAAGAACTGGCCGCAAAACTCGTTGCGGCCCGGCGCCATCTGCATGAAAATCCGGAGCTGTCTCACGAAGAATTCGAAACGACGGCTTTTATTAAAGCCTGGCTGGAGGAGGCCGGCATCCGTATCGCCCCTTATTCCCTGCGGACCGGGCTGATTGCCGAAGTGGGGGGGCTGCGTCCGGGGCCTGTGGTCGCCATCCGGGCGGACATTGACGCGCTGCCGATCCGGGAAGAGACCGGCCTTCCTTACGCGTCCAAGGTTCCGGGGAAAATGCACGCCTGCGGCCACGATTTTCACACGGCGGCCGTTCTCGGAGCCGCTTACCTGCTCAAGCAGCAGGAAAAGGAGCTTCCGGGCACGGTCCGCTTCTTGTTCCAGCCGGCCGAGGAGAAAGCGAGCGGAGCTCTCAAAGTGATCGGCAGCGGAGCGCTGGAGAACGTGCGGGCCGTATTCGGGCTGCACAACAAGCCGGATTTGCCGGTCGGGACGCTCGGCATCAAGGAAGGCCCGCTGATGGCGGCTGCGGACGGCTTCGTCGCCGAGATAGAAGGCCGGGGCTCGCACGCGGCCCTGCCCGAAGCCGGCAGCGATCCGATCGTGGCGTCCGCGCAGATCGTTTCGGCGGTCCAGTCCATCGTCAGCCGCAACATCAGCTCGCTGGACAGCGCCGTCGTCAGCGTGACGAAGCTGCACAGCGGGACCGCCTGGAACGTGATTCCGGAGAAAGCACTGCTGGAGGGCACGATCCGCACCTTCGACGAAGGCGTACGGAGCCGCGTACTGGGCCGCTTTCGCGAGGTCGTCGAGGGAGTGGCGGCCGCCAGCGGAACGAAAGCGTCGCTCCGCTGGATTCAGGGCCCGCCTCCCGTGAACAATTCCGCCGAGCTGGCCGATCTTGCGAGAATCACGGCGGACGCTCTCGGCTACCGCACGATTACGCCGCTCCCGTCTCCGGCAGGCGAAGACTTCGCCTTCTATCAGCGGGAAGTGCCGGGGCTTTTCGTCTTCGTCGGGACGGACGGACCGCACGAGTGGCATCATCCGGCGTTCGACCTGGATGAAGCGGCTCTTCCGGTGAGCGCGCGATTTTTCTCGGAGCTGGCCCGGCGCGCGCTCCTGGAACTGGCCGAACGGCCCGCAGGCGGAGCAAACGGATGAACGGCGGGATGACGTATGACGTCATCGTGGTCGGAGCGGGCTCGATGGGCATAAGCGCAGGCTATCACCTGGCGAAGCAGGGAGTGCGGACGCTGCTCATCGACTCCTTCAACCCGCCGCACGGGGAAGGCAGCCATCACGGAGAGCCCCGGCTTATCCGCCACGCTTACAGCGGAGGGCCCGCCTACATCACGATGGCGCTGCGGGCCCAGGAGCTCTGGGAGGAGCTCCAGGCGGAGACCGGCGCGGAGCTGATGGTCCCGTCCGGGGTGATCAACATCGCGGGGGGTGACGCGTTCCGGACGCGGGCCGAAGACGCCCGGAAGCTGGGCGTCCGCGTGGAACTGCTGGACGCGGCCGAGATCGGCCGCCGGTGGCCGGGCTTCGAGCTGCCGGAGCATTTCGCCGGGATGTATGAACCGGACGCCGGATATCTGTTCAGCGAGAGGTGCGTCGCCGCTTACCGGAGGCTGGCCGAGGAGGCCGGAGCCCGGCTGCTGACGGATACGTCCGTGCGCCAATTGAACGCCCGGGAGGGCGGCGTCGCCGTTCATACGGACCAGGGCGTGTACTATGCGCAGCAGGCCATCCTCGCCACCGGCGCCTGGTTCCGGACGCTGGAGCCGTTCGTGAAGCTGCCCGTCCGGGCGGTCCGCAAAGCGGTAGGCTGGTTTCAGCCGAAGCAGCCTCTGTTCGGTGCGGGCCGCTTCCCGGGCTTCACCATCGGCAGCGGCGACGGAGGCTACTACGGCTTTCCGGACATCGGCGGCGCGGGGGTCAAAATCGGCAGACACGACACCGGCTTGGAATGGACGGCGGGCGAGGCGCTGGAACCCTTCGGCCGCTACGAAGAGGATGAAGGGGATCTGCGCCGGGCGCTGGAAGCTTATATGCCCCAGGCGGCAGGCCCGTTGAACCGCGGAGCCGTCTGCAAATATGAGCTTTCCCCCGACGAACAGTTTATGATCGACCGTCATCCGGTCCATCCGTCCGTTCTTTTGGCGGGAGGATTTTCGGGACACGGGTTTAAATTTTCGAGTGTCGTCGGGGAGATTCTCGCCGATCTGACGCTGTACGGACGGACACCGTTCGATATCGGGCCGTTTGCTTTGACGCGTTTTACACAAGGGTCCCCGGGTCCCATGGTCTCCGGATGACTACATAAGGAGGAAAAGAAATGAGCGGTTCCGGCATTTTAAACGTAGATATCCAACTTTACTTATCGGTATACGATAAATTGAAACTGGCGGTCGCGGGACTGGACGAAGAGCAGCTCAAGCGGAAAGAAGCCCCGGGAAAATGGAGCATTACGGAAGTGCTGGCGCATCTGGCCGACCACAATATCGTGGTCTCCTTCCGCATCCGCGAAATTTTGGCGGGCTCCGATAAGATTCTGCCGGGATTCGCTCAGGACCCGTGGGTGGAAGGACAGCGGGCGAACGAAAGCAGCGTTTCCGAACTATTGGACGCTTATGCGGCGCTGCTGCAATATAACGCGGTCTTGTTCCGGCGGCTTACAGAAGCGGATTGGGAGAAAACCGGTGTCAATTTCAAAGGGGAGACCGTCACCCTGGCGTCCGTCGTGAATGCTTTCACGGCGCATGTGCAAACTCATCTGGCGCAAATCGAACGGATCAAAACCGTGGTAACGGCGGTGTAAGAACAGCGGAAGGGGAGAAGGATCATGAGTAAAAAAAGACAGTTAAAGCTGGGCGCGCTTCTGCACGGTGTCGGCGGTAATCCGGCGATGTGGAGGCACCCCGACTCTCAGCCGGACGCGAGTGTGAATTTCGAGCTGTACAAAAAATGGGTGCGGAAGGCGGAAGCGGGCAAGTTCGATCTGATCTTCATCGCCGACGGCTTGTATATCAACGAGAAGTCGATCCCGCATTTCCTGAACCGTTTTGAACCGATTACGATTCTGAGCGCTCTGGCTGCCGTGAGTACACACATCGGCCTCGTCGGAACCCTGTCGACCTCGTACAGCGAGCCGTTTACGGTCGCCCGGCAGTTCGGTTCCCTAGACGTCATCAGCGGCGGTCGCGCGGGGTGGAACGTCGTTACTTCACCGCTCGAAGGGTCCGCGTTAAATTACGGCAAATCGCACCCCGAGCACGATCTGCGCTACAAAATCGCGGAAGAATACTTGGATGTGACAAAAGGATTGTGGGATTCTTGGGAAGACGACGCTTTCGTGCGGGATAAAGAGTCCGGCGTATTTTTCGATCCCGGGAAGCTGCACACCTTGAATCATCAGGGGGAATTTTTCTCCGTCCGGGGGCCGCTTAACATTGCCCGTTCCAGACAGGGGCAGCCGGTTATTTTCCAGGCGGGGTCCTCTGAAGTGGGCAAAAACTATGCGGCTAAAGTGGCGGACGCCATTTTCACCGGGCAGGAGAACTTGGAAGACGCCGTCCGCTTCTACAAGGAAGTGAAGGAGAGGGCCGTTTCGCACGGGCGATCGCCGGACGACGTGCTTATTTTTCCGGGCATCGGACCGATTATCGGATCGACCGAGGAGGAGGCGGAGCGCAAGTACCAGGAGGTTGCGGACCTGGTGACGATCGAGACGGCGCTCGATTATTTGGGCCGCTTTTTCGAGCATCACGATTTCTCACAGTATCCCCTGGATGAGCCGTTCCCGGATCTCGGCGATCTCGGCAAGAACAGCTTCCAAAGCGGGACCGACAAAATCAAGGAAGAAGCGAAAGAGAAAAACCTCACGCTTCGTCAGGTAGCTCTGCAGGCCGCAACGCCGAAAGGACGTTTTGTCGGAACGCCCGAAAAGGTCGCGGACCTTATCCAGGAGTATTTCGAAGCGGGCGCCGTGGACGGCTTTATGCTTTCCGCCGCCGTTCCGAGCGGGCTGGAGGATTTCGTGGATCACGTGGTGCCGATCCTCCAGCAGCGCGGCATTTTCCGCACGGAGTACGAAAGCGATACGCTCCGGGGCAATCTCGGGCTGCCGGTACCGGCCAACCGGTATGCGAAACAGCCGGAGACGGTGTGAGCCGAGAGCCGAGTTGATACGGTTTGGCGGCGCTGTGACGCTGTCGCGTATAGCATGCGCGTGAGTCCGGTGCCGTGTGCGTAGATCACGTTCGACGGGAAATCGCTGCCTCACCTGTTCTGAGGGGGATACTTTAGAGCAGGCGGGGCTAGTTAAGGAGCAGCAGTTCAATCCATGGGAACGGAGTGAGCGATATGAGCCAGTTAAACGATTATTTGGCCGCCAAAAAGAAGTCTCTGGAGGAGCGCGAGGAAGAGCGCGAACGAGTCTCGAATCAGCCGTCGGACGTACTGAAGGCCAAGGTAAGAGCAAAGGACAGGAGCGGCGTAAGGGAAATCCGTATCCGGAATTTCCAGATTCTTAGCGACAGCCTGCCGGATTTTGCCGGATTCGACCTCGGTCCGAATTCGGCGGAGATTCAGCTCGGCGTGCTCGGAAGCTGCCTGACGCACATCACGCTGATTCAGGCTGCCCTGCGCGGGGTTCCGCTGGAATCGCTCGAGGTGGAGGTTGAAGGCGAGCTCCACAAGTTCGCCGGAAAAGACGGCTACGAAGAGATCCCCTTCTGGCCACACAACATCCGCTACACGCTGCACATCGAGTCGGCCGCTTCCAAGGAAGAAATCGCGGAGCTTCACCGGGGAGTCGAGGAAGTCTGCCCTATTTTAAACCTGCTTCAAAGACCTCAGGAAATAACGGGCAAGGTACTGCACTCTTCCGGCAGCGGAGAAGCGGAAGAAGTAACGGCCGGAAGCTGACATCGCGATCCGTTAGCCGGGAGGAGGCGGATCTCATGTCCGCAAGAGACGGAGAAGAGGTTGAAGAGGCCGGAAACATTCCCGCAATGGCGGGCAGCGTACTGGAGCTGATCGGGGATACTCCGGTCGTCCGTATCCGGCGGCTGTCGGGATTGAACGACGTTGAGCTTTACGTCAAGCTGGAGTCGTTCAATCCCGGCGGAAGCGTGAAAGACCGTGCGGCCCGGCATATGATCGGGCAGGCCGAACGGGATGGCAGGCTGCTCCCGGGCGGTACGATCATCGAAGTGACCAGCGGAAACACGGGCATCGGCATGGCGTTAGTGGCGGCCGTCAAGGGATACAGGCTTATCGTAATCATGTCCGATAACATGTCGGCGGAACGTACGGGAATTCTGCAAGCGTATGGGGCGGAAGTCGTCCTCTACCCGGCGGAAGAAAAGATCGAAGGCGGCCTCCGCAGAGCCAGGGAGCTGGAAAAGCGGATTCCCGGCAGCTTCGTTCCCGTCCAGTTCGAGAATGCCGGTAACGCCGACGTTCACCGGTTTACGACCGCTTCGGAAATATGGGAGCAGATGCAGGGAAAATTGGACGCATTCGTGTGTGCCTCGGGCACCGGAGGCACGATAACGGGCACGGGGGAGTCGCTTAAATCCAGACTGCCGGATTTGCGCATTTATGTCGTCGAATCGCGCTGTTCACCCTTACTCTCCGGCGGAGAGCCGGGGACTCACGGCATCCCCGGAATCAGTCCCAGCTTTATTCCGCCGGTCCTCAACACGCAGCTCTACGACGAGGTGCTGCAGATCGGGGACGAGGACGCGCATGAGACGGCCAGAGAGCTGGCCCGCCGGGAAGGGCTTCTTCTCGGGCCTTCCTCGGGAGCGGCCGTATGGGCGGGAATCCGGATCGCCAAAAGGCTCGGGAGAGGGAAGAAGGTGCTCTGCATCGCTCCCGATACGGGGGAGCGTTATTTAAGCACGGGGCTTTACGATGCTTGAAACCGTGCCTCCGTTTGCCGTTAGCAGTCGCTGTTTCGCCGGCAAATAAGGCCTGAACGCACCGGCAGCGAATGTCGACACGCAGGGAAATATTGTGCGCAGCATGCAGGCTCCGTAGCGACAGCGAGCCCGCATACGCCAAAAGGAGCCCGTGGAATCCGGGCTCCTTTTCTTTGTGCTTTTGCGCGTTGCTTACCCGCTTCAAAAGCGCGCCACGAAGCAAGCGGCCGCCTTCCGGCGCGCTCGCGAGTGCCCGTTTACGGGCGGGATACTACCTCCCGGGCGTAGCGGTTCTCCGGCACTCGCAGTCCGAGGTGCTCTCGGAGCGTATCGCCCGCATACTCCGTGCGGAACAGCCCGCGCTGCTGGAGAAGCGGGACGACTTCCTCCACGAAATCGTGAAGTCCGTCCGGCAGCAGCGGGGCCATCAGCATAAAGCCGTCGGCTGCGCGTTCCGTAAACCACTCTTCGAGCGTATCGGCAATTTTCTCCGGGGTGCCGACCCAGTCTTCCCGGCTGAAGGAGCCCGTAAGAAGCGAGTAGACTTCACGAAGCGTCGGATTCTCCCGGGCGATAACGGGCTGGTGTTTCCGGTAATCGGATTTGTCTAGTTGAAGGCGGTCCAGACCCGCGTCGGCGGCTCGGGATTCCAGCGTTAAGCCGGTGAAATCGACACCGGGGAAATAGTCTTTCAGGAAGCTGAAACCCGTTTCCTCGGAAATATACGATTCAAGCTGCCTGTATTTCTCGTCCGCTTCTTCCTGCGTTCGACCGATTACCGGAAAAATCCCCTGCAAAATGACGACCTCATCGGGTGACCGGCCGAAAGAGGCGACTTTGCTTTTGAACGTGTCGTAAAACTCCCGGGCCTCCTGTTTGCTGTACTTGATGGAGAAAATCACTTCCGCCCGCTTGGCGGCGAACTGCTGGCCGGATTCCGAGGTCCCCGCCTGCACCAGCACGGGATACCCCTGAGGCGAACGCGCGATATTCAGCGGTCCCTCGACGGAGAAGAATTCGCCCCGGTGGTTAAGGCGGTGCATTTTATCCGGATGGAAGAAAACACCGCTTTCCTTGTCCTGAACGAAGGCATCGTCCTCCCACGAATCCCAGAGCCCCGTCACGACCTCGACGAATTCCTCCGCTCGTTTGTAACGGAAGCCGTGCTCCAGATGATCCTGCGCTCCGAAGTTCCGGGCCGTGCTGCCGGACAGGTCGCGTGTCGTCACGATATTCCAGCCCGCCCGGCCTTTGCTGATCTGATCGACGGACAGCAGGGAACGCGCCAGATTGAACGGCTCGATGTAGGACGTGGAAGCGGTGGCGACGACGCCGATCTTGGACGTGGCGCCCGCAAGCGCGGTAATGAGGGTAACCGGCTCGAAACGGTTCAGGATATTCGGATGAGAATCCTCATTGATGGCGAGACTGTCCGCGATAAAAGCGATATCGAACTTGCCGCGTTCGGCCGTTTGGGCGAGCGCTTTGTAATAGTCGACGGAGATGCTGGCGCTTCGCTGCGCGTTCGGATGTTTCCACGAGGCGACATGCATTCCGGTGCCCACGAGGTAGGCGGATAGCTTGATTTGTCTGTTGGCTGCCAAAGGGGTTCCTCCTTATAACCTAGTTTTTTCATAGGAATAATATGTTAAACATTAACATCAAGCGCCGGAAGCCGTCAATCCTCGTTTTTTATTCTCAAAAGGCGGTTGACAAGAGGGAAAAGCTGATATAAATTAAACAAAAGACATTGGTTTAGTCGGAAATAACTTCATAAGTCGTTAGTTGACCAGATCGCTGGAAACTAAGCTCTTTACCGGACGGCCGGTAAGGTGGGCTTGGTTTTTTTTATTGAAAAAATTTCCGGGCAGGTGTAGCACATGATTCTCGTAGAAAATCTGACCAAGTCGTACAAAAGCGCCGGCGGCCCCGTAACGGCCCTGGAAAACATCAATCTGCGCATACAAAAGGGGGATATTTTCGGCATCATCGGATTTAGCGGGGCGGGGAAATCCACATTAATCCGCTGCCTCAACCGGCTGGAGGAGCCCGATTCGGGCACGGTGGAAATCGAAGGGCTGCGCATCACCGACCTGGACGAGAAGGAGCTGCGGATGGCCCGCCGTAAAATCGGCATGATTTTTCAGCAATTCAATCTGCTCGATTCCAAAACCGTGTTCCAGAACGTGGCGTTTCCTCTTAAAGTGGCGGGAGTTCCCAAACCGCAGCTGGCCGAGAGAGTAAGAGAGATTCTGGATCTGGTGCAGCTGGGGGACAAAGAAAACGTCTACCCGTCCCAGCTCAGCGGAGGCCAGAAGCAGCGGGTCGGCATTGCCCGGGCGCTTGTGAACGAACCGGACGTCCTTCTGAGCGATGAAGCGACCTCGGCGCTCGACCCGCAGACGACGTATTCGACGCTGGAGCTGCTCAAAGACATTAACCGCCAGCTGAATTTGACGATTGTGCTGATCACGCACGAGCTGGACGTCCTCCAGCACATCTGCCGCAATATGGCGGTCATAGAAAAAGGTAGAATTGTAGAGACCGGAACCGTGGATAAGTTCTTTCTCCAGCCGGAGAGCGATACCGCAAGAAGATTCGTCAGTATTATCGACCATTACCGCAGGGAGCGGACGGTTCTGGAAGGAGCGGGGGCAGGCATATGAGAGACGATTTGGTCGGGTTGCTGGTCGAAGGACTGCAGGAGACGCTGTTCATGGTCGTCTGGGCTTCCTTGTTCGCTTTTCTGCTGGGCAGCGCGCTCGGCATCACTCTGGTAGTTACCGAAAAAGGCGGCATTCTTGCGGCCCCCAGGCTGAATAAAGTAATCGGGACCGCGATCAATGCGGTACGGTCCCTGCCGTTCATTATTCTGATCGTGCTGCTTCTCCCGCTTGCCCGGCTCATTGTCGGCACGACGCTGGGACCGACGGCGGCGATTGTGTCCCTCTCGATCGGAGCCGCTCCTTTTCTGGGACGGATTATCGAAAACTCGCTGAAAGAAGTCAGCTCCGGCAAAATCGAAGCGGCCAAATCGGTCGGCGCCTCGCCCTGGACCATCATCTTCCGCGTGCTGATACCGGAGGCGCTTCCGGCCCTGATCCGGGCTGTCACGATCGGCGTCATCGCGATCACGGAATTTACGGCGGTAGCGGGCGCCATCGGTGCGGGAGGTCTCGGCAGCCTGGCCATCCGGTTCGGTTACCAGCGCTTCCGGGAAGATATCCTGATTGCCACCGTTATTCTTATTATTCTGATTGTCCAGATTATCCAGTGGTCCGGCGATTCCATCGCCAAATCGGTCATCCGCAAACGCTTCAAACTTGAATAAACGATCCGACCGTTTTATCTGTTTTTCCATTACATAGAAGAAAGAAGGCGTGTTTCATGACACCCACACGATTAAGCGCACTTGCAGCCATTCTGCTGGCTGTTACGTTGACGGCTGCCGGATGCGGAAGCCAAGGCAAAGGAGAGGTAGCCGCTTCGGAGAAAGCCGGCAGTACGCCGGGAGCGTCCAAAGAACCCGCCAAAGAGGTGAAACTTACCGTAGGAGCGGCGGCCGTTCCGCATGCGGAGATTCTGGAAGTCGTAAAACCGAAATTGAAAGAGCAGGGAATCAGCCTGGACATTAAAGTGTTCGATGACGAAGGCCAATTGAATCCGGCTTTGAAAGACAAACAGATCGACGCGAACTATTTTCAGCATGTGCCGTACCTGGATTCGGTCAAGAAAGAGAAAGGGTTTGACTTTGCGGTGACCGCCAAGGTTCATGTGGAACCCATCGGATTTTATTCGAGCAAGCTGAAATCGAAGGACGAGATCAAAGAAGGCGCGAAAATCGGCATTCCGAACAATCCCTCCAATGAATACCGGGCGCTGGTCCTCCTGCAGCAGCAAGGGCTTATCAAGCTGAAGGAAGGGCTGACCACCTACGAGGCTACGCCGAAGGATATCGTGGATAATCCGAAAAACCTGAAGTTTTTCGAAACGGATTCCGCCACTCTGCCGAGGGCTCTGCCGGATTTGGACGGTGCGATTATTAATACCAATCTCGTCCTCGAAGCCAAGCTTGATCCCAAATCGGCCTTATTCCGGGAGGATGCCAACTCTCCTTACGCGAATGTGATCGTAGTCCGCAAAGGCGATGAGAGCCGGGAAGAAATCAAAAAGCTGGATGCGGCGCTTACCGGCCCGGAAGTGAAGAAATTTATCCAGGACAAATACGGCGTTGCCGTTGTCCCGGCTTTTTGAACAAGGCTAAGGTCCTAAACTAATCGTATGTCTGAAAAAAAGACGCACAGACCGAATTCCGGGCTGGGGCGTTTTTTTGCGATATTAGAGTGAAGGGAATACCTGTGCAAACGGATATTTTAAAAACGAGACAAGAGTACACCAATGACCATACCGATCTGCATGTTAGCTCATATGTATATACTATCTTGATAGATGGAGGGTAGTTCAAATGAGCGAGTATCCCGATTTATTTGAAAGTTGGTGGGCAAAGGATGAACGAGCTCAGTCGGTTGAAGGTATAATAGAACCTCCCGGTTTTCAGGGAGATCGTTTGGACCGGCGTACAACAGGAGATCGGGCAAGGGACAACCGGACAAGAGGAAACCGTCCCGCAG
Organism: Paenibacillus sp. GbtcB18; assembly: GCF_019091125.1. Taxonomy (NCBI): domain Bacteria; kingdom Bacillati; phylum Bacillota; class Bacilli; order Caryophanales; family Paenibacillaceae; genus Paenibacillus; species Paenibacillus sp. GbtcB18. The sequence continues at coordinate 166,876 of NZ_JAGXJX010000005.1, forward strand.
ATCATCGGACTTTAGGTAACCGCACAGGTGGCAGTCGGACCTTAGGTCATCGTACGGCAGGCAGCCGGAGCGATGGAAACCGGAAGGAAGGAAACCGCACGTTGGGTAACCGTACGCTGGGTAACCGGACGGAAGGGCGGAGAGACGAATTCGGCTTGCAGCATCCGCAAAACCTTCCCGGAGGAATCTGGCCGAGTCACTGGGACGCACCTGCAGATCGACTGGAGAGGGAATTCGCCAGGGAAGATCGCACCGGGGACAGGCATACCGGAGGCAACCGTACGCGAGGCATCCGTACCGAAGGCAGTCGTACGAGAGGAAACCGTACCGAAGGGAGCCGTGCGGGAGGAAACTATTCGGGAGGAAACCGTGCGGGTGGCCGCCGGACGCAAGGGTTCCCCGCGCGCCTGGCCGCTCCCGTATTCACAACGAAACCGGCCAAAAAACGTTAGATTGAACTTTGGTGGTCCGCATTGTGCCGCGGCGCCTGCATTTCGCATAAGGTAACGTAACAAGAACAGCCTATCTTGACGGATAGGCTGTTTTCTTATAGCGAAAGGCGGAGGAATCTGATGTCGCTTCCTCATTTTCAACTGACAATCGGCACCGATGGGGACCGCAAACTGAGGCAAAATGTGTGGAACCGCCGGTTCGTGCCGGCGCTTCTGTCGGACGGGAGCGGCAGCGTGCCTATCCGAATCGGATACCGGGGCGGGCATACCCGCGAATATGCGAAGAAATCGTATGAAATCCGCATAAAGGGCAGGACCTATCATCTGAATGCCGAATACGACGATCCTTCGCTGATCCGCAATGCGTTGTCGTTCCGGTTTTTCCGGACGATCGGCGTGCCGAGTCCGCACACCCGTCATGTCGTGCTGACGATCAACGGCAGAAACGAAGGCGTGTATGTGCTGATCGAGGCGGTTAAGCGGTCTTTTTTCCGGCGGAGGGGGATTGTTATGAAGTCTCTCCTCTATGCAAGCAACGACTGCGCGAATTTTTCACTGAAAGATCCGGATACCCGCAAGCGTAAAAAGACCTTGTTCGCCGGCTACGATCTCATGATCGGAACGGGCCGGGACCGGGACAAGATGAAAGCGTTCATCCAGTCCATCCATGCGCTTAAAGGAGACCGACTGAAGGCTTTTCTGCGCAGGCACGTGGATCTCGACAATTACTTGCGATGGCTGGCCGGGGCCGTGATGACGGGGAATTATGACGGTTTCGAGCATAACTATGCGATCTACGAGCATAAACCGACCGGGAAGTACCGGATGATTCCGTGGGATTACGAAGGCACTTGGGGGCGGAATTGTTACGGGAAAAGAGTAAACAGTAATCTCGTGAGGATCACCGGGTATAACGACTTGACCGAAAAAGTGCTGGAAAGCAAGGAGGTTCGGCAGCGGTACAAGGCTCTTTTGAAACACCTTACGGGCACGGCGTTTACGAAGGACCGCATCATGCCCGTCGTGTATGAGATGCACGAACGCATTGCCCGGGATGTATACAAGGACCCCGGCCGTCAACAAAGTCTGTCCCTGTTCCGGTCGGAGCCTGAAGTGATCGAGCAGTATATCGAGGACCGGCGGAAAGATATCCAAGAAGAAATCCGGCTGTTATAGGTTCGTCCGGCGGCTCACCGGTCCCATGTGCGGGTCGAGGAACGGATGAGAAGTTCGGAGGGCAGCATGATTTTGCGGTTATCGGAACCGGGGCCGTTCTCGATCCGTTCGATCAGAAGCTGCATGCCGAGGGCACCGAACTGATACGCGGGCTGGGAGGCTACGGTCAGAAAAGGATTCACGGTCTCGGCGGGACCTAAATCGTCGAAGCAGACAACCGACACATCTTCCGGAACGGATAAGCCTCTCTGTCGGAGTGCACCGATAATCCCCACGGCGAGCAGGTTGTTCGCCGCGAAAATCGCCGACGGCGGGGAAGGAAGAGAGAGCAGCGCCTGCAGCGAGGCCTCGTCCTGAAACTCGCGGTAGTTCAGCGACACGACCAGGCTCTCGTCCAGGGGCAGTCCGCCGAGCAGATGCGCTTCCCGGTAGCCGGTATACCGGAGCCGGGCCGTAGATACATCGGGCGAGCCGTTGACCAGAGCGATGCGCTTGTGTCCGAGGCCGATCAGGTGCTCGACTAGTTTTCTCGCCCCGTCTTTGCTGTCCCCGAGAACGACATCCGTCTCGATCCCGGGCACTTCACGGTCCAGAATCACGAACGGAATCCCGTGCTTCTGAAGCTGCCGGAGCTGATCAAGAGAAGCGTCTCCGGTAGGAGCGAACAGGACGCCGTCCACCCGGGTGGAGAGGATCATCTCCACGTAGTCTTTTTCCTTGCCGTAATCCTCGTCGCTGTTGCCGAAGAGAAGCTTGTAGCCGGACCGCTTCGCCGTATCCTCGGCTCCCCGCGCAATCGTGGTGTAGAAAGGATTCGTAATATCCGTAATCAGCAGCGACAACAGCTTCGTTTTTTGCAGAACGAGGCCGCGGGCCATGGAGTTGGGGATATAATTCAGCTCTTCCATCACCTTGCGAACGCGCTTGCGGGTCGCCTCGCTGATTCTTCCGGAGTTATTGATAACTCTGGAAACGGTCATGGCGGAGACATTTGCTTTTTCGGCTATATCATAGATTGTAATCAATCGTTATCACCTTTTCATGCTTGAGTGAGTTTATTGTATAAAAGAAAACCGTTGACAGCAAGAGAGGGAGCTGTTAATTTTGTGTTATCGGTAACTCTAATTTTATCTCTAGCTGGAACAGAGAGAGGAGACGACTTGATGCTGAAAGGAATTCCCTCCATTCTTTCGCCGGAACTTCTGAAAGTGCTGATGGAAATGGGCCATGGGGACGAAATCGTCCTGGGGGACGGCAACTTTCCGGCGGCGAGCCATGCCAAACGCCTGCTCCGCTGCGACGGTCACGGCGTGCCCGAGCTTCTGGAAGCGGTTCTTGCCTTGTTTCCGCTCGATACATACGGTGATCAGCCGGCTCAGCTTATGGCGGTCGTTCCGGGCGATCCGGTTCAGCCGGTCATTTGGGAGACGTACGGTGAAGTGATCGGAAGGCATTTGCCCGGCGTCCCGTTGGGGCAGTTGGAGCGATTCGCTTTCTACAAACGGGCCAAAGAAGCTTACGCCATTGTCGCCACAAGTGAAAGCGCTTTATATGCGAACGTTATTTTAAGGAAAGGCGTCGTTACGTGACTGTAGAAGGTCTATTTATACGATGAGGTTTATCGATAACTCTATAAGGAGGAAGATCAAATGACCAACCGTGAACACAGATGGAGCCGTCCATTCCCGAAAATCGGCATCCGTCCGACTATCGACGGACGCCGTAAAGGGGTGCGCGAATCGCTTGAAGAACAGACCATGAACATGGCTAAGGCGGCCGCCGCCCTGCTCAGCGGCAATTTGCGCTACCCTGACGGAACGCCGGTGGAATGCGTCATTGCCGACACTTGTATCGGCGGCGTAGCGGAAGCGGCTGCGGCTGCGGACAAATTCGCCCGGTCGGGCGTGGGCGTATCCGTCACCGTGACTCCGTGCTGGTGCTACGGAACCGAGACGATGGATATGAACGCCTCTATTCCGAACGCCATCTGGGGCTTCAACGGGACGGAGCGTCCGGGAGCCGTTTATTTGGCCGCCGTGCTTTCGGCCCATGCGCAGAAAGGGATTCCGGCATTCGGCATCTACGGCAAGGATGTGCAGGACGCGGGCGCGGCCGGCATTCCAGATGACGTGCGGGAGAAGCTGCTCCGTTTTGCAAGGGCGGCTCTGGCCGTGGCGGTGATGAAAGGAACGTCCTACTTGTCCGTCGGCTCCGTTTCTATGGGAATTGCGGGTTCGATCGTAAGCGAGGAGCTGTTCCAGAATTACCTCGGCATGCGCAACGAATACGTGGATATGTCGGAGCTTGTCCGCCGGATGGAAGAAGAAATTTACGACAAGGAGGAGTATGGGCACGCACTCGCCTGGGTGAAGGACAACTGCAAGGAAGGCCCGGACAACAATCCTGCGGCCATTCAGACGTCCCGGGAACGTAAGGACAAGGACTGGGAAACCGTCGTTAAAATGACCCTGATCATCCGCGACCTGATGACCGGAAATCCGAAGCTGGCCGAACTTGGTTTCGGCGAGGAAGCGCTGGGGCATAACGCGATTTTGTCCGGCTTCCAGGGGCAGCGCCATTGGACGGATCACTTCCCGAACGGGGATTTCATGGAAGCGATGCTGAACAGCTCCTTCGATTGGAACGGAAGAAGAGCGCCTTATCTTGTGGCCACCGAGAACGACAGCCTGAACGGCGTAGCGATGCTGATGGGATACCTTCTGACGCACACGGCCCAAATTTTCGCCGACGTCCGCACGTACTGGAGCCCCGAATCGGTGAAGCGGGTGACGGGTTATACGCTGGAAGGCGCCGCGGAGCACGGGATTCTCCATCTCATCAATTCCGGCCCGGCGGCACTGGACGGTACGGGGCAGCAGTCCCGGGACGGCGCGCCCGCCATGAAGCCTTATTGGGAGATTACGGAGGAAGAGGTGGACAAATGCCTCGGCGAAACGTCCTGGCGGCCCGCGGCCGTGGAGTATTTCCGGGGCGGCGGCTACTCGTCGGACTTCCTGACGAAGGGCGGGATGCCCGTCACGATGACCCGGATCAACCTGGTGAAGGGCCTGGGTCCAGTGCTTCAGCTTGCCGAAGGGTACACCGTCGATCTGCCGGACCACGTGCACGACGCGCTGGATAAGCGAACCGATCCCACATGGCCGACGACCTGGTTCGCGCCGATCCTGACGGGAGAGGGCTCGTTCCGCGACGTGTATTCGGTGATGGACAACTGGGGCTCCAATCACGGCTCCATCTCTTACGGGCACATCGGGGCCGATCTCATTACGCTCGCGGCGATGCTGAGAATTCCCGTTTCCATGCACAATGTCGATGAGAAAAATATATTCCGGCCGCGCGTATGGAGTTCGTTCGGGACCCGGGATGAAGAAGCGGCGGACTTCCGCGCGTGCGCTAACTTCGGCCCTTTGTATAACTAAAAAGCCGGACAGGGAGAGGGACTTTTCATGAGCGTAGAAAAGAACGGCCTTCACATGCTGGCTGTGGACTTCGGAGCGAGCAGCGGGCGGACGGTGCTCGGCACTTTCAACGGATCGCGTCTGGCCGTCGAGGAAATCCACCGCTTCTCCAACGATCCCGTCCGCCTGGGCGGCAGTCTTCACTGGGATTTTCTGCGGCTGTTTCACGAGATGCTCCAGGGCATCCGGGCCTGCAAGCCGTTTACGGCGGGGGCTCCCGCTTCGCTGGCCGTGGACACGTGGGGCGTGGATTACGGACTTGTGGACGGCAGGGGCAGGCTGCTCGGGAATCCTTACCACTACCGGGATTCACGGAACGAGCCCGCGATGCGGCGGGTGCTGAACCGGATACCGGAAGAAAAATTGTACCGGCGCACAGGCATCCAGACCCAATCGATCAACACGCTGTTTCAGCTCGAAGCGGAAAGGGAGGCGGCCTCCGGGGCCGGCGAAGATGTGCGGATGCTGTTTATGCCCGACTTGTTCCGCTACTATCTATGCGGAGAAATTTCGGCGGAATACACCATCGCCAGCACGTCCGGTCTGCTCGACCCGCAGCTGCGCGGCTGGGATGAAGAAGTGCTTGCCCTGCTTCCGCATCCGCGGGCGATGTTCCCTTCCATCGTGATGCCGGGAACCGCCACCGGCAGTCTGCGCGCCGCATTAGCCGAAGAGCTGCAGATGAGCAGCTTCCCGGTCGTGGCGGCGGCTTCCCATGATACGGCCTCGGCCGTAGTATCCGTCCCCGCGCAAGCCGGCGGCAGCTATGCGTTTATCAGCTGCGGCACCTGGTCGCTGATGGGGGTGGAGACGGAGCGGCCCGTCATCACCGAACAGAGCCGGAAGCTCGCCTTCACGAATGAAGGCGGAGCGGACGGCCGCATCCGGCTGCAGAAGAACATCATGGGCCTGTGGCTTTTGCAGGAATGCCGCCGGTATTGGGAGCTGGAAGGCGAGACGCTTACCTTCGGGGACATGCAGGCGATGGCGGCGGGAGAAGAAGCGGCTGCGGCCTACGTCGATCCGGAAGACCCCGTGTTCCTGGCGCCGGGGAACATGCCGGAGCGCATCCGCAGCCGGTGCCGGCAGACCGGCCAGCCCGTCCCGCAGACGAAGGCGCAGCTGATCCGCTGCATCGTGGAAAGCCTGGCGATGAAATTCAGCCAGACCCTCCACGAAATCGAGGAGCTGCTGGGCCGGAGGCTGGACGCCGTCCATATGGTCGGCGGAGGTATCCGTAACCGGCTGCTCTGCCAGCTTACGGCGAATATCACCGGCCGGTGCGTCATCGCGGGGCCGGTCGAAGCGACCGCCGTCGGCAGCCTGCTGATGCAGGCGAAGGCCCGCGGCGAGCTTCATACCCGGGACGAAATGCGGCAGGTCGTGCTGGCCTCATTCCCGCCGGATGTGTATTCTCCCGAGGATACCGGCCGGTGGCAGGAAGCTTATGCGCGTTACAGGAAGATCAACGCAAACGCCCATCATTCCGAGAGGAGCGTCAACGGAAATGACTGAACGGAAACTAAGAGAAGAATTAACGAAGTACGCCGCCAAAAGCGTAGCGAAAGGTCTGGTCGTCGGCCCCGGAGGCAATATCAGCGCAAGGTCGGGAGAATTTATGTACCTGTCGCCCAGCGGATTTGCACTGGAAGATATTGAGCCGCATCAGTGGGTGCCGGTCCACATTCCTACCGGTGAAATCGGGGATACCGACTTCCGCCCTTCATCCGAGGTGCTGATGCACCTGTTCTGCTACCGGGCAAACCCCCTGCTCCAGGCTATCGTGCACACGCATCCCGCCTACTGCATTGCCTTGACGCTTGTGGACGATGAGCTGCCCATGCTTTTTCCGGATCAGGCGGCACTTGTAGGGGATGTCGCGTTTGTCCCTTATGTCGTGCCGACGACGGACAAACTCGCTCATCTGGTGGCGGAGAAGGCGGACCGTTACAGCTCCATGCTGCTTAAAAATCACGGTCTGGTGACCACGGGCAAAAATCTCCGGGAAGCGTACTACCGGACCGAAGTGATGGAAGAGAGCGCGAAAATTTATATGATCGCCAAATCGGTCGGAGAGCCCAGACGACTGACGGAAGAGGAATATAAAGAGATTCAGGGGCTGGAGAGCGAAGCTTACCGGGTTCAACTGCTTCAAAATATGAAGGAGTAGCTTCGGGGGATGGCCGCAGTATGGCAGTGTTGCCGGATGACTATGGCTGCATGCTGAGGTGTCCGGCGGTTCAGAGGCTTAAAAGGAAAAAACCGCTTTTCCGTTAATCGTACCAGCGTACTACTGTAAGCGCAGTCCACCGGGGCTGCGTTTTTCTTTTATTTCGTTGAAGGGGAAGGAGAAAAAAAGGGAACCGATCCGAAATGAGGCGCCTGTTCGAGGCCTCCGGTAGGCTGATACGATAAAGACGTACGGGCTTCGTCCGTTCATCCTAAAAGGAAAGGGAGGAGGGGTTCGAATTCCGATAAAATGAAAGCGTTTCCCAATGACTTAACTTTTAAGGAGGAATGAAATGAAAAAACTTTTTGCCGGTCTGCTTGCACTGGTCCTGCTCGTTTCCTTGCTTCCCGAACGAGGCACTTCCGCTTTTAGCGGCGAGGTCGCTCTGGGTTCCGGTTCTTACTCGACCGTGCTGCCTCCGGGCTCCGTCGATACACAGAGCATGATCTACAAGACCGCGAACGTCACCGGAGCGATGCCGACCAACGACTGGTGGAGCAACCTCGCCTGGGACACCTTCTCGGAAGCCCAATATCCGCATCCGCTGGCGATGAAAAACGGCTCCGGCGGCATCCGCATTTATTATCCGGGCAACCGGATCACGGCGAATTCCAGCTGCGTCTGCGGCTGGATCAACGACATTCACGACTTCACAGTCGGCCACACGGGCGTGGCCGCTTTTCCCGACGCGAAGGTGGACGGTTACAGCGACTGGTTTGTGAAGTCGCAGTACAAGAGCGGCGCCAGCGAGATGAACGTCAGCTACGGGCATGGTTCGCCGTACGTCTACTTCACTTATGCGGGCGGAAATCCCAAGCTGAGCTTCTACGACGCGCCTGCCGTATGGTCCGGAAGCGCGAGCACGCCGGTGCTCGGCATTACGGTCGCGGGCGCTCACTACGGTTTGTTCGGGGCGAACGGCAGCACATGGAGCGGGATCGGCAGCGGCACGCTGACGAACAACGGCAGCTCGTACTTTTCCGTCGCGGTCTTGCCGGACCCAAGCCAGTCGACGCTGAACAAGTTCGCTCAGTACGCTTACTCTCATGTCACCGGCACGCAGGTGTCCTACAGCTACAATTCCGCCGCAAGTGAAGTGACATCGACTTTCACTTTCACGACGCAGGCTAAGCAGGGCTCGCAAAGCGGTACGATTTTCGCCCTGTATCCGCATCAATGGAAGAACAGCCCGACGCCGCTTCTGTCCTATACGTACGGCTCGGTGCGCGGCCTGATGAAGACGGGCGAAGGAGGTTCCTTCCAGACCCGCATGAAGTTTAACGGCGTCCTCCCGGCGCTGCCGGACAAGGGCTCCTACGACCGCGGGCAGCTGCAGCAGTACATCGACCAGGCGGAGGCCGAAACGTACACCGGAGACGGCGACACCTACTGGATCGGCAAGCGCCTCGGCAAACTCGCCTCGCTGGCTCCGATCGCCGACCAGATCGGCGATACGACGGCGGCGAACAAGTTCCGCAGCGAGATCAAGAGCATCCTGCAGAACTGGTTCAAGGCGAGCGACGGTAGCGGTAATCTTAAGAGCGGCAACGTGTTTTACTACAACCGCAACTGGGGCACCGTGATCGGCTACCCGGCCAGTTACGGCTCCAACAACGAGCTGAACGACCACCATTTCCACTACGGCTATTTCATCAAGGCTGCCGCGGAGGTCGCACGTGTGGACAAAGCTTGGGCTTCCGCCTGGGGGCCGATGGTGAATTTGCTGATCCGCGACATCGCCGGCAGCAGCCGCACGGACACGATGTTCCCTTACCTTCGCAACTTTGACCCGTATGCCGGCCACTCATGGGCTTCGGGGCATGCTCGGTTCGGAGACGGCAACAACAACGAATCGTCTTCCGAAGGCATGAACGCCTGGGCGGGCATGATTCTGTGGGGACAGGCGACGGGCGACACCGCGATCCGCGACACGGGCATCTCTCTGTACACGACCGAGATGAACGCGATCAACGAATACTGGTTCGACGTGACGGACGCAAACCGTCCCGCAGGTTTCACCCGGTCGACGGCGAGTATGGTCTGGGGCGGCAAAACCGTCGGCGACGGAACCTGGTGGACCGGCAATCCGGAAGAGGTCCACGGCATCAACTGGCTGCCTTTCACGGGAGCTTCGCTTTACCTGACGCAGTACCCCGACTATGCCGCCAAAAATTATAACGCGCTGGTATCCGAGAACGGCGGCACGAATTTCGACGCTTGGGAAGATCTCGTCTACATGTACCGGGCGATATCGAATCCGGCTGAAGCGAAAAGCTTCTGGTCCTCGCGCGGCAATGCGCTTTCGGCCGAAGCCGGGAACTCCAAGGCGTTTGCGTACCATTGGATCTACAATCTGGACGCAATGGGTGTCCAAGACCGCACCGTGACAGCCGATACGCCGCTCTACGCCGTATTCGTGAAGAACGGCGTCCGCACCTACACGGCATACAACACGGGCAGCTCTGCGATTAGGGTCACGTTCTCCGACGGTAAGACGATGTCGGTGCCTGCGAACGGTTCGAACACGGAAGGGGCCGGAGGTTCGACACCAACACCGACACCAACACCAACACCGACGCCGACACCAACACCGACACCAACACCGACACCAACACCAACACCGACACCAACACCAACACCAACACCAACACCAACACCAACACCAACACCAACGCCGGCTCCATCGTCTGCGCCGATTCCCGGCAAAATCGAAGCCGAAAGCTACGCTTCAATGAACGGCGTCCAGACGGAAACGACGACGGACACGGGAGGCGGCCTCAATGTCGGCTATCTGGACACGGGGGACTGGATGGACTACCGCGTCAATGTCGCGAAGGCCGGAACCTACACGCTGCAGGCTCGGGTGGCCAGTCCGAACGGAACCGGCCAGTTCCAGCTCCGCTCCGGCAGCAATACGCTGGCGACGGTGAACGTCCCGAACACCGGAGGCTGGCAGACCTGGACGACGGTCTCGGCCCAGGTGCAGCTGGCAGCCGGCCCGCAGACGCTGCGGGTCGCGATCAGCGGTCCGCAATTCAACATGAACTGGCTGCAGTTCGCAGCAGCGGACAACGTACTGACCTATACCGCTTCGGACTATACCGCTACGGTTACGAAGTCGGGCGCGTCGGAAACGGTCGTATTCGCTCCGAAGACGTCTGCGGCCTATGTAGACATCCACTACAAGGTGAACGGAGCGAACCAGCAAAACGTGCGGATGACCGCCAACAGCGGCAGTTGGACGCATACCATCCAGGGGCTGGCAGCCGGTCAGCAGGTCGAGCTGTGGTTCACCTACGAGAAATCCGGTCCGCAGTACGATTCGGCTCACTATACCTATATGCATTGAGGCTTTGCGGTGGACTGCACAGGATGCTTGGCCGGATATCGGTAGAAGCCGGACCGGCCTGGCTCCGGCATTTCGGGGGGAGTCCCTAAATTAAGGATGAAGGAAACACGGGAACGCGCTATGATGGGGTGAGAAGGACGCTTATACACAAGGAGGCGAGACGTATGATTTTTTCCGAGCTGGAACCCTTTCTGGACAAAAAAAGACGGGAGCTCCTGGTGGCGCTGGACGCTTTCGGACCGGAGGAACGGCACCTGACCGAGTATGAGGGCGGCTGGAATCCGGTTCAGATCGTCGAACACCTGAGCATCGCGGAGGAGCAGGTCATCGCCGAAATCGGGAGGCTGCTGAACGGCGAAGCTGTCCGGCCATCCGAGCCGGAGGAACGGAAGCTGGTGGATATCACGGCGCTGTTCGAGCAAAAAGGACTCCTCGACACGCCGAAAAAGTCTCCGCCTTCCGCATTTCCGACCGGAAAAGTGGCGTATGAGGACGGGCTGGAGCGGCTTGCGGAAGTACGCGGCAACCTGAAAGCGTTTTTGCCTCTTTTGGCCGCAAGAGAGACGAACCGTCTGGTGTCCCTTCATCCCCTCGGCGTGGAACTGAATGCCTGCCAGTGGCTGCAATTCAGCGCTTTTCACGAATGGGGTCATATCCACCAACTGAAACGGATTCGCCGGGCTCATTCAAGTTAGCGGAATAAAGAGTACCGGATGAGGGGGCGGAAAGCGGGCTGCTACGCTTCCGTTAATCCAAACTCGGATCTATCGGAATGCGCGTCCTCCCATCCCGCGTCTCTCTGTCCTCCAACCCTCCATCTCTCCATGCTTTCGCCCTCCATACTGCGCGCCTAACGCAGCCGAACATACGGATACACGGATACCTTGGTGCCTGAACAGCAAAAACCCGCCCCTTTCTTGCGAAAGGAAGCGGGTTGTTATCATTCTGTATGGGCGTCAGCCTTGAAGATAGACCGGTGTTTCGTACACGGCTTCTTTCTCCAAAACGAGCTGGAAAGACTGTTCTTTTCCGTCTACGGAAGGACCGATGGAATAAATGGGACCCGAGGAATCCCGTTGGGCCAAGACTTTGCCAGCAGATTTGGCGGAACGACGACGCTTTAATCCGCTGTTCGATCTGTTTCTGACCGGTTTCATCTTATTCCCCTCCCAACAAATCGTTTACCGAACTGATCAGCTGCCCGTTCAGGCCGGCTATCTTATTCAACTGCTCCGAACTCAATGTGTCCTGGCCGATCATATGCACGGTCAGCACATACTTCTTAGCTAAAGGATAACATATCAAATATTCATTTTCAATGGAGGAAGAGTGCAGATTCATCGTGACTCTGTTGTTCAAATGAGCGTCCACCACGAGGATCCGCTTGTCTTCGGGACCCAGATTTTCATTGGCCGTCAAGGGATAAGTCCGGTTCATCGTGCCGATGTTCGAGGTGCCCGCGACCTGCTTGATCCACTCGTCCTGCTCCGCGCTGTGAATCGTGACGCCCTTAACCGTAAACTGGGGCGGGCATGTGTAGGAGATCCGGATTCCCTCGCTTAGCGTCTGGAGGGAATTTTCCTCCTCCGGTTTGAAGGGAACCCCCTTTAACAGGGTACGAAAAAGACGCAGAATGCGTGCGAGCTGGTTGATCGTCGGCAGCTCCGAAAGACAGCCTAATTCGCGCATCTTTCTTTTGACGGTGCTGCAAGCCGCGGCCGTCGCTTGAACCCACTCATCGGCTTCGGAACGGATTTCGAACGTAAGGGCATTGACCCCGAACAGGTCCGAAGGTGTCCGCAGCCCGCCGACGGCCGTTTCGTTAACGCTTTCAGGAATATGATCCGGCAAAAGAAAAAAGACGCGTTCCCTGCCCAGGCGGCTCATAAAAAGCCCCATTTCAAAAATGGTGTTATCCCTGGCCGAGGCATACTGCTTGCCGCGGATTTGAACGACGTCGTCCGTCGATAAGATGAAAAGGGCGAAATCGTTGTTCTGCACCTGTTTATCCAAATCTTCCATGGTATACCGCCCGGGATTGAAGGCACCGGCAAACCAGGGGTTCACCTGAGCGGCCGGGGAGAGATTTTCCAGCACACCTTCCGCGATAGGAATCGCTTCCCTGGAAGAGCCGATAAACACTTTCGGTTTCCGTTGTTGGTCCATACGTACTCCTTTTTTTCCAAAAGTCGCCTGCTTCTTTAAAAATAGCGCAAGGGAGCTTATTTGTCCATGCGGCAGAAGTAGGACGATGCGAAAAGGAAGAAGAGGGCGGTAATCCGACTCCCTTCGACTATGTGCGCTGATAGGACCTTTTATGAAAATCGGTGATCGATTCAAAAAGAAGCCGGCCGTCGTCCGCGAGCTTCCCTTCGGGGCTTAAATTCACATACATCGCCTGATAGCGCTCCGGCACCCAGCTGTATTCGTGAACGTAGTCCGTCAAATGAAACCCGCACGCTTCCCAGAAACGCCGCCGGCTCCGATGGCCGGGTCCGTCGCCCGCCTCCGCTTCGATCAGTATGCCGCTGAGGCCGCGTTCCCTTCGGGTCCAATTTTTAAGCGCTTCTATAAAAAAACGCCCGGTGCCTTGTCCGCGGCAATCTTGACGGACGGCGATGTAGTCGATCAGAAGCGCCCGTACCGAAGGCAGTTCTCCGGTAATCGCCATAACGGCGGCCGTATTTTCGACAATCCCGAGATGCAGGAAACAGAGCTTCCTTTGGAACATCTGACGGATGATCCGGATAGGCTTTCTTCCGTGATCCGGAAAAGCCTCGTTGTAGAGGGGCTCCGCTTCCCGCCAAAGCTTTTCGTCCCACTGCGCGGTCGTGATGATTTTCATCGGTACCTCCGGTCTGGTATGGATGGGCAAAAAAGCACACGCGACAAAAAAACAAAAAGAAAGAGCGGACCTCACGGAAACGTGAAGCACTCTTTCATAGTTTAAGCGAAAAGAGGCTCTTTCAAACGGAAGAATGGGGCCGGCCGGCGGGCAAGAGAATAGGCATTCCTTTTGAAAGATCGCCTTTCAGGCGACCGGCCGGGAGATGAAGCCTCTCTTATCCCCAGGCGGATACTCCCTGTTTTTCAAGCTCCTTGACAATCTCCTCGCAGACGCGGTGGGTTTCCAGGGCATCCCGCGTTGACTGCAGAGGCTGACCGCCCTCTTTTACCGTTTGGATAAAATGATCAATAATGGCATGAAAACCCCGGCGGTGCAGAACGGGATCCCAATCGTTGAATTTGTAATGCCGCTCGCCGCCGTCCGCCAGTTCTACAGCTGTATTGAGATCCTTCACCGACCATTTGCGGCCGCCTCCGATCATTTCCACGGTTTCTTCGCTGCCGCCGCTGTCCCGGTTCATCATGCCGACGGCCGTGAAGCCGTCGCCGCTGAGCTGAAGCATCACATGGTACAGCTTGCCGTCCTGCTGGTGGGACGTGACGTTAATGTCCCGTACGGCTCCCGGCACAAGATAGCGCAGCGTATCGACGACATGGATGAAATCGTCGAGGATGAACCGGCGCGCGAAGTCGGGGGAGTGGGGGCGGTTTTTTTGCATCAGAATCAGGTTCGGTGATGATTTCTCTTTAGCGGAAACGTAGAGGGGAGCGAAACGCCGGTTAAAGCCGACCATCAGAATGAGGCCGTTTTTTTCGGCAAGCTCCGTAAGCTCCAAGGACTCCTCATATGTATAGGCAATAGGCTTGTCCACATAGACGTGAATGCCGCTTTGCAGAAGCTGCTTCGTGATTTCCGCGTGGGATTCCGTTGAAGAGTGGACGAAAGCCGCCCGAATGCCCCGGCTGATCAGCTCGCCGACCTCCGTAACGGTTTCGCTGATCCGGTAAACGGAGGCAAGCTGCTCCAGGGTAGCGGTATTTCGCGTGCAGAAGATAAGTTCCACGTCGTTTCTTGCGGTGATCACCGGCAGGTAAGCTTTGCGGGCGATGTCGCCGAGCCCGATAATACCAATGCGCATAAAGTCTCCTCCTCGAATGTTCTTCTTCCATTATAGCGGAACTTCGCAGCTCTTTCCCGCAAAAAGAAGAATCCCCGGCCCCTCCTTATCGGAGAGTGTCCGGGGATTCTCGGCGGCGGACGATCACGGCCGCTTTAGGCAGGCGCGCGCCGCCAGCGAAGCTGCTTAACGCGCGGAAAGAACAAGCTCCTCGCATTTGTCCGAGCAGCAGCCGCTGTGCTTCTCTTCGCATTCCGGGCAGCAGATGTGCTGGAGATGGCAGAAGTCGTTCGCACAGTTGATGAACGTGTCGGCAGGCTTGCCGCAGTGATGGCATTTACCCACGACGATATCTTCTTCGGTGTGATTAATCGGCACCGAAATCCGTTCGTCGAAGACGTAGCATTTGCCGTCGAAAAGTCTTCCTTTCACTTCCGGATCCTTCCCGTAAGTGACGATGCCGCCTTCGAGCTGCGCGACATCTTTGAAGCCTTCCTTGATCAGGAAGCCGGTCAGCTTCTCGCACCGGATACCGCCCGTACAATACGTCAGGATCGTCTTGTCCTTCAGATCGGCCATGTTTTCCCGGATCCATTCCGGGAATTCGCGGAACGCTTCCACGTCCGGCCGGATCGCGTTGCGGAAGTGGCCCAGATCGTACTCATAGTTGCTGCGTCCGTCGAGAACGATCACGTCTTCGTTTTGAAGCTGTTCGTGGAACTCGGCCGGAGACAATCTTTTTCCGCTGATCACATTTGGGTCCAGCTCTTCGTCGTAACGGAAAGTGACCAGCTCTTGTTTGAAGCGGACGAACATTTTTTTGAATGCATGCTCTTCGGCCGGATCGGTTTTGAACACCATATCGGCAAAAAGAGGGTTGGCGTGCATGTCCGACATATACTGCTCCGTCTGCTCAACCGTACCGGATACGGTTCCGTTGATGCCTTCGGCGGCAATCAGAATCCGGCCTTTCAGGCCGAGATTTTTGCAGTATTCCCGGTGCTCGGCCGCGAATTCTTCGGGATTTGCGATCGGGACGAATTTATAGTAAAGCAAAATGCGGTAAGGCTGCTGCGTATCGTTCATGGTCAGTACCACCTGTCTATCTAAAGTTTTGGGAGAAAAGGCTGCGTTCAATCAACAACGGTAGAAAAGGGAGCGCCCTTTCCTACCGTTATTGAGGAGTAACTTGAGGATTCATGCATCTATTATAGAAGATATCCCGGACTTAGTAAACATTTTAGCTTCTTAAATA
This sequence comes from Paenibacillus sp. GbtcB18, assembly GCF_019091125.1. Lineage (NCBI taxonomy): Bacteria > Bacillati > Bacillota > Bacilli > Caryophanales > Paenibacillaceae > Paenibacillus > Paenibacillus sp. GbtcB18. The sequence goes on from NZ_JAGXJX010000005.1 coordinate 182,782, forward strand.
GCGAATGGAAAGTGATAGGATATTTTGAGGCGGCGGGTATCAGAAGCTTCTATTCATAATTGTCAGCAAAAACGCGAACACGGAAAAACGGAAAACAGTTCCCTGTTCTCCGTTTTCGGGGTGCCGGCGGCTTTTAGTAGCCGTCCGTTTTGCGTCCGGCTTGTTCCGCTTTCCCGGCGCCTTCCCGGTTTTGCACCGTCCCCTTGTGTTCGGACGAGGCAATCGCCTTGTCCAGCCCCTCCGCTACGCGGCGGCCGTATTCCGCATCCGCCTGGGTGAAATACTCCACCATCTTGTCGCGGATGACAGGCTTGCAAATCTTGAGGTTGTTGACGAGATTGGAGATCAGCTCGTCTTTCTCCCATGGCTCGAACTTCCGGTACGTGTCGCCCGCCTGTCCGAAATCGTTCGGTCGGTCGATTTTCTCGCGGACCAGCTTGGCGTTGTACGCCGGCTCGTGTTCCCGTCCGCGCGGCGGCGCTTCCTGCAGTCCTCCGAGCGAAGAAGGCTCGTAATTGACGTGAGGATTTTGTCCGGGCGCCCGGTCCACGAAGTAAGTCATCTGGCCGTCGCGCTGGTTCGTCGAGACATGCTTTTTCGGAGCGTTGACCGGCAGCTGCAGGTAGTTGGTTCCCACCCGGTGGCGCTGCGTATCCGAGTAGGAGAAGGTGCGGCCCTGGAGAAGCTTGTCGTCCGAGAAATCCAGGCCGTCCACGAGAACGCCCGTACCGAAGGACGCCTGCTCGACTTCGGCGAAGTAGTTCTCCGGGTTTTTGTTCAGGACCATTTTGCCGACCGGAAGGAACGGAAATTTCTCGTGATCCCACAGCTTGGTCGGATCAAGGGGGTCGAAATCCAGCTCGGGGTGCTCGTCGTCGCTCAGAATTTGAACGCTGAGTTCCCACTCGGGATAGTCGCCGCGTTCGATCGCTTCGTACAAATCCTGGGTAGCGTGGCTGTAGTTTTTCCCTTGTATTTCGTTCGCTTCGTTCTGGGTCAGGTTGCGGATGCCGTTTTTAATCGGTTCCCAGTGGTATTTGATCAGCACTCCCTCGCCGTTTGCGTTGACCCATTTGTACGTATTGACGCCGGACCCCTGCATTTCCCTGTAATTGGCCGGGATTCCCCAAGGAGAGAACAAGAACGTCACCATATGCGTCGCTTCCGGGGAATTGGAGAGGAAATCGAACATTCTCTCCATATTTTGAACACCTGAAACCGGGTCCGGGCGGAAGGCGTGAACCATGTCCGGGAACTTGAGCGGATCGCGGATAAAAAAGATTTTCAGATTGTTCCCGACAAGATCCCAGTTCCCGTCTTCCGTATAAAATTTGACGGCAAAGCCGCGCGGGTCACGGAGTGTTTCGGGCGAATGAACACCGTGTATGACTGTGGAGAACCGGACGAATACCGGCGTTTTTTTACCGGCCTCCTGAAAAAGCTTGGCGCGGGTATACTTGGCGATCGGCTCTTCGCCGACTTTACCGTACGCCTCAAAATAGCCGTGAGCGCCTGCGCCGCGGGCGTGTACAACGCGCTCGGGAATTTTCTCGCGGTCGAAATGGGAAATCTTTTCGAGAAAATGGTAATTTTCCAGGGTAGAAGGACCACGGTTTCCGATGGTGCGGATATTCTGATTATCGGTGATCGGATGACCCTGCCGGTCGGTCAGCGTCGTTTCCTGCTCGCCTTCGGCGAGTCTTTGGTCGGCAGGTCCGCCGGCTCCCGTTGCGGCCGTACCGTTGTTGATCTCGTCTTTCATGACCCTATCCCTCCTTATTCTTGTTAGACTGTTTCCATTATTTTCAGAGGGGGCCGAAACTATGCATGAAACGGAAAGTCGGCGGGAGGGAGCAGGGTAAGCTTCCGGCTGATTATCGACCGAATGGCGCGAAGTGAAACTTTCGGGATCAAGCGGAAAAATGCGGTAATCGTTGGAAATCCCTTCCTTCATTCATCCGGCTATTATTAAGATTTTTAAAAAATGCGACTTTTGCCCTATTTTACTGTTGTTAAAAAGAGGAAAGAGAACTAGGGCGTCGAAATTATTAACTAACGAATCTTTAGTTGAATAACTCGATAAAGGCAAACTATCGCGAAAGCATAGGACGCAAAGCCACGGGTCTAAAGCGCAGCTAGACAGCCGGGTTACCGAAGTTGGATGAGTGGAAGTGGAGGCTGCTGTTTTGTAAGCGGTCTTTTATTTTTGCCGGTATCCATTAAGTAAGTTCGGACATGTGGCGGTGCTCACATTCGTACTTTTCGGCAGAAATGGAGGACAGCGTGTGAAAACTATTCATTCCCTTTTACAAAATAAAGCCCGCCTTACGCTGGGATACCTGCTCTGTATCGCTTTGGCGCTTCTTTTCGAAGCCAGCGAGCTTCATCTTATTTACGGAATCGCCTTCTCGTTTTCCAGCATCTTTCTCCTGTTTGCCGTATCGTTGTTCGGCGTCCGTCTGGGCCTCCTGGCCGGCGTCATTACCCAGCTTTTCTCCTTCTTTTTTCTACATCATCCCGCATTCGAATGGATCGGCCTTCTTGAAATTGCCGGGGTCGGACTCCTTAACCGGAAAAAACCGGGGCGGCTGCTTGTCTGGGACAGTATTTACTGGCTGCTGATCGGGCTTCCGCTGATGTTCGTCATTTATTACGGATTGTACAAATTTCTATCGGACGAGCTGATTCTGATGCTCCTGATTGCGCTCTCGAACGGGCTGTTCAATGCGCTAATCGTCGATATTTTGCTGAAGTACCTGCCTCTTTTTCACTGGTTCGGCCTCGTCAAAGAGCGGGAGAGAACCTATTCCTACAGCAAGGTCCTGTTTCACCTGTCGATTATGGCCGTGGCGCTTCCGTCCCTCCTTTATATCGTGATGAACAGCTGGTATTCCGAGAAATTGTCCATCCAGAACTCCAGGCAGCTTGCGGTAAACACGGCCAACAGCATCAACCAGGAGCTGAACCAATGGGAAGCCGAGGATATCCTCGGCATCAGGCTCAAGGGGCGGATACAAGTGGGTTATCTGCAGGAACTGGTGAATAAATACACCTCGGAGCAGTTGTTCCGGATCGTCATTACGGACAGGTCCAATAAAGTTTTGGCGGCCGATCGTCAGAGCTACAAGCTGAACCAGATTTATGACTGGAAAAGCGGCAAAAATGTCGTGGGACTGGACGACAACTTTTACCAGGTTCTGCCCGCCCGGGAGACTGCGGCCTTGCCCGCCCAACAGTGGAGAGAGGGCAGCTACATCTATGACAATGCGGTCGCCAGGATGCCCCTGCATGTGTACATCGACATTCCGATCCGCCATTATCAGGTCAGTGTGTTCGCCCAGTACTTGTCGCAGCTCTGGTACCTGCTTTTATTCGCGGCTGCGGCAGCCGCCACCGCCTTATATTTAAGCCGTGTTCTGGTTCACGGGCTGTCCAAACTGGCGACCTCCACAACGGACTTGCCGGAAAAATTGAAGCAGATGAAAGAAATCGAGTGGCCGAGCAGCCGCGTTTCGGAGATTACCTCTCTGACGTATAACTTCCGGCAGATGTCGCTGAATCTGATGAGCATGTTTCACCAAGCCCAGGACATGAACCAGCGCCTGCAGGAGCAGACGGACAAGCTTCGTCTTTCGGAGGAAAAGCTTCATCAGCTCGCTTTTTACGACATCCTCACGGGGCTTCCCAACCGCCTGTATTTCACAACCTACCTGCAGAGCCTGCTTTTGGAAGCGGCCCAAGCACCGAAGCAAGTGGCGGTCATGTTCGCCGATTTAAACCGCTTCAAGCAAATTAACGATACGCTGGGCCACGATATCGGTGATCTGCTGCTCAAGGAGATCGCCGAGAGATTCACCCGAAGCGTTGAGGAATCGTGCAAGCTGTTCCGGATCGGCGGAGACGAGTTCGTCATCGTCATTGAAGATGCCGGTGACGCCAAAGCGGCAGCCGTGGCGCACAGCATGTTTGCGGCCCTTGAAGAGCCCATCCGGCTGATGGAATCGCCTCTGTACAGTTCGGTCAGCATCGGCATCAGCATGTTTCCGCGAGACGGCGACACGATGGAGACCATCGTCAAAAACGCGGATATGGCGATGTATTTCGCCAAATCCGTAGGCTGCAGCAACAGCTATCAGTTCTATGAAGAAGAGCTGAAGATCCGTTTCTCCGAAGAAATGATGATCGACAACGGTATTCAGGAAGCGCTTTCGAACCATCAGCTTGTTCTGCATTATCAGCCGAAGGTCGATACGGTTACCGGCGCAATAAGCGGAATCGAGGCGTTGGTGCGCTGGGAGCATCCCGAGCTGGGGCGCATTTCGCCCGATAAATTTATTCCACTTGCCGAAAGATCGGGGATCATCTACAAAATCGACGAATGGGTATTGAAGGAAGCCTGTCGTCAGAATAAAGCGTGGCAGGATGAGGGGCTTCCCAAAGTTCCGATTGCCGTGAACATTTCGCCCCTGCATTTTTCCCAGACGAATCTGCTGGATATGATTCATGGCGCGCTGGAAGAATCGGGACTGGAAGAATCCTACCTGACTCTGGAGATTACGGAAGGAGTCTTTATCGAGAATGTCGAACAGGTCATCGGTATCATAAGCCGGATCCGGGAGCGGGGCATCCATATTTCGATCGACGATTTCGGGACCGGATACTCTTCCCTTAACCAGCTTCAGCGTCTGCCGATTTCACATGTGAAGCTGGACCGCTCTTTCATCCGGGATATCGGCGGGGAGCCCAAAAAAGCCGCCGTGGCCAAGGCGATCATCGAGCTGGCTCACAGCATGAATATGACCGTCGTGGCGGAGGGAGTCGAAACGGCCGAGGAATCGGAATATTTTACCCGGTGCCGGTGTGACGAGCTCCAAGGCTACTATTTCAGCAGACCTTTGCCGGCCCCGGAATTTTCCCGTCTTCTCCAAAGAGGAAATTATGCCGGACTTTTTGCCGGGGGACATACAGAATAGCTATTCGATGGGAGGAAACGAGTTGTGGTTAAACTCACTAAAATCTTCGTGCTTCTGCTCCTGCTCACAGTATCCACAGCGGGCTGCTTCCGGTCCGAGCCGCTCATTCCCGCTTCAACGCCGCCCGCCGAAAAGCCGGCTCCCTCCGGGGACAAGAAGGCTGTTCCGAACCATTTGTCGATATGGACCCATTACGGCGGGATCGAAACCATGGCGGCCAAATTCAAAGAAAGCTATCCGGATCTGAGCATAGACATAAAGGTCATTCCTTACTCCGAATATACGGGAGCTTATCTGCAGGCACTGGCGGACGGGAAGCCGCCGGACGTCATGATGGTCGACAGCGCCGATTTCGGCAATTTCTCCGCGATTGAAGGGCTGGAGGATTTGCTCCAGCCCCCTTATCAGGCGGGGAAATACCGCAACGATTTCAGTCCTTCCATCTGGGAAAGCGTCATGTCGGCGGACGGAAATGAGCTGATTGCCTTTCCGCTGTCCACGACGCCTACCGTCACCTATTACCGGGAGGACATTATGAGGCAGTACGGGTTCCCTTCGGAGCCCGAGGAGCTTGCCAAGTATATGGAAGATCCCGCAAATTGGCTGCATATGGCCAAGGAGCTTCGCGAGCATAACATTTATTTGACGCAGTGGGTGAACGAAACGGTCCAGCTCTTCGAGCGTTCGGAAGGCATTTTCGACCGCAAGCTGAACTTTATGCGCTACAATGAGGCGTTCCACAAAGCGGTCGAGATCGCCAAGAAAGTGAACGATTTCGGCTTGGAGGCCCACCTGGACGTATGGGGCGATATGGGCCGGAAGGCGGTCCAGGACGGAACGATCGCCATGATGTATTTTGGGACATGGGGAGTCGAACAGATTAAAGAATGGGCGCCCGAGACGGCCGGCAAATGGCGTGAAACGAGACTTCCCTTCGGTTTGTACGGCTGGCAGAACAGCACCAATTTCCTTCTCCCTTCGGACGGGGTCAACAAGGAGATGGGCTGGAAATTCATTGAATTCGCCGTTACCGAATACAGCAAGGACGGTCTCAGCGGAGCGGTTCCGGCGTATTTGCCCGCCCGGGGCAACGCGAAGGAATTGGCGGCCACGAACCCGTTCCTGGGTGGACAGAAAACCTATGCGCTTCACGAGGATTTGATGACCCGGGTGAGAGAATTTCCTACCACGCCGCTGGACGTCAAGGCCCAGGAAATCTGGGAGAGCGAGATCGCAAGCGGCATTGAGAAAAGACTGGCGACCAAACAGATTATCGCGGACGCACGAGATAAAATCGAACAGTCCCTTGCGAAAGAAAAGCAGATTTTACTGAATACCATGAAGAAAAAATAAAAAACAGCAGCCCGCCCGTCAATATGGGGCGGAGCTGCTGTTTTCCGTTTCGGTCCGATGGGCATGACTGCCTAATCAGTCTTTATTTTTTAGTCCAGAGAGCCGGCACGTTGGAAGGCTCCCAGCCCTGCAGGGAGGTGTGCGGCTGCCGGCAAATATAAGTCGAGCCGTTGTATGTGACTTCGTCGTTAGCCTTGTAGCTGACACCGGCTGCCCATGCGGCAGGACCTCCGGGAGATGCCGGGTCCGTCGTTGCCTGGATGGAAGCGGCTGCGGATACGTTACCCGCCGCATCCAGGGCTTTTACGGTGAACGTATAGGCCGTGGATGCGGTCAGTCCCGTGATAACGGCGGACGTACCAGTGACGTTCACCGTATTGGCGCCGTACGAAACGGTGTAGCCCGTTACGCCGACATTATCCGTCGAAGCGGTCCAGCCGAGGCTGACACTGCTCGAAGATTTGGCCGTTACTTTCAGGGCTGTTGGCGCCGTAGGCGCCGTCGTGTCGCCGGAGCCGCCGCCGTTAGCGGTTGTGACGGCCAGCGGCGTGCTTGCCGCGGATACGTTGCCGGCCGCGTCTTTCGCTTTTACGGTAAACGTGTAGGAGGTGTTTGCCGTTAGATTGCCGACGTTGTAGGTCGTGCTTGCCGTATCGGCAATTTTGACCGATCCCTGATAGACTTCGTAACCGGTTACGCCGACATTATCCGTAGATGCGTTCCATGTAAGCGTGACGCCTGTAGCCGTTACGTTGGAAGAACGGAGATTCCCCGGAACGGAAGGAGCCTGAGTATCTCCGGGAGTTCCCGGGCCGAAGCTGTCCAAATAGGCGCGGTGGCTGTTCGAGAACTCGAAATTGTTGAATTTATCCCAGTTGATGGACCAGGTCATCAAACCTCTCAGTCCAGGTTGAACGGAACCGCGGAGGGTATAGGAGCCGAAAGCTTTGCCTTTCATCAGATAGTCCAGCGCTTTATGCACTTCGGAGACGCTTGTGAAGCCGCCGCCCGCGTTTCCGTTAGCCGGAAGGCCGACCACGACTTGATCCGGACGGAGCGCCGGGAAGAAGGAGTTCGGGTTTTTGGCGATCGGGAAGCCCGTAAGCAGCATGTCGGTCATGGCCACGTGGAAATCGGCTACGCCCATCGTGTGGTACTGATCGTCCAGTCCCGTGATAGGGCCCGAGTTATAAAGCTGAACCTGCAGCCAGTCCAAAATATCACGTACGCCGTAAATCACCGGCAAGTAAGCACCGGCACGCGTATCGCAGCCGCTGCAAGTGCCGCCGTAGAAGGCGTAGCCGAGCTGGACGAAAAACGTTTCCGGAGCCATAGTCAGCATGAATTTGTCGCCAAACGAATCATGCAGCTCGCGGATTGCGGAAATCAGGTTCGTAATGACCGGTGTGGTCGGATTTTTGAAATCGGCATCGCCCGGGTTCAGGTACAGGGAATGGCCTTCGAAGTCGATATCCAGGCCGTCAAAGCCGTATTTGGAAATGATGGATTTCATGGAGCTTACAAAATTGCTGCGTGCGCCGGCCGTTGTCAGCTGGACTTGGCCGTTCGCGCCGCCGATGGAAATGATGACTTTCTTGCCTTGGCTTTGCAGATACGCGACATCGGCTTTAAAATCGGCATCTGTGTAGTTGAAAGGCGTGAATCCGATCGTTCCTGTCGTCGACCCGCCTACAGGCTCGGCGAAGGAAACGTTAATGACATCGAACTTGGGGGAGATGTCGCGCAGGCGAATGAAACCGGAACCGTTGTCGAAGTTGTGCCAGTAGCCGACGAGCACCTTGGTGCTCGCAGGCAGAGCAGAAGGCGAAGCCGTGCTTGCGGCGGAGCTTCCCGGAGTAATGGCCGGAATAGCCGCTCCCGCGCCTGCGATCAGATTAGAGGCAAGCGCCGCGCCCCCGGAAGAAACAGAAGCGGGAGAACCCGCTCCCGCTCCGCAATCGCTGATAAGTTTCCACACGCCGTATTGGTTGGAAGAATCCGGGCGTTCGCCCTGCGTCCACCATTTTGCTTCATAGATTTTGCCGTTGTAGGAGACGCGCTGTCCGCCCGTATACGATTTGCTTGTGTCCCAAGCCACCGGGCAACCGGCGCCGCCGGAGCCACTGTCCGTCGTAGCCGAAACGGTCGCCGCTGCGGAAAGGTTACCCGCCGCGTCCTTTGCTTTTACGCTGAACGTATAAGCGGTGCCGGCCGTAAGGCCGCTGATCGTTGCGGTTGTACCGGTGACGTTGACGCTCGTGCTGCCGTAAGATACGGTGTAGCCGGTTACGCCTACGTTGTCGGTGGAAGCCGTCCAGCCGAGTGTTACGCTGGTCGACGTTTTGGCCGTTACGGCCAGATTGGCCGGAGCCGTCGGAGCCGTCGTATCCGTTCCGCCGCCCGAGTTAGCATCGGTGGTGACGGATACGGCGGAGCTTGCCGCGGATACGTTGCCTGCCGCATCCTTCGCTTTTACCGTGAAGGAGTAAGCCGTGCTTGGCGTCAGACCAGTGATCGTTGCGGATGTCGTTGTCACGTCAACCGATTTGGTGCCGTAGGTGACGGTGTAGCCGGTTACGCCGACATTGTCCGTCGAAGCGCTCCAAGAAAGCGTAACGCTTGTGGACGTTTTAGCCGTCGCTGTCATGTTGGCCGGTACGGAAGGTGCGATCGTATCGCCGACCGGTGCGGAACCTGCCAGATCAGTCGTGACTTTCTTCAGAAGCGTCTTGTTGCGGTCGCCGCTGAATTCCCAGAGCATGCCGCCGCCAAGACCTTTGGACTTGATGAAGCTTGTTTTATACCCGATGGATTCGGCATCGTCGTAAGAGATGAACGTGCCGTTCGTAGCGTTGTACAGGAACGGAACTTTCGCCGTGTTATTCCAGTAGCGGGTGTATCCGTTTTTGTTGATATAGTTGGCTTCCAGATCGTAGAAGTCGAAAGAGCCTTTCTCCCACGTTCCGGTAGTCGCCAGACCGGCGCACTGCTGGTATTCGCCGTTAGCCGTGTTCTTGCAGCCGCTCCAGCCGCGTCCGTAGAAGGCAAGGCCGAGAACGATTTTGCTTGCCGGTACGCCTGCGTTGATGTGCCCTTGTACGCCTTTTTCCACATTGAACGTGTCCGCGTTCGGTACGCCTGCGGCGATTGCGGCCGGATCGGTATAGAGCGGAGCGTTGTGAGCGCTGACCGTCTGCCAGCCGCCGTTAAAGTCGTACGTCATGATGTTGATCCAATCGAGGTACTTGGCCATATTGCCCAGTTCGGTGTTGGCCGCGTAAGTCGGACCTGCGCCGGAAGCGATGGTCAGGAAATATTTCTTGTTGTCCGCCGTGCCTGCGGCATCCAGCTTCTCACGGATTTTCTGAAGAAGCAGTGTGTAGTTCTGCTTATCTTCCGGACGAGCGGAGTTGCCTGCAAGGCCGCCGCCAACCGGATACTCCCAGTCGAGGTCTACGCCGTCGAACTGATATTTGCGGATAAAGTCGACCGCGGAGTTTGCGAACACTTCACGTGTCGCAGCGCTCGCCGCTACATCGGAGAAACGGTTGGACCAGGACCAGCCGCCTACGGAGATGATCGTTTTGAGGTTCGGGTTGGCCTGTTTTAGCTTGATCAGCTGTTTCAGGTTACCGCGGATAGGCTCATCCCAAGTATCGCCGGGGAAGCTTTTCTGCGTGTCGATCCAAGGATCGCCGAGAACGATCGTGCCGTTCGGAACGTTAATGTTGGCGCCCGCAGCATCTTGGCAGGCCCACGTTTGCGGATTCGGACCGGTCGGGTCCGGGTTGCCGTGTTTGCCGTTCCAGCAGATGTCCGCGAAAGCGTAGTTGATGTGCGTAACCTTCGAGGCATCGACATCGGCTACATTGTAATTGCGGCCGTAAGCCGCCCACGAAGGGTAATAGCCCACGATTTTATAAGATTCGGCCGCCGACGCTTTCTGCGCGCTTAAGCCCAGGAACGGGAATAAAGACACAATGAGGGTTACGATCAGCAGGATGCGGAGCGCGACCCGGGCCGGTGAGTGGGAACGCCGGATTTTGGCGGATTGCCGGGATTTCAGATTCATTAAGTAATGCCTCCTTTTCGGATAGGGAAATTATGGTAACGCTTTCATTAATGAGAGTCCACAGAACTTTAACAGCATCCGGAGTGATCCGCATGGGTTGCGGTTCCTGGCTGCATGCACCTCCTTTATGAGATAACCGTCGGAATGGGAGAAGAAGGGTGTAAAGTTGAACGCCTAACCATGACAGGTTTGGATATAAGCGACAGGCGAACGAGCTTGAAAAAGCGAAAACGCAAAAATCTTCTCTCGTAATGCAGCGGTTAACTAATTTCAGTATCAAGGAAAATGGTGGGAAGCAAAAGGGATAACATTTGACGATAAGGGGGAATTTTCTCTATTTTCCGCCCTTTTCTTACACGGAACTGACACGAGAACTGAACAAAGGTCAATTAAAAAGGAGTGCCTCATGAGCGAAAAGCCGTGTCTGGATAAAAGCCGCGGGTTCCGCGCAGAAATGGCTTCTCGACATGCAAAAAAGCACCGCCATGACGGGGTGCTCTTTCGGTTATTTCCGGCGTTTACGAAGCTTCGCCGATTTTGAACTTGTTGATTTCGCGGTACAGGCTTTCCGCGAGTCCGTTCATCTCGTCGGCCTGTACGGCGATGCTCCGAATGGAGGCGTCGTTCTCGGTCGAAGCCGAGGTGACTTCCTGCACGCCCGCGGACGTCTGCTCGGCAATTTCCGCCATGTGGCGGATGGTGCCGACGAGCTGCGCGCTGCTGTGCAGGGAACGCTCGATGCGGCCGTTGACGAATTGAATCTGATTCGTCACGACTTCCATCGCGCGTTCGATCGCCTCGAACGAGCCGAGCGATTCGCGGACGGTCAGCTCCTGGGCGTCCGCATGGCGCCTCGCGTCCGTGACGCGGGCCTGCATCTCGAGCATCCGGCTCTCGACGGATGCGATCGTACCCGCGGCGCGGCGGGCCTCGTCGCTCGACTGCTGCGCGAGCTGACGCACTTCCGCGGCGATGACGGCGAAGCCGCGCCCGCTGGAGCCGGCGGCGGCCGCCTCGATGGCGGCGTTCAGCGCCAGCAGGTGGGTTCTGGACGCGATCTCGGTAATCGCGTCCAGAATCGCTCCGATGCGGCGGGAATCGCCCGCGAGCGTCGCCATCGCTTCCTGCACCTGCCCGAGCACCCGCCGCGTAGCGCTGCTGGCTTCCTCGAGCGAGTGCACGGAGCGGGAACCCTGCACGGTGACCTCCGCCGCTTCCCGGCTCGCCTGGCTCATCACCGCCGCATACTCGGCGATCTCGCGCGTCTCGCTTTCGAGCCCGGCGACGGAGGTGGACGCGTGCTCGGAGTCCGCCGCCTGCTCGAATGCGCCGTGCGCAATGGCGGACATCGCCTGGACGATGTCCGCGTTGGCCGCCGCCGTGTCGGTGGACACCCGGCGGAACGTGACCGACTGTCCGGCCAGTGCCGTCGCGATGCCACTCGTATGCTCGAGCATACCGCGGACCTGGGCGGTCATCCGGTCGAAGCTGCGGCTGAGCTCGCCCAGCTCGTCCTGCGTGCGGCTTCCGATTTCATGCCGCAGATCGCCGGACGCCATGCGCGCGACCGCTTCCTGGAGCTTGCGCACCGGAATGAGGAAGGAGCGGATCAGCAGGACGGCGACAACCGCGGAAGCGAGAAGGACGAGGACGGCCGCGGCGATGGTGACGGTGACGGTCTGCGCGATGACTTTCTGGGAGTCATCGACAGCCGCTTGCGCATCGGCCGAGAAGGCGACATAAAACTTGTCGACCAGCTTAAAAATCGTTTCGCGCAGCGTCTGTCCTTCGCCGTAATAATGAAGCATGCTCAGCTCCATCTCTTTGGGGCTGACTTTCTTCTCCTGGACGAGCTTGGCGGCCGCGTCGAAATTGTTTATGTAATCCGCGGAAGCGACGATAAGCCCCCCGCGCCACGCTTTTTCCTCTTCGGTGCGGGCGGTTTCCTTGATGGCGTCGAGAAGACGGCTGTATACCTTTCTCGTCCGTTCGTAACTCTCTATATAGGAAGGATCTTTGGAAAGCTCCAGGCCGGAAGCGATAATGCTGAGCTCCTGAACCGTTTCTTTCAGCTCCAGCGCAGTCGTTTTCATGGCGACCCGCTCGTTTTGCAGCGCGATCTGCGAGTTGATTTTACTGATTTGATGTACCAGGAAAAAAGCCATGGCCACAAACAGCAGAATCAGAACCCCGAAGCTGGCGATCAATTTGCGTTTCATTGTGCTCAAATAGAAGAAATTCCCCATGTTCACCCTCCGATAGGTTCTTTGTGTAGAAAATGACTTATAAATAGGTCTATAGTCGCTTTAATTGTAAGTCTTAAGTATTAGAAAAATTGAAGGCTTTTGTAAACCGGAAGTTAAAAAGGTTCATTTCGAAGGGGGAGGGAACGTTTAGGGACGGTTCGTGAAAGTTTTACATGAAATTTACGTTTGGACGACTTGCAGTTTACATTCGCTTGTTACGATGTCCTAGGAAACACAAAACAAAGATAGAAACGTCAAAGGAGGACATGTACAACATGTTTAAGTTCATGTCGAAAAAAGGGTTATCCATCTCGCTAGCTGCAGTACTTACTCTGGGGGTATTGGCTGGCTGCGGAAAGACAGACACAAACGCAAGCAGCCCCGCAACATCGAACAAGCCTGCCGAAACAACGGCGGCTCAAGAAATTTCCGGAACGGTTACGGCTTCCGGTTCCAGCGCTCTTCTCCCGCTCGTGAAAGAAGCGGCGAAGCTGTTCATGGAAAAGAATCCGAAAGTTACGATCAACCCGACGGCCGGCGGTTCCGGCAAAGGTCTTAAAGACGTAGCGGACGGCATTTCGAATATCGGAAACTCCGACGTTGCCGCTGGCGATGAATACAAAGACAAAAACCTGAAAGAACACGTGGTTGCAATCGCTCCGTTCGCTCTTATCGTAAATCCTGATGTGAATATCGAAGGTTTGACGAAGCAGCAAGCAGCCGATATTTTCATGGGTAAAATCAAAAACTGGAAAGAAGTAGGCGGCAAGGACGCTCCGATTAACGTCGTTCACCGTCCGGATTCCTCCGGTTCCCGCAAGCTTGTCCAGCAAATCGTTCTTGAAGGCAAAGACTTCACAAAAGAAGGCGTCGTTCAAGAAAGCACGGGTGCCGTTAAAACAGCCGTAGGCAGCCAATCCGGCTCCATCGGTTACATTGATACGCCGTACCTGGACAACACCGTTAAAGCTCTGAAATTCGACAACGTCGCTTTCTCCAAAGAGACGATCAAAGACGGCAGCTACAAGCTGTTCGGAACCGAGCGCATGTATACGAAAGGCGACCCTACCGGCGCGACTAAGGCTTTCCTTGACTACATCATGAGCCCTGAGTTCCAATCGAAGAAAGTTGAAGAGCTGAAGTTCCTTCCGGCTGACCTTCTGAAAAAATAAAAAGCGTTACTTCCGTGGGATGTCCTGAAGCTTATTAACTTCGGGGCATCTTTTTTTTGCCGCAAAATTTACACGGGCTTTACAATTGATTAATTTTGTATTTACAAACAGGGCCTATGATTAAGAAGAATCATTTAGTACTTTGTGCTTACCGACTATGCACGCATTCCGATTGAAGGGGGCTTCCCGTTTGTGAACACTTACGCTCAGCAAACAACGAAGACGAAGGAGCAGAGCCGACAAAACCGTCAAAGCCAGAAAGGACCCACGCGCTGGATGAAACTGCAAAAACGGCAGGACAGCGTGATGAAGCTGCTGTTCGTCGGCAGTGCGTCACTCGTCTCGATTGTCATATTTTCGATTATTTTGTTTGTCGGTGTACAAGGCATGCGCACCTTCTCGGGCGTCAGCCCGATTGAATTTTTCTTTTCGACAGACTGGACGCCAAGCGCGGACAAATACGGAGCGTTTCCGTTCCTGTTCAGTACTTTTCTGTTAACGATGCTCGCCATCGTACTTTCGGTCCCTCTCGCCGTAGCGGGAGCCGTCTTCATGGCGAAGATCGCACCGAAATGGGTGAGAGAGATCATGCGTCCGGCAACGGACCTTTTCGTGGGCATTCCGTCGGTCGTATACGGCCTGATCGGCCTTACGGTCATCGTGCCTTTTATCGGAAAAGTGGTGAACGGGACAGGATACGGTATTTTGCCGGCGGGAATTATCCTCGCGATCATGATTCTGCCGACCATCCTGTCTATCTCGGAGGATGCGATCCGAGCTCTGCCTCCGCGGCTGGAAGAAGCGTCGCTGGCGCTCGGAGCCACCCGCTGGCAGACGATTTGGCGCGTACTTCTTCCCGCGGCACGGCCGGGGATTTTGACGGGCGTGGTGCTGGGAATCGGAAGGGCTATCGGAGAGACGATGGCGGTATTTATGGTCATCGGGAACTCGCCGCAAATGCCCAAATCGCTGATTGACTCGACCACGGTTCTTACGACGGCAATCGTCAAGGACATGGGGAATACGAACTACGGATCGACCTGGAACAACGCGCTGTATTTGATGGCCTTTGTTCTGTTGATCACTTCGCTGCTGCTTATTCTCATCATCCGTGTCGTATCAAGAAGGAGTGAAGTGAAATGAACAGTAAAACGACTGACCGGATCGCCACGCTGTTCTTCTGGGCAACCGGCATCTTTATCCTGCTGATCCTGGCCTGGTTCCTGATCCGGATTCTCGGTGCGGGGCTGCCGCATCTTACCTGGGACTTTATCACGGGCAAGCCGGAGGATATTGTGGCAGGAGGGGGTGTCGGACCCCAGCTCTTCAACTCGTTCTATATTTTATTTCTCTCTCTGCTGTTCTCGCTGCCGATCGGGCTGGGAGCGGGGATCTACCTGGCGGTATACGCCAAGAAATCCCGTTTCACTGAAATTGTCCGCATGTCCGTCGAGACGCTGTCTTCCGTTCCATCCATCGTATTCGGTTTGTTCGGATTTCTGTTGTTCGTGGACTTGATGAATTTTAAAATTTCGATTTTGAGCGGTTCCCTGGCTTTGGCGCTTCTGAATCTGCCGGTTCTTGTCCGGGTCACGGAGGAATCGATCCGCACCGTGCCCGAATCGTACTGGGAAGCGAGTCTTGCGCTCGGTTCGACAAAATGGCAGGCGATCCGCAAAGTGCTGATCCCAACCGCATTGCCGAGCCTGATCACGGGCATTACGCTCGTAGCCGGGCGCGCACTGGGTGAATCGGCCATCCTGATTTATACGTCGGGGCTTTCCGTTTCCCGGCATTTCCCGGATTTCAATCCGCTGACGATGGGCGAAACGCTCTCCACGCACTTATGGTACATCCAAGCGGAAGCCATCGTGCCGGATGCGAAGAAAATTGCGGAAGGCAGTGCGGCGCTCCTTCTTGTAGTCGTTCTGATCTTCAACCTGCTTATCGGCATTCCTAGCCGAATCATCCAAAAAAGACTTACGGGAGGGAAATAACCTTGACAGCTCCTGCCATGAATATTGCGACCGATACGAAAATAAAAGTAAACGGGCTGGATCTTTTTTACGGAGACAACCAAGCCCTTCACGGAATTGATCTGGACATCGCGCCGAATACCGTATCGGCCCTGATCGGGCCTTCCGGCTGCGGAAAGTCGACCTTTCTGCGCACGCTCAACCGGATGAACGATTTGATCGACAGCGTGAGGATTAACGGGACCATTAAGGTGGACGGCCAAGATATTTATTCGCCGGAGAGCGATATCGTGTCTCTGCGCAAACGCGTGGGTATGGTTTTCCAGCGTCCGAATCCGTTCCCGATGAGCATTTACGACAACATTGCTTACGGACCGCGCATCCACGGCCAGAAAAAACGCGCCGTTCTCGACGAAATCGTGGAACGCAGCCTGCGTCAGGCCGCCCTTTGGGACGAAGTGAAGGACCGCCTGAACAAGTCGGCCCTGGGCCTGTCCGGCGGCCAGCAGCAGCGTCTGTGCATCGCCCGTCTGCTGGCGGTCGAGCCGGAAGTGCTGCTGATGGACGAACCGACCTCGGCGCTCGATCCGATTTCCACCTTGAAGGTGGAGGAGCTCACGCAGACGCTGAAGGAGCGCTACACGATTATTATCGTGACGCACAACATGCAGCAGGCCGCGCGTATCTCCGACCGCACGTCTTTCTTCCTCAACGGGATTCTCGTTGAGACCGATCAGACCGACAAGATTTTTACAAATCCGAACGACCAGCGCACCGAAGATTACATCACCGGACGTTTCGGTTAACTCTAAGGGGGCTTCAATGAATAATCGCCTTAATTTTCAGCATTCGATTGACGATCTGCAGAATGAACTGCTCGATTTAGGCTCCATGGTTGAAAATTCCATTCACCAGGCTGTCGAAGCGCTGACCCGGCTGGATACGGATCTCGCGCGGCGCACGGTCGAGGATGACGACGCGGTGGACGAACTGACGCTGCGCATCGAAGAAATGTGCCTGAAGCTGATCGCGCTGCAGCAGCCGATGGCGGGCGATCTGCGGATTATCGGCACGGCCCTCAGCATCGCGACGGATCTGGAGCGGATCGCGGACCATGCCGTGGACATCGCGAAGATTACGATCCGCCTGTCCGGAGAGACGCTGGCCAAGGAATTGATCGACATTCCGCAGATGGCCGAAATCTCCAAAGAGATGCTCCGCGAGAGCCTGGTCGCTTATATGAACCGCAACGTTCATATGGCCGCTTCGCTGGCGGAGAAGGACGATCAGGTGGACAAGATCTTCAGCCGCATCATGACCGACGTCATCGGGATGATGAATGCGGATTTCACCCGCAACCGTCAGCTGACGCACCTGATCATGGTGGCCCATTACTTGGAGCGGGTGGCTGACCATGTGACGAACATCGGCGAGAGTGTAATTTATATGGTCACGGGCAAACGCAAAGACTTGAATGTATAGAACGGCTTCAATGCCGTCTGATACGGGGTCGTACGTACCGGAGAACCCGGCTTCGCATGTAAGAATACGGGGATGTAAACATGCAAGGGTGTAAGAATGTAAGGATGGCGGACGGCGCTGAGAACATAGCCGTAGCCAGCTTGGCGTTACAAAGTAGCGAGACCCAAACAGCTTGCCGGGAACTTCCCGGCAGGCTGTTTCTTTGTGATAGGGGGCAGACGTGAAATCCTGAATCCGAAGCTATACGCCCATGACGGGATATGTAAGGTCAAATTCACCAGCGCATGCAAGGCAAGGCCGATTAAAAACCGCCCCTCAGGGCGGCTCTGCGCATGATTTTATGAGATTATTCCTGCATGGCGCGAAGGGGACGGCGCCTCAAAAGCTTCGGCTAAAGCACATGCACCAATTGCTTGACGGACCGCACGATAATAACCTTCTGGCGGCCGACTTTCCGCTGGGAAATCTTTTTCACATGAGGCGGGTAAATCCAGACGGCATCCAGGCCGCAGCGGGTGGAGCCGATGATGTCGTTTTTCCACGAGTTGCCGACCATGACGCCTTGGCCCGGAGCTATGCCCGTTTCTTTCAGGGCGGTCCGGTACAAACCCGGATGCGGCTTGCGCGGTCCGTTTTTCGTGGAGCTGAAGAGCAGCTTCTCGGGGAAAAAGGAGGACAGCCGGAGCTGCCCGATGTCCCTCTCCAGTCTTTTGCGGCTGCCGTTGCTGATGACCGCAAGCTTGTAACGCTCGCCCAGAGCCGACAGGGTTTCTTCGACACCGGGAAAAAGCCGGACATAGTTTCCTTCCGTTTCTTCAATTTGCTCGAAAAAGCCTTTGGCGAACGTTTCGTTCACCGATATGGGAAAAGCGTCCAGCGCCTTTTCCAGGCAGGCTATCCGCATTTCTTCACTGGGACGGTGGCCCCGGGGGCGCAGTTTCCGCAGTTTTTGCCACTCCTGCTTATAAATCTGAAGCGCATTTTCGGGGGAAGCCGCCCCGTCTTCTTGTTCCCATCTTCCGGTGTAGTCTCCCAGTACCTCCGTAAATGCCGAATCGAAGCACTGCCTGCGGTCGACCAATGTATTGTTCATATCGAAAAAAATCATTTTCTTGGGAGCCGGAAAAAAAAAGGGACTCATCTCGGTCCTCCTTCCCTCGCCGGACGAATCCAGCTGAAAACACCGGACGCGCCGGCTTTGCATCGTACTATCAGTCTATGTGCGGAAAGCGGAGAACATCACCGCAAGCCCGGGAGGATAGGCTCAAAAATTACCGGGCTGAAACTTTTTCATATTCGTCCAGCCTGTGCTATCATGAACGTATATGTCCAAAATTCGGGGTGTAAGATGGAAAAATTGATCGTTATTGATGGAAACAGTATCGCGAGCCGCGCCTTTTACGCGCTGCCTCTGCTGAGCAATTCCGCCGGTCTTCATACGAATGCCGTTTACGGATTCACGACCATGCTCCTCAAATTGATTGAAGAAGAAAAACCGACTCATTTTCTCGTGGCTTTCGACGCGGGCAAAGTGACGTTCCGACATAAAGATTACACGGAATACAAGGGCGGACGCGCCAAAACGCCGCCGGAGCTGTCCGAGCAGTTCCCTCTGATCAAGGAGCTGATGAACGCTTTCGGTATCCGCCAGTTCGAGCTGGAAGGCTATGAAGCGGACGATATCATCGGCACGCTGACCAAGTCTGCGGAGCAGGAAGGCAAGGATGTGCTGGTCGTTACCGGCGACAAGGACATGTTGCAGCTCGTATCGGATCGTGTGACGGTTGCAGTGACCCGCAAAGGAATCAGTGAAGTGGAGCGTTACGATCCGGCGGAAATTAAAGCAAAGTACGGTCTCGTTCCGGCACAGATCATCGACCTCAAAGGTCTGATGGGCGACACTTCCGACAATATTCCGGGCATTCCCGGAGTAGGCGAGAAAACAGCCCTGAAGCTGCTGCACGAGTACGGTTCCGTCGAATCCGTGCTGGAGCACGCGGACGAAATGAAGGGTAAGATGAAGGAAAAGATCCGCGACCATGCGGATTCGGCACGGATGAGCAAGGAAATCGCGACCATTTTCCGCGAAGTGCCGATGGATACGGACTGGAGCAGCCTCGCCTTCTCCGGTTTCGAAACGCCCGAGCTTGCGGCCATGTTCCGCAAACTGGAGTTCAAGTCGCTGCTCGAGAGGCTTGACTTCTCCGGCGCGGGGGGAGCGGACTCTCCTGAAGGGGCGGAGTCCGGCCCCGCGGAAGAGCTGGTTGTCCGCCTGATAGACGCGGACAACATCACGGAGCTGACCGGCGCGCTGCAAGACGTAAGCGCGCTGCACGTGGAGGCCGTGGGGGACAACGCTCACACGGCCGAGCTGGTCGGGGCGGCTTTTCACACGCCGGAAGCGGGCTACTACGTGCCCGCGGCCGTGTTGACCGCTCCCGGAGCGGAAGCGCTGCGCGCCTGGCTCGCGGACAAGGGTTCTCCGAAGAGCACGTGGGACCGCCACCGCGCGGAGCTGGTGCTCGCCTGGAACGGCATCACGCTGGCCGGCGTGACGTTCGACGTCATGCTCGCGGCGTACCTGCTCGATCCGACGGAGTCGTCGCTTACGCTCAGCGGCATCGCGGATAAGTACGGCGCGCTTCATGTGGCGCCGGACGAAGCGGTCTTCGGCAAAGGCGCGAAGTTCCGCCTGCCGGAGCCGGAAGCCGTCGCGGAGCATCTCGTCCGCAAGGCCGACCGCATCTCCCGCCTGGACGTCTCGCTGCGCGAGAAGCTGGAGCAGGCGGATATGAAGCAGCTCTACTACGAGCTGGAGCTTCCGCTCTCGGGTGTGCTTGCGGATATGGAGCTGCGCGGCATCAAGGTCGATACGGCCGGATTGAAGCAGCTTGGCGATGAGCTCGCCGTGCAGATCGAACGGACGATGACGGAGATTTACCGCCACGCCGGCATGGAGTTCAATATCAACTCTCCGAAACAGCTCGGAGAAGTGCTGTTCGAGAAGCTCCAGCTTCCCGTCCAGAAGAAAACGAAGACAGGCTACTCCACGGATGCCGAGGTGCTGGAAAAACTGGCCCCTTACCATGAAATCGTACAAGGCATTCTCCATTACCGGCAGCTCGCCAAGCTCCAGTCCACGTATGTGGAAGGGCTGCTGAAAGAGGTTCGGAAGGAAACCGGCAAGGTTCATACGTACTACAGGCAGACGATCGCGGCCACGGGCCGGCTCAGCAGCCAGTATCCGAACCTGCAGAACATTCCGATCCGGCTGGAGGAAGGGCGCAAAATCCGCAAGGTGTTCGTGCCTTCCGAGCCCGGCTGGTCTATTCTGGCCGCGGATTACTCACAGATCGAGCTTCGAGTGCTCGCTCACATTTCCGGTGACGAGAATCTTAAGGAAGCTTTTACGAATAATATGGATATTCACACGAAAACGGCCATGGATGTATTCGGCGTAGCCGAAGCCGATGTGGACGCGAATATGCGCCGCTCGGCGAAGGCCGTTAACTTCGGCATCGTTTACGGGATAAGCGATTACGGGCTTTCCCAGAACCTGGCCATTTCCCGTAAGGAAGCGAGTCAGTTTATCGAGCAGTATTTCGCCGTTTTCCAGGGTGTCCGCCAGTATATGGATGACATTGTGAAGCTGGCCCGCGAACAGGGCTACGTCACGACACTGCTGCAGCGGCGCCGGTATTTGCCGGAGATTACCGCCTCTAACTTTAACCTCCGTTCTTTCGCGGAAAGAACGGCGATGAATACGCCGATTCAAGGAACGGCGGCCGATATCATTAAGCTGGCCATGGTGCAAATGGACGAGCGGCTGAAAGCGGAAGGCCTGAAAAGCCGGATGCTCCTGCAAGTGCATGACGAACTGATTTTCGAAGTTCCGCCCGACGAGCTGGAAACGATGCGCCGCATCGTGCCCGAGGTTATGGAAGGCGCGCTTGCGCTGGACGTGCCTCTGCTTGCCGAAGTGGATTACGGATCCAACTGGTATGAAGCGAAATAGGGAGATTATGAAAACACAGCATGAACCGAGGTGAAGCGCCATGCCGGAATTGCCGGAGGTGGAAACCGTCAGACGGACGCTCAGCCGACTGGTCGTCGGCAAGACGATAGGAGAAGTGGAAGTCCGCCTGAAACGCATTATTCAAAAACCCGAAGAGCCGGAGCTATTCGCCGATCTTCTGGAAGGCCAGACGATTCAAGGCGTGAGCCGCAGAGGCAAGTTTCTGCGTTTCCTGCTCGATGACGGCGTGTTAGTATCCCATCTTCGTATGGAAGGCCGCTACGGCCTTTACGAAGGTTCGGACGAGGTGGAACCTCACACGCATGTGATTTTCCGCTTTACGGACGGGACCGAACTGAGATACCGCGATGTGCGGCAGTTCGGTACGATGCATCTTTTCGCGGGAGAGGAAGATCTGACCAGCAAGCCGCTTCATAAGCTGGGCATTGAGCCGCTGGACGAGTCCTTTACGTTCGATGCGTTCCGTCAGGCCATCGGCAAACGGAGCACGAAGATTAAACCGCTGCTGCTTAATCAAGCATACATCGTCGGGCTCGGTAATATTTATGTAGACGAGGCGCTTTTTCTGGCGGGAATCCATCCCGAGAGGGAGGCGGCTTCGCTGACCCGTCTTGAGCTTCAGAAACTTCACGAAGCGATTGTGCATACCCTCAAAAGCTCGGTCGAGGCCGGGGGCTCTTCCATCAAATCGTACGTAAACGGCCAAGGCGAATCCGGAAATTTCCAGCATTCCCTGAACATTTACGGCCGGAACGGCAAACCCTGCGTTACCTGCGGCAGCTTGATCGAGAAAACCGTCGTCGGCGGCCGGGGCACGCATTTCTGCCTGAAATGCCAGCCTCTCAAAAGAAAGCGCAGCGCGCCTAAAAATAAGCTTTAGCACAACTCCTCCTACCCCTCCATATGATAAGTGTGTAGAAAACGCAGGTAGGAGGAATGAGGCGTGCTTCCATTTTTTTCTCTGTTGATTCTGGCTCTGGCCGTCAGTCTGGACGGTTTCGGAGTAGGGATGATGTACGGCTTGCGTAAAATCCGTATCCCGCTTCCGTCCCTGGCGATCATTTCCCTTTGCTCGGGAATCATCATTTACATTTCGATGAGTTTTGGAGTGTGGCTGTCGCGGTATTTATCCCCGCACTATGCCGGGATGCTCGGTGCGGTCATTCTGATGGGCATCGGAATCTGGGCGCTGGTTCAGTTTCTGGCACAGAAGCAGGGCAATGACGGCGACGGTGATGAAAAGGAACGTACACAGGCGGAGAACGGAAAGGCTGCGGTAACGGCCGGAACGTCCCGTTTGGAAGCCGTATTCCAGTCTAATCCGGTTGCGGCCCGCCGCCCTGAAGCCAACGGGACAGAAACGGAGCGCGAGCCGCGGATGCTTTCGATCGAGATCAAGCGGCTCGGACTCGTAATTCAGATTCTGCGTACGCCTTCTGCGGCCGACGTGGACCGATCCGGCAACATTTCTTCTTCGGAAGCGACGCTGCTCGGAATCGCGCTGTCCCTTGACGCTTTCGGCGCGGGAATCGGTGCCGCTTTGATCGGGTATACCCCGCTGCTGACATCGGCGGTAATCGCGGTAACGAGCGGACTCTTTATTTACTTCGGCCTGAAAATCGGCTATCAGTATTCGGGGCTCGGCTGGATTCGTAAAGTTTCGGTGCTGCCGGGAATCGTCCTGATCCTGATGGGCATTTCCAAACTGTTTTAGCTGTTATACCTTAAAAAATGTGATTGACGTGGGAGTCGAGTGAAATGAATATAGGACTCACGGGAGGTATCGCCTGCGGCAAAAGCACGGTCTCGGCCATGCTTGTCCGCCGCGGTGCGATTCTTATAGACGCCGACCGGATCGCGCGCGAAGTGGTAGAGCCGGGGAGCCCCGTTCTGGCCCAGGTCGCCGCGCATTTCGGACAAGATATGCTGCTGCCGGATGGCTCGCTCCACCGTAAAAAACTGGGCGAGACGGTTTTCGGGAACGAAGAAGCGCGGAAAGCTCTCGAAGATCTTCTGCATCCGTCCATCCGTGCTCTCATGAAAGAAAGAATGGCCGCCGCGGAGCGTGAATTTCCGGACAAGCTTGTCGTGGTGGACGTGCCTTTGCTCTACGAATCGGGACTTCAAAGCATGTTTTCGTCCGTTATGGTCGTTTATGTGCCGAGAGATGTCCAGCTGAGGAGACTGATGGAGCGGGACGGACTGAACGCCGAACAGGCGGAATCCCGGCTTGCGGCCCAGTGGCCCATTGAACGTAAAAAAGAGCTTGCGGATAGCTGTATCGACAATTCGGGGACCCTGGAGCAGACGGAGCAGCTTGTCGAGCGGTTCTGGCTTCAAAGGGGGCTGTAATGAAGCTTCTGCGGAAAAAGCGGGTATTCGCCCTGCTGCTGCTCGGATTTGTTTTTCTTCTGTTCAGCAACGGTCTTTTTATCGGGCAGATGATCTATCCCATTCACTATCGTGAAGAAATCCGGCAGAATGCCGCACAGTACCAGGTCGATCCGTTTCTGATTGCGGCGATCATCAAAGTGGAGACGAATTTCAACCACGACCGGGAATCCAAAAAAGGAGCTGTCGGCATTATGCAGCTCATGCCCGATACGGCGGAATGGATTCGCGAAACGTCCAATACGAAATCGGCCGACTTCCGCGACCCGAAACATAATATCCAGCTTGGCTCCTGGTACCTGGCTTGGCTGAACAAGCAGTACAAAGGAAACTGGCTTTATTCTATAGCCGCGTATAACGCGGGTCAGGGAAACGTCAGCAAGTGGAAAAACAACGGCGTCTGGGACGGGACGGAAAAAACCATCAACAAGATCCCGTTCGGCGAAACCCGGCATTATGTACAGAGGGTGCTGTATTATCAGCAGAAATTCAAGAAGCTTTACGGCGAGGAATGGGATCAAAGCGCGGGAAGCAAATAAAGAAGCACCGAACCCGGCGGGTGTAGCCGCCGGATCCGATACTTCGTTGCTGCTTGGTTTCCGCTAGAAGTTAGCGGGATTGGCCTTGACCGGCCAGTTGTTGTTCGGCGATTTGCACCAGTCTGCGAGTAATGTGACCCCCGATAGCACCCGTGTCGCGAGTAGCCATGTTACCGTAGTAACCGTCTTGAGGAATCGCAATACCAAGCTCTTGGGCAACTTCATATTTCAGCTGATCCAAAGCTTGGTTAGCTTGTGGAACAACCAGTACGTTGCTGCTGCGAGATTGTCCTGCACCCATTTCTGTTCACCTCCTTGTCGATGGTAGAACTATTATGTGCGTTTTTGTAGGCTTGATAACAAGCAACATTTGGGAGTAAAAATAAAGAACGGACGAGAGGAGGAATCCCCGATGAAATGCCCGTTTTGCGAGCACAACGGCACGAAAGTACTGGACTCCCGCTCGGCTAACGACAACAAATCGATCCGCCGGCGCAGAGAATGCGAGAAGTGCCAGCGGCGGTTTACGACGTTCGAGATGGTGGAGGAAACGCCTCTTATCGTGATCAAGAAGGATGGCAGCCGCGAGGAATTTAACCGCGACAAAATTTTGCGCGGGTTAATCAGAGCCTGCGAGAAACGCCCGGTATCCGTGGACCGGCTGGAGCAAATCGTCTCCGAGGTCGAAATGCAGGTGCGTAATATGGCTCACGCGGAAGTGGACAGCATGAGAATCGGAGAACTCGTGATGGAGCAGCTTTACCCGGTCGACGAGGTGGCCTATATCCGCTTTGCGTCGGTGTACAGGCAGTTTAAAGATATCAACATGTTCCTGAAGGAACTGGAGCAAATTTTAGGCAAAACGAATTTGAGCGCATTGAAATCGGACGGTTAGAGGCCGGAACGAGCTTGCAAGGCTTTCTTCTTGAAAAGAGGAAAGTCTTTTTTGCCGTTTAGCCGGGGGGAATGGCCGGAACTACAGGCATCTCCCGCACAGCCGAAGATAACAGCGGGAAGGCAACAGGCATATCTCCGCATCCGCCGCCATATCTTTCAGGGTGGAACGGCTCAAAGGAGGCGACGATATGTCGATGACGCAAGGAAACGGGCAGGGAGTGCCGTGGGGATTCGGGAAACCCGAAGTTCCCGATTACACGAAAGTGACACAGGGGCAGGCGCAGCTGCCGGGGTATCCGCCCCAGCAGGGCTCTCCGTTCGGAGGCGGGGGCAATCTGCCACCGTTCACTCAAGGTCCGCCACCGGGAGGGATGACCGGCGCTTTTCCGCCGCAGGGAGCTTACCCGGAGAGCTTCGGCTCAGCCGACGGCTGGCCAGGACAGGCGGGATTTCCTCCGGGTTCTCAATCCGGAGGCGGAGGTTTCGCGCCTTTCCCGCAGGGAGACTTCGGATCGGTCGGCGGAGGGGCAGGGCAGGGGGGCTACGGCTACGGCTACGGCGCTCTTGAGGCGGGCGCCCTTTCTGGAGGCGCTCCGGTCGCGGTGCCGCAGCCTTTTTTCAGCATCGATCCCTATGTGTATCTGACGCTTAGAACGATTGTCGGCCGAGGTGTGGTGGTAGAGACGGTTCGCGGAAGCAACCGGGGTGTTCTGACAGATGTGAAACCGGATCATGTCGTGGTACAGGAGGACGGTAAGAAATTTTTTATCCGGACGGCCCAAATCATTTGGGTGATGCCGGAGTAGAACCTTATCGAAGGCTAAGAGCCGCCGGATTCCGGCGGTTTTTTTTGTACGCATTGGACTGCCTGGAATTAAATTTTATATAGCTGCTTTACAAAAGAAAGTGACTATGATAATATACTTACATAAAGTAAGTTATTGAATACAAGTTAGCCGATACAAATATTCGAAATCCGACTAGGAGGAAATCAAAATGAACAAATTATTATATATCACTGCAAATCCAAGAGAGGTGGACCGTTCTTTCGGTCTTCAGGTCGGGGAACATTTTCTGGAGGCGGTGTCGAAAGAAAATCCGGATCTTCAAGTGGAACGCGTAGATGTGTACGAAGAGCATATTCCCCTTATCGACGCCGATGTGCTGAACGGCTGGGATAAGCTGCGTGCCGGTGAAGCGCTCAATGAAACGGAAGCGGCTGCTATCAACCGGATGAATGAAGTGCTGGAGCAGTTTTTGTCGGCGGACGGCTACGTATTCGTCACTCCGATGTGGAACCTGAGCTACCCGCCGATGCTGAAAGCTTACATCGACAACATCGCGATTGCGGGAAAAACGTTCCGTTATACCGCCAACGGACCCGAAGGGCTCATGTCCGGTAAAAAAGTCGTTCACATCCAAGCGCGCGGAGGCATTTATTCCGAAGGACCGGCCGCGGACTTTGAATTTACCGACAAATATTTGCGCGGAATTATGGCATTCATCGGAATCACGGACTACGAGCATGTCTATGTGGAAGGCATCGCGGCTTTCCCGGACAAAGCGCAAGAGCTAGTGCAAGGCGCCAAAACAAGAGCCGCGGAAGTAGCCGCTCAGTTTGCGAAAACCCCATCGCGAGTATAAGCTTTCCCCCTTGCGGTGTTCCCATATTAACGCAAAAAACTGCCCCTTTCTGAACTGCACCCCCATGTTAGACACGATCTGACATTGGAGGTTCCGTTCATTCTGAGAGGGCAGTTTTTGCGTTTGGAGCCGGGCGGTACGACAGCAACTATTGGTACGTCTCAGCCTTTGCCGATAAGCAGGGAGAGCAGACCGGCCGCTATCAGAGGGCCGACGGGGACACCGCGGAACAGCGCGACGCCAAGCACGGTGCCGATAAGCAGTCCGGCTACCACATTCGGCTGGTTCGTCATGAGCAGAGCGCCCCGGCCGCCCAGGTATGCAACGGTGATTCCGATCAGCACGGCCAGAAGCGATTTCCAGTGCATAAAGGACTGGAGAATGGCCTGGACGGGCATTTTGCCGCTGGCGATTGGCGTCATGACCCCAATGGTCAAAATGACGACGCCGATCGTAAGTCCGTATTTTTCCAAGAAGGGAAAGGCTTGATGTACATTCATCACCCGCAAAAGCAGGAGAACGAGCATGGCAATCGTAACGGTCGAATTGCTGCTGAGCAGCCCCAGAAGGGCCAAACCGAGCAGCAGGATGGAAGGCATGTCCACTTGGGCCATCTTCAAATTCCCCTTTAGGTCTTTTTTGTTTCCATTGTATAGCATGGAAGCCGCGTCAACAAGGAAGAGACCGGTCAAGAGGAGGACGATAGCATTAGAAGCCGGCCGAGGAGTTGCGGGGTTATGGTATAATTCCCTATACGAGGGCAGATCATCCAAACAGATCCCCCGCCGAAAGGAGCGATTCCATGGAAACGATCGAATGGGTAGCGGCCGGAGCGCTGATTCTCTCTTTGCTGCTGCTGATTAAAGTGTTCGGCCTTCAAAGCCGGATTAACGGCATCCAAGACGATCTGGAGTGGCTGAAAGGACGGGCGGAAGGACAGGTGATAAACCCGTTAAAGCCATCGACGGCCGCCCAGTCCGAAAAGCCCGCTTCGGCACAGACGTCCCTTCTTGACGAAAGAGTGCACCACTTGCTTGCGCAAGGCGACAAAATCAAAGCGATCAAACTCGTGAGAGAAAAGAGCGGAATGGGTCTTAAAGAAGCCAAGGATTATGTGGATAATCTGGAACGCGGCTAGCTTACAGGCGTGATCCTCCGCTTGCGTCGATCAGTTGGCCGGTTACCCATCGGCTGTCCGGTGACGCGAGGAATGCCGCGATATCCGCGACGTCTTCCGGCTGCCCCCATCTTCCGAAGGCGGATAGTCCGGCGGCGAACTCCTGTCCGCCGGTGCTTTGCAGCGTTTCGGCGTTCATGTCCGTATCGATGATGCCCGGCTGGATCGCATTGACCGTAATGTTCCGGCTTCCGAGATGCTGAGCGAGCACATAAGTCAGCGTATTGAGGGCTCCTTTCGATACGCTGTATCCTAGCAAATTGGGGAAAGCGATACGGGTTACGGCCGAAGAGATGTTAATGATCCGGCCGTTTTCTTTTAGACGCGGCAGTGCTTTCTGAATGATGAAAACAGGCGCCTTGACATGGATATCCATGACTTCGTCCCAGGACTCCGCCGTCGTTTCCTCAAGGGTTAACGTCTGGCCGATCCCCGCGTTGTTCACGAGAATGTCGAGGTGATTGCCCCCGGTGAATTCGAGCAGACCCGTGTCCAGCACGGCTAACAATTGATCAATGCCGCCCGCGGAAGTCAGATCGGCGCCTATGGCAAAAGCGGAGCCTTCACGGCTTTGTATCTCGCGTACTACTTCCAGTGCCGCATTGCGGTTCTTCCCGTAATGGACGGCAACGAGCGCCCCTTCCTGCGCCAGGCGGAGCGCAATGGCGCGCCCGATTCCCCGGCTTGCCCCGGTTACTAATGCGACTTTCCCTTGCAATTTACTCATGTTTTATCTCTCCTTTTCTTGGTTCATGTACAGTTGTAACACAGGAGAAGATTTGAAATGTTGCGCTCTCATTCTTTGTGGTTACGCATATCCGAAAATCAAAAAGAGCCTGCCGTTAGCGGCAGGCTCTTGGATATTTGCGCGTGCATATTCAATTATTTACTTGCCCATTTACGATTCCTGGCCAACCACTTCCCGGACAAATTTATCGAGGGCAGTGACATTCGTGATGTTCTGGTTGCAGACGGTACTGTCTACACACAAGTAGTTCCCGATCGCTTTATAGTAATCGGATGACGCTTTGGCCGGTCTTGATTTCGTGACCGCGGTAAACAGCGCGACTTCTTCGTGCTTGTTGCACAGAAAGCAAACGCCTTTGTTCGCCGGTGTATATCGTCCTTCGATTCCGATCAGTTTTCCGTTCAATTGGTACACGAGAAACAATTTATTCGTCGCGATGTCGGTCCAGCCCAGATAAGTGACATAACGGTAGTCGATTTCGGACAGGTCGGGAATCTTAAGTTTCTTGTTCTTCGGAAAAAGCTTGGCGAGCTGCTTTGCCGTCGGTGCCGGAAACGGCGCCAAGTAGGGTTCCAGCGATTCCGGATAATGCTTGAATTCTTCTGCCGTACGCAATCCTGAAATCTTCTCCAGCAGTTGTTTTTGAAGGCCGTCCGCCTCCGGGAATGCTTCAAGCAGTTTGAACGGAGCGCTGGATTTGACCGATTCCACGACTTTCGGATCGGAAACGGTTTCGTGGGTCTTCTGAAGCAGAAGACTCTGCTTTTTAATGACATTATATTGATGGTTTCTAATAAATGGTTGTATCATGGCTTTCAGCCCCTTATTTTTTATTTAAGCTAAAAAAATAAGTGCAAAGCCCATTATTAGAAACGATATAAGCTTTTTCGGGCGACTATGTTATCGTGAATCGTCCGCCCATGCAAAGTATCGCCCCATAATCAGGCTTCGCATGAGCCGTGTCTTGTACCAGCAAATTGATTTGCCATTTGTACCGACCTCCTCTTATCCGACCATTATAATGGCAATCGGGCATCGCTGCAATGTCGAAATCAGCTATAAAAACTTTTTGCCAAGGCGGAAAGGCCTCGGGAATAGAGGTAGGAACGGCTTTAAACGGAATACGTATTACAGTTCGCTTGTTACAAGACTTTTATCCTCGAATGCGGTCGAAAGTACAATCAAAGTCGTTGAAAAGCCGAAAGCGCTGCATTCATCAAGAAAGCCGGTCAACGATTCCGTCGTTTCGCTCAGCACCTTCATTAAAAAGTTGTATTCCCCGCTGATCCGGTAGAGATCGACGATCTCAGGAGATTTTTCGCTGAAAGCTGCGAAGCCTTTGCAATCGGTCGTTTTGAACAAAACGAACGCCGTGGTTTGCTTGCCGAGCTTTCGTGGTGAAAGCTTTGCGCGGTAGCCCGTAATAACTCCCTGCTCTTCTAACTTACGCAGTCTTTCGGTTACGGCCGGCTGTGACATCGCGATCATCCGGCTCATCTCGGAGACGGGGATCCGGGCATTTTCATGCATCAAAGATAAAATTTTCGAGTCGATTTGATCCATACTGGCAGACACCTCATTATTAAAGGTAATAGGAAGTATACAACTTGATAACTTAGTTATTTGAACTTCTATTCCTTAATAATACTATGTGATAGGGGTATTTTTCATTATAAAATGTCATTAACCATTCGCGAAGGAGAATGAAAGATGACAAGAACCTTAAACGACCCGATAACTATCGGCGGAATCACGTTAAAAAACCGGCTGATCATGGCGCCGCTGCAGCAGTATAAGGGAACTGCCGAAGCGTATGCGACGGAGCATCACATCGAGCATTACGGGCGCAGAGCGAAGCACGTGGGACTCATCGTTTTGGAATCCACGGCAGTTTCTTCGAATGGAAGGTTGTGGGCAAACGATATCGGCATCTATACGGACAGGCACGTGGAAGCGCTGCGGAAAGTGACGGATGCCGTCCATGCGCACAATACCCCGGTCTTTATCCAACTGTCGCACGGGGGAAGAAAATCTTCGCCGGAAGTTACGACTGCTTTGGTCGCACCGAGTGCGATTGCATTCGACGATCAATACGGCATGCCGCAAGAATTATCGGCAGAGGGGATCAGTTCTATCCTAGGCGAATACCGGATGGCGGCAAGGCGCAGTAAGGAAGCGGGGTTTGACGGCATTGAGCTGCACGCGGCGCACGGGTTTTTGATTCATCAATTTTTATCCCCGTTGTCCAATAAACGGACCGATGCTTACGGGGGAAGTTCCGAGAACAGGGCCAGGTTTTTAAAAGAGGTCTTAGCGGCTGTCAGAGATGAGGTAGGCCGTGATTATCCGGTCATTATCCGGATTTCGGCCACCGACTACAGCGAGGGCGGACTGATCCCTGAAGAATGGGCCCGTATGCTAAAGCCGCTGGAGTCCGAGCTGGACGCTATCCATGTTTCTACGGGCGGGATTATCCCGGTGCAGCCCAGCGACGTATACACCGCTTATCAGCTGCCTCATGCGGCCGCCATCAAGCAGCATTTCGAAATTCCGGTCATCGCCGTCGGGAAAATTTATACCCGCAGCCTCGCCGACCGCATCCTTGAAGACGGTTTGGCGGACGTTATCGCGATCGGCCGCCCTCTATTGGAGAATCCGGATTACGCGGAGGGGATGTTGACGGTGAGGGGAACGGCGATTAAGTTTGGTTGAGGGGACGACTTTCAGAGAGGGCGGCAGCTTTTACACGTTCCATAGGTTCGATCGTCAAGGCGAACTATACGTTTATTTCCAACGACCGGTATCATAATGTCTATCATTTGAGGGAAGATCACACGGGGCTGGAGCTATGTGACGATATCGAAGTTCATTTTATGGAACTGTCCAAACTGGACGAGAAGGCTGCTCCGGTTGAAGGCGGTCTGATCAACTGGCTGTTGTTCTTGAAAGGTGTGGACAAAACGAATTGGGAGGTGCTGAAAATGAACGAACCAACTTTGAAAAAAGCCATGGATACGCTGGAGTTTCTGAGCCAGGACCGGGAAGCCCGTCGATTATATGAAGAACGTCAGAAGTATTTGCACGATGAAGCTTCCATGATTGAGTGGGCGACGGAAAAGGGCATGGCTAAAGGAATAGCTAAAGGAATAGCCGAAGGCGAGCAAAAGAAAGCCATCGAAATCGCCCGAAACATGCTCGACCTTGGGCTCGAAGTTTCAGTCATCGCCAAAGCGAGCGGTCTTTCCGCAGCGGAAGTGGAGTCGCTGAAATCGGTTCAATAGAGGGGAATGAACTCTAGGGGATTGGTCCCCCCGGACATTAAAAACGCCACTACATGTAGTGGCGTTTTATTTTTGGAGCCATTAGGGATAAGTCTGAAGAACTCCACACTATTTTCATTGACTGTACGTTCAGTCATAAATATAATAATAGTGACGGTACATATTTCCACGATAGGGAGGCTAACAGAATGGAACTCTATTATGAAATTCAAGGATCTGGATCTCCGATCGTCATGATTCACTCAGGCGGCGTCGATTCGAGGGTGTGGAGGTACATGGCACAGGATCTGACGCAATCATTTAAGGTGATTACCTTCGACGGCCGGGGAACCGGACGTTCGGCCGCTTTGCTGGAACCGACTTCATTAGTGGAGGATTTGCGTAAACTCCTCGAACATCTGGGTTTGGACTGTGTCACGCTTGTCGGGCATTCAATGGGAGGGCAAGTCGCGACGGATTTTGCACTGTCTTATCCTTCCATGGTAGAACGGCTTGTGGTGATCGCTCCATCGTTAACCGGATATGCCTTTTCGGACGAATTTACTCAGTATATGGCATCGGTAAATGCAGCCGCTCCCGATATTTCTAAGCTTGTGGAGCTTTCCTTGGCCGGACCGATTTATCGCGCTGCAATGGCGAGTCCGCACCAGGATTTTCTGCGTGAATCGTATACTCACTACATGACGAGGGTCTTCACCGAGTGGAAAAGCTTCGAGGTTCTCTGGCCGGAGCCGCCGGCGATTGAACGGTTAGACAAAATTGCCTCGGAAACGTTGTTTATACAAGGTACGATAGACTGGCCGGACATGAAAAAAATCGCCGAACATTTCAAGCGTGTTCCTTTGATCCGGTTCGCCGAAATTGAAGGGGCGGATCATATGCTTGTCCTGACCCATGCGGAAGAACTCTCTAATCTCATTCGAAATTTTATGCTAGGGGAACTTAACGATGCCGCGAACCCAGGAAGAGAATGATCGTATTCGTCAGGCTGCCAAGGAAAATATTCGTAAGGCCGCAATGGAGGTTTTTATCGAGAAAGGGTATCATGCCTCTGTCATTGACGATATTGCCAAAAGAGCTGGCGTTTCAAAAGGTCTTATGTACAACTATTATAAAGGGAAAGAAGATTTGCTCGCGGAAATGGTTAAGATGCGCATAGAGGAAATTAACCATGTGATGCACACGGCCGCTGCACTCAGTTCGCCTTCCGAACAGTTGAGGCATATTATTGAGGGTGCAATTAACAACGTCAAACAGCATCCGAAAATATACCGATTTTACTTGCATCTTCAAACCCAGCCCGAAAAGGATAAAATTCTGTCCCGGTACAGCCAGATGCTCAATGAGGCGATGGCGGATCAATTCGAAGTGCAATGCGGCTTTTTTGCCAAACTTGGCAGTGCTGACCCGAGAATGAGGTCACTGTACTTTTCTTCGACTTTACACGGCATGATGCTCATGATTTCTACCTATCCGGATGGCTATCCGGTTGAAGAAATCAAAGAGCAGACGATTCGGCAGTTTTGTGAAAGCTAAACCCTCGGGTTCGGCCACGCTGGCTTCAGTAACACAAAAAAAGCACTCGGAAGAGTGCTTTTTTGTGTTGTTGGAGCTAGGGAGCGCCAAACGTGCCTGTATTATTTATCTGGTAGTCTCGGTTATTGACCTTATATTACACTAGTGTTATATTACATATATGAAATACTAAATATAAGGGGGCCTCCATGCACACGATTTCGAATGTCGAATTCATGCTCCTGCAAATGTTCGCGGAATGTGGTCAAGCTTCCGGATACGATATCAAGAAGCTAGTCGATCAGCGAGGTTATAGAGAATGGGCTAATATCGGTACGACTTCGATCTATACAGGACTGAAGAAATTGAACGATAAAGGGTGGGTCACACCCGAGGAATCCGACGGGAAATCCGGCAAGGGACCCATGCCGACCCGGTTTTCCCTCACCGAAGCTGGTATGGCCAAGTTGAGAAATGAAATCCTTGAAAGTCTGTCTTCAACAAGGGAACGCGACAACCGCTTCGATCTCGGATTGGCTGCTTTGCCTCATATCGGGAAAGACGAGGCTATCCTTGCTTTACGGAAACGGCTGGATTTCCTTGCACAAATTTCGATGAAAATTAACCAAAAGTACGAATCACAAGGCGGTGTCAGCATGCCGCTGAACGTAAGGGCACTGTTCTTGCATCCGATAAGCTTAATCGAGAACGAGCAGGCGTTCGTTGTCCGTCTAATAAATGAATTGTTGGAAGAGAGAGGGTTACATGACAAAAATCATTGAAAGTTTTGTTCCTTATCAAGGGGAACATTGCGAGACGACCGCCATCGGCAATTTGCTGCAACATGCTGGGGTCCGGCTAACTGAACCGCTGTTGTTCGGACTCGGGCAAGGGCTTGGATTCATATATTGGGACTCGAAGGGAATGGAATTTCCGTTTATCGGAGGAAGGGTAAAACCGGACGCATTGATTGCCAACCTCGCCAACCGGCTTGATTTGACCGTCAATATTCAAGAAACGTCGTCCGTCGACAAGGCTTGGAAGAACGTACGGAGCTGCATCGAACGCGGAATTCCGGTTGGGCTGAAATTAGACTCCTATTACTTAGATTATTTTACGAACAAAGTGCATTTTGCCGGTCACTATGCGGTCTTACACGGCTTCAACGATGAACACGCCTACATGGCGGACACTAGACAGCAGGGCGGACAGGTGAAAACGAGCTTGACAAGTTTGGCCGCGGCCAGAAACGCAAAAGGGCCCATGAGTTCCCGAAATCGTTCCTTTACGCTCGAGCCAATCGATGAATTACCTCCGCTCGTTCCAGCTATACGCGAATCCTTGACCAAGAATGCGTATGACTATCTGAACCCGCCCATTCGCAATATCGGCAATAAAGGCATTGTAAAAATGAGCGATGAAATCTTAAAGTGGCCTTCCCGCAGCAACAATATCGAACATGATTTATGTCTGACCGCGTTGCTGATGGAGCGGGCGGGCACCGGCGGTGCTTTGTTTCGGAATTTGTATCGGGATTTTTTGAGAGAATGCGCCGATCTGTTGGAAGAGCGGAAAATCGAACAAGCCCATGGTTTGTTTTTGGAAATAGCTCCGATGTGGGTCAGTGTTTCTGCGTCGATCGACCGTGCGGGCAGAACAGGTGACTACCAAGAGCTATTGCGAGCGTCGAAACTTTTACTTGAGATAGCGGATAAAGAACGCACAGCCATGGAATTATTGTTGTGAATATCCTCTCTCCGAACCCTTGGTTCACAAATGAAAACAAGCACCTCGCAAAAGGTGCCCAGTAAACTGCGGTAAGATCCGAGTATACAATTACATATCTCTGGGGCAGTATTACGCATTCAAATCCGTTATTGCTGGAATATGAATTTCTTTAACACAGGAAACCCTGGAGAGGTTGACGACGCATTTCACAATTGAGACAATATCCTGTACAGGAATTCTTGTGCCGCTATATTCGGCAATCGCTTTGTCCGCACCATCCTCATAAGGAATTTCTGCTGCCAGTTCGCCCGGATTCACACAAGTGACCGCAATGCCATCCTTACGAACATGCTCTCGCAGTGCATGCTGACCTCATCGCTGCGAGCGATGCGCTCTCCCGCCATTGGGTATTTCACTACCATAGAAATTAATTTACCCAGAACGTTGGGTCAGTCTGATCGAATTCACCCTGAAATGTAAGAGAAACACTAATAGTATTATCATACCTATCAATAATCCTACCCATTTGGCAATCCCTAGATATCAGTAGGCCGATAATGATTCTTCTGAATCCAATAATTTAAAACGTAACCCGTAATGACTCGTAACCATTGAGGAGGTTTAATTAGACTAACCAGTTCGATCTAATGCTTGACTCCTGCAATCTTGCTTCATCCAAAGAAAGCCAAAGAGAAAAGAAGCTAACATTGAAGAACGATGTCAGCACCAGTATACAGAGCAAATTAAATATGTCTAATCGGTCAAATAAAGTTAAATGCCTTTGCAAAAGCATCAAGGTCATCAATGATAAACAAATCACTACTCCAATTACCTGGCCACACAGCATGCAACGTTGTAGTTTTATTAATAACCCTATGATAGGCTTCCAGAAGCTTCGGCCTATCTGACTTATTTTTATGATAAACTTGCGACACATGGTCGTTTTTATCTACCTCAAAATAACAAACTGTACTCATGCTATACGGGAAGTTAGTCGCTTCCTTAGCACTTCTCATCAATAACACTCCTTTATAGTTATGAATTATATTTATAATAAAAAAAATCCCTCTTTATTATTTTTAATTAGAATTTTTCCGTGTCTCGTCGCGAGAAAATTCCTATGAAAACACGGATGTTCTTCATTCGTGATTTTGCTTCAATTGCCTGACATGCTCCTAACCATACAAATTGTAGGATTCCCGCAACTTCATAACATTCATCTGGATTTATTTTCCAGAAAAATTTATGAAACAGAAGCAGTCTTGCGCTTACGTAAATCTAATATGGATATATTTATATACAATTGTATTGTATCGGTGTAGACATGATTTCTAATAAATTGCTTAGTTTTTTCAATCTCGCTATCAGTAAAACATGCAATTAAATAAAATGCATTTTTATAGTTAGTAGATAACATATAGTCTGTCAATTGTTTTTCATATCCTTTTTTTAAATATGAACTACTTGCTCGTTTAATTTCAATTAACACCTTTTCATCTTCTTTTTTATTTCTATACAGTTTAAAATCTACTTTTCCATTTCCTAATAAAGCTTCTCTAGTAATATCAATTTCTTGATTATAAAAATACGCATCCATAATATTTTCTAAAATTAATTGAATACGTTCTTCTAGAATGGGAGTATTATTTTCCCAAAACAATTTATATAAATTTCCATATTTCAATCTATGACTAATATAATTAAGCATTCCAGAGACTTCACCTGAAAGAGTAATATAGCTGGATTTATATTCATTTTGAATATCTAAAGGCAAAATGTCATAATAAAAATCAATGTTGATACCTAGATATTTTTCTAAATTAGTATCACCAAGCTTACGATTATTATATAATTTATCAATTAATAAAAAATCTGTCTCTTCAAATAAACAATCAGAATAATTAAAAATATCATAATAATTATTCTGGCATTCTTTCAATGACATATCGTTAAATTCGTCATATTCTTTATATTCGTAAAAGTCTAATCGACTAGCCTCATTAATTAATGAATGACATTTATCATCAAAATATATATCATCAAATTGTTCCATATCTTCTCTCATATTTGCCAAATAATCAAGGAAATTATACAAAGCTAATTCGTGAAAAGCACTCATACTGTGGTAAAACTCGTCTTCTGTCCATCTAAATAATTCCTCGAAGATTTTTATGCACTTATGATATTGTTCTCTGAACAAATATTTAGGTAAAATGATTTCAAGTTTATCTCCAATATCTATGTAGTCATCTTCATTGAAAATCTCTATTTGTAAAAAATGATGAATAATATAGTTATAAACCTTTAAATGATTAGTATTAAACAAAAGCATATTCATATCCCCCTCTAATAACACTCTTTTATTATATTTCGACAAAGAAGCTCACTTTTAGAGACTTTTATCGGTGGGGGTAACTAAGTAAAATTCGACTCCCTATAAGCCCTACAATGTCAGAGTAATCTTTACTGCTTTTCCGCCTTTGATGAAGGAAAACTTCTAACCAGCAAGAGAATCCACCTGATCTGGATTGTAGTTATATGGTGATTTTACCTTGCTCTACCATCCGCTAAACACTAAATGTTTCACTAATGAAACCTTGATTCTTTTGGTTTTTTTATTGAGTATAGCATTAAAACAATAAAGTAAACCTGCAACAAAAACGACATATCTGCCGTTTTTGTTTAATGTGTTGGTGTAGCCTAGGGGGATGTCCGAATCTTGATTAAACGGCTGACGAAGTTAACTCGGCGCAGCATGCTAGCGGAAGATTCGGACGCCGTGCTCCTGCACGGAAGCAAAGCTTCGAAGCCTATTCACTCGTTCCGTGCGCGCGGACTGAACCCTCGGGGTTCGGCCCCCTGGACATAAAAAACGCCACTACAGATGTAGTGGCGTTTTTACTTATGGAGCCTAGGGGGATGTCCGAATCTTTGATCTAAAAGGCTGACGAAGTTAACTCGGCGCAGCATTCTAGCGGTAGATTCAGACGCCGTGCTCCTCCACAGAAGCAAAGCTTCGAAGCCTATTCACTCGTTCCGTGCGCGCGGACTGAACCCTCGGGGTTCGGCCCCGCTTGGCTCAAACAACAAAAAGCACTCCGTAGAGTGCTTTTTGTCTTATATGGAGCCTAGGGGGATCGAACCCCTGACCTCATCGCTGCCAGCGATGCGCTCTCCCAGCTGAGCTAAGGCCCCGTATCATACCCGTGATTTGTATTATACATAGATCCAACGTTCAAAGCAAGCCAAGCCGCTTTAAAACTCCAAGCACCCGAAAAAGTACTTTTTTTGACGCATTCACCGGTCCGTCTTTGTTGTAAGCGGCTGCGTTTTCATGCTACCCTAAGGTCAGTATGCGTTCCGCCGGAACGTAATTTTTGGCAGGAGTGGTCCTATTGTCGAATAATACGCTCTACTGGGTGTTTACGGTTCTAATATTCGGAATCACGTTGATCATGGGAATCGTCATGATGAGGCGCACCCGTAAACTATGGCTTTCCTTTGGAATTTCGACTTTATTCAATACCGTGATGACGGTTTTGGTCTGCCTCTGGTGGGCCCGTATTACGGATGACGCCTACAGTGTGCTGTTTCATAACGCGTTTTTCCTGCTGGGCTATTTCAATGTCGTCATTATCGACTTTTTTGCTCTGGTGAGTATCCAAAGAAAGACATCGGGCGAAGGAGCCAAAAAACGTAAAAAAACATACGAAGAAGAATACGGGGACACCTGATAGTCCGGCTGCTCGGCAGTTGGAGAACATCAGGCAGTTCGTGTAAGGAGGCTGGCACAAAGAAATGAAGCCCCGTTTGCGCACGTATGGCTGGTGGCTGGCTGCGACGCTAGTGTGGATGATATTTATTTTCGCAAAATCCGCCGAGACGTACCAGGAGCAGGATATGCGGCCTTTTATCCGGGATCTGGTTCAGGAGGATGTACTCCGGCAGTGGATTCCCCAAGTGGAATTTACTTACGACGGCGGACTGGTCACGTACAAAAAGCCGTATGATTTCACCGAATTCATCATCCGTAAAGCCGGCCACGTATCGGAGTTCGCGCTGCTCGCTTTTCTCTGGATCCGCACGCTGCTTGCGATGAAAAGGCCTTTCTGGACCGCATGGCTGGCCGGCGGTGTTCTGACCGTATTGTATGCCGCATCCGACGAATGGCACCAGAGCTTCGTTCCGGGACGGACGGGACACGCCATTGACGTAGGAATGGACAGCGTGGGCGTGCTGCTGGTCATGGCTGTTTTCGCGGGAATCCGGCTCATCCGGGCTGGGAAAGTTCGCAGCCGATAAAATACGCTTCTCCGGGCATACTACCCGCTAAAGGATACGATGCCAAAGACAGGAGAGAGCTATGGATACCTACATCAAGCACGCTAAAGTAACGCGGATTACAAATCACAAAGACGTCCAAGTAGCCGATGTCGAATTTGCGGTAGAGGGCTTTGACAAGCCTCTGCTGGCCAAGTTCGAAAAGCCTCACGGGGCATCGTCCTCAGGCAGCGCCGGGGAAACGTCTTTCAAGCTGGGTCCGGTTTACCGCAACGACGCCGATCAGACGCTGGATTGGTACAACAACAACCTGCATGACGCGTACGAGGACGTTACCGCCGAGCTGCTGTCCAGCTCGACCAACATCTACGAGCTGCAAAAAGATCAGCTGGAAGCGAGGCTGCTGGAGCATGGCGACGTCAAGCGTGAACTTCAGGAAGGCCGCTTTTAAACAGCCCGGAGGCTCCTCTCAAGGTTATAAAGATGCACGGAACTCGCGGCTGCGGTAAGCCCACCCGCCCTTATACCCGGCCCGGGCCGCAGAGCCCCTTCCGTTAAAAAAGATCGCTTTTCCGTCCGGAGGACGAAGAAGCGATCTTTTTTAATTCCGATACCCCCGAAGGAAAAAGAACCCCTTGGCGGGAGATTACTTAGTTCCTTTTTCCAATTGAACGGGCAATCCGTACTTAGGCGCCACCTGCTGATACTTCTTGTCCACCGACTGCCAGCGGAACATGCCGAGGAAAAACCCGATAAAGCAGAACACGATCAGCCGGATCGGCAGCCAAATCCCGATCAGTTCGCCGGCCAGCGAGTATTCCAGAAGCGAGACCAGAGCAGTCAGCACAAGTCCTACCGGGAGTGCGAAGTTGAGCATAACGTACATACCGGGACCTTTGCGCCGCATAACACTCCATTTACGCGCTTGTTGTTCATTCATATTCAGACCGAAATCCTTTCTGCGTGAGAATGCTGAGTCTAATTATACTAAAAAGAGGCCGGAAGCACATACCTCCTTCAGGAAAAATGTCCCGGCCCCCGCACACGGATGTCACAACAATGTCACACAAACAATTTCATGAGGTTTTTTGGAAATTATGGTACGATAAGTTGCGGAAAGAAAAGGTCGGAAGGAGAGATAGGTTTGCTTGGGAAATTTTTTCTGTTCTCGCTCTTGCTCTATATCACCCGGAGTCCTCTGCTCGCATTGATCATTCTGCTCGTCGTTTTGTATGTCATCGACCGCCGTTTTATCGGTCTCTCACCCAGTCTGCTGCGGCCCTTGAAAAGAAACCGGCGCATCTCGCAGCTGAGGCAGGAACTGCGCGCGAATCCGCATCACGCTTCCTCGAAGCTGGAATTGGCGCGTCTTCTGATCGACAAACGGAGATACCGCGAGGCGCTTGTCTATTTGCGCGAGGTGGAGCCGGTCATGTCCGAATCGGCGGATGTTTCCTACGAAATCGGCCTGTGTCTGCTGAAAATGGATCAGCTGCAAGAAGGCCTTGCTTACATGACCAAAGCGCTGGAGCTTAACCCGCGCGTCAAATACGGCGATCCCTATTTGCAAATGGGTGAAGCCCTCGCGGAAAGCGAACCGCAGCGGGCCGTGGACATGCTGGAACGTTTCCGCGACGAACAATCTTCTTCGGTGGAAGCGTATTATCGTCTGGGGCTGCTTTACGGCAAACTCGGCCGTACCGAAAAAGCGAAGGAAGCTTTCCGGGAATCCCTCGACGTATACAAATCTTTACCTAAATACAGCAGGCGAAAACAGCGCCGTTGGGCGATCCTTGCCCGGTTTAAGTGACGATTGGCGTCAAACGCTTGCGAAGCTGCCGCCCTGAAGCCCGCGGCTTAGCTTGACGGCGGCGCCGGGGGTTGGCTACACTTAGTTGAGAGAAGAAAGCGGCGCAAGCCGACAAGAAAGGTACTGGAACACAGATGGATCTAATGTACATTGCAGCGGCCGCCGGAGATAGCGGGAAGTCCAAGCTCAGCATGGAATACTTGATGCAGAGCGTACTCCTGGTCATAATCGTCGTGATTATGTTCGTTGTTATGCTGGCCTGGTCGAAATGGAGCAAGAAAAGGAGGCGGAAATAGCCGCCATGTATTATGTTAATGTAGATCAAATCAAACAAAGACTCGCTTTCGTACCCGAACTGCTGACAGGCTGCACCGAGCTGGAGCAGGCATTCTCGAACGGGGACAAGCGTCTGATCACGTACCTGGCCCAAGAGCGTGTTCTTCATCTGGCGATCGAAACCGTCACGGATGTGGGGAGCCTGATCATTGACGGCTTTCTGATGAGAGACGCGAGCAGCTATGAAGACATTATCGACATTCTGGGAACGGAAAAAGTGTTTTCGGAAGAAACGACAGCGGCTTTGCTGGCGCTGGTGAAACTTCGCAAGCCTCTCGTACAGGAGTACGATACGTTTTCCAGAGAAGGGGTACACCCTCTGCTGAAAGAACTGCCCGTCATTCTCCCGGATTTCACCCGTTCGGTGGAAGCTTTTATCGAAAAAGAAATGATCTGACACTCGGGGAAAGACGCAACCAGGTGTTTTTATACTTTTATGTTTCATAATTTACTTATGCCCAAGGTTACGATACAATGAGACTATCTAGGCATCAGGCAGGTGATTCTCATGTATCGCGACGCAGAGCTGTCGACCCGCAAAATCGTGTTATCTCTGCTCAGGACCCGGGGCCCTCTCAGTGTAGGGGAACTTGCCAAGGAGCTTGGGATTACGGAGATGGCCGTCAGACGCCATTTAAACACGCTGGATCGAGATGGTTTTATCGAATCAAAACTGGCACGCCAGGCAATGGGCAGGCCTTTGCATATGTATTCGCTCACGAAAGAAGCGGATGATTTATTTCCCAAGAAATATAACGCGCTGACTCTGGATCTTCTGGAGGAGCTGGTTGCGGAAGAAGGCGAAGGAAAACTGACGCGGCTATTTCAAAGGCGCAAAGACAAACTTTCGGAGCGCTACAGCTCCCGGATGGAAGGCAAGTCTTTCCCGGAGAAGGTCGCCGAATTGGCCCGGATTCAGAACGACAACGGCTATATGGTAAGTCTGGAGCAAGGGGAGAACGGGGATTATATTCTGAACGAACATAACTGCCCGATCGCCCAGGTTGCGGACCAATACCAGCAGGCCTGTCAATGTGAGCTTGCCTTATTCCAGGAGCTGCTCGGAACGCCGGTCGAACGCACCGAATGTTTGGCCAAAGGCGGGACCAAGTGCGTGTATCAGATTCGCCGGGCGGAGAGCTTCTGATTTGTAGTACCGGCCGCGTTACAAAGAAAAGAAGAAGCCAGCCTCGTCCTTACGGACGTCGGGGAGGGCTTCTTCTTTTTGCCTGTATAGAGCTGCCGGAGGACTCGGGGGCGGGGCCGATGCCCAAGGGCATTCCTTCTATTATCGAGTGCCGTCCGGAATAATAGAACGGGTTGAAGACAGCGACCAAGCATCATTGGAAGCTGCGGAGAACAAAAAGCTGCGTGGCAGGAGCGGGAGCGGTTGTATAACCGGAACCGGCGGCTCGTGCGGCATCGCGCTTCTTATCCGCACGGAAGGCAAGAGACTGGCGTTAGCCGGAATCGCGGGACAGAGCGATGCTCAGCCCGGCTTGAGCGAACTTGACGTCGGAGGGGAGCGCGTAATCTTCCAGCAGGTCGATTCCGTGCGACAGATGCGTGAAAACAGCACGGGAAGGCTTCACTTCCCGCAGCAGCTCAAGCGCTTCCGTCACATCGTAGACGGAGCGCCCGGCTCCTTCCTCCTTGTAGAAGCTCGTGCCGAGCACAAGGAGATCAAGACCATGCATAGGAGCTTTCTCCTGCTCGTTCAAGCCGATGGAATCGGGGCAGTAGACGAAGCTGTATTGCTCCCCGCGATCAAACCGCAGGGCAAAGGAAAATCCGTTTGCCCCGTGCGTTACCTTCCACAGGCGGATCTCCCAGCCGCCGAAGGAGAAACCTTCATCGACCGCGATATAATCGAGATTGCGGTCGATCCAGGGGAAGATGGCGCGGATCCGGTCCACGACCTCCGCGGCGGCATACACTTTGCCGCGGATGCCCAGCCAGCGGCATAGATCGGCGTACTCAGGAAGGCCGCCGATATGGTCGTAATGCGCATGGGTAATGAGCACATGGCGCAGGTCTCTAAGGCCGGCCCGCTCCATTTGCAGGCCCCAGTTCGGTCCGCAGTCAAGGAGCAGACTGCCCTCGGCCGTGCCGGTGTCCAGCAGGGCGGACGAGCGCAGCCTGCGGTTGACCGCGGTTGTGCGGGCTTCCGTGCAGACGCCGCAGTCGCAGTAGGCGCGGGGGACGCCCATGGAGTCGCCGGTGCCGAAGAATGTCAGGACGTCCATACGGCTTCCTTCCACTGGGAGACGGCTTCCGTAAACCGGCGTGCATTCGCGGTGATGACGTCGAAGCGACCCGCGTCGATATCGGCGAGCTTGCACAAGGAGCTGCCTACGCCGGCCGCATAGCAGCCCGCTTGCAGATATTCGCCGATGTAGCCGGCCGTGACACCGCCGACGGCGACCATAGGCACCCGGTCCAGCGGGCCCATCAATTCGCGTATGTAGGTAAGACCGAGACCGGTGCTCGGGAACACCTTGACGGCCTGTGCGCCGGCTTTCCAAGCGCGGACAATCTCGGTCGGCGTCATCGCGCCGGGGAAGATCGGGATGCCTTGCGAAACCGAATACGCGATCACGGCCTCGTCGGTGTTCGGAGTAACGAGGAAGGAGGCACCGGCTTCGATGGCCTGCCGCGCATCCTCCAGATCCAGAACGGTGCCCGCTCCGATAAACATACGGCCGCCGAGCCTGCTCTTCAGTTCCCGGATCATGTCCAGCGCCCCGTCCGTATTAAGCGTGACTTCGAGGACGGTAACACCGCCTTCCAGCATCGCTTCCGCCGTGCGGATAATTTGTCCCGGTTTGACGCCACGGAGAATGGCGATAAGTCGGGTGCGTTCCAGTTCCTGGAGTCCCTGTTCACGTTCCACTTCGTTCACTTCGCTTTCGGTTGTTTAAGCGGGAAAAGCTCCCGTATATCCCCATGTTATCACATGAAAAGGCGCGGCGTCATGACCAACCGGCGAGGGGCACAGGACAAGATTATTTTAAGAATCCGCAAGCTTGGTATACAATAGAAGAAGTGTGTCAACCATTCTGTGTGAAAAGGGTGAACCCCATGAAAGATGCTCAACCCGTCAAATTAACTTCCCTCTCCAGCAAAGGAGGCTGCGGCTGTAAAATCGGTCCGGCCGATCTGTCCCAAGTTCTGCGGGGAATGCCGGCTCCGCTGCCGAATCCGAATCTGCTAGTCGGTCTGGATACGAGCGACGATGCGGGCGTATATAAACTTAACGATGATCTGGCTCTCGTGCAGACCGTCGA
The DNA here is from genome assembly GCF_019091125.1 of Paenibacillus sp. GbtcB18. Taxonomy (NCBI): domain Bacteria; kingdom Bacillati; phylum Bacillota; class Bacilli; order Caryophanales; family Paenibacillaceae; genus Paenibacillus; species Paenibacillus sp. GbtcB18. The sequence continues at coordinate 227,726 of NZ_JAGXJX010000005.1, forward strand.
TTTTTTTACTCCGATTGTAGACGATCCGTATTCTTTCGGTCAGGTTGCGGCAGCGAACGCGATCAGCGATATTTACGCCATGGGCGGCAAACCGCTGACCGTGCTGAACATCGTGGCTTTTCCGATCAAAACGCTCGATAAGCAGGTGCTTACCGATATTTTGAGAGGGGCGGCCGATAAAGTCCAGGAAGCCGGCGCCACGCTTGTGGGCGGCCATTCCATCGACGATAACGAGCCGAAATTCGGCCTTGCCGTAACGGGGCTGATTCATCCGGACCGGGTGCGGACCAATGCGGGAGCGAAGCCCGGGGACAAGCTCATTCTGACGAAGCCGATCGGCGTGGGTATTTTGACGACGTCCATCAAAAAGGATCAGCTCAGCGAGGAAGAAGTACGGCGCGTCACATCGGTGATGGCGACGCTGAACAAAACGGCCGCCGAAGTCATGGACGGCTTCGAAGTGCACGCGTGCACGGACGTCACCGGCTTCGGGCTGCTCGGACACGCGTCCGAGGTTGCCAAAGGCAGCGGCGTGGGCGTGCGTATCGGCGCCGATGACGTGCCGTTTCTTCCGCGCGTGCGCGAGCTGGCCGAGGCCGGCTTCGTACCGGGCGGCACGAAGAACAATTTCGCGCACGTACAGGATACGGTCGATTTCGATCCGTCCATCGATCAAATCGGCCAGTGGATGCTGTGCGACGCGGTGACATCCGGCGGGCTGCTCATTTCGGCGGCGGCTGCGGATGCGGACGAGCTGCTGGCCCGCCTGCTCGCCGCAGGCGTCGAAGCGGCGATGATCGGCGAAACGACGGCCGATCATCCGGGGCGGATTGCCGTCGCGAAAACCATCCGTTAACAGCCCGTTTTCCGGCAAATCAAAGGAGTGTTTGCACCAATGTTTCGTGATATTACGGTTGAACAGCTGCTTGAGCTTCAGGAGCAGCGGGGCATCCAGCTGATCGATGTGCGCTCGGAGGGAGAATTCGAAGAGTTCACTATCCCTGGAAGCAGAAATATTCCGGTGTTCGACAACGGGGAACGTAAGGAAGTCGGCACCATCTATAAACAGGTCAGCGTCCAGGCGGCGAAGGAGAAGGGGCTGGAGATTTTTTCGGCCAAGCTGCCGTCATTTATTAAACAATTCGAAGAAATTCCCGGTCAGAAAGCCGTCTTCTGCTGGCGCGGGGGCATGCGGAGCAAAACGGCCGCGACCGTGACCTCGCTGATGGGAATCCAGATGTACAGGCTGTCGGGCGGTATCCGTTCTTACCGCAAATGGACGCATGAAAAGCTGGAAACGTTCGAGTTCAAGCCGGTCTGTGTCGTGATCGCCGGCCCGACCGGTTCGGGCAAAACCGAGCTGCTTCAGAAGCTGAAAGAAGCGGGATATCCGGTGCTGGACCTGGAGACGATGGCACAGCACCGCGGCTCTATTTTCGGCCAGATCGGACTGCGTCCCAGCAACCAGAAGACGTTCGAGTCGAGACTGGTCCATGAGCTGATGGAAGTCAATGAACAGCCTTTCGTCCTTGTGGAAGCCGAGAGCAAACGCGTCGGGAAGGTCGTCATGCCCGATTTCCTGTTCGATGCCAAGGAAGCGGGGATCCCCCTTTTCCTGGACATTCCGATGGAGCGCCGTGTGGCCAATATCTTGGCGGACTACCAGCCGTCTTTGCATAAGGAAGAATGTATCGATGCGTATCAGCTCATTAAGAAGCGCATCCATTCGCCCATTGCGGCCGCCATTGAGCAGTATTTGAAGGAAGACCGGTTTGGCGAGGCGGTCGCTCTGATGCTGGAGCATTATTACGACCCCCGCTACGCGCATGCCGCGCAGAACTATGAGCAGGAAATCGTTACGCTGCAGGCCGCGGATACGGATGAAGCTTTCCGTCTGGTTACGGCCCAGCTCAAAGAACGCTTCCCGGGCTATCGTCCCAAAATTCAGTCGTCGAACGCTGTCTGACGATCGGTTTTATGCACCCGTTCCTCCCGTTTTAAGCGGGATGGACGGGTGTTTTCACGTTTTTTTCCATTTTTCTTCCGGAAACTGTGTCAAAAACGGGAGATACGCTTATACTGTATTATCCCCTGGGCATTCGTCTAGAAGACAGACAGCCGCAGCGGGGGCACACTAACAGCGGAGGTGGCGAAAGGATGACGTGGATCGAATTGTCCGCGGTCTGTGCGGCAATCGCGTTTGCGATCCTGGTCTGGCAGGCGGTACTGGCGCTGCAGGCGTTCCGGCAGTCGCTGATCCGGCTGGAGGAAGCGCTCGGAAAGTCCCGGCTGCGGCTGGAGGAGACGGCGGACCGGACAGCGGAGCTTCTGGAGGAGACGAAAGAGCTCGCCGCAGAGACACGGTCGCACCTCCGCACCGCCCGGAGTGTTCTGGACGGAGCCGCAAAGTTCGGCACCGCCCTGCATGAAGGCGCGGAAGCTGTCGGCGGTGCGGCGTCCGCGCTGGCGGAGTCGGTTCTGAAGGTACAGCAGGCTGTACATACCCGGCAGAACCGGATTGTGGAAGCAGCCGACTGGACGGCCGCGGGAATCGAGCTGTGGCAACGATGGCGGAAAAGCGGAAGCGAAGCCGCAGCCGGATCCTCCGAACCTTCGCGGGATTCAGGCGCTCCGCCTTCGGCCCGGCGGGGAAACGGCGTTTCCCCGGATGGTCTGTAAAGGCGGCAGAACCGTGGATACCGGAAGTTGTGAGCCGTAAGCCAAAGCCGCGAGGCCGCCGACGTATCGCCCCCGCTCCGCAAGGGCTAGACTGCCGATCGGCAGAGAGCGGATGCACTGAAGGCCGGACAGCGGGATAAGGTTCGCGCGGTCCGGAAACCCCCACCAATTTTAAAGGAGAGATGCTAAATGGCTAACTCGACAAGAACGAAAGATCTGGTATTCGGAGCGTTGTTCGGAAGTGTTGTGGGCGCGGTGACGGCGCTGCTATTCGCTCCTAAGTCGGGCAAGGAGCTGCGCTCGGATATTGCCGCGCAGGCCGCCAACGTGTCGGAGAAAACACAGGAAATCGCACGTACCGTAGGGGAGAAGACTACTGAGCTGGTCGGCAAAGCGAAAGAAGTCACGCTCAACGCGGCGGAAGGAATCCGCTCGATTAAAAGCGGAGAAGGCCAAATTCCCGGCAAGCTGGCTGCGGAGGAAATTGCGGCTTCCGAAGCGGCGCAGGATCTGGTCATTCTCGGGAAATAAAAAAGCAAAAGAACAGCGGCGGTCCGATCACGGGCCGCCGCTTCTTTATGGAACAAAGTAAAGATCGATTCCATGGAATGTCGGTATGGAACCGGGGAAAGGAGGCACTTGCGCGAACGGTCTGCGCCCCTTCAATCCGCTGCCGGGCAAGTATTCCGCTTGCGGAACAGATTCGGGGAGATGCCTTCGCTTTTTTTGAAAGCGCGGCTGAAATATTTCTCGTCCTGGTAGCCGACCGCTTCCGCGACCGTATTGATCTTCAGCTCGGGGTCGGCCAGCAGCAGCTTGGCTTTGTTAATGCGCAGGCGCGTCACGTAATCCGATAAATTTTCTCCGAACTCGGTCTTAAACGAACGGGAAATATGGCTGGGACTGAGATGGAACCTCTCGGACAAATCGTCGAGCAGAATTTGTTCGCGGTAATGAAGCCGCACGTATTTCTCGATGCTGCGGATGACCGAATTCCGGTCGCCCCGCAGCAGAAACTGGGCGATGCCCGTCAGAATCGATTCCATCCGCTTCGTCCAGATAGCCAGGTCCGGCTTTCCGTGCTCGTCAAGCGGCAGGCAGAAAGACAAGTCGTCCGCCGCGCCGAGCTGTTCCTCGCCGTCCTCATCGACCTCATTCTCCAGCAGCAGCCGGCTGTGCAAGAGGGTGAACTCCTGCCACCACATTTCCAGCTGGCGGGTGTGGATATACGGGAGCTTGCGGATCTGCAGCTCCCACTGCTCCAGCACGCGGCGGATGCCCGCCAAGTCGTTCATCCGGACCGCCAGCGTCAGCTCGTCCTCGCGCGCGGCCAGCGGCGCCTGCAGAGTGCCGAGGGCTTGCCTGCGCACGTGATAGGGATGCAGGAAGATATCCTGCTCCCGGAGGTTGCGCAGCTGAAGGGCCGTCTCCGCTTCGTGGAACGTGCGCTGAATCCCGGAGGGAAACGGCTGGACCGTTCCGTAGCCGAGGTGGAAGTGCCCGCGCAGGGCGGCATAGAGGCCCGCGTTGATCTCTTCCAGGATCGCGCCCGCCTGATGGAAGCGGTCGAAGAAGAGCAGAACGGCCGCATGACGGTGCCAGTGGCGGAACGCGAGGCCGAGATTGCTTTTGCTCATAAATTCGCTGCATATGTTCGTGACCGCAAACAAGAGCAGATCCATCGCGCTTTCGAACTTCGCCTGCAGTCTCGCATCCAGCGGCTGGAGGGAGACGACGGCGGCGAGCACCTGCTTCTGATCCCGGCCGATGCCGAATTCACGCTCCAGCGTTTCCGCGTGAAGGGGATACTGCTCGGGATCGAGCAGCAGCTGGACGAAGCTCTTGTCGGCCAGCATCGGTTTGTACAGGTTCGCTTTGGTCTCCGACTGCAGCCGCTGGGCGCGTTCGTTCTCTTCGCTGCGCCACGCCGAGACAGCCCGTCCGACCGCTTCCTCCAGCTCCTCCTCGTCGATCGGCTTCAGCAAGTAATCGAAGCTGCCGAACTGGAGGGCGCTGCGCACGTAAGTGAAATCGTCATAGCCGCTGATGACGATCGCTTTGGTCGGAATGCCGCTTTCGGCGATCCGGCTGAGCACGTCAAGCCCCGTCAAGCCCGGCATCATGATGTCGGTAAAGACAAGCTGGGGTTTCTCGGCAGTCATCAGCCGGATGCCTTCCTCGCCTGATGAAGCCTCCAGCACTTCGGTAATATCGTACTGCCCCCAGTCCACGAGCAGCCGGATTGTCTCGCGGACGTGAGCCTCGTCATCAATGATGAGCGCCTTCATTCAGGTTCACCTTCTTCCTGCATAATCGGTATCGTCAGCAAGACGCGGAAACCGCCGTCTTCTCCGCGGCCAATTTCCATGGTGGTCTGCTCCCGGTAATAAAGCTTCAGACGGGAAAGCACGTTTGCCAGGCCGATATGGTTTCCGGGCTCGCCCATTTCCGCCATACAGGCTTCCAGGTCCGCGCGCAGCGCCGTCAGTTTGTCTTCTCCAATGCCGAATCCGTTATCGGAGACTTCGATGTGAAGCAGGCTGCGGTCACCGATGGAGCGGCATACGATGCGGACGATGTTATCGCTCCGGCTGCCGTCGAATCCGTGTTTGAAATAGTTTTCGACAAGCGGCTGGATGACCATTTTGGGCACCAGAATCGATTCCAGACCGGGTTCGAGCTCCATTTCCGCTTCAAACTGGTCCCGGAAACGCTGTTTTTGAAGCTTAATATAGGACTTCGCATAGTCCCATTCGCTTTTTAACGGAACGATCGTTTCTTCCGTTTTCATGCTGTACCGCATCATTTTGCCGAGCGAAGAAATAAGGGAATACACCTCGCGGTCTCCCTTCTGGAGAGAACGGGCCGCGATCGACTGCAGCGCATTGTTGATGAAATGCGGGTTAATCTGGGCCTGCAGCGCCTTAAGCTCATTCGTTTTATTCGCGACTTCCAGCTTATATTCCCGGAGAATCAATTCATTGATGGTGTGCATCATCGAACGGAAGCGTCTGGCGAGTATGCCGAGCTCGTCGTCGGCTTTGACCCGGATGTCCACGTTCATGTTCCCGGACTCGATTTTGTTCATATAGCCGATCAGCGCGGAGATGGGGGCGGTCATCCGCAGGGAGACATAGATCGTCACGACGGTTGCGAGTCCCAGAAAAATAACGCCGACGAGCGTCCATATGCCGGTAAGTTCCCGCTGACTTTTGTAAAGAACGGAATCCGGAACCCCTTTGACGAGAAGCCAGCTCCCTCCGGGCGCATGGATGGTTTCGTAAATATGAATGCCGTTGTAGGAAGCATCCTCCGAACGGAAGTAACCGCGTTCCGTGCGGGAGGCCGACTGGTTCAGCTCCTGGAGCCACGGCACGGGTTTCTTGCTTCCTTCCGGATCGGGATGGGCCTGGTACATAATTTCGCCGGACGGCCCGATAATATAAAGTTCCTCGCTGCCTTTGGTGTAAAGCTCGTCACAGATCGCTTTGATCGTGTCGGGCGAGAAATCCAGGGACAGAGAACCGAGCGGAATATTGTCCACGATGTTGGTCAAAGCCGTCTGGTAGGTGAATACGTCTCCGGACGAGTAGATAAAGAACTGCTTGCCGTAGGCGGACATGGGGTGGGGAGGCGTAATCCGGCTTTCTTCCCGGCGGATATCCGGTTTGAAGGGAGCGGCTCCCTGATCCGTCCGGACGAGCCTGTTTTCCGATAAAAGATACGATTTGCGCGCTTGTTCCACATATAAGTAAACCTGGCGGACATCCTGCGACGCATATTTCAACGTCTGCATGGAGCGTAAAACTTCCTGCTCCGTCAGAAACAGACGGGATTCGGAAAAGAAGTTGTCTGTCCGGTTCTCCAGTATTTCCATCATCACGGTATTGTGATAGAGAAGTTTCATGTTCTGCTCGACGCTCTGGAGGTACGTATCCAGATTGAGCTTTCCCTGGTGAATCAGATTCAGATTGTCCCGGATCGCTTTGTCTTCCAGCTTGGACTGCGTATAGAAGTGAGAGACGAGAATAGAAGTCGCGATCGGCAGGATCGTAGCCGCCAGAATAAAGGCGATGAGCTTGTTGCGGAGTCTGGACCGCATCGCAATTCCCCCCCTGTCGCTGCTTTGTGGTCATGCCGGCTTCTTGTCGGCATAGTAAGTGTACATCAGGATGCCCGGCGTGCAAATACACGGGCGAAAGTTTTGCCCCAAGCGCAAAATAGTCCACCAAAGGAGCAATTTAAGGTGTGTTTAACGTCATTAAACTGCATTACAATCACAGTATAAATCAAAAAAAGACACATTTGAAAGCGATTGCACTAGAAAGGGGGAGGGAAATCTTGACTACTCGCTCCAAAACGCACGACTGGCTTCAGCAATGGGTATTTGTCGGACCGGCACTTCTATTCTTCACCTTGATTGTCGTCGTTCCGTTTCTGATGAGCCTTTATTACGCTTTTACGGAATGGAACGGAGTCAGCGAAGGGGTCAAATTTATCGGTTTGGACAACTTCAAACGGATCATTTTCGAGGATACCGATTTCCATAACGCCTTCTGGTTCACGATCCGGTTTTCGGTAGCCATGATTATTTTAACGAACCTGGTCGGGTTTGTCCTGGCTCTGCTCCTGACGAAAGCGTTCAAAACGCGCAACGTTCTGCGGACCGTGTTCTTTATGCCGAACGTTATCGGGGGGCTGCTGCTCGGCTTTATCTGGCAGTTTATTTTCGTAAAAGGCTTCGCCTCGATCGGGGAGATGACGGGAATCTCGTTCTTTAATCTTCCCTGGCTGGGCGACGCGCCTACGGCCTTCTGGGGAATCGTCATCGTATCGGTATGGCAGGGAGCCGGGTACCTGATGGTCATCTACATCGCGGCGCTGGCCAATGTGCCCAAAGACCTGATGGAAGCGGCCACGATCGACGGAGCGGGAAGATGGCAGCTGCTGCGCAGCGTGACGATGCCGCTGATTATGCCGGCCTTTACCGTCTGTTTGTTCCTGACGATCTCCTGGGCGTTCAAAATGTTCGACCTGAACTTGTCCCTGACCAAAGGGGGTCCGTTCAACTCCACGGAATCGGTAGCGCTGAACATTTACCAGGAAGCGTTCCGGAATAACCGGCTCGGCCTCGGTACCGCGAAAGCATTGATTTTCTTCTTCGTGGTCGCTTTGATCTCCCTCATCCAGGTTTCCTACACCAAGCGGAAAGAGGTGGAATCATGAGCAGCGGTAGCAAATATACGTCGGGGACCTTTATTCTGGAAGTTCTTACGGCTTTACTGGGCATCCTATTCCTGGTCCCGTTCTACTTCGTACTCGTAAATTCGTTTAAACCGTTTGCGGAGCTGCTGCAAAATACGGCTTCGCTTCCGAAGTCGTTCAGCCTGGACAATTACTCCCGAGTCGTGGATATCATCCACTTCCCGCAAGTGATGGGCAACTCGCTGATGATTACGGTGCTGTCGAACATCGGACTCGTTATCTTCGCCTCCATGTCGGCTTACCGGTTCGTGCGCAAGCCCTCTAAGCTGAACAATGTGCTGTTCCTGCTGTTCGTGGCGGCCATGGTCATCCCGTTCCAGTCCATTATGATTCCCCTGGTGAAGGTTGCGAACAACCTGGGGTTGATGGACAGCCGGCTCGGACTTGTCGTCTGCTACTTCGGCTTCGGGGTCTCCCTGAACGTCTTCCTGTTCCACGGGTTTATCAAAAGCATTCCGAAGGAAATCGAGGAATCGGCTACGGTGGACGGCTGCGGATGGTTCAGCATTTTTTGGCGGATCGTATTCCCGCTGCTGAAGCCGATCGCGGTAACCGTGATTCTGCTCAACAGCTTATGGATCTGGAACGATTATCTGCTTCCGTCCCTCGTTCTGACGAACACGAAGCTGCATACGATTCCGCTTGCGACTTACGCGTTCTTCGGCCAGTACACGAAACAGTGGGATCTCGCCATGGCGGCGCTGACCCTGGGCGTCCTGCCGATCATCGTTTTCTTCCTGCTGCTGCAAAAGCACATCATCGAAGGCATCACGGCAGGCTCGGTCAAAGGCTGAGCATCCGGCTTAACTTCGGCCGAAACCGGTACTTTTCGCCAGGCAAACAGTTTTCGCATCACCTGAGAACGGCGATTATCCCGATTACCGGGGTTTACCGCATAGAGCAGCACCGCTAGGTCACGCTTATACAACCAAACCAAGGTTTGCATCAGAAAAGGGAGGTTTTCTTTCATGACCACAAATAAAAAATGGATCGCGGTAGGTCTCACCACCGCTCTCGTAGGCGGCTTGCTCGCAGGCTGCGGCAGTAAAGACCAGGGGCAAGGAGGAGCATCTCCGTCGGGTTCCCCCGCGGCAGGCGGCGAGAAGAAGAATGTCACGCTGAAAATGTTCCAGTTTAAAGTGGAAATCGCCGAGGCGCTTTCGAAGCTGATTGCCGAGTACGAAAAAGAAACCGGCGTCAAAATCGAAGTTCAGACGGTCGGCGGCGGCGCGGACTACGGCGCGGCGCTGAAAGCGAAATTCAACTCCGGCGACAAGCCCGACATTTTCAACAACGGCGGTAACTCCGACCTCGACGTCTGGCAGGAGCATCTGGAAGATCTGTCCGATCAGCCGTGGGTAAAAGATCTGGCGCAGGGCGCAGGCGATCCGATTTCCAAAGACGGCAAAATTTACGGCATGCCGGTAGGCCTGGAAGGCTACGGCTATATCTACAACAAAGATCTGTTCCAGAAAGCCGGAATCACCGAGCTTCCGAAGACTCTGACACAGCTGGAAGACGCGGCCAAGAAGCTCCAGGCGGCAGGCATTACGCCATTCGTGAACGGCTACGGCGAGTGGTGGGTACTCGGCAATCACTTCGTGAACGTTCCGTTTGCAAACCAGCCGGACCCCGACAAATTCATTAAAGGCCTGAACGACGGCTCGCAAAAAATACCGGGCAATGCCGTGTTCGACAACTGGGTGAAGCTGTTTGACCTGACGCTTAAATACGGCAACAAAAACCCTCTGCAAACCGACTACAACACGCAAGTGACGGAGTTTGCAACCGGTAAAGCCGCTATGACGCAGCAGGGCAACTGGACGCAGGTTCAAATTTCCAAGACGAACCCGAACATCAACATCGGCTTCCTTCCGATGCCGATCTCTGACGATGCCGCCGCTAACGACAAGCTGCTCGTGGGCGTGCCGAACAACTGGGTTATCAACAAGAACTCCCCGAACAAGGATGAGGCGAAAAAGTTCCTGAACTGGCTCGTAACGTCCGATATGGGTAAAAAGTATATCACCAACGAATTCAAGTTCATTCCGGCTTTCAAAACCATCTCCGTGGATGAAAAAGTCGTGGGCCCTCTTGCCGCCGACATTATGAAATACGCGAAAGACGGCAAAACGCTTTCCTGGAACTGGTTCAAATTCCCTGGCGGCGAAGCGACTTCCAAGAAGTTCGGCGACACCATGCAGGGTTATGTAGGCAAGCAGCTCAGCAAAGATCAAATGCTTCAAGACTTCCAGAAAGCTTGGGACAGCTTGAAGAAATAATGAAATACGAGAAAAGCCCGGCATCCCTTTAGACGGATGACCGGGCTTTTTTATGTGCTTTTCAGGAACGGATAAACATACGATTTTTGCGTTCATGAAAAGGAGAAAGGAGGAAAATTTTCGCCAGTCTCATATAAGGGAGAGAGCTCCGACAAACGCTTGAAACTTGTCCGTTTTTGTATGATAATTGCAGTATAACTAGAAAAAAATGTATGTATCATCGTAGGAAAGCTCCATACGGAGTTATTCGAAATCCTCACTTGTAAGCGCAAACAAGATGTGATCCTCCCACACGCCGGCGATGTTCAAATATCGCGGACTGAGGCCGATCCGCACGAAGCCGCATTTCTCCGCCACGCGCAGCGAACGCGCGTTGCGGGGGATGATCGCGGCCTGCACCCGGTGCAGGCCGAGGGGGCCGAAGGCGATGCGCAGGCATTCGCGCAGCGCCTCGGTCATCAGGCCGCGGCCGCCGTACGCCGCGTCGATGCTGTAGCCGACGTACGCGTTCTGGAATGGACCGCGGCCGATGTGGCTCAGCCGGACCGTTCCGATGAGGAGGCCGTCCGGCTGATGGAACACGCCGAAGCTGTAAGCGCGGTCGGTCGCGGATTCGTCTTCGAATCCGCGGATGGCCGCCTGATGAGCTTCGGCCGTGAAGAACGCTTCGCCGCGCACGGGCTCCCACGGAGCGTGCTCGGCGCGGTTGCGCTGCCGGTAGTCCAGCAGCGCGGGAGCATCCTCCGGCGCTAACAGCCGGAGGTACAGGCGGCCGGTTTCGAAGCGGTCGCCCGGGGAGAGCAGGGAAGTGCGATTCATAGTTTCTGGATTCCTTTCCTGTCTGTGTAGTGGCTTATATGAGCGCAAAATCGTGTGAGTGAGCAAGGAGCCGGACTTACGCCTCTTTCCCGGCTTCGCTCCGCCTTCTCTACCGCGAGCAGTCGTAGGCAAGCCGCCCGTGCTTGCCACGGTATTCGGAAGGCGTGCAGCCGAACCATTTCTTGAACTGTTTCGAGAAATAAAGCGGATCCGAGAAGCCTACGGAGTAGGCGATCTGCTCGATCGTCGAGCCCTCCGTCATGAGAAGCTTGGCGCGCTCCATCCGGATCTTGAGCAGAAACTGCGTCGGCGTGAGGCCCGTATGCTGCCGGAACAGCTTCGACAAGTACGTCCGGTGATAGCCCATATGCTGCGCAAGCTGCTCGATGGTCACCGGCTGGGCGTACTGCAGCTGCAGCCACCTCACGGCGCGGTCGATCTGCTGCCGTCCGGCGTCGATTTCCTCGCCTCTGCGGCGGGGGACATCGGCGTGCGTTGCAAGCTTCGCAAGCAGCAGCCGCAGCTCGCCCTCCGCCTGGAGGTCGCAGGCCGGGCCCGCCTCCCGCAGCGCCCGCTCGGCCCGGCGCAGGAAGACAGGCAGGCGGGGAAGCCCCTCCGCGTGTACGACCGGCCTTTGCGCGGTGATGCCGAGGCGGATCAACAGGTCGTCGGCGGAGGTGCCCTTGAAGCCGATCCACCTGTAACGCCACGGGTCGCGTTTGTCGGAGGCGTACGTGACGACTTCGCCGGGGAAGATCACGAAGGTGTCGCCCGGCCCGAGCTCGTATTCCTTGCCGAGGCAGCTGAAGCGGCCCTTCCCGGATTCCACGGTGTGAATCAGGTAGTAATCGAGCATCTGCGGACCGACTTCGTGGCACGGAGCGGTTTGGCCGTAACCCGCGAACAGGACGAACAGCTCTCCTTTGCCGTTATAGGGATTGACCGACACAGAGTGAAACGGTTTAAGCATGATAAGCCTCCAATCACGATAGAAGAACGATAGACTTCGGACGCTTCATTTTTTATAATAAAACATGCACGTCAAGATTGAGCCGGGAGAGGAGCAATACCGTATTGAAATCGAACTCGTTTCTAAAAAATAACGCCCTTCACATGGCCTGGGCCATTTCCGTGGTTGCTACGCTCGGCAGCCTCTATTTCTCGGAAATTATGGATTTTACGCCGTGCAAGCTGTGCTGGTACCAGCGTATCCTGATGTACCCGCTCGTGCTGATTCTCGGAATCGCCGCAACGCGCAAGGATAACAAGCAGGTCATTTACGCGCTGCCGTTCTCCGTCTGGGGGATGGGAATTTCCCTTTACCACTATCTTATGCAAAAAACGTCTCTGTTTAAAGAGGCAGCTTCCAAATGCGGCATCGTCGCATGCGATCAGGATTACATCGACTGGCTCGGGTTTATTACGATCCCGCTGCTGGCCTTCACGGCTTTTACGCTGATCACTGTGATTCTCGGCCTTCTGTGGGTCCAAATGCGCAAAGAAAGATAAGGCGGGCCGTTCGGGTTTAGCGGTCTGCAAAAGTTCACACTACAAATCTCCATACGAAAGTGGGATGTCTCCATGTGCGGTGCCGACTTAAGACGGTATAGTGCTAGGTATAGGCATTCCACTTTTTTAGTCGGGAGATGAGAAGCGATGTCCAAAATCACGTTCATGGGCGCGGGCAGCACGGTGTTCGCCAAAAATATATTGGGGGACTGCATGGTAACGGAGGCGCTGCAGGGCTATGAGCTCGCCTTGTTCGATATTGACGGGGAGCGGCTGCGCGATTCCGAGACGATGCTGAACCATATCAAAAACACCGTAGGCAGCAAGTGCCGGATCAAGGCATACAGCGACCGCAAGGAAGCGCTCCGCGGAGCTAAGGTGGTCATTAACGCGATTCAGGTCGGCGGATACGATCCGTGTACGATTACGGATTTTGAAATTCCGAAGAAGTACGGCCTGCGCCAGACAATTGCCGATACGGTCGGGATCGGCGGAATCTTCCGCAATCTGCGCACGATCCCGGTCGTGCTCGATTTCGCCCGGGACATCCGGGAAGTGTGCCCGGACGCCTGGTTCTTTAACTACACGAATCCGATGGCCGTGCTGACGAACGTGCTCAATACGCATGGCGGCGTCAAAACGGTCGGCCTGTGCCACAGCGTCCAGGCTTGCGTTCCGTCTATGTTCAGGCAGCTGGGCATCGATCCCGAAGGCGTTCAGTCCAAAATCGCCGGCATTAACCACATGGCCTGGCTGCTTGAAGTGACGAAGGACGGCAAAGATTTATATCCCGAAATCAAGCGGTTGGCGAAGGAAAAACAGAAAGAAAAACATCACGACATGGTACGGTTCGAGCTGATGTTCCGGTTCGGTTACTATGTAACGGAGTCGTCCGAGCACAACGCGGAGTATCATCCGTATTTCATCAAACGGAATTACCCCGAACTGATCGAGAAGTTCAACATTCCGCTGGACGAATATCCCCGCAGATGCGTGAACCAGATCGAGCGTTGGAAAAATCTTCGTGCGGAGCTGGTCAACAACCCGCAGCTGGAGCACAAGCGGTCCGGCGAATACGCTTCCTACATGATCGAAGCGATGGAGACGAACGTTCCGTACAAGATCGGAGGCAATGTGATGAATACCGGCCTGATCACCAATCTGCCGAAGGAAGCCTGCGTGGAAGTGCCGTGTCTGGTCGACGCCAGCGGCATTACGCCAACGTACATCGGCGATCTGCCTCCTCAACTGGCGGCGCTGAACCGCACGAATATCAACACCCAACTGCTGACGATAGAAGCGGCCGTGACCCGTAAGAAGGAGCATATTTATCATGCGGCGCTGCTGGACCCCCACACGTCCGCGGAACTCTCGATCGACGATATCGTGGCCCTCTGCGACGAGCTGATAGAAGCGCACGGAGACTGGCTCCCTGCCTATACATCCTGATCCCGACAGAGAACAAGGGACCGAAATTCTTTTCCATGAATTCCGGTCCTTTTTTTTCGGGCAAAAAATAGTTTCCGACACACTCTCCGACCGTTTGGCAAAAATCCGCAGCGGCTCTCCTCCTGAAGTCCCCCTTTTAGCTTAGCGCCAGATGTCCGGGTATTCATTTCCGGAGGCTTCTTTCGACGTTATTTTGAAAATTATTTCCGCCCAAAATTATAATAAAAAAAGTTGTTTCCTTTTCAATTTAAGGGTGCTATGATAACCCCATCTTAAGTTCGAGCGTTGTGAAAAGGAGGCCGAAAACTGCATAAAGGATTCGCCATGCTGGAAGGATCACGTTCACTTATTCACGAGGAGGTCCAGGTATGCGTAAATTCACAGCGGGTATGCTGGCTGCCGTTATGGCGTCGGCGGCCGCCCTGTCGGGGTGTTCCGCAGTCGGCGGCGGAAAGACGGAGCTTAACTTCTGGTACGGCTGGACCGGACCGGAAGCCGAAGCGCTGGAGAAACTGATCAAGGAATTTAACGACACCCATGACGGCATCAAAGTGAAAGGCCTCAGCCAGAGTGACTACCAGAAGCAGCTGACCGCCATTACCGGCGGAAATCCCCCCGATCTCGCTTCCCAATTCGGCCAGAACGTCGCTTCCTGGGGCGTGAAAGGCGCGATGATTCCCCTAGACGATTACATCAAGAAAGACCAGGTCGATCTTGCCGATTTTATTCCCTCCGCACTGTCCACATCCCAATACGAAGGCAAAACCTATGCGCTCCCGATTGCGATGCATTTCAGCATGCTGTATTACAACAAAGATCTCCTGAAGGAAGCGGGTTTCGACGGCCCGCCCAAAACGATCGCCGAACTGAAAACGTACGCGCAAAAATTAAGCGTTGTCCAGGAAGGCGGAAGGCTCGACCGACTGGGTTTATGGCCCGGAGCGGATGCATATACTTTTACGCAAGTGTTCGGCGGCAAGTTCTGGGATCCGGATAAGAAGGAAGTCACGCCGGATGATCCGGGCTTTAAGCAGGCGATCCTGCTTTCCAAAGAGCTGTGGGATAAGTACGGTACGGAAAACCTCGATCGTTTCTCGGCTTCCCTCGGCAAGTACCAGTCTTCGCAGAACCCGTTTTTCTCGGGAAAATACGCGATGGCCCTGGATGGGGAATGGCTGCCGACGTTTATTAAGCAGTATGCGCCGGGGCTGAACTACGGCATCGCGCCCATCCCTTACAGCGAGGATAAACCGGAGCTGAAAAACGCCGGCAGCATCGCCACCAGCGTTTTTTACATCCCCAAGGGCGCCAAGCATCCGGACCAGTCCTGGACGTTCCTGAAGTGGCTGACGGAGAAGCAGCAGATGGTGAAATTCACGGCTGCGCTCGGCAACCTGCCGACCCGGCTTTCGTCGCTCGACGATAAGACGTACGACAGTGTTCCGGGCTTCAAGGAATACACCGAATATGCCAAGAGTCCGAATCTCAAATCGTTTCCGACGCTCCCTTTTATGAACGAATATATGGACGAAATTACGAAAAAGTACAACGACATTCTCCGGGGAAAGGTCGGAGTGGACGAAGGGCTTAAACAGATCAAGGATAAAATTCAGCCGTTGGTCGGGAAATAATTTGCAAGTAAAGCGGGACTTGTGCTCAATATTTGCAAACGCTTACTTAGTGTGGACGTTGTTGTTGCGATTGTGCACGATGTAGCCGCCTCCGCCTGTCAGTCGAGGACCGGGGCGGCGCTATTCCGGCCGCTCCGCCTCCAGACAGGCGGGAGGCCGATTTTCCGAAAGGAGATCCGTCATGAGCACCGATACGCTGAATGCCCGCACCGGCCGCCCTATGCGTTCCCGCAAAGCCAGACGGGATTTCTGGGTCGGTACGGCTTTTGCTTTGCCCTGGATCGTCGGATTTCTCGCGTTTACCGTGTATCCGTTTTTCGGCTCCTTGTATTTCAGCTTTACTAGCTATGATTTATTCAACTCCCCCCAGTGGGTAGGCCTGCAAAATTACACGGAGATTTTAAAAGACGAGACGTTCTACAAATCGCTGCGCAATACGTTCTTCATGGCGTTTATCTCCATGCCGATCGGGCTTCTCAGTTCGCTGCTGATCGCCCTGCTGCTGAACGTCAAGGTGAAGGGGATCGCTTTTTACCGGACGGTCTATTATTTGCCGGCGGTGATCCCGGTAGTGGCAAGCGCGATCCTCTGGACGTGGCTGCTTAATCCGGACTACGGGCTGATCAACATGCTGCTCCGGTCGCTGCATCTTCCCGATCCGGCCTGGCTGCTCGATCCGCGTTATACGAAACCTTCTCTCATCCTGATGGGACTGTGGGGCTCCGGTGCGGGATCACTCATCTTTCTGGCGGCGCTGCAGGGAATTCCCCAGCAGTTTTACGAAGCGGCCTCGATCGACGGGGCGAGTGTATGGCGCCGGTTCTGGCACATTACGCTGCCGGGTCTTTCTCCGGTCCTTCTTTTTCAGCTCATTATGGGCCTCATCGGGTCGTTTCAGATCTTTACGGAATCGTTCATTCTGACGGGAGGCAACCAGGGCGGCGCCTTGGGGGGACCGGATCATTCCCTGATGTTTTACGCCGTTTACTTGTATCAGACCGCCTTCATGTACCTGAAAATGGGCTACGCGTCTGCCTTGGCCTGGATTCTGTTCGTCATCGTCGTCCTTATGACCGTACTCGTGCTGAAAACGTCCGCCCGCTGGGTGTATTACGGAGGTGATTGAATGGAAACTTCCACGAACCTTCAAGGGGGCGGGTTGAACGTCTTGCCGGGCACGCCTGCCGGGATGCCCAAGAACAGGCGCAGGCGCCCGCTGCTCGTACTCCGCAGGACGATCCTGCCGCATGCGGCGCTGTCTCTGCTTGGCCTTGTTTTCCTGTTTCCGTTCATTTGGCTGCTTCTGACTTCGCTTAAGAACCCGTCGGAAATCTTCCAGGTTCCGCCCGCCTTTTTCCCGGAGAAGTGGCAGTGGAGCAACTACGGAAACGCCATCGGATCGATTCCGTTCTTCCTGTACATGGGCAATACGCTGCTGTTGTGCGCGGTCAATATTGCCGGTCAGCTCTTCTCTGCTCCGCTTGTCGCCTATTCCATTACGAAAATCCCGTGGCGCGGAAGGGGAATTATCTTTTCACTTGTCGTGGCGACCATGATTTTGCCGGCCCAAGTTCAGATGATTCCGGTCTATATCATTTTCGCGAAGCTGGGCTGGATCAATACGTTCCTGCCTCTGACGATCGGCAGCTTTTTCGGCGCCCCGTTTTACATTTTCCTGCTGCGCCAGTTTATGATGGGAATTCCGGGCGAACTGTGCGAGGCGGCCAAAATGGATGGCGCGTCCGAGCTGCGGACGTACGGGCAGATCATCGTTCCGCTGCTGAAGCCGCCGCTGATGACGATCGCCCTGTTCACGTTCGTCGGGACATACACCGATTTTATGGGGCCCCTCATTTATTTGAACGACAATACGAAATGGACCATAACGGTCGGGCTGCAGGGGTTTCTTCAGGATCACGGCGCCCAATGGGAGCTGCTGATGGCCGCTTCCGCCATTTTTACGATTCCGATGGTCGTCTTGTATTTTTTCGGGCAAAAATATTTTATGAAAGCCGGTTCCACGCTTTCGGGTTTTAAATAATGGGTTTGTGCCGATTTGTAAATAGGCGGGGACTTGCGGATCTGCCGATCCGTGCAGAGAAGAATTCAGGAGGGGGAGGAATGGCGATGAAAATCAGTCTGAGCATGTGGAGCGTTCATACGTACTGGTACGGAGGAAAATGGGACATCACCGATTTTCTCCGTTTTGCCGCCGGGACGAAAGCGGAAGGGGTGGAGCTCCTGTCCGTCTTCTGGAAGGACCGGGAGCGCGAGCTGCCCGAGATCGACCGGGTGCTGGATGAGCTGGGACTGGAGGTCGCGTGCTTCTGCGCCTGCAACAACTTCGTATCGGCCGATGCCGCAGAACGGGCCGCCCAGCTCCGGGAAGTGAAGGAAGCGGTCGATATGGCGGTCCATTTCGGAGCGCCCGTCGTGCGGGTTTTCTCCGGAGACCGGCCGGATGAGACGATGTCCGTGGATAAGGGCATGGGCTACGTGCTGGAAGGGCTGAAGGCGGCCGCCGCTTATGCGGAAGAGAAGGGCAAGGTGCTGTGCCTCGAAAACCACGGGCTTTTCGCGGGCCGCAGCGACCAGGTGCTTGCGATTATCCGCGAGGTGGGTTCTCCGGCTCTGCTCAGCACGTTCGACACCGGCAACTTCCTGCTGGTGGGCGAGGAGCCTTCCGCAGCCGTACAAGAGCTGCGGGGCCGGATAGGGCATGTCCACGTCAAGGACTTCCTGCGGACGGAGCCCGGAGCCGAGGGGGCCATGAACGCCCTGGACGGCACTCCCTATGTGGGCCGGATAGCCGGAGAAGGCGACGTGGACCTGCCGTATATTTTCCGGGAGCTGGCGGCAAGCGGGTACGACGGCTGGCTCACGGTCGAGTTCGAAGGACTGGAGGAGCCCGTGGAAGGCTCCGTAAAGGCGCTTGACTACGTGCATGAACAAGTGGAGCTTCTGAAACGGGAATAGCGAGCCGGTGGGAGCGGTGCCCGTATTCCTTCTCCCTTTGGCCCTATTTCGAAGGCCGTCTCTCCATCTGCGGGAATCTGCACAAAACCGGCCGACGAACCTTGTCATCGCACGCGCGATCAGACAATAGGATGAAAAAACGCCGCCGATACTTAGTTACGGCGGAAGAACTGAATCGCAAATGCCGCCTAACCGCACGAAGAGATACCGGTCGGCACCGGAAATAATTGTCCGACACGGCTGATACCGGCCGGTACTACAGATAACTGCCGCCGCATCTGATATAGGTTAAACAGATCGGCGCTTACAACGGACTGCAGCGGTCGGCGCAGCCACGGCTACGGCCATGCCAGCCTCTTCGGACCGTCACCCGTCACCATAAAAGGCGCCTGCGTGCCGCTTACAGCGCGGCTTGCCTGGCAGCCCACACGCAAAGGAGCGAAAAGACGATGAGTATTCGAGTCGGAGTCATCGGGACCGGTTCCATTGCCCATATGTTTCACCTGAAGCATTACAAGGACCATCCTGACGTGGAGCTTGCCGCCGTGGCCGATATCGACAAGGACAGGGCCGACAAGACGGCCGCCCAGTACGGGACGGCTTCGTACGCGTCGGCCGAGGAGATGTTGAACGCCGAGCGGCTCGATGCCGTCAGCGTCTGCACGTTCAACGACAGCCATGTGGCGCTGTCGCTGCTGGCGCTGGAGCGCGGCCTCGACGTGCTCGTCGAGAAGCCGATGGCGATGAACCGCGACGAAGCGGCGCGGCTCCGCGACAAGGCGGCCGGGAGCGACCGGCTCGTCATGGTCGGCATGAGCCACCGGTACCGCTCGGATGCGCAGGCGCTGCAGGGTATGGTCGCGTCGGGCGGGCTCGGCAGCATCTACTACGCGAAGACCAAGATCCTGCGGCAGCGCGGTGTGCCCGAAGGCTGGTTCACGGACAGCCGCTATTCCGGCGGCGGACCTATGATGGACATCGGCGTCCATGTGCTGGACCTGGCCTGGTGGATGATGGGCTGTCCCCAGCCCGAATCGGTCACCGGTAAGCTGTTCCGCAAAATCGCCCCTTACGCAACCAAGGGCATAGCGGCTTATATGGCTCATTCCGACATCAACAAGTCGGAGGGCGTCTACGATGTGGAAGATTTGGGCACCGCTTTTATCACGTTTACAAACGGCGCCGTCCTTACCGTCGAAGCAAGCTGGGCTGTCAACGGCAGCCAGGATGACGCCGTTAAGGTGGAGCTTTACGGAACGCGGGGCGGGGGAAGTCTCGAGCCGCTGAGCGTGTTCACGGAAGTGAACGGCTTCCCGGTGGAACACAAGCTTTCCGTTCCGTCCGTTGACTACTACAAGGCGGAGATCGCCCATTTTATCGACTGTGTAAAAACCAGACGCCAGCCGCTCTCGGATGCGGCGCAGGGGTGCGAGGTCGTCGGGATGCTGGAAGCCATCCGGCTTTCCTCGGAGTCCGGTGAGCTGATCCGGCTGTAGACCGGAGTCAAGCCGTCATGAACGAGCCGAAAATTACGTATCTGGACGGACTGCGCGGTGCGGCTGCTCTGGTTGTCGTTTTTGCCCATTTTCTTCAGGTGTTTCTGCCGTCCATGTTCGAAGCACGGCCGCAGGTTTCCCACTTTGCGTTCGACCAGTGGATTCCGCGTACGCCGCTAAATCTTTTGTTCAACGGCAATTTTGCGGTCTGCCTTTTCTTCGTTTTAAGCGGATTTGTCCTGAGCCGCCGCTTCTTCCGGTACCGCAAACGCTCGATTGTGACGGCCGCACTTCTGAAAAGGTATTTTCGTCTCGCCATTCCGGCTTTCTGCTCGCTGCTGCTGGCTTTCGCCGTCATGAAGCTGGACTGGAATTTTTACGAGGAGGCGAGGGGGTACACGCGGGCTACGATGCCCGATCCGTACATGACGGTCCCGTCGTTTGGGACGCTGCTGGAGCAGGGCTTTATCCATGCGTTCTTCGGATATGGCATGGCTTATAACCCCGTACTCTGGACGATGACCTACGAGCTCTTCGGTTCCTTCCTCGTCTACGGTCTGCTTCTGGCCTTCGGCAGGTCCCGCTTCCGGTTCATCCTGTATGCCGCAGGGGGGTGGCTGTTCCGGGACTCTTACTATCTGGGCTTCGTGCTGGGCATGCTGCTCAGCGACTTGTCGGCGGTCTCCGGCCGGAATTTGATTGCGCTGCGTCCCGGAGCCGTTCCTGCGGTACTTGCGCTGCTAGGCCTCTTCCTCGGCTCGGTTCCTTATGTCGGCTGGCAGGGAACCGTCTATGCCTGGCTGCCGCTAGGTCCGGGCGGCTTCCCCGGAGCCGTCACCTACCGGACCGCGGGCGCGGCTCTGGTGCTGCTTGCGCTGCTGAACAGCCCGTGGGGGCAGAAGCTGTTCGGCGGCAGACCGATGGCTTATCTCGGCAAGCTGTCTTTTTCGCTTTATCTCGTTCATTTTGCCGTGCTGTGCAGCTTCTCCTGCCTGCTGTTTCTGCGGCTGGACGGCTGGCTGCCTTATGGGCTGAACATCCTCGTGACCACGCTTGTTTCGCTCCCGCTCCTATTTGCGCTTGCCCACTTGATGTACCGTCTGATCGACGAGCCGGTCGTCCGTCTGCTTTCGCGGGTACGATTCGCAGCGCGCACCGGAAGGAATGCCGATGCCGCCGTAAGACATGCCGGGACGGAAGCGGAACGGTAGCTTGCAGGCGTGTGCATGGACCGTTCCCATGCGGCGTTTAACCGCAAGCGCACCGGCAGCACGGTGAGCGAATCCGTAAGATGGAACGAGGGAACGACGGAACGGATATCCGCGCATCCGGGCCGATCCCAACCCAAGCTGAAAAGCCGGTTCCCCGAAAAAGGGAGCCGGCTTTTTGCTATCCGAGACCTTCTATTTTCCCGCCCGGATAACGAAAACTTTCAGACGATAATTCCCATTCAAGGAACAAGTTGATCAACAACATCCCGCTGGGGAAGCGAAACGAAGAAGCAGCCGACAGATTACGTCTGGGTCACAAACTCGCCGCTTTCGGCATCGATAAAAGCGATCCGGCTCCGCCCGCTTCCTTTGAGGATGGGCGTATACAGAAGATTGTAGGCGCCTTTGGGCGTTTCGGCGTCATAATCCCGCTCCCACTCCAGCTTGAAGTCCACTGCTTCCACGTAGAGCCGGTGAGCTTCGTACGCGTTCAACTTCGCGGCAGGAGCAAGACTCCGGATTTCTTCCGGATTCCAGTCGGGTCCCGAGAACCGGTCCACATATCCGGTGGAAGCATTCACGCACAGCGTCACGAACTGCAAATAGAGAGGAACGTCTTCATAGCGGAGCTGCCACGTAAAAAAGTACCGGAGCTGGCCCTCCGATTCCGACCCGGCATCTTCGGCGTTTTTTTCGTGAAAATAAAAAGCGAGACCCGGCACTTGCAGCCAGTCGTGCATCGCTTTGCGCAGAAAATCATCCGCCCGTTCAAGGCAGTCTTCGTACGAGAGCGCAAGCTTCCCCGGCCGGCGGACCATCCAAATGAAGGAGCGAAGACGCCCGGTATCCTTGTCTGCGGTCGCTTTCACCGTGTCTTCCATCCTTTTGCGGAAATAGCCGTCCAGCGAGAGGTCGGCCGGATTGTCCTCCCGGTCCGCAGCGTGCCAGACGATTCCTCTGAGGTTCTCGTCCATATCCCTTTCCCTGTCTTTTACGAGGGGATAGGTGGAAATGCCGATCAGCTCTTCAAGGCTGCTTAGCGGATGGCCAGTCTCCTCCGGCGATAATTCGTACGCCTTGTAAGTCTCATGCTCCTCTTCCGCCTCGGCATCCGTCCCCTGCGCCAGACCCGTCACGGCGTCGAAACGCCGGTAGCCGGGTTCCGGCTGATAAACGAGACGGAGCCGGTCGTCGCCGCCCGCATATAAGACGGGGATGAGCTTGACGATCGCGAGATTCATCCGCACGGTTTCGGCTAACTGCCGCCGAAGACGCTCCGGCTGCGCCAGAGAGACGGGGAGAGGGGGCGTGGCGGCCGTCCCTTTGTAGGTGAAGCTGGTTACCTCTCCCGATAAGGTAAGCCGGATATAAGCGCCTGTTTGGGGAAGCGGGAGATCGAGTGCGGTCTGCGCCCACTGGAAGAACGCGCTGCGCTCCTCGAGCCGGGACTCCGTCAGGAGAAACCTGTCCGCATCTTCCGGACGCTGGGAGAGGAAAAAAGACCGTGCCCGTTCCCTCAAAGCCTCTGCGCCGATCGGAGCGGCTTCTTCGCACAGCTCTTCGTCTACGGAGTAGGAGAGCAGCCTGCCGGCCGCATCAAGAGTGACGGAGATTCCGCTTTCCCCGGATGGCTCCTGCCAGACAAACAGGGCCTGTGTCTCACCGTCCTCCAGTTCCTGCAGGTCCTCGATGATCAAGTCGAAGTGTGCCGGTACGGAACCGGTCACGGCTGCTTTTTGCTTAAGTTCGTCGATAAGCATCGCAATCGCCCCTTTGTCGGCGGGACCCGGCAGGTCCCTGTTTGATGGCGGAAATTTTTGTTCCGTTTACGTTTAAAACACAGTTTCGGGCAAGGATTCCGCAGCCTGCCGTCGAAAAGGAAAGATTAGCCTCATATTTTAGGGAATCTAGGTGATACCATGAAAAAAACAGCCGCGGCTTCCGCCGTTCTTCTGCTTTCCGGCATACTGGCCGCCGGGTGCGCAGACAATTCCAACGTATCAAATTCCGGAAGTCCTGTCCAATCTCCGGCGGCTACCGCCGGTGCTTCCGCGTCTCCGGCTGCCGCATCGTCACCGGCTCCGGAAAAAACACCGGCAGGCAGCGCGAAGCCTTCCGCGTCTCCGTCCGCTTCGGCTGCGCCGGGAGTTTCTCCCGCGCATTCGTCCGCGGTCAAGGCTTCGCCGTCGGCCGCACCTTCCGCCGCTCCATCGGCAAAACCTTCCGCTTCCCCGGGGGCCGCGAAACCGTCCGCGCAGCCGAAGGGCGAAAGCGGCGCCAGCCGTCAGGCTCTGTCGTGGTACTACATGAAAAAGCCGAAAGGCCAGGTGCCGGATTTTCCGAAAGAAACGAAATCCTTTACCGCCAAAGAGAAAGCCGTCTGGGTCGGACAGGGCAAAAACGTTTACCTGACCATAGACAACGGCGGCCCGATGGGGGATACCGCGAAACTGTTGAAGACGCTTAAAGAGAACAACGTGAAGGCGAACTTCTTCATTTCGGGCAACAACGTCAAGGCCCATCCCGATTTTATCAAGCAGTTGGCGGCGGACGGACATCTCGTGGCCAATCATACGATGACGCATAAGGATATGAATACGCTGAGCGATGAGCAGGTGCGCAAAGAAATTACCGATTTCGAAAAGCTGTACAAAAGTATTACCGGACAGGATGTCGTCAAATATTTCCGCTTTCCGTACGGGAAATACAGCACGCATCTGCTTGATCTGACTTCGGATATGGGGTATACCTCCGTTTTCTGGTCGACCGCGATGCGTGACTGGGAGCCCCGCGCCAACGGAGCCGAGGATCCTTACAACGATATCATGAACAACCTGCACCCGGGCAATATCATCCTGATGCACCAGGGCTCCAAAGAAAACATGGAAGCGCTGGACCGCATTCTGAAAGACGTGAAGAAGGCCGGCTACTCCTTCGGTCTGGTTAGCGAGATCAAGCGCTGACCTCTGAGTGTCGGAAGCTGCCGGATCCCATCCGGCCCTCTTCCCAGCTAGTTCTGCAGCTCCGGGCGCATGCCGCTTTCGGAGCTGCTTTCGTTGGCACCGAATCGGAAATCTGGTATGATACCTAGGTACATTTCGCCTTGGGCAAGCATATTCTATCGATGTATTTACAAGCAAAGCAATCATTTCATTCGCAAAGGAAGCGTATAAGTGTGCAGCAAGCGATAGCCATCCTAGATTCCGGAGTCGGAGGTTTAACCGTTGTAAAAGAAGTTATGCGACAGCTTCCGCAGGAGAAAGTGATTTATTTCGGCGATACGGCACGGACGCCTTACGGCCCCAGACCCGCCGATGAAGTTCTCACTTTTACGAATCAACTTGTGGATTACCTGATCCAATTTAACCCTAAAATGATCGTGATCGCCTGTAATACCGCGACGGCGGTCGCGCTGGAGCAAATCCGCGGCCGGCTGAACATTCCCGTGCTTGGAGTCATTTCCCCTGGAGCGCGTGCCGCGATCAAGACGACTCGAAGCGGCATTGTCGGCGTGATCGGCACGGAAGGCACGATCCGGAGCAATGCGTATGAACAGGCACTGAAAACGATCTCGCCGACGATCCAGGTTCACTCGCTGGCCTGTCCGGCCCTGGTTCCGCTTGTGGAGAGGGGATTGTACTTCTCTCAGGAAGCGGTCGATACCGTGCGCGAATCCCTCCAGCCGCTGCTCGACAAGCCCATGGATTGTCTCATTCTCGGCTGCACGCACTATCCGTTCCTGACGGAGGCTATAGCCCGCGTGGTCGATCCTGAAGTGACGCTGATCTCTTCCGCGGACGAGACCGCCCGGGAAATCAGCACCATCCTTTATCACCGGGGAATGCTGGCGACGACCAAAGACATTCCGGTGCACCAGTTTTTCTGCAGCGGCGATGCCGAGATGTTCCATCACATTACGGGCTCTTGGCTGCGAGAGCAGCTGCTCGGTACCCCGGTTGTGTGGCAGGTGCCGACGTTCGTCTAGTCCGTAACCATTCCGCAATCAAACGACAGGACCGGTAAGTTCCGCCGCATTCTATTTCCGAATCGGCGGGAACCTGCCGGTCCTTTTGTATGCCCGGGACATGAAGAAGGGAAAGGGGGCATAGACATATACTCACAACTCGGTACAGGGAAGCAAGTGCGTGAAGGAAGGCGGCTTCTCTTTGCCTTGTCCTGAGGAGGTATGAGTGGTATGCCGTTTCGCCACGTCGTTCAACAGGGGGAGACGCTGCAGCGGATCGCCAGGTTGTATGCCGTCAATTCCGTTTCCCTTATGGCTGCGAACCCGCAGCTGAGTCTTTACGAGTATGTCATTCCCGGACAGATGATCCTGATTCCGGCCAAACTCGATCATCAATACACGGTTCAACCGGGAGATGACTGGGAAAGCGTGTCGCTGCGCTTCGGGTTATCCCGGGAGGAGCTTTGGAAGGCCAACACCTTCCTGGATCCGGCTGTGCTCAGACCCGATGTCACGATTGATGTTCCGGCTGTCCGCGACAGGTCCGTGGTCCACACGACCGAGGAGTACGGGTATCCCGAAATGCTCCGGGATTTGACGCTTCTGAAGGAACGCTACCCGTTTCTGGAGGAAACCTGCATCGGATACAGTGTTCTCGGCCGGAACATTCCTGCTATACGTATCGGTACCGGAAGCCGGGAAATACAAGTCAACGCGTCGTTTCACGCGAACGAGTGGATTACCTCCCTGGCAGCGGTGAAATTCATAGAGGACTACGCGGAGGCCGTACGCCAAGACGGAGATATTCACGGCTCCGATGCGGCGGCGCTGTTCCGCGAGACGAGCTTATGGATCGTGCCGATGGTGAACCCGGACGGAGTCGAGCTCGTGCTCGGGGGCGTCTATCCGGCGCATCCCCTCTTCACTTCCCTCCATGAGTGGAACGGAGGGTCATTTGATTTCCGCCGGTGGAAAGCGAACATCAACGGCGTCGATCTTAACGATCAGTTCCCCGCCTTCTGGGAAGAGGAACGGGCCCGCCGCGCGGTACCCGGACCCGGACCGCGCGACTATACGGGCGAGGCTCCGCTGACCGAGCCGGAAGCGATAGCCGTGGCTGATTTTACCCGCAGCCGCAGCTTCCGTCACGTTGTCGCCCTGCATACGCAGGGGCGCGAAATTTACTGGAACTACCGGGACTACGAACCGGAGGACGCGGAATTTCTGGCCCTGAAGCTGCAGCAGGCAAGCGGCTTCAAGAGCGTAAAGCTGAGGGGCAGCGATGCCGGGTTCAAGGACTGGTTCATCTACGAATTCCGGCGCCCGGGATTCACCGTTGAACTCGGAAGCGGGATCAATCCGCTCCCGCTGGAGCAGTTTCCGGCGCTTTACGAAGAAACCGCCCGGCTGCTTGTCCGGGCTCTCGCTCTGTAAAACGCGCAAGGAAGCCCCCGCCGCCGGTACAAACGTCCAATCCGCCCGAAAGCGGTCCCCATATACTGAACCAGGCGGTTGTTAGGGGGAGGGAATTACGATGGCGGGAAAAAGCGGAAAAGCAAAAGGCGGCAAGAAGATCGAATCCTCCGGCAGGGTGCAGTATACGATGAGGATTGTCGAATCCTCTACCTGTGCGGTTTGCAAACAACAGTGTGCTAGGGGGCTTCGGTATTTGGAACGGATGTCCCAGCCCGGGGCGCTCGGTAAAGGTGTACCCTGCATATTGACGCGCAGAAAACTCACTTGAGCCTAAGAAAGCGTGCCGATTGGCGATGAAAAACAGACCGACTGATTCCGAAGACTTAGGCCCGGACATATGTCCGGGCCTTTTAAGGGTTATTTTACACAGTCTAAAATGGTAAAAGATACCTATATAAAGTAATTGTATGAATTATGCATTTTAATGGTAAACTAGTAGAGATTATAGGTATAAAGGTTTTTGAAGTTTAATTAATTTTGTTTTATGATAAAGAGTAAGACCAATCCGAATAGGAGGAATAGTATGTCCGGGATTCTGCCACTCGACCAGTTCAAGGAGTTGGAACGTGAGGAGCAAATACGGTTAATCAATCAGTGGAAAGAAGATTATTCCGTAGGCGAAATAACGTCGGCATGGAAGCTCAACAATGCGGCAACCTACTATACCATTTTGAAAAAATTGAACATCTACAACGATACAGTCAGAACATCCAACAAGTTTATGGGCTATACAAATTACCGTTCCCAAAGCAGATCATTGGAACGGCCTTCCGAGCCGTCCGACTTCCGGCGCCTCCCCGAATCTGTTCAGGCAGAAAATCGTCCGGCCGTTTCGGCCCCCGCCTTATCGATCTCGGACAACTTCCGCTACAACGTAAACGGAACCTACCCGGCCGAAGAGGTCGCGCAGATTTTGGAGCGGCTCAGCCTGTTTCTCAAAATCCGGAGTCATGTTCCCGTGAACGTGGAATTGAACATCCGGTTCGGCGATTCGGATGCCGTGACAAGCGAGCTGCAATCCGGCGAACCGCACAGTTGAACGCAGAATGTAAAGGGTTTTCAAGGACGGAGCATCGGCTTATGCGAGATGCTCTTTGTTCTTTTCAAGGCAATTGCGGGTAAGAGGAGAGTATACGGCAGAAGAAGGATGGCACTGAAACGCAGTAAGCCGTATCGCGTATAGGTTATTAGGGACTTCCGTTTCAAACCGGGACACGGCGCGGATGCCGCATATCCGGTTTACGGGATCACGTCCTACCCTAAGGAGGGAACCCGTGTGAAAAAATTATTGTCACTGCGCCACTGGAGCCATGTATTCAAGCGGGCGGGCAAACTGCTGATGTCTCCGCAAGTGCCGATCGGCAGCAAACTTCTCTTTGTAGTTCCGGCGCTGCTGTACTGGGTATTGCCCGATGTCCTGCCGTTTATGCCGATTGACGATATAGCTGTCACGATGATGCTGGCCAGCTGGTTTACGGGCTGGATGGAGCGTAAATATCCGCAGGCTTAAATAAATCACTCGCCGCCGGCCGAAAGGTAAACCAGCACGTCCGAATCTAGAGGTATGGGTACACGCCGGTAGATTCGTATAGCCCGGTGCCGCAGCAAGAACGATTATGTACCGCAAGACGTTTGTACGCCGCGATCCGGCGGGTATTGGTTCAACCCCTCCCCCCGGCCGCGGCTTTTTGTGCATGATGCCACAGCGATAAACGGCATGAATAAATCCGGTCCTAAACAAAAAGGACGAGAATGCCTTACAGGGAACCGGAGTCTCCATGGTGTATGGAGCACTTGTTCTCGATAAACCGGATCTGGTTCTCCAGACGGTTCACTTTCTCGTTATGCACGAGAGAGCCCGGAATCATGCTGATTCTCAGGTCGTTCAGCTCTTCCTTCAACTGGTGCAGGTCCAGACCCGCGTGGGCGCAATCGTAATTGCTTTCGAGATTTTCAATCATCGGTCGCTGCCTCCCTGTTTTAAGGATGAAATGACTTATTTGCTTTTGCCGTTGCCGTTCTTGCGGTCGGAAGTGCGGGTCGTCGTGTTTTGCCGAGCGTGGCCCTGTTGTTTGTGTGACACTGACGTTCACCCCCTGTCCGGTCGGACTGATCAAGACTGAAGCATGTTCACGATGCTTAGTATGCGGCGCGGCGGGTTTTCTATACGGTTCTCCGGATTTCCAAACCCTCTTCTTGCGGCGCCCTTCCGAATCCATAAAAAAGACCTTGAATCGGGTATGTAACCCTTTTCAAGGTCGGCTTTTAAAAAAGGTTTATTGCGAAACGCCCGAGATCAGACGATTCTCCAGGCTCTTTTTGACTTTCTTGATGGCCTCGGTTTCCACCTTGTGGTCCGAGTGAAACTTTTGTCCGGAGAGCGCCATGGCTTCCTTAACGGTCATTTCAACAAGAATCGTATCGTCCCCTTGGGGAATGTGCAGATTGGCATCCATGTTCTTCACTCCTTGTCAATCAAGATTAGGGGTGCGACTGTTCGGTGTCGGAAGCAATGAATGTTGCGGGTGAGAGGCGGAAATGTCTTCCTGCTCCGCCTTTTTAATATAACACATGATGTAAGGTCACTCAATAGGCCGCGCATCAAAAAAAGGAAAAAACAGAGCTTCCGGACAGCCGGAAATCTCTGTTTTTGGCAAGCAAACTGATTTAACCGTTGATCTTGATGCCCAGCACGTGATCCAGCGGAACGGGTCCGATATCGCGGCTGTCTTTGCTGTTGTTGCGGTTGTCTCCCATCACGAACACGTGGCCCGCGGGAACGGTAATTTCCTCGTCGGATTGATACAGCATCGTTTCGTTGAGGTAGGGTTCGTCCAAAGGCTGCCCGTTGCGGTACACTTTGTTGTCTTTGAACTGGAGCTTATCGCCCGCTTTGCCGATGACGCGTTTGACGTACAGGTTATCGTCCACTTTCCCGCTCAAGAGAGAAAACAGCGGATGCTCCATAATGTCGTCCTTAAGCGTACGCTCCCGGTTTACGCGGCTGTCGATAATGACGATGTCCCCGTAGTCCGGTTCGTAGCCCAGCGTATGCGACAATTTGGATACGTAAATACGTTCCTGGTCGGATAAAGTCGGGTCCATCGAATGGCCCAGCACCTTGGTCGGCTGAATACCGAAGATTCCGATTACCAGTGCAATGACGAACGCGATACCGAGGGAAAGCGCCCAGCCTCCAATTTCTTTTGCCACTTTATTCATCGCTAGTTCCCTGCCTTCCGGTTTACAAATCTCTCAAGTTTCTCATGGATTCAGTATATCACGGCTGTTCGCGCCTAGACAAAAAAAGAGGCCGCGGGGGCCTCTTTCTTCTTTAAGCTTGTCTGTAAGGGCAGGGTCAATATTCATCCTCGGGGGAACGGATCCACTTGCGCAGATAGCCCTGGTCGTACAGCGCTTTGATCAGAATAATCAGAATCGGGGAAAGAATAACGCCTGCGACCCCGAAAAGGGACAGCGAGATGATCATAAAGGACAGCATCGTAAAAGCGGATACTCCGAGCGACTCGCCCGTAATCTTGGGCTCCAGCACCTGCCGGACGAGAACGACTACGGCCAGCACGACGGTCAGCCAGATGCCCATCATCGTGCTTCCCGCGATGAAGTGGTACACGATCCACGGCACGAACAAGGTCGAGACGCCGAGCAGCGGCAGCACATCGAAGAAAGCGGCCAGCAGCGAAATCGTAAAGGCGTTGTTGACGCCGAGAATCATGAGCGAGACCAGCACCATGACGAACGTGATGGAAATGAGAATGAGCTGGGATTTCAGATAGCTCACGATGCCCTTGATTACGTTCTCTCGAAGAAAATCGAACGCTTTACGGAACGTTTTGGGCGTCTTTTCGCGGGCGTTCTTTTTCCACCAGTCGATTTCAAGAGAAAGGAAGAAAGCCAGAATAACGCCCGCTACAAAATTCAGCATAAAAGTAGAAAAAGAAGTCACGAGTCCCATGACGCCGCTGGTCAGGAAGTTAAGCAGGCTTTTCAGGAAATTCGTGGCGAAGCTGCTCGCTTTCGTCGCCATCTGATTGGCGATTTCCCTGGATTTCTCGATCACATCGGGAGGCAGCGCCTCGATGCTGTTTTGCAGATCGATCGTGCGTTTTGTAATTTGCTCCTGAAGCATCTGGGTATACTTAGGGAGGACCGTAACCAGATTGTCGATCTGGCTCGTAAACAGAAATCCCGCTCCGGTGAAGACGGCCAGGATGATCAGAACGAACAGCAGCGTCGAAATCGTCGTCGCGAGCATTTTTTTGAGTCCTCTGCGGTGGAGGAATCGGGCGAGAGGCTCGATCATGGCAAAAATGATGAAGGCCCAGAAGATCGGCGTGGCGATCGCGTAAATAAAGCTGAACAATTTCATGAACAGAAAAACGGTGAGGACGATCAGCCCAATGTCCAGGATGGTTTTGTAGTACCGTTTGTAAAACGATATCATAGCATTCCTCCGTAATCGTTATGGCCGCTGGCAGGACGTGTGGGGGATAACTGGGTAGTTGCCGGGCAGGTTTGCCATGCTTTGGCAGGTTATGTAGGTATAAAAGAACCGGGGACGGACGGTCGCAAGCTTCAGGCATGCTGCCCGTCAGCCTCCCGGCTGCAGAGGAACCGCGGTTACTGCGCAGTCAGAATGAGCGGTCCGTCCTGCGTGATGGCGATGGTGTGCTCATACTGGGCGGACAGGCTTCCGTCCACCGTGCGGGCGGTCCAGCCGTCGAGATCCACGGTGGCGAAGTACATGCCCGTATTGAGCATCGGCTCGATCGTCAGCACCATGCCGTCCTTGAGCCTCGTGCCGCGGCCAGCCGGGCCGTAGTGGGGCACCTGCGGCTCCTCGTGCATCTTCTGGCCGATTCCGTGGCCCGTGAAATCGCGGACGACCGAGTAGCCGCGTTCTTCCGCGAAGACTTGAATCGCATGCGCGATATCGCCGATCCGGTTGCCGATGACGGCTTGCTCGATGCCTTTGTACAGCGATTCCTTCGTCGTTTCAAGCAGATTGCCCGCTTCCTCGGAAACCGAACCGACCGCATAGGACCAGGCGGAGTCCGCGAGCCAGCCGTCCAGATTGACGACCATATCGATGGTGACGATATCCCCGTTATTGAGCGGCTCTTTCTTCGGAAAACCGTGGCAGATGACATCATTCACGGAGGCGCAGGTTGCGTACGGATAGCCTTTGTACCCTTTCTGTTCCGGGGTGGCGCCGTTCTCGCGCAGAAATTGTTCCGTGAACTGGTCGATTTCCCAGGTGGTTACACCCGGACGGATCATTTTTGCGATTTCGCGGTGGCATGCCGCCAGCAATTTGCCTGCTCGGTGCATTTTTTCGATTTCGTCTTTGGTCTTAATCGTTACCATAAGAGCGTACATCTCCTCTGCCGAATTATTTGTATATTTCATCAGTATGACCTTTCGGCAGCTTCTAGTTTCGTTCGGGTCAAAAAAAGACGCCGCTGCGCGCGATTGGCATCCCGATAAAGGTCGGCGTAGCTTAAAAAGCTTTCCAAAGCCCGTAAGAAAGCCCAAATTCCATAGTATAAAATAACCGGGTAAAATTCAAATGGGCCGGGCCGAATTTTCTCTGCCCCTGGTTCAGATTATGCTGCCGTCCGTCATGCGGCGCGGCGTCGATGCCATGGAATCCGCAGCCGGTGCGAATCCCCTTATACCGCAGCCTCTACTCCGCCACCGGATCGTCGAAAAACAGCATGTGCCCTTTTTCCTCCCGGTAATAGTCCAGCCTGTCCTGAAGCGTGCCGGTGTGAAATTCGAATTTGTGCCCGTCGGGGTCTTCGAAATAGAGCGAGCGTTTGTCCCGGCTGTCCCGCTTCCGTCCCGGTAGAAGAGCCCCGCAGGCGGCAAGCTTCGCTTCGAGGGCGGGCAGATCCTTCTCGTCCACCGTAAAAGCGAGATGCGTATAGGACTGGCGGATCTCATTGCGCGGAATGTCGCGCTCGGTGTTCAAGGCCAGCCACAGGCCTCCCAGGTCGAAATAGGCAAGGGTACGCCCTTTCACCAGCAGCCTGGCGCCTAGTACCTCCCGGTAGAAACGGATCGAGCGCTCCAGATCGGAAACGGAAACTAGTAAATGGTTGATACCGCGAATTGTCACGGCTTTGCCTCCTCCGGACTATGACTTCTTGTTGATTTCAGGCGAAGCTTTCTTTACAATAAAGATTAAAAGAAAGAATGATAACTTTTCAGGAGATGTGACTACACTATGAACGTCAAAATTACGCGCAACGCAGCTAAAGTTTTGAAACTCGAACTGGAGAAAGAAGAGAACAAGGGTCTTCTGGTCCGCGTCCAGGTAAGCCACAACCACGGCGATCACGCTCACTATGCGCTTGGTCTCGATACACAAACGGATAACGATGTAGTCGTTTCTACCGATAAGGATATTGACGTCCTGCTGGAGAAAGATGAGCCGCTGCTCGACGGCATCCGGATCGATTACTTCTACATTCCGCAAGAAGGATTCATGATTACGAATCCGAGCAAGGGCAATCACGGGGATCATTAATGGCTAATGATATCCGGATTTGCGATAAATGCAAGCATATGCGGGTGAAAACGGCGCTGCCTAAGCTTCAGAAGCTTGCATCGGATGCCGAAGTTAAAGTCGGCTGCAAATCATATTGCGGTCCTTGCGCCCGCTACGCATTCGTTTTTATTAACGGCCGTTATATCAAAGCGCCGACCGAAGACGAAGCAATCGAGCACGCGAAGAAGTTTGTGAAGTAGCCAAAGAAACGGCCCGGGGAACCGGGCCGTTTTTATTTGGCCGAAAGACCCGCTTCCGGTCGTTCAAGCGGGCCTTTCGGCGCCGGTCAGGTCCAGAAGCGCTTCTTCCAGCGTCGGATAGCGGAACTGGAACTCATGCTCCAGGAGCTTGCGGGGAAGCACGCGCTGCCCTTCCAGCAGAAGCATGGAAAGCTCGCCCAGGACGAGCTTTAAGGCGAAGGCGGGGACGGGCATAAAATGGGGCCGCCGAAGCACGCCGCCCAGCGTCTGGGCGAATTCACGGTTGCGGACCGGATGGGGGGCGGTGGCGTTCACGGGCCCGGAGATTTCGTCGTTGCGGATGCAGACATCGATCAAAGCGACCATGTCCGCGATGTGAATCCACGACATCCACTGGCTTCCGCTGCCGATCCGGCCTCCCGCGCCGAATTTGAACGGAAGAACCATTTTGGGGAAGGCACCGCCGTCGGTTCCGAGTACGAGACCCGTTCGGATTTTGACGATCCGGTCCGCGGGAATCCGGTCGGCGGCTTCCTCCCATTCCTTCACGACTTCTGCCAGGAAATCGTCGGCATGGGCGGGACTGAATTCATCGTATGTATGAGTTTCGGATGTGCCGTAAATCGCCATAGCCGAAGCGTTTACGACCACCGGGGGCTTGTTTTGAAGCGCTTTTAGGGCTGAGGCGACAGCCGCCGTCGTTTTCAGCCGTGAAGATAGGATCTGGCGCTTGGCGGTTTCGCTCCAGCGCTGATTAATGGTGGAGCCGGCCAGATTGATCCAGGCGTCTACACCTTCAAGATACCGGGGACTGTGCTCAATCTCCGACCAAGTTACGGTTTGGACGCCCGCATAAGCATGTCCGGAAGCCGAACGGGAAATGAGAATAAGTTCATCTCCCTGCTTTTTGAAATGGGCAATAAGATGTCCGCCGATAAACCCGGTTCCTCCGCTGATGGCAATTCGCATGAGCTCACTCCTCCCTCTCTAACTTCCATTATATGACGAACCGTTTTTTTCCACAAACCTGCCCAAGGCGGAACTTTTCAGGACCTTTGCGGCTTTCCGCCGGGACAAAGCTAGTACTTTTGAACGCAAAAGCACGGTTTCTCTAGAGGAAGAGATGGGTCAAAACTGGTTTTTACTGGGTTCTTTCGAGTGGTATAATAGCGGTATACATAGGGAAAAGGAGGAAGAGACAGGTGATTGTGATCCGAAAATTATCCGAGTGTACCTTAGACCAGGCCGTTCAGGTATGGAATGCCGGGTTTTCCGGGTACTTAGTCGACATGACGACGAATCCGGATGCCTTTATGACGAGACAGGCATACGAGCAATTATCGCCGCAGCATTCCATTGTCGCTTTCGACGGGGAACAGCCGGTCGGGTTTGTTTTGAACGGAATCCGCATGGCGGGAGGCAGAACAATTTCCTGGAACGGGGGCACCGGAGTCATTCCGGCGTACAGGGGCCGAGGAGTCGGCCGTAAGCTGATCGAAGCCTCGCTGGACATTTACCGCAAAGAAGGCGTCGATACGGCTACGATCGAAGCGTTTGCGAGCAATGTCCCGGCGATCGCTCTCTATGAAAGCGTGGGCTACGTCACCCGGGACACGCTGCTGGTGCTACGCAAAACGGGCGGAGCTGCGGGCGGCGGTCCGGCAGAGGGGACCGGCGAGAGCCGGGGCGCCTGGGGCGATGCCGCCGGTCGGTACACGCTGCGTCACGGCACTGCCAGAGACGCCGGCCTCCTGCCGTTCTATCCGGCCCTGGGTGCCTGGCAGGTGCACTGGGCCAGTTTGACGGCGGGAGAGTCGCTGACTATGTTCGAAGACGGCAAGCCGGCCGGATACGCCCTGTACAAGCGCGTCTACGACGCTTCGGGCAAACTTGCCGGCGTCACCCTTTACCAGTGTGAAGCCTCCCCCGACAACCGGGATCCCGAGACTGTGCTCAGGACTCTGCTGGAGACGGTCCTGGACGGTTACGGAGAAGTCTCGTTCAGCGCTTCGCATGTTCCTTCGAGCCGGACGGATCTGCTCCGCCTGCTGGAGGAGAAAGGGTTTCAGACCGTTCACGAGCTGGTCTGGATGACCCGGGACATGACGGAAGAAGGCCGGGCGTGATACGATAGCAGGACAGCTCAGGCCGGCAGGAAGGCTGGCGGCGTCCCGGCAGCGTAAGAAACCCGGAGGCGTCAGCCAGGCACGGCCGGGCAATCCGAAGGATTTAAAGGAGATTGTAACGATGACTATGGACCGTTCCCTAATCGAAATCAGCAAATCGCTGCTGCAGTCGAGCCTTGGCGTAAAGCCGGGCGAGCTGCTTGTCGTCGTGGCCGACGACTATAAGAAAGAACTTGCCGAGCATGTGCATCAGGCCGGACTGGAGCTGGGGGCGGATGCCTCCCTCGTCGTCATGAAACACCGCGAGAAGTCCGGCCAGGAGCCTCCTGCTCCGGTTGCGGCGGCTATGCGCGAGGCGGATGTGGCCGTCTGCCTCACGCAGCACTCGCTGACGCATACGGGCGCGCGCAAGGAAGCGGCGGCCAGCGGCACGCGCGTGGCGACCATGCCGACCATCACGGAAGATATGTTCCGCGAAGGGGCGATTTCGGCCGACTACGCCAAAGTACGCGAGCTGACCGAGCGCGTGACCGCCCGGCTGACCGCCGGGAGCCGGGTTAAGATCGAGAAGGAGCACACGGCGCTCACCTTCTCGATCGCGGGCAGAGCGGGCGTGCCCAGCACGGGCGTCTACCTGAATCCGGGCGAATCGGGCAACCTCCCTTCGGGAGAAGGCTATATCGCCCCGGTGGAAGGGAGCGCTTCGGGCACGCTGCTCGTGGACGGCTCCATTGCCGGGCTCGGCAAAGTGACGTCTCCGCTCACGCTGACCGTGGAGAACGGCCGCCTTGTCGGAGCGGACGGGGAGCAGAGCGAGGCTCTGCTTGCCGTGCTTGGCGACGGGGACGGCCGGCTGCTGGGCGAGTTCGGCATCGGCACGAACGACAAGGCCCGGATCACCGGCATCGTGCTTGAGGACGAGAAGGTGTACGGCACGATTCATGTGGCGTTCGGGAGCAACAATACGTTTGGCGGGACCGTAGCGGCCGGCGTTCACATCGACCTCATGGTGCTCTCACCGCGCGTATATATCGACGACGAGCTGATTTTGGAAAACGGGCGTCTGCTCGTGTGACCCGGCGCATGGACGGAGCCCTCATACGGGCCGCCGTTTGTAGGCGATGCTGCACCCGCGTGCCCGGAGCAGTGCGGCGTGATTTTGACGATCGTCTATCCGTCTCGCTTGAAACTTGTCCGACCGGCGGAAGAGCCTGAGCTCTCCGTCCTTAATCTTGCTGTCCTTACCGGACGGCAAGATTTTTTTGTTGTGCTGGACGAATTGTCGTGTATAATAACAAAAATATACAACAATTGACCGAAGGTAAACGAATGCCTTCCTGGTTACCCGGTCGGCCGGATTCCCGGAAATGTTCGGAAGGAGACTGATTGGCTTGAATCGAATACGGCATTTTTTATCTTTGTATCACCCGCTCGTGCACACGCTTCTGTTCGGTACAGTGATGGCGCGGGCAGCTTCCTCCATGAGTATGCCGTTTTTGGCGCTTTACCTCGTAGCGACGACGGATATGAGCAAAGGGATGATCGGTCTCGTTATCGGCGCAAGCTCGCTGGCGGGAACGGTAGGCGGCTTTATCGGGGGGACGCTCTCGGACCGGATCGGCCGCAAAGCGGTCATGCAGGGGGCGCTGTTTACATGGGCGGCCGTCTTTGTCGGCTTTTCGCTGGTAACGC
The DNA here is from genome assembly GCF_019091125.1 of Paenibacillus sp. GbtcB18. Taxonomy (NCBI): domain Bacteria; kingdom Bacillati; phylum Bacillota; class Bacilli; order Caryophanales; family Paenibacillaceae; genus Paenibacillus; species Paenibacillus sp. GbtcB18. Next base: position 265,075 of record NZ_JAGXJX010000005.1, read on the forward strand.
ACCCTCTGCTGTTTCTTCTGCTGAATCTGATCAGCGGGCTGTGCCGCTCGTTCTACGAGCCGGTCTCTCAGGCGCTTATGGCGGATTTGACTGAAAAAGAAAAACGGCTGCAGGTCTACTCGCTCCGCTATCTGGCGATCAATGTCGGCGTGGCGGTAGGTCCCCTGCTGGGTGCAGCCTTTGGGATGGTGAAGGGCTCGCTTCCTTTTCTTCTTACAGGGATCGTTTATCTGTTCTACGGAATTTTCCTCGTCGTTATGATGAGAAAATTCAAGGTTCAGACCGTATCCAAGGAAGTCAAAGAAAGGGTAACGTTCGCAGCCGCATGGAGAGTCGTCCGCAAGGACATGATCCTGCGCTATCAGCTGCTGGGCGGGATGATCGGGGCGATCGGGTATTCCCAGATGTCCATTACCCTGTCGCAGTACGTAAACGAAAATTTTGCCCAAGGGGTCCAACTGTTCGCGGCGATGATGAGCGTCAATGCCGTCACCGTGATCGTGCTCCAGATCCCGTTGTCCAAGCTGGCGGACCGGAAGTCTCCGCTTACGGCGATCGTCGTGGGGAATCTCCTGTTCGCGCTCGGGGACGTCGGCTTCGCGCTTTCGGGCCACTGGCTGCTGCTTATCGCTTCGATGGTCGTTTTCACTATCGGGGAGACGCTCAATTTTCCGGCATCCACGATGCTTATGGACAAAATCGCCCCGGACCATATGCGGGGCACGTACTTCGGGGCGCAGACCCTTACCAGCCTCGGACATTTTGTCGGCCCGTGGATCGGCGGTCTTCTGCTAGCCTCGATCGGCGGCAATATGTTTCTGGTCATGGCGGTTGTGACGGTCACCAGCTCGTTTTTATATTGGCGGGGAAGTCAGCTGCTTACAAAACGGATAGAAGGCGAATACACCGCCGCCGGATCGGCATAGCTGCGAAGCAGTGTGCTTCGTTTCCCGGATTCTTACCCGACAAAGAAAAAAACGGCCTCTTCGTCCGCATACATGCGGCTGGAGGCCGTTTTTGTTTTTGATTAGTCTTGGTATAGGTCAGAGCGGTGACTGACTTCGATGTTCACTCTTGCTTTCCGGATCCTATTCCGGGCTCTATCGTACCGTTACAGCCGCTGATGTAAGCTTCGCTTCGGTGTGCGGACCCTCATCCGCTTTGGGGCTGACTACGACCGCGAGCAGAAAGGCGAGAACGGAAACGACCACGGCCGTTTTACGGAACAACGGGCGATGAAGAAAACGGAACCGCCGGTTCTGGCCTTTCGATTTCGAATGAACGAGAGCTGCAAACATAAGCATAGAGATAAAAAATAAGCCAAGCGCCAGAATACCTTGCATCGCGGTTCCCCCTATAATGAAAAAAATAGTCAGAATTTATTGGGTACTATTTCCTATGAAAATAGTACCATATACAAAGGAAAATGGGAAGATTTTATCAAAAATTTATCAAATATTTTTGTTTTCGATTCTTCGTACGGGATTTATGAGTACATAGGCCCGGTTTTTCCGGGTTAACTCTCCACAATTGACATTGTTTTGTGCCGGGAGCTACATTTGGCCCACTACTCGCAACTCACGGTAGGGTGGTGTCGCGCGGCATGACGGTGAGCCGAAGTTTCCCGGGCTAAATCGCGGCATCGCAGCCTGCGGATAAAATAAAACCCCGGTTCGTTCAGCGAATGAACGAACCGGGGTTTGCGTTTAGATCGGACAGGTGTAAATCTGCCGTTATTGTTCCACGGATTCCGTGTTACGCCGGCGCGGCGGCAGCGGTCCGAAATATTGATACAACTGGCATTCGATCCGTCCGTTAAACAGCTTGCGGCGCTTGTCGGCCGGACGGGTGAAATAATGTTCCAACTGCTTGCTCGGTGACAGGACGAACGTGCTCCATGTATGAAGCGAACCCGTCAGCTGTCCGAGCTGGCGCAGCACGCGCTCCACTTCCTTCTGTTCGCCGAGCCGCTCGCCGTAAGGCGGGTTCGTGATCAGGCAGCCGAAGTCGCTTCGCGGCTTCGCTTTGGCTACCGGCTCGACGTAAAACTTCAGCTCCTTGGACAGGCCGGCCGCTTTGGCGGCCGCCTCGGCGACCTCAATCGCTTTCGGATCGATGTCGGAGCCTGCTATTTCCAGCGGAATGTCGTCGTTCAGGGAATCATAGGCTTCTTCCCGAGCCTGCTCCCAGCGACTCTGGCCGATGATGTCCCAATACTCCGAGGGGAAGGAGCGGCGCAGGCCGGGCGCGATATTCCAGCCCAACATGGCGGCCTCGATCAGAATCGTGCCGGAGCCGCAGAACGGATCGTAGAGCGGGCGGTCCGGCTTCCAGCGGCTCAGGTTTACCAGAGCCGCCGCCATCGTTTCCTTGAGCGGAGCTTCGGTCACAAGCTTCCGGTATCCCCGTTTGTGCAGGCTCGGGCCCGTCGTATCGATCGTCAGCGTGGCGATGTCGTTAAGGAGAGCGACCTCGATGACATAGCGGGGGCCGTCTTCTTCGAACCATTCCGTCCGGTAGCGTTCTTTCATTTTCTCAACGACGGCTTTTTTAACGATGCCCTGGCAGGCCGGGACGCTGGAAAGCTGTGATTTATGGGAACGGCCCTCCACGGGGAATTCGCCGTATTCGGGAATCCAGGCGGGCCAGTCGAGTGCTTTGGTGCCTTCAAACAAATCATCGAATGTCCGCGCTTCAAATTGCCCCATTTTGACAAGAATGCGGTCGGCGGTACGCAACCACAGGTTCGTCCGGCAAATCGCCATTTCGTCCCCGGTGAAGGTAACCCGCCCGTTCTCGACGGTTACATCCTCGTAACCGAGCTCTTTGACCTCTCTTGCTACGATCGCTTCCAGCCCCATGGGACAGGTGGCGATCAAATCCAATTTAGCCATGCTTTCATTTCCTTTCGGGTGGTATCCGTGTAATTTCTAAGTATAGGCGAAAGAGGCGCGGGAGACAAATGCCAATCTTGCCGAAATCAGCCGCCGGGCGGTTGAAGGCGCCTGTTTTTTCATATACAATGTCCTCACAGATCAGCACCGCGCGCGCATGGGGTTCACGCGTCATAGCGGTGCGTTTGGCTTGGCCGATGAACCGGCTGTTCCAGAACTGTCCCATTCTTTGAGGACAGTTGCTGAATACATATGCAGAAAAGAGGAATGTCCCGTGGGAAAAACGACGGATCAAACAAACGGGGGTTCGGAGAAAGCGGCTCCGGGGCCTGAGGAATACCTGGAAGCGCTCTACGCGGAAGATGAAGCGCTCGGATTGGTAAAAGAGGCTATCCGGGCTAACAACATGCCCGATATTTCGGTTGCGCCCGGCTATGGTCGCCTGCTCACCATGCTCGTCGGATTGACGGGCGCCAAGCGGGTGCTTGAAATCGGGGCGTTGGGCGGATACAGCGCCATTTGCCTGGCCAGAGGGCTTGGCGACGGCGGACAGGTGCTCTCCCTGGAGGTGAACGCCGCCTTCGCGGAGACGGCACGGCAGAACGTGATCAAGGCGGGCTTTGGGGACAAGATCGGGTACCGGGTGGCTGACGCCGTAGAAAGTTTAGCCGCGCTGAGGGAGGAAGGTGCGAAGTTCGACTTCTTCTTTATCGATGCGGATAAAGTGAATTATCCGGTTTACCTGGACTATGCCATCGAGCTGGCCAATCCGGGCGCCATTATCATAGGCGATAATATTCTGATGCGGGGGCGGACGATCGATCCGGCCGTTACGAAGAAATCGGTCGAAGCGATGAGGGAGTTCAACCGCCGGTTCGCTTCCGATCCTCGCCTCGAAAGCACGATGCTTCCCGCTTACGACGGGCTTGCGGTAGCGCGGGTGAAATAGGACTCGGGGCGCGCTTGTCTTCCCGAGTGAGCTACAACCAAACAACAAAAAGAACGATCCGCCGGACGCAGCCGGTACAAAGGATCGTTCTTTTTTGTTTGCTCTGGCGGTTGAAGGCGTCTGACCGCGCCTGAACGCCAAAGCGCCAAAGCGGTTACGTCAAGCGCTGTTCTATTTCGCTCATCCGCCCGTTCGTTCCTTACAAGGTTTCGTCCGTAATCTTGTGCTTGCCGAGCAGCGTGCGGTACGACCAGGCCGCGTTAATGGCAAGCATGAAGGTTGCGAACAGGAACAGCTCGCGGATGTTCAGGAAGCCGGACAGAGCGCCGCCGATAACCGGTCCCAGCATGTTGCCGAGAGCCAGGGCGCTCGTATTGAAGCTGTACGAGCGGCTTTCCATTCCGACCGGCGTGTACGTCCGGATCAGGGAATTGACCGTCGGCAGAAGTCCGCCGATAAAAATGCCGAGGCAGAACCGGGCCGCCATCAGCTGCCAGACGTTCTGCACAAAAGCTTGCGGAATGAAGAAGATGGCCGCGCCGATAAGCGACACGAACAGGATGCGCTGCGGGCCGATCCTATCGGACAATTTTCCGAGAAGGGGGGCGGCCACCATGTTCGAGAACCCGGTGATCGACGCGACGAGTCCTGCGTAGAAAGCGAGCAGTTCCCCCGAGCCGTGCAGCTCCTCGACGAAGAGGGCCATCAGCGGCATGGAGCACTGGATGGAGAACTGGATCACGAACGTGATCGAATACAGCGTCGGCAGCTGCCGGATCGGCCTCAGGTCCTTGTAGCCTTGAATGACCGATATTTTCGGCTGTTTTTTGGCTTCGGCGGCATTGAATTTTTCCTTGACCAGCAGCATCGTCACCATCGAAGCGATAAAAAGCATGGCCCCGGTTACATAGAAGATGTACCGGAAGCCGATAAGCTCGGCCAGCAGGCCGCCGATAAACGGGCCGAGAATCGAGCCGGCCACCGCACCCGACTGGAGCGTTCCCATCGCGAATCCGATATGCTCGCGCGGCGTGTTCGTCGACATGAGAGCGACGGAAGCGGGAGCGTACCCGGAGATCGTGCCGTTAACGAGCCTCAGCAGCAGGAGCACCCACGGGGCATGCGCAAAGCCCATCGTCGTCATGACGGCCGCCATTCCGAAGCCGGAGCGCAGCAGCATCACTTTGCGTCCGTAGCGGTCCGCCATTCCTCCCCAGAACGGCTGGAAGAGGAAGGAAGTGACGAAGTTGCCGGCAAAAATAATGCCCGTCCAAGTTGCGATTTCCTGCGCGTCCTGCAAGCCCATCTCTTTGAGATATAAGGGCAAAAACGGCATGATCATAGTCATGCCTGCCATTACGAAAAACTGTCCGACCCACAAAACCGCCAAGTTTACTCTCCAATTGATCACGCAATTCCCCCATTTCTAGTTGTAGTTGCTATACTTTTGCGCCGTCCTGGAATTCATCCCCTTATTATATCACAAAAAGAAGATATTTTTTCCTTCATGCTCAGGAAGGGCTATGAGGATGTATGCTTCCAAGGTTCTACCTATCTTTAACCCGGTATGGAGGGGGCAATCAGCTTCCCTTGCATAAATTTCCCATGGAAAGGGAATTGTAAGCGTAAAGGAACTTACAAAAGGAGCTGTTTGCCCATGCCATTCGGAGCTCATGAAACGTTAGAGGTCCACGAAGTATTGACCGAAAAAATAAATATGATCCAGCATTTTTCTTTTTACGCCCGGCAGGCCCGGCATCCGCAGGTGAAAGCGATCGCCGAGCATCATCTTCAGGCGGGGGTGCAGCACTACAACGAGCTGGTCGCTTATACGCATGACTACAGCGCCGCGCGGGGCCAGGCGCCCTATGGCCAGCCGCCGTTTGTCTCGGTCCAGGATATTTTGTACGGCCTGCGCCGCCCTGCCCCGGTCTCACCGGAAACGGACGGCTCCTTCAATGACGAACAGATTTTATCCGCCATGCTCTGCTGCCACAAAAACAGCGCGAAAAATCAAATGACGGCCGCGCTGGAATGCGCCGATCCCAATGTCCGCCGGATGCTTCTTACAGCAGCCGACGCGGCCGCGGATCATGCCTATGAAGTATTTCTGTTCATGAACAGTCAAGGCCAGTACCAGGTTCCGACGCTTCACGATCATACGGCCAAAACCTACCTGCACACCTTCCAGCCGGTCCGTGAAGCGGATTTGGGCCAGACGTCGGGAAACTACGACCAAGGTTACGGCTACGCCCAGGAATTCAGCCATGCTCACGACTACGGCCAAAATCACTTGTACGGTTATCCGGGTGCCGGCGGCAGCCAGCCGCATCAGCAAAACCACCAGCCGGGCATCTACGGCTACAACGGGGGTTACAGCGCACAGCCGGATAACGGCGGTTATTCCGCATACGGAAGAACGGAAACGGGCTATGGGGCTCATTCCTACGGCAGCTCGGCCTACAGAGGCCAGGGACAGCCGCCGGACGCTTACGGCTTCGCACAGCCGTCCTCTTATACGGGAGGCGGCGCTTCGGGCTACGGCTCCGCCTATGGGCATGAGAGCGCAGGCCAGCAGGCGCTTTACCAGACGCAAAGCCCGTCCTACGTACAAGCTTCCAATTCCACGTATCAAGGGGAGCGGAATTACACGCCGCAAACCGGTTCGGGAACACAGTCATACAGCGGTACGCAGCACAGCAGTACGCAGGCGCACAGCGGCACTCAGCAGCACCAGTCCGGCTACGCCGCTTCCGCCACTGGAACCAGGCAGGCTTCCCACGCCCAGACGCCTGTCGTCAACTCCCAAAGAGGCGGGCAGGAAGAGCAAGCGGAAGAACCCGACAGCGGGGCGCCGACTTCCAAAGCGGGCGATTCTTCCTCCAATCCGATTCAATAAGCGATAGGAAGTGCAGCCGCGACAGCCGTGAAGCTTCCGATAAAAAATCAGTTTAAAACCGGTGTTCTCCTTGAGGCCCCTTAGCGGAACGTTTATAATCGCTAGAGGGCCTTTTTCCATGTATGCCCTTATTCAGAACGGGGAGTTGAGTGACCGATGACGGGAACTGTACGCAACATTTACTGTGTAGGACGCAACTATAAGCTTCATGCCGCCGAACTGGGCAACGACGTGCCGGAAGAGCCGATGATCTTTACGAAACCGACGCATGCGCTTGCCGCAATGGAAGGGGATTTGCTCGAGCTGCCTCAAGGCAAAGGAGAAATCCACTACGAGGGAGAGCTCGTTCTTCATATTTCCAAGTCTTATTCGCCGGGAATGACGGTGGATGAGCTTGTCGATTCTTTCGGACTGGGGATTGACTTCACCCTTCGTGACGTACAAAGCGTTTTGAAGAAAAAAGGCCATCCTTGGCTGGCCGCCAAAGGCTTCTTGAACTCCGCTGCCCTCAGTCCGCTTCGCCCGTTTCCGGGTGCCGCCGAACTGGAAAAGACGGAATTCAAAACCGTGCGCAACGGCGAAACCGTCCAACGGGGCAATATCGGGGAGCTGATTTTCCCGCTGCAAACTATCGTCGATTATGTGGCCGCAAACTACGGCCTCGGAGCGGGGGACCTGATCTATACGGGCACGCCTGCCGGCGTCGGAGCCTGCGCGGACGGGGACGTGTTCGAGCTTCTTTGGGGCGGGGAGACCTTCGGCCGCTGCACGGTTAAGCTGTAAGGAGGGATAGGATGAAATGCCCTGCCGCGGAAAGTAGAGGGGACCGATGAAGAATCAGAGATTGACCCTTCTTATCGTGTCTGCGATCTTCAGCGCCGTTCTCGTTACGGGACTGATGCTTGTCAAAATAAAAATGGACGCGGCATCCGTTCCGCTTGCCGCATCGTCTTCGGAACAGCCGGCCGCCGAGACGCCCGGCGACAATCAGCCCGCCACCTCTGAGGTGCCGGCTCCGACTCAAACGCCCATACCCGCGGCGTCTCCGGTCCCGGGGAAAGCGGAGGAGCCGGCGGAGGCTGCGGCAAGCGAACCGACCGGCAATAAGGATGCGAAACCGGCGGATAAACCGGCGAACCGAGGGGAAACCAAAGCGACCGAAAAGCCGAAGGGTTCGCAGGACACGGCTCCTGCCGTCCGCAAAAAAGTGGGCGATCATGAAGCCGTTGATCTCATTTTTGCCGGGGATGCATTGATGGATTGGTCCGTGAAGGAAACGATCAAGAAGAAGGGGCCGGATTATCCTTTTCAGTTTGTAAAAGCGGAAGTTTCCAAGGCGGATTACGCCTTTGTGAATCTGGAAACGTCGGTGACCGACGCGACCGAGAAGGATACGAACCAGCTCTATAATTTCAAATCGGACCCGCCGTCCCTGAAAGGATTAAAAAATGCCGGATTCGATCTCGTTTCCATAGCGAACAATCATGTGCTCGATTTCGGGAGACAGGGTTTTCTGGATACGTTGAATCACCTGAAGCAGACGGGTCTCCCTTATATCGGAGGCGGCCGCAACGCCGCGGAAGCGTACAAAGCCAAAACCGTCGAAATTAACGGGGCCAGGATCAAATTTCTTGCCTTTTCCCGGTTCATTCCGAGCCGGGACTGGTTTGCGGGTCCCGATACGCCGGGGATTGCTCAGGCTTACGACAAATCCGCCGTTCTGCCGGTCATCCGGCAGGAAAGCAAGGACGCGGACTATGTATTCGTCTACATGCACTGGGGAGTGGAGAAAAACCACAAACCGGAAGAGTGGCAGCGGACCTTCGCCAAAGAAATGATCGATGCCGGGGCCGACGGAATTATCGGGAGCCATGTGCACGTTCTGCAAGGATTCGAATTTTACAAAGGCAAACCCATCGCCTATTCCATCGGCAATTTTTTATTTCCCGATTATGTGAAAGACGCGAAAGCGGACACCGGACTTCTTTCATTAAAGCTGATCAACGGAAAGATTACGGCAGCATTCAACCCGTATTACATTCAAAAAGATCAGATTGTGAAAAGGGACGCGGCTTACGACAAAAAGCAGTTGGATTTTCTCCAGTCCATTTCTTACGGCGTCAAGATACGCGGCAAAGCCATCGAACCCGCTTCCTGAAAAGCAGAAAACACACCTCCCGAGCGGGGGTGTGTTTTGCTTGAAAGGGCGATTTTTGCCATAATGAACCTAAGGCGGAAATTAGCGGGAAGCTTCTTCCTCGCGCTCGTTCTGAATCGGGTCGGGAAGAAGACCTTCTTCCGTAAGGTCCTCGTTCGTTTTCATGCCTTCCATGTCTTTGCCGAGCTGTTTGATTTCATCCATGTTCGGCGCCATCGAACCGTTCATGACCTCATTGATGTCGCGATCCGCGGAATTTTGCTTGGCGTCGTGATATTCATGCTCTTTTACGGATTCGAGATCTTCATTCTCATATTTACGGACATTATTTTTCTGATTAGTGTAGGGATTATGCTTATTTTCATCCGTAATCGGGTTGATGTCCTCGTTCGGCTTGTTTCGGTTGGTTTCCATGATTAAAATCTCCCCTCATAAACGAATGTGTGATGCGGGATCTATTCTTATTTTTACCCGAAATACGGAAAACGAAACCGCGGTTTGCATTCGCCGTCTTTTGCAGGCATTGCTTTGTCTGGTTTTTGTTCGGATGATTGAAAAAAGAGGAGATGTGAGAATGTCGGGAATGGATGTGTGGATAGGGCTGCTGGGAAGCGTCCTGGTGGCAGGGGCCGCCTATTCAAAGCGCTCTCTGACCATGTCGGGCGCAGCCGCGGCGGTTGTCTTGGGCACGCTGATGTATTCCCTCGGTTCTGCCGCCTGGTTCGGCACCCTGATCGCGTTTTTTGTCGCTTCGACGCTGCTGTCCAAGTACAAGCAAAAGCGCAAAGCGGCCATCGAGTCAGGCTACGCCAAAAGCGGCAACCGGGACGCCGGACAAGTGGCCGCAAACGGAGGCCTGGGGCTTCTGCTTTGCATCGGCTCGGTGATCGTCCCTCATCCCGCTTGGTGGGCCGCTTTTGTAGGCGTTATGGCGGCAGTCACGGCCGATACCTGGGCCACGGAAATCGGCGGGCTGAGCCGGACCGCTCCCCGCTCCATCATGACGGGGCGCAAAGTCGCCCCCGGCACGTCCGGCGGGGTCACCGCCCTCGGGCTGCTCGCGACTTGCGCGGGCGGGCTCTTTATCGGCGCGGCGGCGTGGCTGCTGGCGAGGCTCGGGAGCGGCGCCGTCACGGGAGCCGTTGACGCCGCAGCCGCCGCGGCTGCGTCCGGCTGGCAGGCGGCCGCTGTGCTGACCGCCGGGGCGCAGCATCCGCTGGAGACGCTGCTGCCGCTGCTTGCGGCGGGCCTGGCCGGCGGCCTCGCCGGATCGCTGTCCGATTCGCTGATCGGCGCGAAGTGGCAGGCGATGTACCGCTGCGCCGTATGCGGCCGCGACATCGAGCGCGGCTCGCACTGCGGCTCGCCCGCCGAGCCGCTGCGGGGCTTCGCCTGGATGACGAACGATGCCGTGAACGTCATCGGCTCGCTCTTCGGCGGCGCCGCGGCGCTTGCGGCGGCCCTGCTGGCAGGCTGGCTGTGAACAGCCTGCCAGCAGGGCCTAACGCGCCGAAACAAGAAAAAACCTCCATCCCGGCAGGCCGTAAGGGCCGAACGGATGGAGGTTTTTCGGTTTTGGCTTACAGCGCGCCGGAGTTGTTCTTGCCGGAGGCTTCCTCGCCGGACAGACGCTCTTCGTAAGAAGCGGAAGCGGCTTCTGAGGCGGCAGTGCCCGGTAGCACTTCCGTATCGGCCGGAACGGCCGAGCCGCTCAGCTTTTTGCGAAGCTCCTTGATTTCCTTCTGCATCTGCACCTGACGCAAAATGCCGAACAGGCCGACGATAAGTCCGCCGAGAACCGTCGAAATCACGATGACCAGGATTAGAGGCGCGTTCGTTTCCATAAACACGAAATTGACACGAACTTGATCCATGTTCACGACCGCGAAAACCGTCGTAATAAGGGCGAAAATAAGAGCGCCGATGAGCAGCCATTGAATACGGTTCGACTTCATGAAAAATCTCTCCTTTAAACCGGCAAAAAGGCCGTGAAACGGTTCATCGGCCTTAAAGCTCGGGAGAAAGTCCGCGTGAATTACTTCGTCAGCTCTTCCATCTGATCAAGCACGGAAGCGAATACGCTCATCGCCTGCTTGATCGGCTCTGGAGTTGACATATCCACGCCGGCTTTTTTCAGAATGTTGATGGAATAGTCGCTTCCGCCGCTCTTCAAGAAGCCGAGGTAGCGTTCTACGGCAGGCTGGCCTTCGTCGAGAATCTGTTTGGAGAAACTCGTGGCAGCGGAGAAGCCCGTCGCATACTTATACACATAGAAGCTGTTATAGAAGTGTGGGATACGCGCCCATTCCATTTCGATATCTTTGTCCACTACCATTTCTTTACCATGATAGAGGGTATTCAAATCATAATAGATTTTGCTGAACTCCTGTGCCGTTAGCGATTCGCCCTTTTCCATTTTCTCGTGCGTGATTTTCTCGAACTCGGCGAACATGGTCTGGCGGAACACGGTCGTACGGAACTGATCGGCATAGTAAGTAAGCAGGTACAGCTTCTTCTTCGGGTCGTCCGTATGCTTCAGCAGGTAGTCCATCAGAAGCGCTTCGTTGAGCGTGGAAGCCACTTCGGCGAGGAAAATCGTGTACTGGGCGTCCCGGTACGGCTGATTTTCGTCCGACAGGTAGGAATGGATGGCGTGGCCCATTTCATGCGCCAGCGTAAACATGCTGTTCAGATTTTCTTTATGGTTGAGCAGCACGTACGGATGCGTGCCGTAAGCGCCCCAGCTGTAGGCGCCGCTGCGCTTGTTCTGGTTTTCGTAAATATCGATCCAGCCGTCTTTGTAGCCTTTTTCCAGCGTTTCCACGTAGGATTTGCCGAGCGGAGCCAGGCTTTCCTTGATCGTTTCTTTCGCTTCGTCGTAGGTGATCTTCATCTTGAGATCGTCTACAAGCGGTACGAACAGGTCGTACATGTGAAGCTCGTCGACTTTGAGCAGCTTCTTACGCAGCTTCATGTAGCGCTGAAGAAGCGGAAGCGATTCGTGAATCGTATCGATCAGATTCGTGTATACTTCCGGTTTGATGTTGTCGCCGAACAGGGACATTTCCAGAACGGACGGATATTTCCGCGCCTGCGAATAAAAGATGTTCTTGTTGATGTTGGACGAAAGCGTTGCGGCTATCGTGTTTTTCTGCTTGGCATACGTCTCGTAAACGGCTTTGAAAGCTTGTTCGCGAACCTGACGGTCACGGCTTTCTAGGAACTGGATGTAGCTTCCGTGCGTCAGCTCGGCTTCCTCGCCGTTCTCGTTCTTCACCTTAGGGAATTTCATGTCCGCATTGTTGATCATGCCGAAAATGTTGCTCGGAGCGCCGGACATATTGCCGGCCATCGCCAGCAGCGCTTCTTCTTCCTTGGACAGCACGTGCGGCTTCTGGCGGATCATTTCTTCCAGCGTCGTTTTGTATGGCGCCAGATCCTTGTTCTCCACGAGAGCTTTCAACTGCTCTTCGGATAGGCTGACGATTTCGGGAGAGATGAAAGAGAGCGCCTGGCTCACTTCCACGCTGAGCTTCTGGGCTTTATCCGACAGAGCCTGGTATGTAGGGTCCGTCATATCTTCGTGGTGCTTCATGTTGGAATACACGTACAGTCTTTCGGTATGTAGAGAAATATCGTCTTCCAGCTCGAAGCATTGCTTCACAGCGGCAGGATCGCTTAACTTGCCGTGAAATTGGCCGATTTTGCCCAATGCTTCTTTCGTTTCGTTGTATTCTTTGTTCCAGGCTTCTTGATTGGCGAAAAGATCCTCCAGCTTCCAGCGATGCTCGGCCGGGACGTCTTTACGAACGGGAATTTGGTTCATGGGAACCCTCCTGACAGATGATTTCGGATTGGCGGCCGAATGCGCGCCGCTGCCGGGAACCAGCGTGGACGCGAGCAATCCGGCCATAAGGGCGATCGGTAAGAGGCGCATACGGTTTCAACGCTCCCCAGACGGATTTTCCCAGTTGACTTTTCGGGAATCCCGTCTAGTATGACCGATCGGAAGATTAATTATCATTATAGGGGAATGCGTATGGGAAGTAAATTCGCCCGCGATTACCCTGCCATTCCTAATTTAAACAGAGATACGACCACCAGCGAAAAAGAGCAGACCACCAGGATCAGCGCGAAAATGGCCATCGGCCTGCGCAGCTGCGCCGGTATTCGGTTGCGCGAATAAAGCACAAGCAGCGCGAAAGCGAAGCCCGCGATAATAAAGAGCAACACATCATTTGAAATCCCCAAAATACGTTCACCTCATGCCATTATGCGTTTTAACTAGTATGCCATACAACTTCGCCTCATGCGGACAATTTCCTCTTTTCCGGCTAACGCGCAAAAACCCGCCGGCCTTTCAACGGAAAGGGGCGGGTTCGGGAGATTCTCGGGATGCGGATCTAATCGTCAGCCGGCGGATTTAACGGACTTCGGATCTTTGTCCGGTCCTACCTTGACGAAGACGAGACGCCCGCTCGGATCCGACTGCACGGTGAACCGGTCTTCCGGTGCGATGTTGGCTTCGTGGCCCACATGCTTGGGAAGGGTGAGCTGGCCGCGGTCATTGATTTTAACGGAATAACCGGACATTTTCACGACATAACCGGTCACGAGTACTCCGACGATAACTACGGCAATAAAGAGCCATTTTACAAGCGGGTTAGCGGAGAAATAATCATGCATAATGAATTTTTCTTCCGTCAGCATTTTGGCTGCGGTATAGGCGAGCACCCCGGAACCGATGTACATGACAATCGGGAACCGGTCGACGACCTTAATAAAAATGGTGCTTCCCCAGACGACGATCGGCACGCTGACCAGCAGTCCGATAATGACGAGGCCGATATGGCCGTGAGCCGCACCGGCAATCGCAATCACGTTGTCGATACCCATTGCCGCGTCGGCGGCGATAATGGTAGTTATCGCGGCACCGACCGTATTTTTAGCCGCGATGTTGTCGTGATCGCTTTTATCCGTGAGAAGCTTGAGCGCGATCCAGACCAGCAGCAGTCCGCCTACGAAGAGCAGGCCGGGAATTTTAAGTAGATACACAACGAGAACGGTTGCGACTACGCGGATACCGACCGCACCTGCAGTTCCCCAAAGGATGACCCGCTTCTGCAGGTTCTTGGGTACGTTTTTGGCAGCCATTCCGATGACGATGGCATTATCTCCCGCTAACACGAGATCGATGATAATGATGTTGAGCAAGGTGAGCAAGGATGCTGTTGAGAACCAGTCCATGATAGTGAGTTCACTCCTTCATCTTAAAATAGGGTTTGCAAGTCCGGGACTTCTAATTCGGCGGCAATCTACAAAAAAATGCCTTACCGAATTATCCGGTAAAGGCATTTTCTCCAGTGAAGAGGAAAAGACCTTTACCAGCGTGCTGGCAAAGGTCTTGCTAACAACTTTCGTTGCCAATAAAGCCGGGGTTGTTGTCCAACCCGAACTGACGACTTTACTGTAGAAGCTACTCCCCTTTGACTGTCCCGTACATTTAGTTTTATGTGCTTAGTATAACGCGCGTGTCGCAAATACGTCAAGACATTTGTTCGCCTGATTCAGACGTTGCGGAATGCTTCCATCATGGCGTCATACTCTTCGTCGGTCCCTTCGAACCGATCCCGCGGGAATCGCTCCCGAGCCCATTGCATCAAGGCCGGACGGCTGAGAAAAGTATGAGTGTCTTCACCCCATTGGTCCGAAATCTCCCTGGCGACAAGCCGGGAGCCGTTCACTTCAACCGTAACCATATTCCATTTGTCTCTTTTGAAGATGACATGTTTTTTTATCACGTGTGACATGAGAATTCTCCTTTAATCTGGTTTGAAGGATGAGGGACGAATTTAAAGGTAAGAATGCCCCAACCGCTTGCATCTTACTTTAGCATAAGGGATTGAAAATTTCACTAGCATGAACCGGACGGAGGTGGTACAATACGTTCAACCTTTATGGGAAAAGTTGGATGGGGCAGATCCAGAGCCGCCGTCACTTATCCGTAAAGTCCCGTCCGCAGCGACGGACAATCAGTTTAGTTGAGATGAGCCGAGAAGAGGAGAGTGCAGTTGAGATGGAGACAAAACGCTTTTATGAGCAGACGGGTGTCGCTATGACATGCCGCAATTTCGAGGAATATGTCCGGATGTTTGACTTGGAGCCGGAAAAGCTGCGCGGCAAGCGCGTGCTGGATACCGGCGCCGGCGCTTCGGCATTTACGGCCGAGGCTTCCAGCAGGGAAATCGAGGCCAGAGCGGCGGATCCCCTGTACGCGATGGGGCCATCGGAAATCGAAGGGCTGGGGCTTGAGGAGATCGACCGGTTTATTGCCAAGCTTACGGAGAGAAAGCACATGTACAATTGGGACTTCTATGGGGGCCCCGAGCTCCTGAAGGAGCTGCGCAAAAAGTCATTCGCGGATTTTGCCGCCGATTATGCGAATCCCGCTTCCCGTGAAGAGAAATACGCGGCGGCTTCGCTGCCGGAGCTTCCGCACTCGGAAGACGAGTTCGATCTTGTGCTGTGCAGCCACTTCTTGTTTCTGTACGGAGAGCAGTTCGGTCCCGAATTTCATCTCCAGGCGATGAGAGAACTGCTGAGAGTATGTAAACCGGGCGGAGAAGTGAGAATTTATCCGCTGCTGACGTTCTGCGGAGAGCCGTATCCGCAGCTTCCCGAGCTGCTGGCTGAGCTCGCCGGAGAGGGCGTCGCCGCCGAATATAGGCCGACGCGGCTCGCTTTTATCCCGGGTTCGAGGGACTACTTGACTTTGCATAAAGTTGCGGAATGACCCCTTTCTGGCAGTTGAACTGGCAGACAAAGGATGATATAATATCCATATTCGCCATAGATGGCGATACATTTAGGAGGTTGTTCACTTGAAAGGTACAGTTAAATGGTTTAACGCAGAGAAGGGCTATGGCTTCATCCAAGTAGAAGGCGGCGAAGACGTATTCGTTCATTTTTCCGCTATTCAAGGCGATGGATTCAAAACTCTTGACGAAGGCCAAGAAGTAGAATTCGAGATCACGGATGGTAACCGCGGTCCTCAAGCAGCTAACGTCACCAAGTTATAAGATCCAGGGATAACCACCTTCTTATAAATAGTGTCATAGCAAACCAAGACAGCTCCCGATCGAAAGATTGGGAACTGTCTTTTTTGCGGTCTAAATTTGTACATAACCGGCTCATGCGGGCCTATTTCCGATTCCGTTCCAGAGCATGCTGACGATTTTATCGGCGGCGAGCCGCTTGTCCGGATAGGTAAACGTACCGTCGGGCTGTTTGCTGTGTCCGATCATCAGCAGGGCCATGTAAGAACGCGCCGCGAGCCAGGAATCCGCGATGTGGATTTCGCCCTTGTCGGAGGCTTCGGCGAACGCGTCGGCCAGCGCTTCCAGAAGCTGATGCTCCGCTTTTCGCATATTTTCCGTCTGCTCGGGAGTGAGGACGGTTTCGATTTTGTTCATAAAGCCTTCGAAATCGAAGCTTGTCGTGGCCTGAAGGTGATTGTATGTGACTTCCAGCAGCCGTTCCCGGAGAGGAAGAGGCTTCTGGAGAATTTTCAGCGTGGCTGCACGCACCACATTCATAAGCCGGATCGTCGATTCGGTGAGCAGCACGGCTTTGGACGGAAAATAATAATAGACGGACGCTTTGGTGACTCCGCTCGCTTTCGCTATATCGTCCATGGAAACGGCATCATATCCGCTGCGAATAAATTCGTGCATGGCTATTTGGAGAATCCGGTCGGAAACGGGGGCCGCCTGCTCGCTGGAACGGGGCCTTCCGGGAGATTTTCGGGAAGTTGAAGACATAGGCAGTGTTCCTTTCAAAACGGGAATCTGAGAAGTTCATTAAAGAGTATTATACCACAAACAGGGACATAACCTTTCTTAAAGCGTCCGTGGCAGGGAACTCGCAGCTCCGACAAACAGGTTGCAAAAAAGGAAACGGAAAATTTCTGGTTGATTAATTAACTAACTGGTATATATAATTATAACGAAAATGAATGTTTTTCGTCTATAGCGGGGACTAATCGTTTTACTATCCGGATAAAAGGAGAGAACGTCTCAATGAAATCATCGTCCTTTATGGAGGGAATGCTTTCCCGGGTTGCGGGTCCCAGAAGCAAATGGGTTACGGTAGCAGTCTGGATCGTGCTGACCGTTCTGCTCAGCGCTCTGTGGCCGGGCGTCAACAGCCAGGAAAATAACGCGGCGGACCAGCTTCCTGCGGATTCGCTCTCCGTGCAGGCCGCGGCGCTTGAGAAGGAGCAGTTTCCCGCAAGTGGCGGGGTTCCGGCGCTGGTGGTCTTTTACCGGCAGGCAGGACTTACCGAAGGAGATCTTGGCGCCCTGCAGAAAATAGCGGGCCGGCTGACGGAAAGGCCGCTTCCGGAGCAGACTTCTGTGGCTCCTTTTGACAAGATGCCTTTACCGGCTCTGAAGCAGTCCGTGAGCAAGGACGGGACCACCGTCGTGCTGCCGGTCTCGTTTAAAGAAAAAACGGAAACCAAGGTGATCAAGGAGAGCACGGCAAAGCTCAAGGAGATAGCGGCCGACGTGACGGGAAGCGATCCTTTTGCCGTGAAAGATCTTAAAGCAGACGGCTTGATCGCGCGTATTACCGGTCCTGTCGGAATTTCCATGGACGCGAACGATTTGTTCAAGGGAGCGGATTTCTCGCTTCTGACGGCGACGGTCATTCTCGTGCTCGTGCTGCTGATTCTGCTTTACCGGTCGCCCGTTATGGCGATAGTGCCGCTTGTCGGAGTGGCCTTTGCTTACGGCGTTATTTCACCGATACTCGGAAAGCTGGCGCAGCTTGGCTGGATCGTGGTGGATGCGCAGTCTATTTCTATTATGACGGTGCTGCTTTTCGGAGCGGGGACGGATTATTGTCTGTTTTTTGCCACCCGGTACCGGACGGCGCTTCTGGAGCATGAGAATAAGCATCTGGCCGTCAAAGAAGCACTGCTCGGTTCGGGCGGTGCGATCGGAATGAGCGGGCTGACGGTTATCGTTTCGATGCTGGCGCTGCTTTTCGCCAAATACGGGGCCAACCACCGGTTTGCCATCCCGTTCTCTCTGGCCGTGTTTATCATGGCCGCAGCGAGCGTAACGCTTGTGCCGGCGATTCTGGGCATCCTGGGACGCAAGTCGTTCTATCCGTTTGCTCCCCTTACGGCGGAACAGAGAGCCGCGAAGGAAGCGAAGCGGGGAAAACCCGTCCGCGGACAGCGGGCCGTCGGCCGTATGAGCGAAACGTTGGGACGGATGGTGACGGAAAAGCCGAAGACGATTCTGGTCGTAAGCCTTGTTGTGCTGATTGCACTGGCGGGGGTTTCGTCTCAGATCAAATATACATTTAATCTGCTTTCCTCTTTTCCGGAAACGATGCCGTCCAGAGAAGGGTTTACCCTCCTTTCGGAACACTATTCTCCGGGGACGCTGGCCCCCGCCAAAGTGATGGTGGACACGGAAGGGAAGAAGGTGGACGCCGGAGCCGGACTGAAGGCACTTTCTTTTGTGGAGTCCGTCTCGGAACCTGTAAAAGGGAAAACAAATCCCGACATCGTAGCCTACGATGTGCTGTTCAAGGATGATCCGTTCGAGCTGGAATCGATTCATCACATTCCGGATCTGTATGCGGCGGCGGAAGCCTCCCTTCAAGATGCGGGAGTGACGAGTGCCGGCTCCCATGTGAGGGTTTCGGGACAAACCGCCGAGCAGTACGATACAGAGAATGTGACGGGCAAGGACACGAAGGTGGTCATCCCGATTGTAATCGGGATTATCGCGCTGCTGCTTCTCGTCTATCTTCGTTCGCTCGTTGCGATGGTCTATCTGATGGCCACCGTTCTGCTGTCTTACTTCTCGGCTCTTGGAGCCGGCTGGCTTATTTTGCACACGTTCTTCGGAACCGAGGCGATTCAGGGACTGATTCCGCTTTATGCGTTCGTGTTCTTGGTCGCTTTGGGTGAAGACTACAATATTTTTATGGTGTCGGGGATATGGAAAGCAAGCAAAACGCACAAGCTGAAAGAAGCGATCCGGCTTGGCGTCAGCTCGACGAGCAGCGTGATCACTTCGGCCGGACTGATTCTGGCAGGCACGTTTGCGGTACTGTCCGTGCTGCCGATTCAGGTGCTCGTGCAGTTCGGCGTGATCTGTGCGGTCGGCGTTCTGCTGGACACGTTTATCGTCCGTCCGTTCCTGGTGCCGACGATCACGCTTCTGCTCGGCAGAGCGGCGTTCTGGCCGGGCAAGCCGGGAACGCCGGCGGACGAGCGGAGCGTGCCGCGGCCGGGAAATTGACACAAAAAAAGAGAGCAGCGGCATTTGCCGCTCCGCTCTCTTTTTTTGTGTACCGCGCCGGGACCGCAACCGCGCCGGGACCGCAACCGCGCCGGGACCGCAACCGCGCCGGGACCGCAACCGCGCCGGGACCGCAACCGCGCCG
>NZ_JAGXJX010000005.1:284541-417549 GCF_019091125.1 Paenibacillus sp. GbtcB18
GGCTACTCGCTCAAAGCGCTCCAGACGGCGCGCGTGTAAGCGAGTCTCATGCCGGCGCGCTCCATGTTGTGCTGGCTTACGCTGCCGAAGGCGGCCTGTGCGGCAGCCAGCCGGCAGCCTCGTTTGGCCGCCTCATGCATGCGCACCTGCAGCATAGCGGTATGCAGGCCGCGGCTCCTATACTGCGGCAGTGTCGCGGCCAGAGTGAAGGAGGCGATGTCGCCGTCGATGTGCATCATGCTGACTCCGGCGGGCTGATCGTTCACATAGCCCATGTACAAATGCCATCCCGGCCGATTAAGCAGGACGATGTTGTTGTCCATAAAATGCCGCTTCGCGCTCACATCCATCCCTGTCCCGACGCAGTGCAGCTCCGCATAAAGATCGAACCGGTCGGCCGACGTTACCGGTTCGATCCGGATGTGAGGCGGAAGTACGGGGGCGATAGGTTCCGGCAAGCCGTACATATAAGCGTGAAAGCTTTCCTGATAAAAGCCTTGCCGAGCCAGCGCGTAAGCAACGGACTTGTCCGCTATGCCGGGAGTAAGCTCGAACGTGCAGGAACGGCCGTATTCCGCGTAAAAGCGGAGAATCGCCCCGAGTTCTCCGATATCTTCGGGACCCAGACCCCTGACGGTGTTGAACAAGGGCCAGGGCATCCCCTCCGTGCAAACAGCGCTTGTATGGCCGAAACGCGCCGTGTGAACGCCCATCGGGTTGCCTTCGCGGCTGCCGATGGCTTCTATGCGCGAAGTCCAGAAGGCCGTTTCCGCCTGTTCCAGTCGCTTCACAAGTTCTTTCGTAAGTACGGGTAATTGTGCCATAATATCGCCTCCTGAAGTTCGTTACACAGGGTGAGACGTGAAAAGAAAGCCTCCCGGTTTCCGGCTTGGAAAGGGGAGGCTTCAAAGTATACCTGCGTTTGATCCGGTCAGCGGATGATTTCGAGTATCTCATCCACTTCTTTGCGGGCCAGCTTGCCCGGGCGCTCCTGCGGATGACCGAGGGCGATGACCATGTTGACCTGCGCTTCTTCCGGAATCGGGAGAAGCTCGCGGAGCCTGTGCTGGGCAAGGAGAACCGGTCCGGTCATGGGACAAGTCGCCAGGCCGCGCGCATGAGCGGCCAGCATCAGGTTCTGGGCCGCAAGGCAGGAGCTCTTGATGCCTTCTTCATCCCAGACGGAGTTTTCAACAAGTGCGATCGGATCGAAAATGCGCTCGCGGAATTTGGACTCGTAAGGGGTGGCCAGGCAAATAATCAGCACGGGCGCGCCCGAGAACGCGGTCGCATACGGTCCGAAAGACTTGACGAGAAGGCGGCCTTCACGGGATAAGCCGCGTTCTTCGGCATCGGCCGCCCTTTTGTGAAGCTCTTCCCACGTAACGTCTTCGATCGTTTTGATGAGTTCGCCGTTCATGACGGCAATAAATTTCCATGTTTGTGAGTTTGTATCGCTTGGTGCGTATCTGGCGCAGTCAATCAGTTCGCGCACGTCCTCAACCGAGACAGGGTCTTCCGTGAATTTCCGGACGCTCCGTCTTTCGAGCACGATGGATTTGAATTCTTCATAGTTCATGCGTACAGTCCCTACTTTCCGCTGGTTCCTGGATACTGTCCTTAAGACTTGGTACTAATATCTTCTCCTAATTATAGTCCAAATCCGGCAGTTTGCATAGGGAAAGCCGATGATGGACAAGCGGTCCTTTCCGTCCGGAATTGTTACTGGAGGACGACGGTATCTCCTTCGTTCAAGCCGCTGACCACTTCGGTTTTATCGGCGGTTTCCATGCCGATTGTAATTTCTTTGCGCTCCACGCCGCCCGGTGTTTCAAGCATGACGAAATGCTTGTCTTTATCACGCTGTACGGCAAGGGTAGGAACGACAAGAGCGTCGGCCTTGCGGGCCGTTTCAATGGTGCCCGTCAGACTGAGTCCGGCAATAAGCCTTTCGTTAGGCTCCAGGGAGACGATGACCTCAAACTGGGCTGTCGGAGAGGAGGCCGCTTCCGTTCCCGATTTGGCGAATTTGGACACTTGTTTGACTTTGCCTTTCAGCGGAACGTCGGCAAGTGCATTGATCTTGACTTGGACGGGCATATCCGGCTTGATTTGAAAAACATCGAATTCTCCCACATAGCAGAGCAGCTCAAGCTTGGACAAATCGACAATTTTGCCGATCCGGTTATTGGCCTGAAGGGCCTGCGGAATTTTGGACGAATCTTCGAAAAGAAAAATGCCGGTTTCCGGAGCTTTAAAATTCGCTTTGGCGAGCATTTTCTGTTTTTCTCCGAGCTGGCTCTGGGCTGCCTCTCGGTTCATGGTATTGAGCTGGGCCTGCAATTTGGCGCTTTCGGCATCGACATAGCGTTTCTTGGATTCCGATTCCGTCATGCCGCCCGATTCGCCGGAACCTGCCGTAGGAGCTTCGGCGGAACGCTCCTGGAATTTGGCGAGCTGCGCTTCCAGGTCCTGTTTTCTCAGGTTGGCCTGCATCTGAACGATTTCGGCATCGATGGCCGTACTGTCGAGGACGAAAAGCGAGTCGCCCTTTTTCACTTGAGCGCCTTCGGTTACGTTCCACTTCACGATATCCCCGCTGAACGGGGCGTGCACCCAGGTCTCTTTTTCATAAGATGATTTGCCTTTCACTTCAATAGAGCCGACCAGCTCTTCGCGGGTCACTTTGAAAGAAAGGGGATTATTCATCGCCATATCGGCGGGATCAGGACCTGTTTGAGGATGGCTTTTTATGTATAAAAACGCGCTGATTCCTATGACGACAACCGCCGCCGCCAGTGCCCACAATTTTTTCTTCATCGTTACCGATTTCACTCCTATTCGCGTTTGATAGCTGTCAGGGCGTCGGTTTTGGACGCTTTGACAGCGGGATAGATGCCTGAGAGGACTCCTGTCATGATGGCAAAGAAGAGACCGACGGGAAGGATCCACGTGGATATAAACAAGATTTGGGAGTCATCGCCCGCAGTATTTTTGCCCATCATGAAGGTCAGAGCGTTAATGCCCCAGACGACCCAATAGGACAGCATAATGCCGAGAATTCCGCCCAGCAGCCCCAGGAGCGCCGATTCTACGATGAACATGTTGCGGATTTGCCTCAGGTTCGCTCCGAGCACCTTCATGATGCCGATTTGGCGTCGTCTCTGGTAGGTGGACATCGTCATGGCGACCACAATAGAAATGGAGGCGATGAACAGGACGAACAATCCGACGCCGAGAAAGACGACCCGGATGATGACGAACTCTCCCTGCATTCTCTCTTCCTGATGGAGATTGTTCTGGGTATTCAGGCGAAGCTTCTGAATCTGCTTGTCGACGGTTTCGATATGGCTCGAGTTCTCGACTTTAACCAGTACCTCCGAGTAGGATTCGCCCGCCCCCATCCGCTTGGCGGTTTCGCTGTCCGGCGGTGCCGAAGCTTTAATGGCTTCGCGGATTTGTTTGGCGAGAGCATGGGAAATGTACCCCTTTTTGTCATACATAACCATGTTGGCGGGCACACTTTCCCCTTTTTTCAGGACGCCCGAGACTCGTACGGGGATTTGCGCCTGTACTTTGCCTTCCGATACGCTTGGGTGTTCCAGCGTCAGCGTAATTTTCTTCTGATAAAGAGATGTCGGGATTTTATCGAATTCCCGGAACGTTTCCCATATCGCCGGATCGTTCTGGTTCGCCCGCATTTGACGATCCCGGTTCTTCATGGTTTCTTCGTCGAGAAGACCCATCGTGGCGCCGGGGTTCATAATAATCGTGTTTTCGATATCGGAAGGGCCGCCCTGCTGAAACTCGTTTCCGAACTTTTCGAGCGTATCCAGATCCGTGGCGACCAGCTCGAAACTGCCGATTTTGCCGTCGTCGAGCTTAAAGTAGAAGTGACCGACCTGCTGAAAGCTCGCGACGGCTTTGACGTGCGGCAGTGTCCGGATCAGATCGAGCTTCTGATTTGTAATGGAACCGGCAGCGGAACCGGGTTTGTCCGAAGCGGAGCCCTCTGCTCCCTGGTCCTGGCTTTGGTCGCTCCGGATCGTAATCTCATCGGTTTTCAGGTACGCTTTCATCTGCTGCTCGCTGTAGTGAGAAGCGGATTCTCCTACGGCCAGGGCGACAACGATAGCGGCGGATCCGATGGAAATCCCGAGTGCGCACAGAGCGGTAACGACTTTCCGGCGTTTGAGCTGGTCCCAGCCGAGCCCCATGTAATCGCGCATCTTCATGGCCGCTCACCTCCGGCTTGTCCGGCATGGAGGGCGGTATCCGGCGCGAGTGCCGGAGGAGATTCATCGGCCAAGGCCGCCGCCGTCTCATCCTCGCCGTGAAGGTAATCGCTGTCTTCGGCGAGCCGTCCGTCTTTTAGCTGAATGACCCGCTGCGTTCTGGCCGCCACTTCGCTTTCATGCGTGACGATGATGAACGTGAGCTGAAGCGTCCGGTTCAATTCAAGCAGCAGGTCGATGATCTCCTTCTCGGTCTTGGTGTCCAGATTCCCCGTAGGTTCGTCCGCAAAGACGACGGGAGGACGGGTGATCAGCGAACGCGCGATGGATACGCGCTGCTGTTGTCCGCCGGAGAGCTGGGAAGGGAAGAGTTCCGTCTTCTCCGCCAGTCCGACCTGCGTAAGCAGACTCATGGCGCGCTCGCGCCGTTCGCTGGGCTTGACGCTTTGAAAGACGAGCGGAAGCTCGACGTTCTCCCGGACGGTTAAATGCGAGATGAGCTCATAGGATTGAAAAATAAATCCGATATGATGGCGCCGGAATTCGGCGAGCTTGTTTTCGCTCATGCGCTCGATCGGCTGTCCGTCGATCAGAATGCTGCCCTCCGTCGGCTTCATAAGTCCGGCCATCAGGTTGAGCAGGGTGGATTTACCGGAGCCGGAGCTTCCGAGCAGGGCTACGATTTCTCCTTTGTTCACGGTAAAATTGATGTTTTTCAACACCTGGGACTGTTCCGTACCGCTTAGAAAGGTATGCGAAAGCCCGCTTACCTCAAGCATGCGAATCCTCCTTTTTCGTTGAAATAGCAGTTAGTTTGGCTTCCAGGGCGTTCAGGCGGGCATGAAATACAAGAAAACCGGCCGCAGCGGTAAGAGCAAGCCCCGAGCCGATTCCGAAGAGAACCGTGCTTCCGTAGTCCGCATAGATCAGGCCGCCGAATCTTCCGCTGATGATTCCCGCAAGCCCCGACCACGTAACGGCGAAAATAGCCTGGCCGGACGCTCTGTATTCATCCGGGATGATTTGGGCCAGATAGCGCAGTGCCGTGACGAAGAAAATGCCGAAGGTCACGCTGTGCATCGTTTGCGCGAACAGCACCCAGCCGGTTTGATCCGTCAGGCTGACGATCAAGAGGCGGACGGCGTACATAAATCCGGCAATGGCCAGAAGCGGCAGCTCTTTGTAGCGGTTCCCGTATTTGCCCAGCAGGAAGAACACCGGAATTTCGCTCAGAGACGATAGCATCATCGCCGTACCGACCGTCATGTCCGAGGCCCCCAGCTCGCGCAGGTGCAGAGCCAGAAAGCCGTCATTGATCCGGTGCGAAATCGACATGATCAGGACGAACAGGAGGAAGATCAGCAGCCGGGGGGAACCGATCACTTTTCCCATGCCCTTAAAGTCCATTTTGCTGTAAGCAACCCGTGTATCGACCAGGCCGAGAGTGAAAATCAGCCCGATCACAATAACCGCTATACTAATAGACGAAGTAAGACTGATATTAGTTTCTTTTATAAGGAGCCCGAAAAAAAGCGCCGAGAAAGCAAAGCCGATGGAGCCGAATATCCGGAAGGAGGAATAGCTCTTTCCCGTCTGGCTGGCATGCAGCAGGAGCTGGCTGTCGTTCAGGGATTGGGCGGGCTGTTGGAAGAAGTAAAACCCGGCCATCAAGGCATAAAGCACAGTAAAGGAATCGGTTCCGAACATGGAGATGACAAAAACGAGCTGTCCGACATACAGGGTGATCATAATCGGCTTGATCTTCTGCATCCGGTCGCTCGCGAATCCCCAGGCGAGGTTGGCAAAGATGCTCACCATCGGACCGATGGAATACAGCAGTCCGATTTCGGCTTTGGAATAGCCCCGCGAATCGAAGTAAAGAGGGAAGAAGGTGGCGATAACGGCCATCATCATATAATAGGAAAACGTAAACCCCCGCAAGACGAAATCATTTTGTTTTTTCAAGGCGACCACCTGTCTTCGTTGTTCTGTAAAAAAACGGAGGACGCCGTAAGGGCGCCCCGTATTCTTTCCATCCAGTATACGGACGCCGCAGGCGGCGGCGCAATTGAGCATTTCACCGCTATCGGCAGTCGTTTGGAGAATAGAGGGGGCTGCTTACCTCATTTGATCCTATATGAACAAATCCGGCGCCATATCCCGGCACAGAGGCGTTATGTACCGTCCGCTAGACCTAAGGACCCCTTTGGAGGCCCCGAAACCATGACAAAAGTCATATCCCGGTATAATTGGGATGCAGTAGGATGCGGGTAACGGCAGGGGACAAGTTACCGTTAACTTGTAGTGGAAAGGTTACTGCGCCTCGTGATACATTAGAAGATAAGATTGTTAGACATCGCGCCGGATGAAGCTGAAGGGGGTGCCTTGTGACCTGCCGTTTTATTTTTGACGAGCGATTGGGAATCCCGGTCCCCGAGTTCGATAAGGAGTGGGAAGAGTACTCTCTAAGGGAAAGAGAGTCCATTCTGTTTCAATGGGAACAAATACGGGGAACGATCCCGGACCGGATCAAGCAGCTTGAAGGACAGATTATCGCCAAACAGAACAAGTTGAACGTCGAGGACGACTTTCCGGTTTCCTGCGCGCTTAATTCGCAGATTGCCGAGCTGGCCAGCGCCATCAACGACCTTCATCTCTGGTTCCGGACGAATCAGGAAGTGGAAAGCAAGATACACGGTTAACGGCAGAGAGTTCCTTCCGGTGATTTTCTCTCTGCGCGGATGCGCACGTATTTTTGCTGCGGCAGGACTGCCGGAGGAGACGAGGTGTAAAAGCTCCGCAATTCTGGTAAGATAGAAAGAAAAATTGAGATTGGATCTGAAGCGCCAGGTCTGAGCCGCAGGAAGGAGTGCTCGAGGTGCCAACAGAAAATGAGAAACCGTCTTGGATCAGACTGATCGTCAAGCCATTGCTCGGAAGGCAGCCTTCGCTGTATCCGATCGAAGAATGGGATTCGCTGATCGATGTCCGGATCGACAAACTTCAGGTTTCCGCATTAAGCGGAGACAGTCCAGATAAAGAACCTTATGCACTGGCGCTAAAATCGGGACTCTATCTGTTTAATGAGAGTCTTGACAACAGTCATGAAATTTCCCAGTCTGTTACAAATGAAACCGGAAGCTATTGGCACGGGCTGATGCACCGGATGGAAGGCGACTACAGCAATGCGAAGTATTGGCTGCAGGACGCGGGCAACCATCCGATCCATACCGACCTGGTCAACGAGGTCCGGTCCTTTCTGGATCGCCAGCCGGGACTCCGGGCGATAGAGCATGAAGCGATGAAAGCAAAGATTGACGTTCTTGTCACTTCTCCAGAGTGGAATTCCTCCGTATTTGCGGATGCCGTCGAGCTTCAGGTAACCCTGCTGCAAAATCCGGACATCGAAGCTTGGCTCACCCATATCCAATACCTGGAGTTCAAACTGCTGCTTGCTTACTGCTATCGCCAGTGTTATGGAGGAGAACTCGTTGAACTTGCCGAATAAAGGATTTTTAAACGTTCCCCGGGGGCCTCTGGGCCTAATGTACCGGGTATACAAATATGTGCTTCCAGGCGTTAAACGGGAATTGGAAGGCTGGCGCCGCGAAGCGGAGCGGATTCCGGACGAGGAGCTTCGGACGCAGGCGATTGCCAGCATGACATCCAAACAGTTTCACTGTCAGGGCGGTGCCATTTATGCGGTAATCAATTTACCGATGAGGCAGGTGCTCATTTCGCTGATTGTCGCTTTCCAGACCATCAGCGACTACTTGGATAACCTATGCGACCGCAGCACGTCACTGGACCCGCAGGATTTCCGGATGCTGCATCAATCCATGCTGGATGCGGTCGACCCGGAGGCCCCCCTTCACGATTATTACGCTTATCGTAATGAGAAAGAAGACAACGGCTATCTGGCCAAACTCGTACAGACCTGCCAGAAAAGCATTGCCGAGCTTCCTTCATACGGGCTGGCGGCCGATGCGGTCCGCTCGTTAGTGGGGCTGTATTGTGATTTGCAGGTATACAAACATATTCGTCTCGAACTTCGCGAACAAGCCCTGCTGGACT
This sequence comes from Paenibacillus sp. GbtcB18, assembly GCF_019091125.1. Lineage (NCBI taxonomy): Bacteria > Bacillati > Bacillota > Bacilli > Caryophanales > Paenibacillaceae > Paenibacillus > Paenibacillus sp. GbtcB18. The sequence continues at coordinate 292,851 of NZ_JAGXJX010000005.1, forward strand.
GGTGGGCGGAACATAGCGCGAACTACCCCGATTTGACTTGGAACGAGTTTTCGGCGGCAACTGGCTCGACGCTTGGCATGTTCATGCTGTTCGCGGCGGCTTCGGACCGCAATTTGGACCGTCGGCGGGTGGAGGGCATTAAAAGCGCCTACTTTCCTTACGTATGCGGGCTTCATATTCTGCTGGATTATCTCATCGACCAGGAAGAAGACCGTGTCGGCGGAGATTTGAATTTTTGCTTTTACTACGCGGATATGGATGAAACGATCCGGCGGATCGCTTACGTGGCCGAACAGGCCAAGGAAGGCACTTCGAAACTGGAAGACGCCGCTTTCCACCGCATGGTTATTGAAGGACTGCTTGCCCTTTATTTGTCCGACCCCAAAGTGAAAGACCAGCCGGTTGTCCGGCAAATATCCCGGAATCTGATGAAAGACAGTACGATCAGCCGTTTGTTTTTCTGGATAAACAGTCTTGTGATCCGTAAAACGTCCTGATCTCTCATTATATTGCTCATAGATAAGCAAGGAGGAACTTTAATGACAGCAGTAAAATCCATCGCAGTTCTTACGAGCGGCGGCGACTCCCAAGGGATGAACGCAGCCGTACGCGCCGTTGTGCGCAGCGCACTTTATCACGGTGTGAAGGTATTCGGTGTCCAGCGCGGGTACCAGGGGCTGATTAATAACGATATCACGGAGATGGACCTTAGAAGCGTAGGGGACATTATCCAGCGCGGAGGAACGATCCTGCAGACGGCCCGTTCCAAGGAATTCACGACGCCGGAAGGCCAGCAGCTCGGAGCGGAGAATCTCCGCAGCAGAGGCATCGACGGTCTGATCGTTATCGGCGGAGACGGCTCTTATCAAGGAGCGAATAAGCTGAGCAAGCTCGGAATCAAAACGATGGGGCTTCCGGGCACCATCGACAATGATATTGCGTTCACCGATTTTACCATCGGATTCGACACGGCTGTCAGCATCGTCGTAGACGCGATTAACAAGCTCCGCGATACGATGACTTCGCATGAGCGCTCCTCGGTGGTCGAAGTCATGGGCCGCCACTGCGGTGAAATCGCCCTGTACGCGGGACTCGCGAGCGGCGCCGAGACGATCCTCGTGCCGGAAGTTCCTCACGACTGCCAGGAAATCGCGAAACGGATGAGCGACAACTTCGCCCACGGCAAGCGTCACAGCATTATTCTCGTTGCGGAAGGCGCCGGCAAAGGCGATGATATCGCCCGCCAGATCATGGAGCATAACGGCATCGATGCCCGCGTGACCGTCCTCGGCCACATTCAGCGCGGCGGAACGCCGACACATACGGACCGCATTCTGGCAAGCCGCCTTGGAGACTTCGCCGTACGCAGACTCATCGAGGGCGACTCCGGCAAATCCTGCGGCGTGATCAAAGGCGAACTCGTTGCGACGGATATCGACCTAGTCGTGAACACGAAACGTCCGTTCAACATGGAATTGTACAATCTTGCGCTTCGTTTGTCGCAGTAATCCTGCGATGCGGGTGACCGGCATGCCGGAACAAGCCGATATACAAAAGCCTTCCTTCTCCACGGCCTCAGCGGGCAAATGGAGAAGGAAGGCTTTTATGATGAATGCGGCCGTGCCCGGTCTTCCCTGCTTACCCGGCGGCAGACCCGGCGCCAAGCGGCGCTTGTTAGTACCCGTGTTCCGGATCGATCCGGTTGATCAACGGTTTATTTTCGATAAAACGGCGGATATTCGGAAATAAGATTTCCGCACACCGCTCTACATATTTCGGCGTATTCCCCGCGATATGAGGCGTAAGGGCAGCCTGCTCCATACCCCAGAGCGGGGAATACGCGGGAAGCGGCTCCTCCCTGAATACGTCCAGCGCCGCGCCGGCAAGGTTGCCTTTCCGCAGCGCTTCGACCAGAGCCGTTTCATCGATCACGCTGCCGCGGGCCATGTTGACGAGAAACGCCGACGGCTTCATGAGGGCCAGTTCTTCGGCCCCGATCAGGTTTTCCGTCTCGCGCGTGGCGGGGACGATCACGACGACAAAATCGGATTCGCGCAGGAGAGAATGGAGGCCGCTCTTTCCTTTTCGCATGTCGTCGAAATGTTCCCTGTCCCGGCCGGAGCGGCTGCAGCCGATCACCTTCATATCGAATGCCTTCGCCTTCCGGGCTACTTCCGAACCTATCGCTCCCGTGCCGATAAGGCCGAGCGTCTGGCCGTGAAGCTCCGCCGTACGAATCCGGTGGTTCCATTCTTTGCGGCTCTGGCTCTTCATGAGCGTATGAGAACGACGGACGAAGTCCAGCATGACGGACAGCGCATATTCACTCATTTGGATAGAGTGGACACCGCTCATGTTTGTCACCTGGATGCCTCTCTCGTCCAGCTTCTTCAGAGGCAGCTTGTCGACACCGGCCGAGAGGCTTTGAAACCAGCGCAGCTTGGGCAGCAGAGGGAGCCAGTCGTCTTGAAACGTTCCGGATGTGAGAAGGATATCCGTGGAAGCGAGCCGGTCCCCCGCCTCTTCGGCAGTCGGAAACTGCGCCAGCGAAACGGCGTTTTTCAAATCTTCAGGCAGATGATCCTGCAAATACGTCAAGTCCATTTTCGTTAAGGCCGTTATATTCAGCATAGGGGTCAGCTCCTTTTCTATATAGTAAACAAAAAAGAAGGAGAAAGAAAACAAGCGGGAGCAGCAGAGGTTCATCTAGGCAAATCCTTGACAATTTGGTAACATAAAGGGAATCTTACAGAGATGCCGAGTATGTCGGTGGGAGAAGGAGGCTATGCAGATGTTCTTATACAAAGTAGAGCTGGAACTTAAAGAAAGTCTGGCTTATCTGATTGTTGTGGCAGAAACGGACGCGAAGGCGTTCGATGCGGTAGAAGGTCATCTTGTCCGCCATTTCACCGTGGCGCCAGAAGTCGTGCAAACGACGATCATTGAGAAAAAACGGGTCGGAAACGGCGCGGGGTACGTAATCGAATCCGCTGTCGAGAGTCCGGTTTAAGAAAAGGGGAAACGAAAAAATGAAAATCGTAATTATTAGCGGAAGCAACCGCGAAGGGGCAAGCACTACCCTTTTAAGCGCCTATGTCGGACAAGTATTGACGGAAAAGGGGGCGGAAGTGACTCTGGTCGACCTGTACAAACAGCCTGTTCCGCTCTACAGCCCGGATCCGAGTGTAGTCGCGGACGAGAATCTGGTCCATATGAAACAAACGGTCATGGAGGCGGACGGTATCGTTCTGGCTACGCCGGAATACCATGGCGCCATGAGCGGCGTACTGAAAAACGCGCTCGATCACATGGACGCCCAGTACGTGGACGGCAAAGTCGTGCTGTCGATGAGTTCCGCGGGCGGTGCTGTCGGAGTCAGCTCGCTGCAGCAGCTTCAGACGGTTGTCCGCAACCTTCACGGCATTAACTGCCCGGAGTGGATTTCCATCGGGGGCGCGGGCCGGACGTTTAACGAACAGGGCGAGCCCGAAACGCTTCAAATCCGCGAGCGTATCCTTAGAACGGTCACTTACTTCCTGTCCATGACAGAGACTTTCCGTAAATCCGTTTAAGGTTGAAAGGAGAGTCAGGCAACGAGATGGAGAAGAGGATTTTGGGCCGGACAGGCCTGCAGGTAAGCTCGCTCGGATTCGGGGGCGCCGAAATCGGCTACCAGAGCATTGACCAGGGAACGGTGGAAAATCTGCTGGGCCGTGCGCTGGACGCGGGACTTACTGTCATCGATACCGGAGAATGCTACAAAGATTCCGAAGAATTAATCGGAAAAGCGGTCTCGCACCGCCGGGCGGAATTCAGCCTGTTTACCAAAATCGGCCACAGCGCCGGTTTTCAAGAAGAAGACTGGGATTTGGGAATGCTTGAGAAAAGCATTGATCGCAGCCTGAAGCGTCTCCAAACCGACTACGTGGATTTGCTTCAACTGCACAGCTGCCCGGAGGAGATTTTGCGACGGGGGGAAGTGATCGGGCTTCTTGAGAAGTTTAAGAAGCAGGGCAAAACCCGCTTCATCGGATGCAGCGGAGACGGGCAAGCCGCCCTGTACGCCGTCCGGACGGGCTTGTTCGACACGCTTCAGACGTCGCTCAGCATAGCCGATCAGGAGGCGATCGAGCTGACGATTCCCGAAGCCCGGCAGCGGGGGATGGGCGTCATCGCGAAGAGACCTCTTGCTAACGCCGCTTGGCGGACGGGAGAGAAGCCTGCCGACAGCTATCACCACGAATACTGGGAACGCTTGAAGCGGCTGCGGTACCATTTCCTGAACGAATCCGTACCGGAAGCCATCGCTTATTCGCTTCGGTTCACCCTGTCGGTGCCCGGTGTTCATACGGCCATCGTGGGGACGACGCGTCCGGGACGCTGGGAAGAGAATGCGGCATTCCTCTCCCGGGGGCCGCTGCCGATCGAAGCGATTGCCGAAATCAGAGGCCGCTGGCAGCAGGCATCCGGAGGGAACTGGCCGGGATTGCGCTGAATCAGAGCCGGTACGCTTCGTCAGGGTTCCTTTACAGCAGCAGTAAAAGCTTCACGCAAACAGCCCGGCAAGGGAGATCCCTTGCCGGGCTGTTTGTCTGCAATAAAAAAGACCCTGCATGCATCGACGCGGAGTCTTCTGTGTATAAAGGGGGTATAAAATTATTTCCGCGCTTCTTCTTCAACGGAAGAATTAGTGTTGACTTCTTTACGCGCCGGAGCCGCTTGGTTCGGTTCGTCGGAAACGAGACCGTTAGTCGCGTCTTTGAATTCTCTGAACATACGTCCGAAGCCGCGTCCCAGTTCAGGCAATTTGCTTGGTCCGAATAGCAGTAAAGCAACTAGAACAACGAGCAGTAAATGCCATGGAGAGAAAAAATTCATTACATGTACCTCCAATTCGATGCCGGCATACAACCAGGCTATTCAATCGTGCCCTTATCATACCATGTAATGGGACACCAATCCAGTTCATTTGCTACTTTTTTGTGACATAGCTGCAAAAAAGACGCCCTCCTAGTGGAGGAAGGCGTCTTTGCGGTTTTCGTTTATGCTAAACTGTACAATTTCAATCACATCTTCCTGATCCAGGGACTGCATTCCGTTCACGAGGACGATTTCGGAATTGAGTTCCGTACGCGTTAAAAACGTATAAAGCTCAGGGGTATAAGTCTTCACGATATGAGACAGTTTTACGGTTTCCATTTCCATCATCCTTCCTATCCGGATTTGATGAGAAAGCTAAGCGGAAATATTACTCGTAAACCGAAATGAAGCCAAGCCGAAGCCTTCTTACATTATACCATAAAGAGCGGCGGGTTGCATTGGCACATCGTGGAGGGTTCCCGATTAAATCGTGGTGCTATTGACGGCGGAATTCTCCAAGGACACCGACCGTTTCGACCACGTTCACGAACGCTTTAGGATCGGTTTCTTTAATGATTTTCTGCAGGCCGACCAGTTCGTAACGCGTCGTTACCGTCATCAGCAGACTCTGCTCCTGATTCGTATAAGCTCCTTCCGTACGGATAACGGTCACCCCGCGCGGAATCACGAGAAGCTTTTCCAGAAGCGCCTCTCTCTGCTTCGTCACGATGAAAGCGGTCACTTTGATATGACGGATATGAATCGTGTCGATCACCTTGCCGGCAATAAAAATGGACAGCATCGAGAAGAGGGCGAGGTCCCAGTTGTTTTTAAAATAACCGAGCATAAAAATAACGCCGCCGTTCAAAGCGAACAGCATCTGGCCGAGAGGAAAATCGCGCTTGCGCGTCAAAATGAACCCCACGATGTCGAACCCGCCCGTGGAGCCGCCCGCTCGTATCGTGATGCCGGCGCCGATTCCCACAAGCACGCCGCCGAATACGGCCCCGAGAATAGGCTCCTGCACCAGCTCGCGTACCGGGATCAGCTGCATGAACCAGGTCGTGGCGATAACGGACGCGAGGCTGAGCACAATGAACCGGCGTCCGATGATGACAAGCCCCCAGATGATCAAAGGCAGGTTCAGGACGAAGTATAAAATGGAAATATCCATGTTCGTCAAGTATCCGATTACCATCGCAATACCGGATACTCCGCCGCTCAGGAGTTCGTGCGGAATAAGAAACATGTTAAAGCCGAACGCGACGAGTGCCGCGCCGATTAGTACAACCGCGATGGAAATCGCTTTTTTGTCCACACGATCACCTCAAGAAGTAGTATGCAGATTAAAAGTACCACTCATCCGGGATAAACATCAAGAGGAATTGACCGAAGGATAATAAAAAAACGGACCTTTTCGAAAATATACCTGTCATTCTGCCGTTCAGGTTACTTTCGGCCGGTCCGTTTGTGGAGTTAAGAGTAATTGTGGGAGTCCTGGACGGTGCCGTCCTTCCGGTGGATGACGGCCCTCGTGTTGGCGTCTGAGGCAAGCTCGTCGGCTTTTTTGACCGCATCGCTTTTCGTGTCCGCTTCATAGCGAGGTTCATCTTCTCCCTCGGCTTTAACGGCCCAGCCGTCGCCGTCCGGCACGACATGAAGCGGTGAGGAGTGGGAGGAAGAAGCCCGGCGTTCCGTACCGCTTTTGCCGCCGCTCCGGTGATCGGGGTGATTGTCTTCCCATTCTTCCGCCTTCGCGGTTGCAATCGCGATTGCTCGGCCTTCCTCGTATCCGTCGTCCAGCAGGGCGTTGGCGATTTCAACGGCTTTCTTGCGAACCCGCTCGGGCAAATTTTTCATTGAGGGCGGATAGTCGTTCTTGGTCCAAGGCATAATCGTTCCTCCTTCCGTGTAACGGTTTTGTTGCGTTCGTTGTTCTTTTACCCGAAATGCGGAAGAATTAAGCAGGAGCGACCTATGTAAAAAGCCGTACGGCCGTCGTCGGACGGCCGCACGGCTCGCCGGTTCCGGCCTAGCGCGGAACCGGCTCGTACTGCAAGGGAGGGGGCCGCCGCCACGCAACCGGCTTACCGCCGCCTCTTGAACGATCCGGAACGGCCGCTTGTGCCGGGTCTTGTCCCGATCCCGGACTTTGTGCGTCCGGGCTTGGTGATCTCGCTGCGGCTGCCGCCGGCTCCCGTTCCGGCACCGATCCCGCCGGTAGTGCCGGACGGGCTGCCCGGCGTCCGGAACGAGCCTTCGCGGTCCGACGTTACGGGCGGCTTGGTTGTGCCCGTACCCGTGCCCGTACCGGGCGAATAACCGCCGGGCGTCCCCCGGTAGGTCGGGGTAGAGCGGTAGCCGCGGTAATCGCTGCCCCCACGATTGCCAAAAAAACCGCCGCCGAGAACGGATTGAAGCATGGCTGCGGTCAGGAAGGTCTGCAGGAAGGAGGGCGAATAATGCTCCCGGGCATACTGGATCGAATCCAATTGAACCAGGGTGTTCGCCGGGTTTTGCTCGTCCCGCTGCAGGTTGATGACCTTGTCGGGATAGAGCAGAAACATCTGATCCTGCGATTCCTTGCTGATTTCGCGCGGCTTCTCCCGGGCGGCGAGTTCCTTGGCCACTGTCGGGACGTCTTTATTCTCGGCGGTGTATACTTTCGATAAATTGCTGCCTGATCCGTCGGCGCTGGTGAGATTATACTCTTGCCGGACGAAATCACTGGCGTTGGGGGCGCAGCCCGTGAGCAGAACGAATGCTAGCAGGCAGGAAATCCATGATGTCCATCTGTTCAAGCGGAAGGCACCTCCTGAAGGCTGAAGGGGAATAAAAACAGAAGCCTCCGTTTGAACTGGAGAAGCCGCACAGACAGTCTGTGCGGCCGTCTGCAGCCTCAGCGCCGTTTGCCGCCGGAATGAACGAACCGGGTTTCCGCCCGCCGGACGTTAAAGCGTCGCCCGCATAAATTTGACCTGCGAGGCCGGCGTGCGTTCGCCCTGCATGGCGACGAATTTGCCGTCCTGCCACTGCAGGAAGAAATAGCGGTCGTCCGGTCCGAAGTATCTCCAGATCATGACTTCATCGCCGCTGCGGAAATCGGTGTTGCCTTCCGTACGGGTCACATCGCTGCGGTGATGCTCCAGTTCGAACGTGTCTTCTCCGTCAAGCTCGAGCCGGGAAGGCACGTCGTTCGGGTCGTCGAGCGCTCCCTCCATAAAATCGCAAAGGAAGCACTCGTAAGAACGGCCTTTCTCGATCAGCAGGCAGCGGACATCTTTACCGCTTTGAAGATAGTACGCATACCGGTGAGGCTCGAAACCGCGGTCGAAATAAATCACTTTCCCGGTAACGACGTACTCCTCGAGATCGACGTTGACGATATCGCCGACGCGTGATTCCTCGAAAGGATTCGCCTGTCTGACCGGTTCCTGCTGTTTGTTGCTGCGGATAATGTTGCCTACGCGTTTGAATATAGACATAAAGGGACGCTCCTTACGTTTAATCTGTTGTTCTTCTGTCCATTATATACGATGAAAAGCGATTAAGGTTTCGATGTCAGACCCTCTTCCTCCCTGCACATGGGCAAATAGTCACTGGAAAAGCTTGAGTATAATATGTTATACTAGTCGAGATATTCTTAAGGGCGGCTCTACGAATTAGGATAAGGGCAATTCGGGATAGGGTTTCCGCACGGATGAACGGATGTTAAGGAAGAAAAGTCGTGCTTAAGGGTATATAAAAGAAGAGAGATCTTCATCGGATAAAAGGAGAATGAACGGATTGAAAAATTTTTCAGAATTTGATTTAGATGCAAAAGTAATCAAAGCTATTACAGAAATGGGTTTCGAAGAATCGACCCCGATTCAGGAGAAAACGATTCCGCTTGCGATTGAAGGACACGATCTGATCGGCCAGGCGCAGACCGGTACGGGTAAAACAGCCGCTTTCGGTATTCCTCTCGTAAGCAAAATCGAACCAAGCGAAGACAAGATCGTCGCACTTATCATGTGCCCGACACGCGAACTTGCCATCCAGGTTGCGGAAGAAGTAAGCAAACTCGGACGCTTCAAAGGCATCCGCTCCCTGCCGATCTACGGCGGACAAGATATCGGCAAGCAAATCCGCGCATTGAAGAAAAGACCTCAGATCATCATCGGTACGCCAGGACGTTTGCTTGACCACATCAACCGTAAAACGATCAAGCTCGAAGACGTTAAGACCGTCGTTCTCGACGAAGCGGATGAAATGCTCGACATGGGCTTCATGGATGACATCCAGTCCATCCTGAGTCTTGTACCGGCAGAGCGCCACACCATGCTCTTCTCGGCAACCATGCCTCCTAACATTCAGAAGCTGGCTCAACAGTTCCTGACGAACCCTCAGCATGTATCGGTTATTCCTAAGCACGTAAGCGCTCCGCTTATTGACCAGGCTTACATCGAAGTGCATGAGAAGCAGAAATTCGAAGCGCTTAGCCGTCTCATCGACATGGAATCCCCGGAACTGGCGATCGTGTTCGGTCGTACGAAGCGCCGGGTAGACGAGCTGGCGGAAGCCCTGCAGAAGCGCGGTTATGCCGCGGAAGGCCTGCACGGCGACTTGTCCCAGAATCAGCGCGACAACGTGATGCGCAAATTCCGCGACGGCAGCATCGAAGTGCTTGTCGCTACGGACGTAGCGGCGCGCGGTCTCGATGTATCCGGCGTCACACACGTCGTTAACTTCGACCTTCCGCAGGATCCGGAAAGCTACGTTCACCGGATCGGCCGTACGGGCCGCGCGGGCAAAGAAGGAACGGCTTGGACGTTCGTAACGCCGCGTGAGATCGATCACCTGCACTTCATCGAGAAAGTAACCCGTCACCGCATTCCTAAGAAGCCTATGCCGAGCCCGGCCGAGGCTATGGAAGGCAAGCAGAAGGTAACGGCTGAACGTATCATCAACCTGCTTCAAGAAGACAAGCACAACGAGTTCAAAGGCGTAGCTATCCAGCTTCTTGAGGAATATGATTCCGTCAACCTGCTGGCAGCGGCACTTCAGCTTCTTACCGGCGGTGAGAAGAAGGAAGTATCCGTTGAGCTGACTCCGGAAGATCCGATCCGTGCGAAGAAACGCCGCGTCGATGTTCGCAGCTCCGGACGCAAGTTCAACTATGGCAGCGACCGCAGAGGCGACGGCCGTTCCGGCGGAGGCTACGGCTCCCGCTCCGGCCAAGGCGGATCGCGCTACGGTTCTTCTTCCTCCCGCGGAAGAGACGGCGGACGCGATTACCGCGACCGTGACCGTGACAACCGTTACGGCGGCGGCTCCCGCAGCGGCGGTTCCGATTACAATCGTGACCGTTCCAGCAGCACTCGCCGCAGTGAAGATTCCAACGCTTAATCGATTTGAATATCAAAATGACGACCCTACGGGTCGTCATTTTTTTTGGAGATTCGTGTTAAATTCGTTCGTAAATCTTTACGGATTGATTAGTAGAGGAAAGTACGAGAGACGATAACCAGCAGAATGAAAAGCACGAGAATCGTACCCGTAGAAGTAAAACCGCCGCCTAAACCGGACATGTAATCTCCTCCTCGCGAAAAAATTTGAAGATTTGTTACCTTAATAGATTATGCCTGCGGGGAAGAAAAGAAACGGCGGCTACCTATGCTCTACAAAATAGGCTATAATAAGAATAACATCAACAGAGGGGGACAAGGGTTTGGAATTTAGAGGACTAATGGGCGGCTTTTACCGGATTTCCGAATGGATCATGAGGCTGTCCGCCATTAATTTGCTGTGGATCCTTTGCAGCATTCCGTTTTTCTTTTTTGCATTAGCCGGGCTTACTTCGGGCCAAGCGGATATAATGATGCAATCGCTCGTTTTAATGGGAATATTGGCACCGTTTACACTGTTTCCTTCTACGGCTGCGATGTTCACGGTAGCCCGTAAGTGGGTGACCGGGGATGAGGATGTACCCCTGTTCAAGACCTTTTTCCGCGGTTACAAAGAAAACTTTTTGCAGAGTATGATCGGAGGCATCGCCTTCGTCTTATTTATCCTGATTTTGTTCGTGAGCTACCGTTTCTATGCGGGTCTCGACAGCGCGCTTTCCCTTCTTTCGTACATGTTCCTGGCCATGGGAATCCTGCTGATCGGCGCCTTTTTCAATTTTTTCTGTATCATGACCCACCTTCATATGAAGGTTCTTCAAATTATCAAGAACGCCATCCTGTTGACGATCGGCAACCCCGTGACCAGCGTGATGACGATTATCGGAAACGTGGCGATCGTGATGATCAGTTTCCGTTTCAGCTTCCTGCTCGTATTCTTCGCGGGCAGCGTCAGCGCGACCTTTACGTTCTGGCAGTTCAACCGGAGCTTCGAGAAAATCAAACGCAAGCAGGAAGCGATGGAAGAGGCTGAACGCGAACGGGTGGAGGAAGAGAACGGGCAGGCGGCTGAGCTGGATGCGGCGGCCGTCCGGGAAGACGATTCGACAAAGTAAGAGTCTGACAAACTATAGCCCGGGTCCCTTTTTCGGCGGCGTTCTGAAGCGATAGACCTATTCTTACAAAAGACAGTCGATTCCAGTTGAATCCGGTTCGCGATTGTCTTATAATAGGGATACAAACAAAATCCTGCGATGTACGTTTCGGTTTCTTTTGTTTTAAACCAATGATTGTTTCTCGGGAGATCCATATTGAAGCGCGGCTGACATGCCCCCGAAAAGGGACTTCAAAAACGTTTCTGCGATCACCCACCTGCTAAAGCAGGTTTGAAACTATTAAACCGGACGGCATTTGCGGGTTTTTTTATGTCATTTTGGATTTTAAGCGTATAAAAAAAGACACAGCTCCGTAAACGGGGCTGTTTTTATTTTGTCCGAAAAAGGGTAATTTAAAGAGAAGCTACAGGCACGGACCCTTTTTGTATTAGACCCCATTTTATGCTATGGTAAAAAAGTGGAATGTGAATGTACATAGAGATCAAAAATTTTGCTGAAAGTGGTGGATCGTGTATGAAGCTGTTTCTTGATACGGCCAATGTTAACGAGATTAAAGAAGCGCACGAGCTGGGGGTTATTTCCGGAATTACGACGAATCCGTCTCTGATTGCCAAAGAGGGACGAGATTTCTTTGAGACCCTCAAAGAAATTGTAGGCATCGTAGGCGATCTGCCGATCAGTGCCGAAGTTGTCGCCACGGACGTGGAAGGAATGGTCCAGCAAGGCGAGAAACTAGCCAAAATCGGCAGCGGGATTGTGATTAAAGTGCCGATGACTGCGGACGGCCTTAAGGCGACGAAGCGTTTCAGCGACCAAGGCATTAAAACAAACGTGACTCTTGTATTCAGTTCCACACAAGCGCTTCTGGCCGCACGGGCGGGAGCGACCTACGTATCTCCGTTTATCGGACGGCTCGACGATATTAACCAGATAGGCATGAATCTGATTGAAGAAGTGAGCCGGATTATTACGGTGCACGAGTTGCCGACGCAAATTATCGCAGCCAGCGTGCGTCATTCTACGCATGTGATCGAGGCCGCTCTTCTAGGTTCCCATATCGCTACAGTGCCGTTCAAAGTGATCGAAGCTATGATGAAGCATCCGTTAACGGATGCTGGAGTGGAGCGGTTTATGAAGGACTGGGAAGGCGCCAATCAGAAAACGTTCTAAATATATTCCGGGGGCGCGCATGTAAGGTGAACGGAACCCTCTTGAATCAGATGAGCCTCTCTGCGGAGAGGCTTTTTATTCATATAAATGCGGCAATGATGGATTAAAATGGTTATTTAGCCGCTGTTCAATAAAATGACCAGGGATTTATGCCCGCTTTTTGACGTTCTCCTCTTTTGCTTCCCTGCAAAGAATGGTAAGATTGTCTTTAGTGTGGTTTGGCAAGCAGTTTGGATATGCTTCATGAAGGGGGAACGACTTTGAAACGAACGTTAGTCGGTTTGCTTCGCAGTTTCGAGACAACCGGTGAGAAAGCCAAAGATCCGGAATTAAAAACCCGTTACTACAAATTATCCAAAGACCAGGTGTGGGAAGAGACCGTCGGGATGATCAAAAAAACACCCGGCTACAAACTCCTTCACGAAGTGAAGAATGTCGGGGAGATTGTGGTGGAAAAACGTACGGCTCTCGGACGTACTCAGGATATTACGATTACTTTGTTTGCGGTTAATCCGACGACAACGGCTATTGATATTTATTCGGCTTCCCGTGGGAATATGGGGGATCTTGGTTCCAATTACCGGACTATTCTGGACATTTACAAGCAGCTGGATAAAAAGCTGGCGGCTTACAAAATCAGCCGCTGACGCTTGGACAGCTTGCGGACGGCTTCGCGGGCATAAAAAAACAGCAGAGGATTCGATGAGCGCATCGATTCCTGTGCTGTTTTCTTTTTAAGCCGGAGTTTTACACGAGCTTTTTAACCGCTTCGATCGCAGCTTCGTAGTTCGGGTGCTCCGTCATCTCACCGAGATACTCCACGTATTGGATTTTGTCATTGGCATCAATGACGAAGATGGAGCGCATGTCGAGCTGGAGTTCTTGGATAAGAACGCCATAAGCTTGTCCGAAGGACTTCGCTTTGTAGTCGGAGAGCAGGACGACTTGATCGATACCTGCGGCACCGCACCAGCGGGCTTGCGCGAACGGAAGATCGACGCTGACAGTCAGAACGGCAACGTTATCGCCGAGTTTAGCGGCTTCTTCGTTAAAACGGCGAGTTTGAGCGTCGCATACGCCCGTATCGATGGAAGGAACCACGCTGATCAGCTTCACCTTGCCGGCATAATCGGAAAGGGAAACTTCGTTCAGGAGGTCTTTGTTCAATTTGAAATCCGGTGCTGCATCGCCCGCTTTGAGCTCGGGACCGACGAGTGTGATCGGGTTGCCCTTAAAAGTGGCTGCACCCTTGCGTTCTTGTGACATATGTATTCCTCCTTATCGATTATCCGAAAGAACTGGAAATTCCAGCCCTCCCTATTATACCCTCGCATTTAAGGGGTTGTCCAATACACTCTTTAAAAGAAAGGGAACCGGAAACGGTTCTCCGGAACACCTAAATCGGCTATAATAGGTAGCGATGGCAGAACTTACTAATGGAGGAATCTGTGGAGTTACGACAACTGCAGTATTTCGTGAAAGTGGCTAAAAAACAGCATATGACACAAGCGGCCGAAGAGCTTCGTGTGGCCCAGTCTGCCGTAAGCCGGCAAATCCGTCATTTGGAGGAGGAGCTGGGTGTCCGGCTGTTTGTCCAGAAAGGTCGCAATCTGCAGCTGACTCCCGCCGGGAGTCTGTTTCTGAGTCGTGCGGAACATATTTTGACCGACTTGGAACGCGCGGTGGGCGAAGTGCGGGAATTCCTGGACCCCGAAGCCGGGGAGATCCGGGTCGGTTTTCCGCATAGTGTATCCGTTTCTATTCTTCCGGCGTTTATATCCTGCTTCAAGAAAGAGCATCCCAACGTTAAATTCCGCTTAAAGCAAGGAACTTACACGAGTCTCATCCGTGACGTTACGGAGGGTGAAATCGATCTGGCGATCATATCGCCGTGTCCGGAGACGCACGAGCTCGTGAAGGGAGAAGTCATGCTCACGGAGGAACTGTTAGCGGTGCTTCCGCCTAACCATGCGCTGGCCGGCTGTAAAAGCATCCGGCTGGAGCAGCTTAAGGAGGAGCCGTTTGTCATGTTCGGCGAACAGTATTCGCTTCGTCCGATCGTCATGAACGCCTGCCTGAAGGCAGGGTTTGTGCCGAAGATCGAATTCGAAGGAGACGAAACGGATACGATCCGCGGGCTTGTCGCGGCGGGGATGGGCGTCAGTCTTCTTCCCGAGCTGGCGCTGCGCTATTCGACGCATATAGAGCCGTGTGTGGTGAAGGTCGATCCGAAGGTGACGCGCACCGTAGGAGTCATTCGCCGGAGGAACGAGAAGCTTCCGCCCGTGACGGAGCTTTTCGGCCGGTTTCTGATGGAGTTTCAGCCCTCTTCCGATCCGGGCAGGCCTATGGACAGATTAGATGGGTCTTAGCCGGATAACGGGATGGAAAGGCCCTCCGTCATTCGTCCTGCAGCATCTGTCTTTTTCCGTATATATACAGAAAAAAAGCTTTCGTCTATTGCAGACGAAAGCTTTTTGCGGTTACGGCCGTTTTAATCATCGGAACGGCTGTTGAAAATCATGACGTACTTAACGAGCTCAAGCAGCGAAATAAGGGCTGCAGCCACATAAGTCAAGGCAGCCGCGTTAAGCACTTTCGCAACGCCCTGTTCTTCTTCGTTGGTGATAAAGCCGCCTGCAATCATGAGCTCTCGGGCCCGGTTGCTGGCATTGAATTCGACCGGCAGAGTCACGAGCTGGAAAAGCACCGCGGCGGAGAAGAAGATGATTCCCAGAAGAAGCAGAATATCAAACTGTTGAAAAATAAGGCCGGCGATAAGTAGGAGCGGAGCCACGCCCGAAGCGAAGTTTACGACCGGGAACATCTTGTGGCGCGCAACTAGCATCGGATAATGAACTTGGTGCTGGATCGCGTGTCCCACTTCGTGACAAGCGACCGAAACGGCCGAGATGGTGCTCTCGTAGTAGACAGGTTCGGAAAGACGCACCGTTCTGGAGATCGGATCGTAATGATCCGTGAGAGCTCCGGGAACCGGCTCGATCGGCACATCGTACAGCCCTTCCGCATCAAGCATGCGGCGGGCCGCCTCGTATCCGGTCATGCCGGATTGAACGGGTACCTGGGACCACCGGTTGAACGTGCCGCGGACCCGGAATGAAGCCCACATGGACAAGCCGAAGGCAATGAGAATGAGAAAATCCATAGGATGAAAAAACATAGCTGCAGACCTCCATAGTCAAGATAATCGCGGGGATCCGTTACGTAAAAGGACCTTTGCCGAGCAAGTAGAGCAATGCTTCGACGCATGCGGCCGTGGGCTGGGTAATCAGATTATAAATCTTCTTGAGCTGATTCGGTTTTAGCTGCTGAATCATAGGATCGAGTTCCTTGATTTCTTTCTGCAGCTGGCCGAGCAGCACCTGATAGGATGTCAGCTTGTCGGTCACATGTTCGTCGTGGGCCGCTTTATCCAGTTTCAGCATGGTTGTACGGATTTCTTCCAACGTATATTTCTCTTTTTTCATCTCTTCAATACGTTTGAGCCGCAGCAAGGTTTCATCCGAATACAGGCGATAATTGGTGTCCGATCTTTTTTCGGGATGAATCAGGCCCAGCTTGGTGTAATAATCGATCGTCCTGGGGCTGACTCCGGCCAACCGGGACAACTCTCCGATTCTATGAAGCTTCATATCCCCATGATTTTGCCCCTCCTTTAAAAAGTTGTTGTTCGCACATGTTTACCTCAGCCTAATGATACCCGATCCTAAACCGTACAGTCAAACGTAATGCTTTTGACATTTTGATGAACGAGCACATAATTAACATATACATTACATTTGATGATAAATTTATTGCAAAAACCGGAAAAAAAGTTGATTTTCCTAATAAAAAACCTCGAAAAAGTGAACGGCACCTATTGTTTTTTCGTAAAACGTTCGTTTATAATGACACTAATCAATTGTGTTGTAAAGAAACCTTACATGAAGGGACGGGTATCAATGATTAAAAAGACACTGATCGGGTTAGCGCTGCTCAGTATGGCTTTACCGACCTTGGCGTTTGCGGAAGCGCCGACACCGGAACAACTGCAGGCCGCGATCAACTCGGTATGGGTACTGGTCGCCGCTATGCTGGTCGTCTTTATGCAGGCCGGTTTCGCTTTGCTGGAAGCAGGCTCGACCCGGATGAAAAATGCAGGCCACGTGGCAGGTAAAACCATTCTGACTTTCGGAATTTGCGCCATCGCATTCTGGGCGTTCGGTTTCGGGCTTGCTTTCGGAGACGGGGCCGGATTGTTCAACAACAATCTGTTCGGCTTGTCCGGCTTTTTCATGGACGGAGTTAACGCCGACGCCTTCGTTTCCTTGAGCGCTTCGGATGTTCCGATCACGATTAAGTTTTTGTTCCAGTTGGCGTTTGCGGGTGTTTCGCTCGCAATCGCGTGGGGAGGCTTCGCCGAACGCGCCAAGCTCCCGGTTTACTTTATTTTCGGACTGCTTTTCACCGTAGTGATTTATCCGATCGTGGCTCACTGGGTGTGGGGCGGAGGCTGGCTGTCCAAAATCGGTATGCAGGACTTTGCGGGCTCCACGGTTGTGCATCTGCAAGGGGCTACAGCGGCACTGGTGGCAACCATCCTCCTGAAGCCGCGTATAGGCAAATTCAACAAGGACGGCTCGCCGAATAAAATTCCGGGCCACAATCAAGTGCTGTCCGTGCTTGGCGTCATCATCATCTGGATCGGGTGGTTCGGTTTTAATCCGGGGAGTACGCTGAGCGCAATGGGGGACGGGTTCTTCGGCTATATCGCCCTGACGACAAACCTGGCCGCGGCGGCAGGCGGCGTGGCCGCTATGGCGGTCTCCTGGATTTACTTCGGCAAATCCGATATTACAAGCATGCTTAACGGCGTACTTGCCGCGCTTGTCGCGATCACGGCTTCATGCGCCTTCGTTACGCCTCTGGCATCAATCGCCATCGGAGCCATCGCCGGAGGGATCACTTTCTTCACGGCAATCTGGTTTGAGAAGAAAGGGATCGACGATCCGGTCTACGCTTTCTCCGTGCATGGCATCGCCGGGATTTGGGGTACGCTGTCCACAGGTTTCTTCGCAACTCCGGAGCTGGCCAAAACGGTTAATGTAGGCGGAGCGGGTTTGTTCTACGGCGGGGGTTTCCGCCAGCTATGGGTTCAGTTTATCGGAGTTGCGGGCGCTCTTGTTTTCGTCCTTGTCATTTCCTTCATCGTCCTCTACCTGATTAAAGTTACGACGGGCCTGCGTGTGACGGAAGAGGAAGAAATCATGGGACTGGATCTCGCTGAACACGGCACTTACGGGTACCCCGAGCAAATGAATCATGCGATCGAAGCGCATACTTCGGCAAGCCAGTCCAATGAAGGCGGTCGCCCGGTGCCGGCTTCGTGACTGCCCACCGGACCGGTCTCATCTAAGGAGATGTCGTTATGAAACCGACATTAGGCTCGGATTGGCAGCTGCTTCACACAAGGATCGACCGTGCAGCCGGAACGGATGAACTGGCCCCGATTCGCGCGGATATGCAGGAATTGTTCCGGAAGGAACTCGGCGAGAAAGCGGCAGCCTTGCTGTACAAAGAGCTGAATTTTACACACGATACCCTAATCCGGAAAATGATTCTCTTGGCGGAAAAACGCCTCGCAGCGGAAGGAGCGGGGGAGCCCCCGCTCCCATACGCATTCCTGCTTATGGGAAGCGGCGGACGGGAGGAACAGACGCCGTGGAGCGACCAGGACAACGGACTGATTTACGAAAATCCACCGGAAAGCATGGAAGCGGAGGCGGACGTATATTTCAGCAAGCTGGCCCAGCGAATCCGCCAAGGTCTGGAGCTGGCAGGTTATCCGCCGTGCACGGGGAGGGTGCTGGCCGAGAACTCGATGTGGAGAAGAAGCGAAGCGGGGTGGAAAGATCAGCTTAACGGCTGGTTTGAAGAGCCTGCCTGGGAAAACGCGCGTTATTTGCTTATTGCAGCCGACTTGAGGTGCGTATACGGCAGCGAAGCGCTTGCAGACCGGATCAAGCAGGCTTTCCACGAGTGCATAGCGCTTAACCGCGGGCTGCTCCTGCCGCTTCTGGCTAACACCCTGCACCACAAAGTGTCCCTGGGACTGCTTGGTCGTCTGGTGACGGAACGGTACGGGCCGTACGCGGGTGGTTTGGATATCAAATACGGGCTTTACATCCCGCTTGTAAATGCGGTCCGTCTTCTTGCATTGGCAAACGGCATTTCCGATTCGTCCACCTTTAAAAGAATCCATGCGCTCATCGATCGCGGAGCCGTTACGGTTGAGTTCGGCCTGGCTTGCCGGGAAGTGTTTCTGCATTCCTTGGAAATGAGATTGAACACGCCTTTTTACATGGAAAACGGACACTTCGCGACTGCAGGGATACTGCCTGCCGAAATGCTGACCCGCAAATGCCGGGCGGAACTGAAAAACGGCCTTACATTCGGAAAACGGCTTCAACGGCAGGTCATCCGCCAAGTGCGGGGTTCCGTTAAGAAAGGCAGGGGCGCTGCCTCCGCCAAGCTGCGCGAACATACGGGACAATAGGACCGGAAAGGAGTAAACCGATGAAAGAGAGCGGCCCCGGCGGCGGTTTGTGGAGGCTTTACAAGATGGGTGGCTTGACCCCGGCGATTACATCCATGTTTAACCCGCGCAACGCCCAGCAGATGGCGTTTATCCGTCAGCTTCTGAAGGATCAGCGCAGACATTCGCTGCTGGACACTTCCCTGCACAATCTCAAAGTCGTTGTGTTTGATCTGGAAACAACGGGCTTTTCATCGGCAGCGGACGAGATTATTTCGATCGGCGCCGTGTCTATGGCCGGGGATAAGCTCGAAGAGGAGTCGTTTTACACCCTTGTGAATCCGAACCGCCCGATTCCTCCTCATATCGAGGAGCTGACCGGAATCCGGACGGAAGAGGCGGCCGAAGCGCCGGACTTGATTACGGCTCTGCGTGAATTTTTCGAGTTTGTGGGGGCGAGGGTTTTGCTGGCGCACGGCTCGGCTCATGACAAAGCGTTTTTGAATGCGGCGCTCTGGAAAACTTCGAAAGTCAGCCTCTCCCACCGGGTGCTGGATTCGATGATGGCAGCCAAATGGCTGATGCCCCGGCGCAAAGACTACAGCCTCGATTCCCTGCTTGAGCTGTATGGAATTCAGATGCTGAGAAGACACCACGCATTGGACGATTCTTTGATGACCGGCGAGCTGTGGAAGAAGCTTCTGGAAGAGATCCGTGAAATGGGCGTGGATACGCTCGGAGATCTGTATGCGCGTCTCAGTAAAGCGTAAGTCTCGCAGAAAGCTGAGATGATGGCCAAGATATGAAAAAGCAAGCAGGAATGCGGGAAGCCCGCGGATACCTGCTTGCTTTTTTGGGTTCATAGCGCTTCTATACAAAGGGGGAGTTTACGGAGCTTTGAGAGACTTTTCGCCTGATTCGGCCGTTTGGACGAAGAAGCGGATACTGCATGCAGTGAGGTACGATCGGTCAAGGTGTCCGTCCCGGAGGGACCAACCGAACCGGGCTGCCCCATATCCTCAGTCGTGACGGCATTATCGGCGGGGAGATCCGTCGATTCGGACGGTTCGGGTGCGGCGTGGCTCTCCTGCGGTTCCGCCCACGCGTATACCGCGGTTTCGGGAACGGAGCGCTCCAGGGAGACGATCCAGAAGGAGGGCAGTCCCGGCCATAACCGCAAGACCGAGATGTCCTCGCAAGACGGCGAGGCAGCCGTACGCGGGTGGGAGTGGAACATTCCCAACAACACGGGATCCGCTAATGAAACCCGCGCAGGCCGGTCGTTACGGGCTTGTCCCCCCCCTAAGTGACGCATAATATCGGATGGGGCTATACGGAAAGACCGGGCGGGACAAGCCGAAACATTCGGAACCCATACGAAAGAGGAGACATAGGCGGTCTCCTTCCGAATCCTTCCGTAAACGAATCCGCACGTTTCTTCATCCGGAAAGCCGCTGAACCGTGCCAGCCATTCCGTGTACAAGGACGGGCTTACTTTGATTTCAGTTAACCGTTTCGCGTTTATCATGCGCTAATTATAACGAAATCGTTTACCGCACTCAACGGATCAGCTGATTTTTCCCTGCGGTTTAACCAGAAAAAACACAAGAACGAGCGTCAAACCCGCCAGAGAGGATACGGTTATAAAAATGAGCCGGTCGGATTTATCCATCAGCCAGCCGAAGATGGGCGGACCGAAGGCCACTCCGATGAACCGGAGGCTGTTATAAATGGACGTGATCATCCCGCGTTCGCTTTTTTCCACGGAACCGGTGATCATTGTGTTGAGGCAGGGAAGAAGCAGCCCGGTGCCGATGGCGCTTAAAGTAAGCAGGCCGATAAACAAGTACAGGTTCTGAAAAGCGAAAATCGTGGAAGCCAGCGACAACGTCATTACTAAAAGGCCGATGTTGATCAGCCAGCGCATCAGAGTGCCGTTTTTCTTAATTAGGGCTCCTGTTGTGTAAGAGGTAATGACCATACCTAACAGGGGGATGGCCAGGACGAACCCCTTTTTGACGCCATCTATATGGTACGGAGGCTCTTCCAGTATATTGGAGAGATAGAACAAGACGCCGAACAGGATAAAAAGCGCTAGTGAGCCCGCAAAAAAAGAAGTGATCAGCCAGCGTCCTTTCTTTTTCAGGATGGCTCCGATTTTGTGGAGGTAAGGCTTCAGTTCCGTCGGTTCCTTCTTGGTTTTGGGTTCATGAATGAGAAACATCATGGCCAGCAAGGCCAGAAGGCAAAAGATCGGAAAGGCGAAAAAAGGCATGTACCAGACAATAAGAGCAAGCAGGGAGCCGATGATGGGACTGAGCACCTTACCGAGCCCGTTGGATGCTTCCGTCAGGCCGAGGGCCTTGCTTTCCGTCCCCCCTTTATACAAATCCCCGACGAGAGCCATCGCGATAGGAGCCGTGCCGGCTGCTCCGATCCCCTGAACGGCTCTGGCAATAATCAGAATCGTATAGGATTTCCAGATCGCTCCGAACGCCGCCAAAACCCCGGCAGCCCCATATATAATAAGAGACGGGATGATCACTGATTTCCTCGTAAACCGGTCGGATAAGTACCCCGATATAGGGATGATTAGGCCTGCGGTTATCGAAAAGAGAGTAATAACCAGACTGCTCTGAAACTTAGTGATGCTCAGCTCGGTCTCCAATTGGGGGAGAATAGGGACCAGCATCGAATTGCCGAGTACCAGCACGAGCGGTACCGTCGCAATGGCCATAAATTCAAGAAGCCGGCCTTTGCCGCCGCCTCCTTTTTCGCCGCCTTCAGCCGTCTGTTCGGCGGTAAACTGGTAGTCGTCGTCCTGATCACTCTCGAAAATGATGTCAAGCCCTCGGGATTTCGTTTTTTCCATGCGGTTGACCTCTCTTCTGACTTGGTACGGATAGGGTTTCCTCCGGGCGGAAGATCATACTTTTTAAACCGTTCATAATGTTGGAATCGGATAAAGATGGGGATACTGAGGGGGGATGGTACCTGATTGAACCTCCCATGTGATAGAATAAAGCGAATGATACGGAAATGAGGGCTCAAATTGAAACGGAATGCAGCGATTCTGGCCATCGTGCTTCTTCTCGCCGCGGCTATATTTGTCCAGATCGGCAAAAAAGACGAAAAACAAACGGCGGCGCCTACTCAAACGGGACCCCGGCCGGGAATGTTTGTGCCTTCTTTCAGCCTGCCGGATTTGGATGGCAAGCCCTATCAGGTCGGAGGCGCGCGCGATAAGCCGCTTATTTTGAACTTCTGGGCGTCCTGGTGCGGTCCGTGCAAGATGGAAGTGCCCGATTTGATTGACTTGCAGGCAAAATACGGGGACAAAGTGGACCTGGTGGCGATAAATGTAACGAGTCAGGATGACGAGCAAAAGGCGCGGGCCTTCGCCAAGGAGTATGGCATTAATTTTCCGGTACTGCTGGATCAACCCGGCAAGGTTTCGGAATCGTTCAAGTTTCTGGCGATCCCGACGAGCTTCCTCGTGGACAAGAACGGAGTCGTGCAGGAAGTGGTAAACCTTCTTCCCAAGACGGAGTGGGAAAAGAAAATCAAGGCTTTGATCAAGGGCCGCTAGCGGGCGGGCCGCCAAGATCCCGTCCTATTATCCGACTCCTTCGGAGACATGCAAAAAGCCCCGTTTCGGGTCCGTGTGTAAAGCCAGGCTGCCCACACGGAAGAAACGGGGCTTGTCTTTTTTGTAAGGAAAAAGAAGATGTAAATTTTAATGATTCACCAGACCGACCGGTCTGGGATCAAGCGATTCTCTCTCGATGCTGGATTTGCCGATCAGGGCATACCGGAAGCTGTCCACGAGCGCGTGCCAGCTGGCTTCGATAATATTGGAGGAAACGCCGACGGTATTCCATTCGTTCTCGAAATTGCGGGATTCGATCAGAACACGGACTTTGGAAGCAGTCGCTCCTTTGTCGTCAAGCACGCGCACCTTATAGTCGGACAGGTGCATTCTGTGAATGTCCGGATAGAATGGCAGCAGAGCTTTACGCAGCGCGTTATCGAGCGCGTTGACAGGTCCGTCGCCTTCCGCGGCGGTATACATGGATTCGCCGTTGACGTTCACTTTGACGAAAGCTTCGGAGCTGACCGGGCGATCCGCCGATTTTTCCACGAAAATTTTGAACGATTCCAGTACAAACGGTTCCGGCAGATCGCCGGAAGCTTCTCGCATCATCAATTCGAGCGAAGCATCCGCGCCTTCGAACTGGTAGCCCTCGTGCTCGAGGTCTTTGATGCGCGAAATGATTTCTTTCGCTTTGCCGTCCTGCTGCTCCAGATTGAGGCCGAGCTCGGCCGCTTTCGACACGAGGTTGCTCTGTCCCGCCAGTTCCGAAACGAGCACGCGCTGTTTGTTGCCGACCTTCTCGGGAACGATATGCTCGTATGTGCTCGCATGCTTGAGGATGGCGGACACGTGGATTCCGCCCTTGTGGGCGAAAGCCGCGCTGCCGACGTACGGCTGGTTCATCGGCATGTGCATGTTCGCGATTTCGCTGACGTAACGGGCGACGGGCCCCAGCGACTCCAACTGCTCATCCGAGATGCAAGCGAAGCCGAGCTTCAATTGCAGATTCGGAATGACGGAGCACAGATTCGCGTTGCCGCAGCGCTCGCCGTATCCGTTCATCGTACCCTGGACCTGGCGGGCACCGGCTCTCACGGCTGCCAGGGAGTTGGCGACGCCGAGCTCGCAGTCGTTGTGGGCGTGGATGCCCACGGGAGTTGTGATCTGTTTCTTGACTTCCGAAACGATCTCGAAAATTTCTTCCGGCATCGATCCGCCGTTCGTATCGCACAGCACGATCCAGTCCGCACCGGCTTCCTGCGCCTGGCGGATTGTATGGAGAGCGTAGTCAGGGTTGTTTTTGTAGCCGTCAAAAAAATGCTCGCCGTCGTAAATAACTTCAAGACCGCAGCTTTTCAGATACCGGACGGAATCGAAAATCATCGCGAGGTTTTCTTCCAGCGTTGTCTGAATGGCGGTGTGGACATGAAAATCCCACGATTTTCCGAAAATCGTCGCGACTTTAACTCCGGACGCCACCAGCGTCGTCAGATTGGGATCTTCTTCGGCTTTGGTGTTCTTGCGGCGGGTGCTGCCGAATGCCGTTACTTTCGCATGCTTAAGATTCAGTTCCTGAACACGGTTAAAAAATTCAATGTCTTTGCCGTTACTTCCGGGCCAGCCGCCTTCTATATAATGAACGCCCAGCTCGTCGAGCTTCTGGGCAATTTTCAGTTTGTCCTCCACGGACAGGCTGATTCCCTCGCCCTGGGTTCCGTCACGAAGCGTAGTGTCAAAGATTTTGATTAAATCGGACATTTCGGTGCTCCCCCTCTAAACGTGTGGCTGTTCATTTTTCGAATGTGTTCTCGAATGTATAATGCACGATTATACCATAATTTCAACCATAAAGAATGAATTTTCGCAAATTTTGGACGATAACCGTTCTTGATTCCTCAAGCGGACAGGAATAGACTAAGAATTAGCAGGAACAAAGAGGATCAAGCGCCGAAAGGCCGCTTTGTTGATAGGCTGTTCGGGACCTTGCGCGCCCGCAGGAAGGAGGAAGCCGGGATGATGGCACAGGAAGGGTATCCCAAGAACGGACGAGTCATTTTACATATCGATATGAACGCGTTTTACTGTTCCGTTCACGAAGTCATGCAGCCCGAGCTGTACCGGGGCAAACCGATCGCGGTGTCGGGCAGCGTGGAACAGCGCAAAGGCATCATCGTAACCTCCTCCTATCCCGCCAGGGCGCGCGGAGTCAAGACGGGCATGCTCGTCCGGCAGGCGATGAGGCTTTGTCCGGACCTTGTGCTCATCAAGCCGAACTTTGATTTGTACCGGCAGTTTTCCCGCGGATTCCGCCGTATAGTCTATGATTATTCACCGATGGTCGAGACCATGTCCATTGATGAATGTTATGTGGACATAACGGGTTCCAAGCAGTTCGGAACCCCGCTTCAGATCGCGGAGGAGATTCAGACCCGGATACGGGAAGAACTGGGCCTGCCCTGTTCGATCGGGGTGGCGCCGAACAAGCTTCTGGCCAAGATGGCTTCCGATATGAAGAAGCCCAACGGATTATTCGTGCTTCGTCTGCGGGATGTGCCGAAGGTTCTCTGGGACAGGCCCTGCGGAGAATTGTACGGCATCGGCAGAAAAACGGCCGAGAAGCTGCAGAAGCTGCAGATTCACACGATCGGCCAACTGGCGGCCGCCGACGAAGGGCTTCTCCGCAAGTCGTTCGGCATAAACGGATCCGCGCTCAAGCAGGCCGCCAACGGCATCTCCCGGTCGGAGGTTAACCCGGAGCGCGAGCCGAACAAGTCGGTCGGCCACACGACGACGCTTCCTTACAATTACACGGACCGCAAGGAAGTTTTCCGAGTCTTCCTGAATCTGGCCGATCAGGTCGGGCGCCGGCTCAGACATCAGAAGCTGATGGCTTCGACCGTGCAGATTACGATCCGGGACCCCGATATGAAGACGATCACGCGGAACGTGACGCTGCCGGTGCCGACCGATCATCACGAGGATCTGTACAAGGCCGCTTGCGAGCTGTTCGAGCGGCATTGGGAGCCGGAAAAGCCGATCCGCTTGCTTGGCATCACGGGCCAGAACCTGACGCCGAAAGAGGAGGCTGCGATTCAGCTCGATCTGTTCAGTTACGAGCAGCAGCCGAAGAAGGACAAGCTGAGCGAAATTATGGATGCGCTCCGGGATAAATTCGGAGAAGACGCGGTGCTCACCGCGGGGATGATCGGCGACAATCCGTCGGCGCATATACGCAACCGCAAGCGGAGGGGAACTTCGTTGCAGAAAGACCCCGACGGAGATTCATTCCCGTTATAAAAAGCCGGGAGCCGAATAACATCCGGCCCGAAATGAAATCTTAAAGGGGAAGAGCCGGACACCGCGCGGCGGCTGGCTTTTCACTTGTACTTTCCGTTGAACTTTCGAATACTTTATATTATAGTGGACAATGGAGGACTATTAGAGGAGGAATTCATATATGGCTAAGTATACATGGGTGGAAAAAGACACCTGCATTGCGTGCGGAGCTTGCGGCGCAACTGCTCCAGATATTTACGACTACGATGATGAGGGTATTGCGGAAGTGATTTACGAAAACGACGGTAACCATGGCGTAACCGAAATTCCGGAAGATCTGTACGACGATCTGCAGGATGCGCAAGACGGCTGCCCGACCGATTCGATCAAAGTGGCCGATACTCCTTTCAATATGTAAGATTTCTTTCTTTATACAAATAAAGCCTTGTTTCCCCATCGGAAACAGGGCTTTTTTGTGTGTTATTGTCGGATTAACTCGAATAAACCAGAATAACGGAAATGAAGAGAGAAAAACCGACAGGATTTGAAGGAAATTCAACAGAGCGGCTGCTCCTGCCGATAAAAAGAGAAGAAACACCGGTAATCCTTGAGGCAGGCGGTGAAAAAAGTGAGCACAGAAAAACCGGACGAGAAACTGGCCCGATTTTTGCGGCACAATCCCATTGAAGACCGGGTTTATTTGAAGGAATACGTCCGGGATCATCCGGATCAGAGGATGGCGTGGTACCTGCTCGGCAGGGAATATGCGGCCCGGGGAGACCGGGGGAAAGCCGCTTACTGCTACGCGCAGTCCGGCGAAATCTATGAAGCGTTCGAGAAACGGAAAATAACCGTCGACTGGTCGGCGCTCGATTCCTCCGTCCCCTGGCCGCAGGAGCTGAAGACGGCGGCCAAGCGGAGCCGCCGCAGGAAAGCCGCGCTTACGGCCGCTCTGCTGGCACTGATCGCGCTGCTGCCGTCTCCGGCGGGAACGGACGCGGGAGACGGGCGCCCCGGCGGAAGCGCCGCCGCATCGGCGGAGCTCCCGGCTGCGGACGGGGGGCTCCGCGTCTACCTGGCGGCGGAGAAGCAGACGTCCGCGAGCGGGGCGCTCGAACGGATGCTGCTGCGCGACAGGCCGGCAGGCGGCGAAGCGGTCCTCCTGTCCGCCCAGAGCGCGGACGGGCCGGGCGGCGGCTGGATCGCCTGGCACCGGCCGCTGAAGCCGCTCCTGTCGGTCGCAAGCGGCGGGCCCGGCGAAGCGGCGGCGATCGCCTATTTCGACGCCGCCGCCTGCAACTGCCGCCCGGACGACCCGGGCCGCTTCGCGGAACCGGCGGGAGCGTGGCGGCAGCGCCAGGAGCAGCTCCTCGTGCTCCGGTCGGCGCTGGAGGCTTACCGCGCGGCTAGCGGGAAGCTGCCGGAGGGCCCGGAGGAGCTGCTGCGCCCGTATCCCGACAACGTGATGTCGGGACTTACGCCGTACATGCGGGAAGCGTTCCCGCTTGTACGGGAGGCGGCCGCCGCGGGCGCGAACGGGCAGGCCGCGGCCGGGACAGGCGGCGCGGGCACGGCCCCCGGCGCAAAGCCGTCCGCCGCTTCCGTCGCGGCGGAGGAGGCGCTCGGCGAGCCGCTGGCGATCCTCATCGACACGAAGCTGCACCGGCTGGCGCTGGTGAGCGGGCGGACCGTTGTGCGGAGCTACGAGGTCGGCCTTGGGGGCGCTCGGACGCCGCTCGGCGAATTCGCCATATCCGAGAAAGTCCGCGATCCCAAGGGGAGGAAGAAAGGCGAGTTCGGCACGCGCGGGATGACGCTCTCCGATACGGACTATGCGATCCACGGGACCAGGCACCCGTCCTCGATCGGCAAGGACGAATCGCTGGGCTGTATCCGGATGAGGCAGGAGGACGTGGAGGAGCTGTTCGACATGGCTCCGAAAGGCACGAAGGTCACCATAGGAAGCGGGCTGCTCCCGGCGGAGCTCGTCGGTGACGGGTCCGGCGGAGACAGCGGGGCTTCCAAAGGAAGCGGCGCACCCGGAGCCGGATTCGGTCCGAAGGGAGCTTTTAAGCTTCCTTCGGAGGTTAAGGAGACGAATCCCGGTAAAGTATACCGCTGGCTGGATTAAATCCCCGTCCGTTAGGACGGGATGTGAGAGCGTCTTCCCTGCTATGTGCGGGGCGGGCGCTTTTTTTACGGCCGGTCAGAGATCCTTGCGTCCGACGCGTTACGAGACGAAGGCCTGCCGTTTAACCCCCGGTTTTTTAAAACCGATTAAAACGATCCGGTTTATCGAAATAGGTTCTGTCGAAAGAACGTCTCAAAATAGGCAAACATTTGTACGGAATTTGCCATAAAACGAACGATTTGTGTGTTATAATATATTTCGTTCGTGTTTAATGCCGTTTAACGGGAGTTATACGTCCTGATCAAGGGACTCTGTACGGGTAAAAATCTTTGCATTCTCGCGCGGAACGCGATAAACTGACAGATGAGAGTACTGAGGAACGGAGTGTCAACTGCATGGTATACAAAAAGATCGCTAAGCCGGTCCTGTTTCGCATGGACGCGGAGAAGGCGCACCATTTGACGATTAACGGACTTAAAACGGCTGCCAAAATCCCGGGAATGTCGTCCGTTATCGGCGCCGCATGGGGGGCCGGACATGCCCCCGAACTTCACAGCACGCTCTGGGGAATCGCGTTTCCGAATCCGGTGGGACTTGCGGCCGGGCTGGATAAGAACGCCCAGGCGGTGGAAGGGTTCTCCCGGATGGGGTTCGGTTTTATGGAAGTGGGGACCGTTACCCCCAAACCGCAAAGCGGCAACGACAAGCCGCGGCTTTTCCGGCTTCCGGAGGATGAAGCCCTGATCAACCGGATGGGCTTCAACAATATCGGCGCGGAGGCGATGGCGCAAAATTTAAGCCGCCTCGGAAGCCGTCCGATCCCCGTAGCCGTCAACATCGGCAAGAACAAAACGACGCCCAACGAGCAGGCGGAAGAAGATTACCGCTCCTGCATCCGCACTCTGTATGGACACGGAGATTTTTTCGTGGTGAATATCTCTTCACCGAATACACCCGATCTGCGTAATTTGCAGCATGGCAATGATCTGCAGAGATTGCTTCATGCGGTCACGGGCGAGATGAAGATTCAGCACGAGCGGACCGGCGGCGCGGCCAAGCCGGTTCTCGTCAAAATTGCGCCCGACTTGACCGACACCGAGCTGGAAAATACGATTGCCGTCATCGGCGGAAGCGGGGTTTCCGGGATTATCGTTTCGAATACGACGCTCGGACGCGACGGATTGAGTCATCCCAACCGGGATCAGGCAGGTGGCCTGAGCGGACGTCCGCTGACATCCCGTTCGACCGAGCTTATTTCGCGCGTGTACCGGATGACGGAAGGACGCATCCCGATTATCGGGTCCGGCGGGATTTTCACCGCGCAGGATGCCTATGACAAAATCCGGGCGGGAGCGAGCCTCGTCGAGGTGTATACGGCACTTATATACGAAGGCCCGGGCCTTTTGAAGAAATTGAATGAAGGTTTGTCGACCCTGCTTAAAAAAGACGGCTTTACCCATATTTCCGAGGCGATCGGGGCAGATCAACGTCGACTTTGACCGGAAGTGGAGGCAGTTCTTATGGATGGAAGAGATTGGAAGAAATTTCTGTTTCCTTATGAACAGACCGTAGAAGAACTCAAAATTAAATTCAAAACGCTTCGGGCGGAACTCAAAAACCGCGAGGAATACTCTCCGATCGAATTCGTGACCGGGCGCGTTAAAAAAATTTCCAGCATTTTGGATAAAGCCAAGAAGCTGAACGTATCGATGGACGATCTCGAAACCGGCATCGAAGATATTGCGGGCATCCGCATCATGTGCCAGTTCGTTGAAGATATCGAAACGATGCGCGAGCTGATCCACCAGCGTAAGGATATGAAAGTGCTCTACGAGAAAGATTATATCGCCAACAAGAAGGAAAGCGGCTACCGCAGCTTTCACATCATTATCGAATACCCGGTGCAGACATCTCTGGGGATGAAAAAGGTGCTCGGTGAAATTCAATTGCGTACGCTGGCGATGAATTTTTGGGCGACTATCGAGCATTCCCTGAATTATAAATATAAGGAAAGCATGCTGCCGGAGGAGGTCCGCACGCGACTGAGCCGGGCGGCCGAAGCCGCTTACCTGCTGGATCAGGAAATGTCCAATATCCGCGGTGAAATCGTGGAAGCGCAGAAATTGTTCGAAGACAATTCGAATCTGGTTACCGTTATTCTGAACTGCATCCAGGTGCTGTACTTCTATCACCGCGTGCGGGAAGCCGTCCAGTTCCAGATGCGCTTCAACGAAATTTTCGAGAAGGACGATACACGGGCCATGCGCGAGCTTCAGGAAGAAATCCAGGAAGCCATTAATCGGGCGAAAAAAGGGGCGCGCTGATTTGCGTCCTTACGATCCGTTGTACCTCGCTTTTTTATACGAGTTCAATGTAAACCGGGACTATTACGAATGCCATGAAGTGATGGAGACCCTCTGGCTGGAAGAAGGCCGGAAGCCGTTTTACCAGGGTCTGCTGCAAATTGCCGTCGGACTGTACCATCATCTTAACGCTAACGTATCGGGAGCCGTTAAATTGATGGAATCGGGGATCGCGAAGCTGCAGGGGTACCCGGACAGGCTGCTCGGAATAGACGTGGCCCTGCTGCTGCGGGATGCGGAGGCTTATCTGGGCAAGCTTCGGAATAACGGGGCGCGGCCTTTCGTGCCTTATCCGCTGGAAATTCGCATCGTGGATGAGGACCTGGCGAGACGGGTCCGGCAAATTCAAGGCGAGCGGGAATCGGACGGGGAGGAATCGGGATGATTACGGGCATTCACCATGCGCAGATTACGATCGGGAAAAGCGACGAGGAACGGGCCAGGCAGTTTTACTGCGGCCTTCTCGGCCTTCAGGAAATAGACAAACCGTCGGAGCTTGCCGGAAGAGGCGGCTTCTGGCTGCTGGCAGGGGCCACGCAGATTCATGTGGGAACGGAAAGCGGAGTCGATCGTACGGCCACCAAAGCCCACCTGGCTTACGAGGTAACGGATATTGAGGAAGCGCGCAGCCGGCTGCGGGGGGCGGGAATCGAACCGCTGCCTTCCGTCGCTATTCCCGGCTACGAGCGTTTTGAATGCAGGGACCCGTTCGGGAACCGGGTTGAGTTTATCCGGCGGACCGAATCCTAGACGGAAACGCCAGGGAAGAAACCGGCTGGCATAAGACCCGGCCGGTTTTTTTGCGGGCAGGGGTAGGACAAGAGAGAAGAGCGGGCGGGATAACGGTGTCCGCCTGTTTCGCCGATACAATAGGATACATAAGATGAGGGAGTGGTGGGAATGACGGATTATCAAAGCAGGCCTTTGTCGCCGGACGATTTGGACGTTATTTGCGGGATGCCGCAACATGCGGGCGAACTCTTTTACATGTATCCGAAAGGCGTATTTCCGCTAACGCCGGAGCAGATTCGGGAAGCGTTGAAAACACGGCTGTGCCCGACCGTTATAACGGCCGAAAACGGAGAAGTTGCCGCTTACGCCAATTTGTACGACTGTGTGCGGGAGAAGGAATGCTGGCTCGGAAACGTGATTGTGGCGCCCGGCTACCGGGGAAAAGGGGCATCCTCTTATCTGATCCGGACGATGATGGACAAAGCGAAGCGGGAGCTTGGTGTTCCGTTTCTGAATCTCATCTGTCACAACACGAATACGCCCGCGCTGCTTCTGTATGCGAAGCTCGGTTTCCTTCCTTTTGACGTGTCTGAGAAGGCGGGACCGGACGGCAAGCGTCTGGCCGGCATTCATATGCGCGTCTCTCTTTGAGCCAGTGATTCGTGGCGATGAATAGGCTCCCGCAGCCGGTGTGGGAAGCGGACAGCCGGGAATAAAGCGAACGATAAAAAGGCCGTGAATCTCACGGCCTTTTTGTTTTGCCTGGGATAGGGCGTTAGGCGGCATTATAGTTGAGCGGGCGGCTTCGGGAAAGAATCGGTTTCCGGCTAAAACGAAGGGACAAGCAGCCGTCACTCAAAATTTCCTTTACGCATCCAGCCTCCGTTTCGGCTGCCGGGAAATTTGGCGGGGAGACGCCGGCAGGCATACGCCGACCACTCCGGCAATCATCAGGGCGGCTCCGATCAAATGGAAATAGGCCAGTTTCTCATGCAGGATGATGACGCCGGCCGCCATGGTAACGATCGTCGCCAGCTGGCTGAAAATGCTGATTTTGAAAACCTCCATTTTGGAAAGGGCGTAATTGGACAGAAACGAACTCGCAAGGGAGGACAGCACGCCCAGAAAAAGAACCGAGACGGTGAACGAAAGGTCGCCGAAAGGTTCGAAATAGAGAGGCAGCGTGCCCTGGACGGCGCGGCGGATGACCGCAAATCCGTTAAACGCGATGAAGCCGAAAAGCAGCGAAACAAACGTCAAGTCGAGCGGCGTATAGTTCCGGCTTAATTTTCTCGCAAGCACGCTGTATCCGGCGGAGGAAAGAGCGGAGAGCAGGATCAGGAACAGTCCGGCACCGTTCATCGTACGAAAGTCCAGTCCCTTCATGGCGAAAATATAAACACCGCCTGCCACAGAGAGGGCGATAAACAAATTTTGCCGCAGGCCGGTCCGTTCCTTCAGCACAACCGAAGCGAGCAGCATAGTGAAAACGGGGGCTGCGGCTTGAATGATTCCCGCCTCGGAAGCCGACGCCTGTACCAGGCCGAAGGTCTGGAAAGCAAAAAACAGAACGGGATACAGCACGGCCATCGGCAGGATGGCTAAATAATCTCTCTTCCGTATGTTCAGCCGGGTCCTGCCGAGGGCGAGGAAGAGGAGCAGCGCGGCCAAAGAAATCGTAAACCTGTGCGCCAGGAGGTCGAATGGGCCTGTGGAAACGAGAGCGGTTTTCACGAATATGAACGAGAAGCCGATGATCAAAGCGTAAAGTACGGCGGATAGGTAAGCTTTGGTAAGAGGTGCTGCTTTCATGGCGAACTATTCCTTTGAGCCTGCATGCGAAGCGGTTTATTAAGGTCCTTGCTTAGATTTTAAGGGGATGGGCGCCTATGCTACAATAGAAGAAAACGTTAACTGTACCGGTACAGATTGGCCGGAGAGGTGAATTCATGCACAAATATGAAGGAATTTTAACCGATCTGGAGCGGCAGATCGCGGACCGCCGTTATAAAGAGGGAAGCAAACTACCCTCCATCCGGCAGTTGTCGGAAAGTTACGGGGTTAACAAAAGCACCGTTATCCGTGCACTGGAGGAATTGGAGAGCAAGCACTTGGTTTATTCCATCGCCAAGAGCGGGTATTATGTCGTCCAATCGTCGACGGACACCGTCCAGGACTCGCCGGATGTCATCGATTTTGCAGTATCCGCCCCGGACCCGGCCTTTTTTCCTTATCTGGATTTCCAGCACTGTATGAACAAAGCGATCGATACGTACAAAAACGATTTGTTTGTGTACGGCACTCCTCAAGGACTGCCCGCACTGCTCGTGATGATGCAGAAGCTGCTTGCGGATTATCAGGTGTTTACGCGCGTCGGCAGCCTGTTTGTCGTGTCGGGGGTGCAGCAGGCGCTGGCCATACTGTCCGCGCTTCCTTTTCCGAACGGTAAAACGAAGGTGCTGATCGAGCAGCCCGGCTACCACCTGTTCATTGAACAGCTCGTGACTCACGGGGTTCCGGTCATGGGAATCCGGCGTTCGCGGGAAGGGATCGATCTGGACGAACTGGAGCGGATTTTCCGCACGGAGCCGATCAAGTTCTTTTATACGATTCCGAGGTTTCATGCCCCGCTCGGGAGTTCTTACCCTACGGATGTGAAGAGGAAAATCGCGGCCCTTGCCCGCAAGTACGATGTCTACGTGGTGGAAGACGACTATCTGGCCGACTTGGAGCCGGACGGGAAAGCCGATCCGGTCCATGCTTACGATGAGGGAGGACGGGTGATTTATTTGAAAAGTTTCTCTAAAATCATGTTCCCCGGCCTTCGCATCGGGATCGCGGTTATTCCCGGCAGTCTTGTGGCCCTCTTCAGCCGGTATAAGCGCATCGCCGACATCGACAGCTCGATGATCTCCCAAGGCGCGCTGGAGATTTACTTGAAAAGCGGGATGTTCGAACGGCACAAGCATAAAATCAAAGCCGCCTATGCGACCAGGTCGCTGCTGCTCCGGCAAATGCTTGCGGAGCATGAGCCGCTTGCCGGCGGCGCCGTACAAGTAGCTGCGGATAGCGAAGAGCTCTCTCCCGTCCATACCCACCTTGTGCTGAGCCCGTCTGTATCCCAGCCGGAGCTGGCGAGGCGGCTGCGTAAAAAATCGGTGGTGATCGAACCGATCGACAAGCACTACTTGCCGGGCTTTCCCCGGGACAATTATTTGAAGCTGAATGTCTCCCAAGCCGGGGACGAACAAATCCGGAGGGGAATCCGGCTTCTCATGGAGGAGCTGGGACGATACGGAGACCGCTGAAGCCCCGGGGGAAGGCGGTTGGACAAATAAACGGAGGTAGCTCCAAGCGGCCTGCCGTTTTTTTTATGGGCATAAGCGGATTGACAAGATTGTATATAGTGTATATAGTATACATATACAATATAAACAAAGCTGATGCGAAGCGGGTGAACTATGAACATTATTCTTTCGCAGAGTTCAGGCGAGCCGATCTACGAGCAGATCCGCCAGCAGATTCAGCGCCAAATTCTGCAGGGGGAACTGCTTCCCGGTGAAGGACTGCCGTCGATCCGGCAGCTCGCAAAAGATCTGCAAATCAGTGTGATCACGACCAAGAGAGCTTACGAGGAGCTGGAAAAGGAAGGGCTCATCGACTCGGTCGTCGGCAAAGGCTCCTTCGTCTCCGGTCTGAATCGGGAATATATCCGGGAACAGCAGTTAAAGCAGTTTGAAGCGAAATTGGCGGAAGCCGTCCGGGAAGCCAGGCAGCTGGGAATAACCGTGGATGAAACGATCGAAACCGTCAAAGCGCTGTATGAAGAGGAGGAAGAGATCCGATGAACGCCGTGGAATTTAAACACATTTCCAAAGTCTATTCAAACTTCAGCATTCAAGACCTGTCTTTTGCGGTTCCGAAAGGATACATTACAGGACTGATCGGTCCTAACGGTGCGGGCAAAAGCACGCTGATCAAAATTTTACTCCATCTCGCTATTCCGGATCAGGGACGTGTCTTCATAGAAGGAATGGAGATGCCGGTACGGGAGAAAGAGATCAAAGAAAGGATCGGTTTCGTGTCGGACGAAAGTCATTTCTACGAGCATTTAACCGTCCGCCAGACCGGAAGGCTGCTCGCTTCTTTTTACCGGAATTGGAACGAGACGCAGTTTCAAACCTATCTGGAGCGGTTCGAGCTTCCGGCCGGGAAGAAAATTTCGGACTTATCCAAAGGTATGAAGATGAAGTTCGGTCTAGCCGCGGCTCTTTCCCACGGGGCTAAGCTTCTGGTGATGGACGAACCGACCGCCGGGCTCGATCCCGTCTTCCGGCGCGAGCTGCTCGATCTGCTGGCCGATCTGATGCAGGATGAACAGCATACGATCCTGTTCTCCACCCACATTACGACGGATTTGGACCGCGTCGCGGATTACGTCGCCTTCATGAACCGGGGCAAGCTCGTTTTTAGCGAGAGCAAGGATAACGTTCAAGAACGGTATGCCATCGTAAAAGGAGGGACGGAGCTTCTGGATGCGGACATCCGCAAGCAGTTCGTTTCCGTCCGGGAAACGTCCGTAGGCTTTGAAGGCCTCGTTTACAACCGGCCGCAGGCCGAGAAGTTGTTCGGAGGCTATGCGGTCATCGAGCCCGCGAATCTGGAAGATATTATGGTTTACACGGTCAAAGGAGGGTACAGCCATGGTGGCACTGCTTAGCAAAGATTTTCGCGTGATGAGAAAAGAGCTCTTGTGGATGGCGGTCTACGTCGTTTTCTTTGCCGTTTCTTTCTCCAACTCCCCGATGGGCGGTGTAGTGGTCCAGCTTGTTCCCTCCATTATGCTCTTATTTATTTCCGCGAATCATGACGTGAAGAACCGCAATTTCATCCTGCTGGGCAGCCTTCCCGTGCGGCGGTCGGACATCGTACGAGCCAGGTATGTGAGCGTGCTTCTGTTCGGTGTACTGGGGGCGGGGATCGGTTTTATCGTAAGCACGGCAACGTCAATGATACGAGGGATGGGCGGCGCATCCGCCTTCTCCTGGGGAACCTCCGGGATTCTCGGTGTCATGCTGCTCGTGTATGCGGCGATTTACCTTCCGCTGCATTACTGGCTGGGAGACAAGTATCTGCAGGTGATCAGCGTTATTATGATGATCCTGCTGTTCGTATCGACTTCTATGCTCGGCTTAATTGTAGGAGCGACGGACAGATGGGGGCTTCCTTCCCCGGCGGCGGTCGCGGTTATCGCGGTGTCGGGAGCGGCGGCATTTTTCGTTTCTTATCTGATTTCGCTCGGAATCATGAAAAAGAAAGATTTTTGACCCGCCGTCCCGGAGAGCGGGAATAACATAACAAAAGCAGCGGATAAGCTCCGCTGCTTCTTTGGTTTATTTGCCGTTGTGTTTGAGGAAAAATTCTTCGAACTTCGCAGGCGTGTTGCCTTCGGTTCCGCCGTTTTCCGGCACGCCGCCAACCATGCGTTCTACTTCAACGCCGTCTTTGTAGTATACGAGTGTAGGCGTGAATTCAATGTTGTATTTTTTCCAGCCGTCCTGGAATTCAAGCAGGTTAAACTGCTTCACGTCGATCCCCAGCTTTTGTTGCATCGGGACAAGGACGGGCGTCGTTACTTTACAGTGCGGACAATCGGCGCCATAGTAGTACAGGAAGAAGCTTTCTTTGTTCGCGATGCGTTTGTCGAGCTCTTCGGGTTTGATCAGGTTCTGGTAATTCGGGTCTTCGAGCAGTTTCTGCGTGGCCGGTTTCAGCTTGGAAGCGGATACGCCGTAAAGCTTGTTGGCCGCGTCGTCATTGCCCTTGTTGGAAGTTTTCGTGACCAAGAAGATCGCGACGAATAGGACAACGATAATGCCTAAGTAAATCGCTAATTTTTTCATAATTCACTCCTTAGAGGTGTACTTGTTTAGCTAGAATAATTTCGAGACGAAAGAGTGCAAATCCTGCTTGTTCTTCGTGAAAAAGTGAGAAAATCGTGAAACATTTCCTGTTTTTTTGTCAGACCGAAGGTGCAAGCAGGCACGGAATAGTCTATAATACGGGGAGCCGCACTAAATTCCGCCCGGTATGCTTTACACGAACGCTTCGACCGATTACCCCGATTCGCATAAAAGGCAGTCCACCGAACATGCCCCGGCCCCGGATTCAAGGAGGCGAGAGGGCTTTTATTCATAGGGCGGAAAAGCAGGAAACCGAGGCAGGCTCCATCAAAAAATTGACCGGAAGGAGGCGGAAGCGCGATTAAAAGAAAAACACAACGGCTCGATAAGGTGCTCGCTCATCTCGGCTACGGTTCACGGTCCGATTTGAAAAAGGCGGTCAAAAACGGCCTCATCGAAGTGAACGGCATCCGGGTCAAAGACAGCGGAATGCAGGTGGACCCGGAGCAGGACGAGATTAAAGTAAGCGGAGAAAAAATCGTTTACCGGGAATTCGTCTATCTGCTTCTGAATAAGCCGCAGGGCGTCGTTTCCGCGACGGAAGATAACCGGGACCGCACGGTAGTGGATTTGCTCAGCGAGGCTTATACGCCTTTTGACGTATTTCCCGTCGGCAGGTTGGACAAAGATACGGAGGGGCTTCTGCTGCTCACCAACGACGGCAAGCTGGCCCACAATCTCCTTTCTCCGCGCAAGCATGTGCCGAAGACGTACTACGCCAAGGTGGAAGGCGCGGTCGGAGAAAGCGACAAACAGGCGTTTGAGGCGGGCGTCGAGCTGGATGACGGATATGTAACGATGCCGGCTCAGCTTCGCGTTCTGACATGTGATATAACCGCCGATCCGCCACGCTCGGAAATTGAGCTGACCATTCAGGAAGGGAAGTTTCATCAGGTGAAACGGATGTTCCAGGCAGTCGGCAAGCGGGTCGTTTATTTGAAGCGCATCTCGATGGGGCCGCTCCAACTGGACCCGGCTCTGGGACTGGGCGAATACCGGGAACTGACCCTAGAGGAACTGGAGCTGCTTCAGGTCAGGCCTTCTCATGATTCCGGCCCCGGTGCCGACAACGATCTACATAAGTGAGACGAGGCTAATGCAGCGTTCACAAGACAGTGCATAAGGCTGTACGCAAGGCTGTACGCAAGGCACAAGACAGTACATGAGGCAAGAGAGACAAAACCAGATCATAACGGAGTGGAAAGGAGACCTGTCCCATGACTTACAAACTGATCGCCCTGGATGTTGACGGCACGCTTCTGAACGACGACTATCTCCTTACCGAGCGGACACGGGAAACCGTACGCCGTGTGCACGAACAGGGAAGCTCTATCGTGCTCTGCACGGGCCGCGGGCCCGCAAGCGCCATTCCGGTTCTGGAGGAACTGGGACTGGAAGGAACGGTCATTACACACAACGGCGGCGCCACCGTTCAGTCTCCCGGGCTGGAACTGATTCATCAGTATGCGTTCCGGGTGAGCCAAATCGCCCCTATGATCGCGTACTGCCGCGAGCATGAGGTGCACTTCGACGTATGCGCCCCGTTTGATATGTACCTGGAGCGTTTAACCGAGATCGAACAGGCGATGTACAAGAAGTTCTTCGTCACTCCGCATCTCGTTTCGGATGTAACGGCTTTGACGGTCCCGCTCGTCAAGTTTACGCTTTACAGCGCGGACCCGGCCGTCATGGACACGGTGGAGCGGGATTGGTCGCTTTCCCGGCTGTACGGCGATCTCCGTATGATCCGCAGCGGGGATCATTTTATCGACGTGATGCACGCCGATGCCACGAAAGGCAACGCACTGCGGAGCTTATGCGAAAGTCTCGGCATCCGTGCGGACGAAGTGCTTGCCATCGGCAACTACTTCAACGACCTGGAGATGATCTCCTTCGCGGGTCTCGGAATCGCGATGGCCAACTCTCCGGCAGGCGTTCTGGAGCAGGCGGATCAAATAACCGCCTCCAACAATGAAGACGGCGTAGCGCAAGCGCTGGAAACGCACGTCTTGCAGACGGTTCGCCGGGATTGAGCTTTGAGTGAATTGAACGAACATCCCGTGCGGTTCCCTAAAAAAAGAAAAGGCGGTGCTGCCAATGGCTCGGTCCGGTAACACCGACAAAACAAAAGTCCTGCTGGCGATCATGGTCGTGACCTTCCTTTCTTCCATCGAAGGCACGATCGTGTCGACCGCCATTCCCCGCATCGTCGGCGATTTGGGCGGTCTGGACTTGATGAGCTGGGTCATATCCATTTACCTGCTCACCACGGCGGTTTCTACCCCGATATTCGGCAAGTTGTCCGATTTGTACGGACGCAAGAAAATTTTTATGATCGGAACCGGTTTGTTCCTGATCGGCTCGACCTTGTGCGGAATCGCGCAATCCATGGAAATGATGATCTTCTTCCGGGCGGTCCAGGGGATCGGCGCCGGCGCCATTCTTCCCGTTACGATGATTATCGTCGGAGACATTTACTCGTTCGAAGAACGCGCGAAAATCCAGGGCTGGATCAGCGGCATCTGGGGGCTTTCGGGCATTCTGGGGCCGCTGGCCGGCGGTCTGATGGTCGATTACGTGTCGTGGAGATGGATTTTCTATTTTAACATTCCGTTTGGCATTATCTCCATGCTGCTGATTTCCGCTTTTCTGCACGAAAATCTGGAGAAAACGAAGCGGCCGATCGATTATCCGGGCATTGTGACGTTTACGATCAGCATGACGGCTCTGATCTATGCCCTGCTGAGCGGCGGGGTCCAGTACGCCTGGGGTTCGCCTGTCATTCTCGGTTTGCTGCTCGTCTCCGTCGTCTTCCTGTTTATTTTTATCGCCGTAGAAAAAAGATCACCGGAGCCCATGCTGCCTCTTGACCTGTTCAAGGACCGGCTCCTTACGCTCATCAACTCGTCGGGCTTTATTCTCAGCGCCATCCTCGTGGCGGTCACGATCTATCTGCCGCTCTGGGTGCAGAGCGTGAACGGCGGCGGGGCGACAGGCTCGGGCTTCGCGCTGATCCCGCTGTCCATCTGCTGGACGATCGGCGCAGCCCTGGCGGGAAGAGGCTTTGTCCGCCTGGGCGTAAGATCCGCCGTCCTCATCGGAGTGGGAGGAATTACGGCGGGGTCCGTCGCCTTGGCCCTAATGACGGCCGCGACCCCGGGGTGGGCGCTCGAAGTGTACACGGCGCTGTTCGGGATCGGCTTCGGCTTCGCCTTCACGGCGTACACGATCACGATGCAGTCCGCCGTAGGCTGGAAGCTGCGCGGAGCCGCGATGTCTTCGCATACGTTCATCCGTACGCTCGGCCAGACGCTGGGGATTGCGGTGTTCGGGATGCTGTACAACACCTCGCTGCATACGTATCAGCAGGCTCATCCCGATCAGGTCGGAGGCATCGACCTCAACAAAGCGCTGGACGCCCACGGACGCTCCGCGTTCTCGCCGGAAACGATGGCGGGCATCCGCGAGCTGTTTGCGTTCAGTCTGAGCCGCATTTTCTGGTCCCTGCTCGTTCTGGCGGCCATCGGCATCGTGCTCACGCTGCTTCTGCCGAAACGGTTCAAGGTCGAAGAAGAGCCGGAGCAGGCGGTTGAACACTAAGCCGTCCCGTCAACCTTGACGGATTGAACGGAAGCTGCTTCTTCCTGTTTGAGTTGAAAAAAGCTTACCCGAAGTCTGCATAAGTAGACTCCGGGTGAGCTTTTTTTCTAAGGATTTATGGGCTATAGCGATACAACAATTTCAGTTCTGTCTTCCGTACGGTTAGAAAACAAACAACTCATTGTATATGATGTGATTTCGACAAGGAGATGTTAGTGGTGCGTCCCGTCATTCTATATAGAATGCATGGATGTGTAAGTATGCAGGAAAAAAAGCATGGCTTGGTCTTATGGAACTGACGGAATACGGTTTAAAAGAAAAGGAACCCAACAGATTTTCTTTTCCTTTTTACCCATGTATAGTAAAAAGTATCCGGAAGTGTGGAGGAAAGAGAACTTGGTGAAAAAATCCCTGGTACTTTTCTTGTTATTAGCCTGGGTAATGGTAGCGGTCAGCTGCAGCAAATCAAGCAATAAACCTATTCCTAAGCCTGTGGCTAAGATAGAGGACAGCTCTGTAATCATTCCTGTTGAGGTCGTTTCTTATAGCTGGGGAGCTAAAGACGGCTATGGGGCACCGTGGGAAGTTATGGATAATAAAGACGCCGTACCTGTTCCCAAAAAATCTTCAATTGCTATTTCCTTTGACAAGACTCCAGAAAAAGTTCAATTTCGTCAAACCCTGAATAAACAAGAATTTAAAAATCTTGATATCCAATCGAATGAAATAATTGCCCCAGATAAAGAAGGAGTATATGTTTATTCTTTTTTAGTTAAATGGCCCGAAGGGTCTGTCGATTATGCAATTAAAGTACAGGTTCAGTAAAGGGAATTCCTTGAATCAAAGTATTTAGGAAAAGGCCGGCTAACACCAACTTTTTTTACTCGGAAAATAGTGCTTTGTTTGCAAGCAAGTGGGGTAATCAATAATAGCTTATCCGTCTGCATTTGCGGACTCCGGGTAAGCCTTTTTTGTTATGGGCCTGCCTCCCGGTTGTCACATATATTTCCGGCGATTCGGGTACGCTAGGAGCAGAATCTTCCGGGTAAGCATGTTTGGCCTGGCCAGAACTTGCTGCATCGTCCGGAAATACCGATAAGGGAGGCAGAGCAAATGGCCCAGCTAGTACTAAGACCCGACCTGAAAACGGCGGGCGGAGAAGTGACGGAAATCTTGGTGGACGGCCGTTTTGCCGGAATTATCAGTTTGGTGTACCGCGAAGGGGACCGGATGACCGGGGGCATTCAGCTTGAGGATGCGGTATTATCCCCTGCCGGCAAAAGAGAAGTGGACGCATTCGTGCGCAACCATATCCAATGGCTGGTCGATGCGATGAACATCCGGGAATGCGACGTTGTGCTGACGTATGGCAGCTATGACCATATCATCGGCACTCCGCTGCTTTCGGACGAATCCCCGGCGGTGGACTATGCGGACGATGAAACGACGGCGGAGTGGGTCGGTGACGAATCGGTATACGGAGACTACGAGGAAGATGAACTCGATGACATCTCCATGGAAGAGGACGCTTACGATGCGGAACCGGATTACGAGCTGGTGCTTCTGGAGGATTCGCGCGGGCGGGTGGAGTACCAGCTTTTCGATCCGGGTTCCCGCCTTGTGGCGGAAGCGTCATGCCGGATCTACGGCAGCGAAGCCGTATGTATGCTCGACTGGGTATTCGACCCGCTTGAGGAAGAGATGGAGCTCGCATCGAACCTGATTGTTGCCGATTTTCAGGAAGAAGAGACCGAGAACTTTTTGTTCCACAGCCGTTTTGACGGGGAAATTGTGGATTCGGTCGAAATCTCACTGGAAGAGGCGGATGAGCTGAGCGAGCTGGACAGCGAAGAAGACGAATTTTCGGTTATTCTGGCAAGGGATGACGGAGATACGCTGACCTATGAAATTTACGAGCAGGAATATGGGGGCATTCCGATCGGAACGGCCACTATTGACGTAAGCGAGGATCAACTGACCGGCTTTATCGACTTCCGTCAAACCGACGACTCCCGCCAGCGGCAGGAAATTGCCCGGCTGCTGATGGAGGAGCTGGATAAGGAGCAGGATTACGATTCGCTGCATCTGTCCATGCTTTACCGCAACAAGTTGATCGATGAATTGTTGTTCGAAAATGTTACGGTTCAATAACACGTAAAGCGGAGCCGGGGCTCTGCGTTTTTTCCGTAAAAAAAGAGCGGTCCAACTCGCCGGATGACGATAAGGACCGCTTTTTTTGCTTTGTGCCGGGCTTTGGGGGAAAGGGGCAGGTAAGCTTCGGGTTAATTACTGGTTTTGATTAACCAGTTCTTTCAGCGTCTGAAGCGATTGAACGCCTACCATCGTTTTGACTTCGCTGCCGTTTTTGAACAGTTTCAAGGTAGGAATGCTCATCACGCCGAACTTCGAGGCCGTTTCAGGATTGTCGTCGACGTTGATTTTGGCGATCGTTACCGCTTCGCCGGCTTCTTCCGTCAGTTGGTCGAGGATCGGGCTCTGCATTTTGCAGGGACCGCACCACGGCGCCCAGAAATCGACGAGAACAAGGTTGTTTTTATCCAGCGTTTCTTGAAAAGTTTGATCGGATACATTTAGCA
The DNA here is from genome assembly GCF_019091125.1 of Paenibacillus sp. GbtcB18. Taxonomy (NCBI): domain Bacteria; kingdom Bacillati; phylum Bacillota; class Bacilli; order Caryophanales; family Paenibacillaceae; genus Paenibacillus; species Paenibacillus sp. GbtcB18. The sequence goes on from NZ_JAGXJX010000005.1 coordinate 336,172, forward strand.
AAGACATGAGAATCCCTCCGTGTGTGAAATTTTAGTGTAAGACAAGATCAGAACGAATTTTTAACGATAACCTGCTCCAGCGGAAAGCGGCCGGACGCATAAGCCGGTTTCGCCGCTTTGCCGACGGAGATCAGCAGAGTCGGGATGTAGCGCTCGGGAATGTTAAATTCCTGCACGAGCGCGGCCGGATTGAATCCGCCCATCGGGCACGTGTCGTAACCGAGCGCTTTCGCCGCGAGCATAAGCTGCATGGACGCGAACGAGGCGTTGCGGATCGCTTCATCGCGGGGAATGCTGCCGCCGCTCGCATAAGCGCCGTTAATTTGCGACACGAGCGTATCTTTGATCTCCGGCGTCAAAAACCCGCTTTCTACACCCGCCCCGTAAATCGTCTCGGCGTTCAGGTTCGCCTGCAGGTCGCCAAGTACGGCGACGACAAAGGAGCTTTCCGTGACCTGCTTCTGGTTGCTTGCGATGGGAAGCAGACGCTGCTTGGCGTCAGGGTCGTCGATCACGAGGAATTTCCAGTGCTGCAGATTCCAAGAGGAAGGCGCCTGGTTAGCCGCGTTCAGGATAAGCTCCTTATGCTCCTCGGGAAACACAAAATCCGGATCGTACGATTTTACGGAGTGGCGCTCCGCGATGACTTTCAGTGTTTCTGGAAGCTGTTGAGTCATAAATGTCCTCCTTTTGGCGGTTTGCAGAGTTATAGGTAATGTGTGCGGTTTTGCGGAAAACATGTCTCGTTCCCGGAAGTTCCGCGTAGTCAATTTTTTCAGGCCAAGCATTCCCGGCCATCGGTTAAAAAAAGCGGGCCTCCGGCCGTTCGACTGGATAGGGAGAACTCGGTTGGGCCCGCTGGCAGAAGGACGGAGATCCGGGCATAACGGATGCCGTCTGGGTGGACTAAACTGTAACTAAATAAGTTACGCTATATCTAGTATAATAAATATTACAGTTAAAACTGTCAAGAGCAACTTTTCACATTCGACAATTTCAGTCATAATCGGAAGTGGAAGGAAGTGGAACTTAAATGAGTGTCCTGCAAAATGAACTGACGCACCTTATCTTTCTGGCAGAGGTCGTGATCGCAAGCCGCAAAAAAGAAGTGATGGAAGATACGCTGCAGTGTCTGCTGTATATTATCAAGTCGCTGCCCGAAGTTGAAGTGCCGGACAGTGTTGCAGAACAGATCGCTCATTTGACGGAACGCATTGAGGAGAAACTGCGGCAGGAGAATGAACGGATTCAGGAGATACAGGGAAACATCGGCCGACTGGCCAAACCGAATTCAATCGCGTAGCCGGCCCTTGATTAACATACAACAAGAAACAACCCGCAGGGAAGATTCAGCTCCTGCGGGTTGTTCCGTTTGCTTATGTAAGGCAGGATTACAGGAGGCGGATCTTATTCGTTGCCGCCCTTCCTTTCTTTCCAGAAAAGGGCGCTGAGCATGCGCTCGACCCATTCTTTATCCTGCTCGGTCAATTCGATGCCGTCGAAGATAAGTTCGTTGTCATGAAGAAATCGCCGCAGGTTGACCGGAGCCTTGGGCTTGTCCTCGCCGCTTTCGGGTTTGTCGAGATATCCCGCGATTTTCATCAGCTCGGCGTAAGGAATATTCAAGCCTTCGGACAGCTTCATGAGCACATCCGGAGACGGGATATTGCGGTTGCCGTTCTCAAGCTGGGAAATATAAGCGGCCGATACGCCGGAACGGTCTGCCAGTTCGCGGATCGTATAGCCTTTCAGCTTGCGGAGATCTTTAAGCTTGTCATAGAAATACATCGCAGCACCCGCATTTCTTGGTAAACATTAGTTAACATGTTTATCATAGCAGGGAATATGTGGTTTTTCAAAGGGGAACTTTGGACGCGCGGCTAAAAAAATGAACATACACGAAAAACAACCCGCAGGGAAGATTCGGCTCCCGCGGGTTGTTCCGTTTGCTTATGTAAGGTAGAAATGCAGGAGGGCGGCCGACGGTCTTATCCGTTGCGGCTGTTCCGTTCTTTCCAGAAGAGGGCGCTGAGCATGCGCTCCACCCATTCTTTGTCCTGTTCCGTCAGTTCCATACCGTCGAAGATGAGATCGTTGTCATGAAGAAACCGGCGCAGATTGACCGGAGCCTTGGGCTTGTCCCCGCCGCTCTCCGGTTCGTCTAAATATCCGGCGATCTTCATCAGTTCGGCGTAAGGAATATTCAAGCCTTCGGACAGCTTCATCAGCACATCCGGAGACGGGATATTACGGTTGCCGTTCTCAAGCTGGGAAATGTAAGCGGCCGATACGCCGGAACGGTCTGCCAGTTCACGAATGGTATAGCCTTTCAGCTTGCGGAGATCTTTAAGCTTGTCATAGAAATACATCGCAGCACCCGCATTTCTTGGTAAACATTAGTTAACATGCTTATCATAGCAGGGAAAATGTGGTTTTTCAATCGGGGGTAAAAGAAAGAAGGGCTATCGTCAACTATAGTAAATATTTATGTTTACAATAGTAAATTATAATGCTAACATGGAATTAATTAGGAAATGGGGGGCCATGATTTTTTATGAGGATTATCGCCAAATCGGAAGAATTTATCCGCAGAAGAATGACACTGGGACTGACCCAGCGGGAGCTCGCCAGACAGACGGGATTAAGCCATGCATACATCAGCTTGCTGGAGCGGTCGATGAAGTCGGTCGGCCCCGGGGCCGCGAAGCGTCTGAGCATCGTTCTCGGAAAGCAGGTTGAGGAGTTGTTCCACATTCAGTGAAGAAAAGGTGCGGTCCCGACAGAGGCCGCGCCTTTTTTTGTCATCACCGTTGTATTGTCTTTGCTGCCGAAAGGCCGGGCAGGCGATAAGTCAGGCGGAGAATTTGACGACTTTGTTCTTTCCGGTCGTTTTGGCCTTGTACATCGCTTCGTCCGCCTGTTTGATCAGCTTGTCTCCCGTGAGGCCTTTCTTGTAGGTGCTGAAACCCATGCTGACGGTGACGATGGTTTCTTCTTCGATGCGCTTGCGTATTCTCTCCGCAAGCTCGGCGGGTTTGACATCGGGATCGGTCAGCAGAATGACCAGCTCCTCGCCGCCGTAACGCCCCACGATACCGCTTTCGTCCGTTTCCTGGCGCATGATGCTCGCCACCTGCTTGAGCATCTCGTCTCCCATGTGGTGGCCCTTGGTATCGTTAAGCTTTTTGAAATTGTCTATGTCGCTGAACAAGACCGAAACGTTCAAATTCAGCCGGATATACTGTGAAACTCTTTTATCGAAATATTTGCGGTTATACACTTTGGTCAAGCCGTCGGTGATCGAGGACTGGTAAATCGCCTGCATAAGCTCGACTACCCGATCGAACAGCAGGAAGAATAGAATCGCCACATAGATGACCGGAATAAACCATTCCGCCAGCATCAGCCATTTTTGCTCCCCTTGAAACAGGTACAGATTGACCATATGTGCCGTTTGTCTGGCGAAATACAACGTCATCATGGCCTGGAATTTTCCTTGCTGCCCGATAAGAGGCGTGATGGTATAAGCGCACAAAAAAATCAACACGAATATGTACAGCTCCAGCGGCAAGTCGGCCAGCAGCGCAGCCTGCTCGGGACTTCCTCCGGACGGCGGGTAAAAATGAAAAGCGGAAACGCCCAGAGCGACCGCGATCAAGCCGTAAAAATATAAATAATGACGCCGCCGCGTCGGATTATACAGTTGATAAACGCCCAGATTGGTCAGGACGAAGGTGACGACCTGAAGCAGATCGTCCGCGAAGCCCGACATGCCCTGCAGCTGACCCGAGGCCTGCCAGTAAAGCCGGAGCAGATTATGCGCGAGCATGAGGATGAGTGAGACGGTCATCGAGAGATAGCCTTTTTTTCTGCGTGTGTAGTAAAGCCTTCCCGAGATGAAAATCATCAGGGTAAGAATGACTAGCATCATGGAGCTGGCCGTCTCCGGACCCCATGTTTCAATCGGATCGTTCCACAAGTTCAACATTCCTCCGAGGTTGTCCGTTCCCTCTTGCGCGGGCCGGATTCAAATGTACGTTCGCATTTCAGGCGATTTCATTATAGCAAAATAGGGCGGGGACAAGAACAACTTTTTTTCGGAAAAGTACCGGCATATTAGAACACCGGCAGGACCGGCAGAGCGTGTTCTCTTTTCTATTAACCGGGTAGAAGGTACAATAAGAAGTGGCTGAGCGTATGATGCTGTAAGCCGGATTTACGCCGCGCAAGCGGACGGAGGATCAGGAGTGTGCACCGATGAACATTTTGCAAGCGTTATTCTTCCCGCCGGAGCAGCCGGGCGGAGTTTCTTCCATGGTCCCGTATATCACCGAAAAGTTTAATAAAAGAGGCTGGGACATGGAGCTGTTTTCCCTTCCCAGAAGGGTCAGAGGCAAGGGAACCGAACCCGTTACCTTCAATACGTTCGATTGGACCCGTTACGCGGGAAATCCGATTGTGGACAAATATATCCAAACCTACAAAGACTACGTGTGGTGGTCGAAGCTTCGTATCCGCAAGAGCTACGATCTGATTCATGCTCATCACCCGATTGCCGCGCTCGCTATCAAGGAAGTATTTCCCGATACGGCGGTCATCGTAACGGTTCACTCCAGCTACGAGGGAGAGCTTTTACTGAACGGAAAAATAGAGGGAGGCGGTCCCGAGCAGCTTTTTCTAACGTCGATTTACGGGGAAATGGAAGCGCGGCTGGACCAGATTCTAACGGTTTCGAACTCATTTAAGGGTTATATAAGCGAATTTATCCAGGATCCCGACCGGATCGGGGTGATCCCGAACGGCTACGACGAGAAGCGCTTCCGGCCGATTTCCCACGAGAACGAAGTGGCCCAGCTCATTACGGTGTGCCGCCTGGTTCCGGCGAAAGGGCTCGAAACGCTGCTCCAGGCCTGCGCAATGCTCAAAGAACGAGGGCATCCTTTCGTCCTGCATATTATCGGCGACGGCCCTTCCCGCACAGAGCTCGAGGAATTGGCTAAGGAGCTGAACTTATACGAAGAGATTATTTTTTACGGGTACATGCTGCACCCGGAAGAGTTTATGCCCTTCTTCGATATTTTCGTTCTTCCTTCGAAAGCAGAAGCGTTCGGCTCCGTATTTGCGGAGGCAGCTCTCTGTCTTTTGGCACTAGTAGGCACGAATGTCGGAGGGGTTGCGGAGCAGATCGAGAACGGACGCAACGGGCTGCTCGTCGAGCCGGGGGATGCGCCGGCACTCAGTCAGGCCTTGGAGAAAGTCGTGGTCGATCCGACCTACCGGTATCAACTAGCACGTGCGGCTTCGGAGAAGGCGAAAAAATCGTACTCGCTCAACAGGGTTATCCGGCAACTGCGCGGCGTGTACGAGAGGTACGGGAAATGAAAAGGTTCATTGCTTTAGGCCAAACGAAAGGGGTGGGCGGATGAAGGCGCTGAAATTTCTGCATGCCGCCGACCTTCACCTCGACAGCCCGTTCAAAGGGATGAACTCGGTTCCCGAACGGATCCGGGATGTGATCCGGGAATCGACCTTCGGAGCGTTAAGCCGGCTTGTCCGGCTGGCGGTCCGGGAGAAGGTCGATTTCGCTGTTTTCAGCGGCGATATCTACGATGCCGGCGACCGCTCTCTCCGGGCTCAGCTGCGCTTTCGCAGCGCCCTTGCCGAGCTGGACCGGGCGGGAATCCCCGCGCTGGTTATCCACGGCAATCACGATCCGCTGGACGGCCGGGGGGCGGATCTGGAATGGCCGGCGGGAGCTTATGTGTATCCGGCGGACAAGGTCGAGACGGTTCGGATCGTGAAGGAGGACCGGGGGCTTATCGCCGAAGTTCACGGCATCTCGTACGCGTCCGCCGCTGTAACGGAGAACCTCGCCCTGCGTTTCCGGGGCGGGGACGCTTCGGTTTTCCAAGTGGCTCTGCTTCACACGAATGTAGACGGACACCCGGGATACGACAACTATGCCCCTTGCAGCAAGTCGGACCTTATGGGGCGGGGAATCGACTATTGGGCTCTGGGCCACATACATACAAGAGAAATTGTTATGGATGAAAAGCCCGCCGCCGTGTACCCCGGCAACATACAGGGCAGGAGCATACGGGAGTGCGGACCGCGCGGGTGCTACATCGTGGCGGTGGATGAGAACGGGAGTCCCGCTCTGGATTTTCACGCTCTCGACGGGGTGCGCTGGCAGCAGGAGTCTCTTTCTATCGCGGGCATCGGCACGGAACAGGAACTGCAGGAAAGCCTGCAGGATCTGCTGGCCCGGCTGAGGGAGAAAGCAGAGGGCAGACCGACTGTCGCCCGAATCTTCCTGGAAGGCCGGGGACCGCTTCATTTGAAGCTGCAGGCCGGAAGCACCCTTTCCGACCTGCTCCGTGAGCTGCGCGAGAGCGAGCTTCTGGCTCTGGCGGGGCGTTCGGCCGCTGGATACGGCAGGAGCGGCACGGGTTCAGGCGGCTTCGGAACGGGCAGCGGTCATACGGAAGCGCCGCATCCGGCGGATGACAATAAGGAAGAGGGGACAATGGACTCTTACCCTACGGCAGCCCCCTCAGGCGGCGTCTTCCGCAGTGCGGCGGTAGACATTCCGTTCGTCTGGATCGAATCCATCGAAGTCCGGACCGGGCAGGATATCGACTTTGAACTGCTTCTCCGGGAGGAAAGCTTCGTAGGCGACCTCCTTAGGCTGGCGGAAGAACTGGCTGCGGATGAAGGAAAGCTGCGGGAATTTGCCGAGGAAGCGCTCGGTTCCCTCCTTGCCCAGAACGGAGCTTCGAGGCTGTTTGGAGGAGCGGACGAGCTTTTTGAAGATAGGGGGAATTGGCTGAAGGCGGCGCGTGAACTCGCCGTCGATCAGCTGATGCCGGACGGGAGGCGGGCAAAATGATCATCCGCGAAATAAGAGTCCGCGGGTTCGGTTCCCTGCAGAACCGGACTTACCGGTTCGAATCGCCCGTTACCGTGCTGTACGGCCCCAATGAGGCGGGCAAAAGCACCCTGCTCGGTTTTATCCGCGCCGTCCTGTTCGGGTTTCCGACGCGGGCGCAGGCCGCCGACAGGTATGAGCCCGACGGCGGGGGATCGCACGGCGGCGCGCTGCTGCTGGAGGACAAGCAGGGCCGTACAGTCTTGATCGAACGCTACGCGGATCACGGCGGCCCCGGACGTCCGCCCGCAGCCGGCTCGGTCAAAGTAACGCTCGAAGGAGGCACGGAAGGCGGCGAAGAATTGCTCCGTCACCTGCTCGGAGGGCTGTCCGCGGAGCTTTTCCGGAGCTTGTTCGCCTTTGGGCTGGGCGAGCTTCAAGAGCTGCGGACCCTGCAGGGGGACGACATCGGCGGCTACCTCTACGGAGCGGGCTTCGGCGTGAGCGGAAGCGCCGTATTGGAAGCGGAGCGCAAGCTTGCCGCAAGGGCGGATGCTTTGTTCCGGCCAAGGGGACGGACCCAGGAGCTGAACCGCAGCATCCGGGCGTACGAAGAACTCCGTTCCAGCCGGAATCGTTCCGCCGACGAGATCAGCCGGTACGAAGAAGCGACGGCGGAGTGGAAGCGGCTCGGAGACCGGCTGAACGGACTGGATGCCGCCAGGGCGGAGACGGCCGCCGAGCTGGAATGGACCCGGCGCTGCGGGAAAGCCTTCGAGCCGTGGCTGAAACTGCGGCGGATTCAGGCGGAAATGGCGGATATCCGGGAAATTCCCGGGTTTCCGCTGCATGCCGCCGCGCGTTATGAAGCTATCCGTCAGGAACGGGACGAATTCGAGAATGAGCGGCGTCAATACGAGGAAGAGAGCGCCGCGCTTTTGCGGGCGGCCGAAGCCCTGCCTGTCCGCGAAAAACTGCTCGAAGGCGCGGCCGAACTCGCCGCCCTTGAAGAGGAAGCGGGGACATACCGCAGCGGGCAGCTTGCGGCGGCTTCCTCGGAGACGGAGAAAGCTCAGCTGAACGAAGCGCTGGCGGCTTTGCTGAGGCAGCTCGACGAGCAGTGGACGCGGCAGGATCTGGCCGAATTCCCCGTTTCGGTCGGCATGAAAGAGCAGATCCGGGAAGCCAGGGATTCCTTCGCGAAATGGGACGGAGAGAGGGCGCTGCTCGACAGCGAGCTGAGCCGGGTGTTTGGCCGTCTGGAGGAGCAGCAAAGCGAGCTCGCCGAGCGCCAGCTCGAATGGAGCGAATGGCTGACGCTGTCGGGGCTCCGGGAAGATGCACCCGGTGCGCGGACAGCCGCCGAATCGGGTCTGCTTCGCCGGTTATCTTCCGATTATGCGCAGTGGAGACTGCTGAAGAGCGAGGAAGAACAGAGAGACCGGATCCGGGAGGAAGAACGCCGCAGGCAGGAGGAATTCGAAGCCTGGACGGACAGGAGGCGGAGCGACTCCGACCGTACAAGGAAAAAGACCGCTTACGCTGCTGGAGCGATCGCGGTTCTTCTGCCGGCGGCGCTGCTCTTAAGCGGTCAGGCGCCCGCGGCAGCTGCTGTATTTGTCGTACTGGCGGCAGGTACGGCCTGGCTGATATTCGGCTCCCCGGAAAGAGCCCGCGTAAACAGCCGCAGCCCGAGTTCCCTGCTGACGGAAGCCCGGACGGAGGGGAGAGGGCGTGCCCGCCGGGCAAGAATGGCCTCCTCCGGCGATTGGTTATCCGCTCCCGCACAACCGGGCGAAGCGGACCGCACAGACGCCGAGGATATCCGACTGGAAGCGGACAAGGCGGCCCTCCGGCAGCGGCTTCAGCAGAATCTGGCTCTTCTTCTGAGCAGCCGCGGAGAGGGAAGCCGTGAAGCGGCCGCCGCCCGCACGGCCGGTGCGAACGGCTTTTTCGATGAAGCTTCCGCACCCGGACGCATGCCTATGCAGTCTTGGTCGGAGACGCTTAGCTGGCTGGACCGGGAGCTGGAAAGCTGGCTGACCGGCACCGATTTGTGGGCGCAGCACCGCTCCGAAATGGAGCGCCGACGGGCCAAGCTTGAAGAACTGAAGCAGAGCATCCAGTCGCTGGAGAAGCAGCAGGCGGCGGTTTCCTCCCGGATGCGTTCGCTGGAAGAACGCGCCGCGTCCGGTCAGGAGCGCTGGAGCGCCTGGCTGCGCGAACGCAAGCTGAGGCCGCACTTGTCTCCCGAAGCGGCGCTGGAATCGCTGCAGCTGATCGCCCGCGGGCATGACCTGCTGCAGCGCCTTGCCGGCTGCGAGTCCAAGCTGGCCGCCCTGCAGGCCACTTCCGCCGCGTTCGAAGCGCGGACGGTCCGGCTGCTGGGCGAGGCCGAAGCGGCGGACCCGCTGCTGGGGCTCCGGCGCCGCGCCGAGCGTCTTGCGGAGCAGCAGGCGTTGCTCGCAAGGCGCGAGCGGCTGGCCGCCGAAGCCGCGGAGGCCCGGCGCAGGGAGACGGCGGCCGCGCAGAAGGCGCGGCACGCGGCCGAGCGCCTGCAAGCGCTTCTGCGCGAGGCGCAGGCGGCCGGCGAAGAGGAGCTTCTCCGCCAGGCGGCTCTCCAGGAGCGCTTGACTCAGCTCGCGGCCGAAGCGCGGCTTCTCTCCGGCGCGCTGGATGCGCATGCCGGCGTCGCGCGGCGGGAGCGGCTCGACGAGGCGCTGTCGGGCGCCGACGAAGAGAGCCTCGCCTCACGCGAGGAGGAGCTTGCGGGGAGCCTGAGCGAGCTGGAAGCCGAGGCGAACCGCTTGCGCGACAGGCGCGGCCGTCTGGCCGGCGAACTGGAGAAGCTCGAAGGCGGGAGTGAGCGGGGCGAGCTGCTCCAGCGCACCGAGGAGCAGCTCGCCGAGGTGCGCGATCTCGGCGGCAAATACGCGGTGCTCGCGATGGCCGCCCTGCTCGTGAAGCGGACGCGCGAGCGCTGTGAACGCGAACGCCAGCCGGGCGTGCTCCGCCGGGCTTCGGCCTGCTTTGCCGCCATGACGGGCGGCCGGTTTACGCAGGTGATCGCGCCGTTCGGGCAGCAGCGGCTCTATGCCGTCCGGTCGGACGGACGGCAGGTGGATTCATCGAGATTGAGCCGAGGAACCGCGGAGCAGCTTTACTTGTCGATGAGATTCGCGCTCGTTGAAGAATTTACCGGAGGAGCTTCCCTGCCGCTCGTTTTTGACGATATCTTCGTCAATTTCGATAAAGAGCGGATGGAAGGGGCTTTGCGGATTATCGGACAGCTCGGCGGAAATCGGCAGGTTCTGCTCTTTACTTGTCACGAGCATGTACGGGATGCGGTGACAGGCATTTCTCCCTCGGCAGGTGTGCTTCATGTTTAATGTACTGCCCAAAAAGACCCTCCTTACTTAAGGAAGGGTCTTTTGGCGTTCATCGTATATGTCCTTTCAAGGATGTTCTTACATATATGTCTTTACAAGAAAATGCTCTTTCTTTTTTGCCTTCCGGAGAAAGGATTTTGAGAGGAACGCGGACCGTCTTTTATTTGTTCTTCCCAGTTTGTCGTGTCCCGGTCTCTCATCCGAAAATGTTCGCCGATTTCGAGAGTATCCAGGCCCTGTTCTTTGGTGCCGCCGAGCAGTTTATTGTCCGTAAAAATCCATTGTCTCCCGAACAGCGAACGGGACAAAACGTAAAAAAACAGGCACGTTCTCCGCGCAGCAAGAGAACATGCCTGTTTTTTTACGAGTGTGCCGGTGCCGTGTTTTCCGGCGCGGAGCGTGAAGACTCGGTCGTCCGTCGTCTATCGTCTTTTCGTCGGTCCGGCCCGTGTCAGTAATCCGTCACCGTGATGTCCCGGAAGATCCGCTCCACATCTTCGGCGGTGACGACCCCCGCCTGCATCTGAAGAGCGTTGGCGCTCCCGCAAGCCGCGCCGAAGCGGACCACATCGGCGTCGCTTCGGCCTTGGCGCAGAGCCGTGACCATGCCGGCCACCATCGCGTCGCCGCTGCCGACCGGGTTCACGGCCCGGATCGCCGGGATAGCGACACGCCGCACGCGGCCGCTGCTGCCCGCGAGGGCTCCGCGCGCCCCGAGCGAGACGACGACGTGACGGATTCCGCGCTGCATCAGTTCCCGGATGCAGGCGGCCAGATCGTCGTCGGAGGAAGCGGGCCTGCCGAGCAGGCGCACGATTTCATGCTCATTAGGCTTAATGAGCAGAGGCATTGCTTCCAGCCCGGCAGCCAGTGCGTCGCCGCTCGCGTCCAGGACGGCCTCGGCGCCAGCTTCTCTTGCGAGCGTGATCAGCTCCGCATAAAGCGAGGGAGGGCAGCCGAGAGGCAGGCTGCCGGAGAAGCACACGTGCGTGGACCTGCCCGCAAGCTCCTTCACCTTCTCCTTCAGGGTAAGAAGGGAGTTTTCGGCGATGACGGGCCCGGGCTCCAGCAGTTCCGTCTGCGTGCCGTTGTCCGCATCCAGAACGGTCAGGCAGAGGCGGGATTCCCCCGGGACTTCCGTGAAGTCATGGGAAATGCCTTCCGTGCCCAGCCCGCTGCGAATAAACTGTCCGTTGAAGCCGGCCACGAAGCCGGCGGCCGTAACGGGCTCGCCGAGCAAACTGGCCACCCGGGCAACGTTGATTCCTTTGCCGCCGGGAACGGCGATCATGTCCGTTACGCGGGAAACCCGGTCCATTTCAAAGCTTTTTACGCTATAGGTTTTGTCGATTGCCGCATTGAGGGTCACGGTGGTAATCATCCGGGTTCTCCTGTCTTGACTGAAATTAAATGAAATCTTTGGCGCGACCTACGCAGCCGGTAAGGCGCATTTTCGCCTGAGCCAGCTCTTTAACGGCGGCCTTGGCCGGAACCATATATTTGCGCGGATCGTTTTCATCCGGATTGGCCTGGAAGACCTTCTTGATGGCATCGGAGAAAGCGATGCGCAGCTCCGTGGCGACATTCATTTTGGCCATGCCCAGCGATACGCAGCGTTTCACCTGCTCTTCCGGTATGCCGGAGCCGCCGTGCAGAACGAGGGGGAGACTCACTTTGCGGTAGATTTCTTCCAGCTTGCCGAAGGCGATTTTCGGTTCGCCCTTGTAAATGCCGTGTGCCGTCCCGATGGCCGGGGCAAGTGTCGGCACACCGGTAAGCTCCACGAAGCGGACGCATTCGTCCGGATCGGCGAGGAGTGCATCCTCGTCGGCTACGACGATATCGTCTTCGACGCCGCCGACCTTGCCGAGTTCCGCTTCGACGTTCACGCCGGCCGCCCGGGCCACTTTCACGACTTCCTGCGTCTGCCGGACGTTTTCTTCGAACGGATGCATGGAAGCGTCAATCATGACCGATGTATAGCCTTCCCGGATGCATTGTACGATAAGCTCGTAATCCGTGCAATGATCGAGATGAAGCGCGATCGGAACGGAAGACCGTTTGGCGGCGGCTGCTGCGGCCGCAACGATATAGTCGGGTCCCAGGTGTTTCACCGTTCCGACCGTAGTTTGCAGAATCAGCGGAGCTTGAAGCTCCTCGGCCGCCTCGACGACGGCCTGCAGCATTTCCAGCGTGTGCACGTTAAAGGCCGTAACGCCGTAGCCGTTTTGACGGGCTGTTTGAAGCAGGTGCGTAGAAGATATCAAATGAGCCATTTTGAAAAACCCCTTCGTATAAAATGATTGAAACGATCAAAATAATGATTTATAATGTCATTAAGTTGATTATAAGGGAGGAAATTAGAAGATGTCAAACATTCAAGGCCAATTAACGTATACTGAAATCAGTGCCCAGTCCGCGGCTCTGCAGGCCGCATGGGACCAACTTCAGAAGCAGTCCGACTGGGTGAACCGTTATATAGGAAACGATCAATACGAAGAAGTCGTTTTTATCGGATCGGGCTCTTCCTATTATCAGTCGATCACGATGGCGGCGACGTTCCGCAAATGGACCGGACGCAGCGCATCCGCACAGCCTTCCTCCGATATTTTCCTGCTGCGTGATGCTACTCTCCCGAGAGGGAAGAAGCTTCTGATTGTAGGCGTGTCGCGTTCGGGCGAATCCCATGAGGTGCTTCTTGCGCTGGATGCCGTCAAAAACGAGGATCATATCGATACGTGCGGCATCACCTGCCACGAGACAAGCAAATTGTTCGGAATGACGGAATGTCTGCTTTCGCCGCTCGGCAAAGAGAAGAGTACGGTGATGAGCAAATCGCTCAGCTCCATGACCTTTATGATGCAGGCCGCGATCGCCATGGCGGCGGGCGGCGAGGCATACTTACAAGAGCTTAAAACTGTGTTAGAATTAGACGAAGAACTGGTCAAAGCCTCGGATTCGAGCATCAAAGAATGGGTGTCGGCGCACGACTTCAACAAAACGGTTTATCTCGGACTCGGCGCACTCGGAGGCTTGGCGCTGGAAGCCTGCCTCAAGCTGAAGGAAATGACGTACACGTGGACGGAAGCATACGGCACGCTCGAGTTCAGACACGGTCCCAAATCCATTGTCGACTCGGGTACACTTGTCTGCTTCCTGCTTTCGCAGTCCGCCCGCGAATATGAGCTGAAGGTAGCTAGAGAGCTGAAGGAATACGGAGCGACGATCCTGCTTCTGACTGCTGAGCGCGGGGAAGACACGGATTTTGCGGATCTGGTTCTGGAACTTGGCGGAGCCGAGCTCAGCGATGAAGCGCGAAGCGTATTGTATTTGCCTGCTGTCCAGTACAACGGCTATTACAACGCGATGAAACGCGGGCTGAATCCGGACGATCCGCGCAACCTGACTCAGTTCGTCAAAATTTAACCTTGTGACGGAGTGACAGTTGAAATGAATGACACGACTCCTTCCAAAGGAGATCTCAGGCGCCAGCAGATTATGACGATCCTCAAGCAGCAAGGGCGCATTACCATTGGGGAGATCATCGAGCATTTTCAATGTTCGGAAGCGACGGCAAGACGCGATCTGGACCTTCTGGAGAAAAAAGGCGAGGTTGTCCGCACCATCGGCGGGGCCTTGTTCGAAGGCCTCACGGCTGTCCGCGAAACCTCGTTCGCCGAGAAGAAGCAGCAGCTCTGGCTGGAGAAGGAAGCGATCGCCCGCAGGGCGGCCGGCCTTATCGAGGAAGGGGACAGCGTCTGCCTGACAGGAGGCACGACAACCTTCCTCATCGCCCGCGAGCTGAAGCAGCGCCAGGGGATTACGGTCGTGACCAATGCCGTGAATATCGCCATGGAACTGGCCGACAGCGAAGGCCTGCAGGTGGTCGTCGTCGGCGGCGTCATGCGCAGCAAGAGCTTCGAGCTCAGCGGACCGCTGGCCGAGAAGACGATCGAGCATCTCAACATCGAGAAGCTCTTTCTCGGAGTGGACGGCGTTTCCCCGGATAAAGGCATCACGACGTTTTCCGAGCTCGAAGCCCAGACCGCCCGTCTGTTGATAAGCCGCACCCAGCATACGATAGCAGTGTTTGACCATACCAAGGTGGGGAAAGCCTCCTTGTTCTCCATAGCTCCGCTTGCGGACGTAAACGTGTGTGTGACAGACGCGAGGTTGGAACCCGACATGGAGAAGGTTCTTGAGCAGCACGGCATTACCACTTTGTATGCGAACGCATAAGGGAAAGGACGGACGGGAATGAGCTTTTTCGTCGGCGTAGATCTCGGAGGAACGAATATTGTATGCGGGTTGTTGGATGAGGAATTCAATGTCCTGGTCAAAAGCAAACAGCCTACGGAAGCGGCCAAAGGCAGCGACTATGTGCTGGAAAAGATTGCGGTTATGGTGGAAACGCTGCTCCGGGAGCAAAATATCGCGCCCGGGCAGCTGAAAGCGGTAGGAATCGGAACGCCGGGCTTTATCGATCCGGTTCGCGGAGTGTGCGTGTTCGCCAGCAACCTCCGCTGGAACGAGGTGCCCGTATCCGACCAGCTCGGAGCTAGGCTGGGCGTACCGGTCTTCATCGACAACGACGTCCGTATGTACGTCTACGGCGAAGCCATGAAGGGACCGGGCCGCGGGTACGAGCATGTGCTCGGGATTACGCTCGGGACCGGCATGTCGGCCGGACTGGTCAATAACGGCCAGCTGTATTACGGAGGCGGCTTCATGGCCGGCGAAATCGGTCATATCCGCGTCGACGATGCGGAAACGACGCCATGCGGCTGCGGACTCGTCGGATGCCTTGAAACGATTGCATCTGCGTCCGGGATCGTCCGCCAGGTGAGGGAAGCGCTTGCGGCAGGCCGCGAAAGCATCCTGGGCCAGTGGTTTCCCGGAGAAGAAGCGGCTTCCGTTACGGCGGCGGATGTTTCCCGCGCGTATGACGAAGGCGACCGGCTATCGATCGAGGTCATGAACCATACGGGCAAGCTGCTGGGCCGCGGGCTTTCGTATGCGGTAACCATGTACAGCCCGGACGCGCTGATTATCGGGGGCGGAGCTTCCCTGGCCGGCGAGCGGCTGTTCAAGCCGATGCGCGAAGAGCTGCAGAAGTCGGTTTACAAAGGGTACTGGGAACGTCTCACCATCCACCCGGGTACCCTTATCGACGACGGCGGCGTGATCGGCAGCGCGGCATTCGCCGCAAATCGCGCGGCCGGGATCGTGTAAGCCTTTTTTCGGAGTCTTGCTAGACTTATCTAGGTATAAAGTCATTATTTTTGCATGTAAAAAACAGGAAAGACCTTTCCCCATGTCGAATAGGACGGAAAGGTCTTTTTTTTGACTGAAAAGCACAACTTGTCCGGCGTAACAGTCGTCTATATATAGAAGACCGGGGACAAAAAAGGTTCTACAGGAACTGGGGGGACAGACATTTGTCTGAGAAAAAACCGGCAAAACCCGGAGACCGTGAAATTACTTATCAAGTCGGGCGCCGCAAAGGCCGTATCCGTACGGAAAAAGCGAAGGCTCCCGCGCAGGACGAGAAGCTTCCCGGACCGAAGCGGGAACCCGCGAAACCGAAAAAATCCGCGTCCGAACGAAAAAAAGCGAAGACAGAGGCTGAACGCGCGTACTCTAGATCCCGGCAGGATGAAGGGATGGAGGCCGCAAAATCGTCTGAGTATATAGAACATCCAAGCAATCCTTCTTCTGCGGCTGATTCCGGCGCAAGCACGAATCGGGCTACGAAGCCGTCAAACCATGCGGTTCGGACATACCCGCAAGAGAAATCGACACCCGTTCCCGGGGAGAACAGCCGGCTTGTGGAGCTGCTGTGGCGGTCAACTCCGCTGCCCGGTTGGCGGGCCGCGAACATGATAACCTGGGTGCTGCCCGTCGCGACAGCGGCGTGTACCCTATGGGTCGTGTCCAGGCTCTTAACATTTGGCTGACAGCCTAGCGCAAGGGAGAGGATTCCAATTCAACTGTTTACCATTCTAGCCGTTTTTACAGCCTTTTTCGGGCTTCTTGTAACCGCCGCTTCCGCTTATACCGCCTGGATCCTTCACCGGATGTGGAAGCGGGATGTGCGGGGCGCTGCTCCCGAACAGCATGCGGCAAAATTTTTGCAGCGGATTACCCCGCTTGATTATGCGCAGTTTGCTCTCACGGCGATCGGAATCATCATGCTTCTTGCCGATCTTGTTGCGGTGCTGCGCGATGCGAAAGCTTTTCCCGATTATCACATCGGTTATTTGCTTTGCGGATTTTTATTTGTATTCCTGGGTATGCTGATGAGCTTCAACCGTCTATTATTGACGGTGCGGGCGTGGCGTTCCTCAGACGGAGCGGTTTCTCCACATCATCACGGCCAGCCACACCGAGCTGACTAGGCCGAATAACGGATAAAGCGCCGACAGAAGCGGCTTAAAGCCGATCAGGCTGACGATATAACTGAGCGCGATAAGCAGGAGAAGAACGGTCCTGCGGCCGAGGCCCGTCCGCTGCTGAAGCTGAAGAGTCAGCCCGTATGTATTGGAAAGATAAGTCGTAAAGATTTCTCCATAGATGACAAGCAGATACACAAAAGGGATAACGGTTCCCAACCCGTCCATAATCCGGGCCATCGGAATGCCGAACTGGCGGATTCCCGGCATCTGAGCGCTCAGCGCATAGTGCGCCGCGAACAGCAGGAGACCGATTCCGAGCCCGCCCAGCAAAGCGCCCCGGAACAGTACGCGCCGGTCTTTGATCTGCGCGCCGAGCGGAACGAGAACCGCTTGGGCGGTGGCCAGGTTGAAGCCGACGTAGAGCAGGGGCGCGGTCCAGACACTGAGCGGCGAATGGTCGGTACCGAGGGTCAGCCATGCCTGCGACGTGGGAAGCTTATTCGTATACAACACCAGAATAAGACTGAACGTGGCCATTACCGGCACGACGACCGTGTTCACCGCCATAATCGCACCGATGCCGCGTGTAATCACGGCATAGGACAGGACAGCGGTGACGAGCAGTCCGCTCTGGAAGGGCAGGGACAAGTGCTCGGAGAAAACCGTTCCTCCGCCGGCGAGCATGACCGAAGAGATGCCGAAAAGAACGAACAAAGTGAAGAGAGAGATCCATCTGCCGATTTTCGGGCCGAATAAAGCGATATTCAAATCTTCATACGACTCCGCTCGGACATCGTGCGCCATCAGCATCATTTTGATGCCGAGCCATACAAACAAGACGCTCGCGAGCGCGATGGTTAAGGAAGCCGCCGCGCCGTAGCGGGTAAAAAACTGCAGGATCTCCTGACCCGACGCAAAGCCCGCTCCCACGACCGTCCCGACATACGTAAAAGCAACCTGTGCGGTTTGCGTCCATGTTTTAGAAGCCATTGTTCTCACCCTTCATGTTTCGTACTAGTACAAGGTATGTTTCGGACCGGACGGGCATGACAGCAACATAAGAAACGCGCAGGAACAACCCCGTTAGGAGTGTTATGTAGTGAAAGAAACGATATTTGAGCTGATTTCCAATTACGGGTATACGGCTCTTTACGCTTTGCTTGCCGCCGGCATTGTCGGCCTGCCGATTCCCGACGAGACGCTGATGACGTTTGTCGGCTCGCTTACGATGGACACCGGTCCGTTGAATTTTACGCATTCGCTCATCGTCTCCTATATGGGTACGATGACGGGGATGCTGATTTCCTATACGGTCGGACTTCGACTCGGCAAGCCCTTCCTTTACAAAATAGGAAAGTGGGTCCGCGTCAAACAGGAGCGCATCACCCGCACGGAGCTGTGGTTTCAGAAATACGGCATGTGGGCTGTCTTTTTCGGGTATTTCGTTCCGGGGCTCAGACATTTCACCTGTTATCTGGCCGGTGTCAGCGGGATTTCCCTTTGGCGTTATCTGCTTTTTGCCGGATCGGGCGCTCTTCTTTGGTGCTGTACGTTTCTTTCGCTCGGACATTTTATCGGGGCCAACTTTGAAGCGGTGCTGAAAGGGTTTCACACTTACCTCGGAATCTGCCTCATATGGCTCGCCGTTGCCGCCGCAGTCGGTTTTCTGATTTACTATCTGGTCCGCAGAAAAAGAAAAAAGAACAGTTAAAAACCCGCAAGCCCTAGGGCTGCGGGTTTTTAACTGTTCTTATACCGGCGTTTAGCTGGACGGGAACAATTTGATGGATTGAATCGTGTGGTTGTCGGGGTCAAGGTCCAGCTTCAATACGGTGTTCTGGGCTTTGTAGGCCAGCACGTAATCCGTACGGTTGTTCGGCTTGCCCAGAACATTCGCGGCCTCATCGGCGGTTTGTCCGAGACGCAGTCCGCCAAGACCGGGATCGATATCGGCCGATTGAATCTGGACGAATTCGAGGCGGTCGAACACGTTAAAGCCGACGCAGAAGGACCCGTATTCGTATACCGTGACGGATTGGGGATCCTCGTCCATGACGAACATGTTCTTCGCTTTTCCGAAGAGATTCAGCACCTCGTCTTTGGGCGTGCCCAGTGTGACGCCCATTAAGGTCGGATTGTTGACCCGGTATGTGTTCTCCGGAGTCACCACGGGCTTGGCTTTGACCGGCCCTTCCGTATTTTCGTTGGAAGAAACGGCGGCCGAACGATCGGGAGCCGGTGTCTGCCCGGCCGCACCGGAAGGCGAAGGCTGCGCGTTTCCGTTAGATTCTGCCTGATTTGCGGAGGGACCGGCAGTTTCTTTCCCCCAAAACGTATGTACAGCTTCACAGCCTGCCGCCGCCGGCAGAACGGAGATCAGAAGACCGATCATCGCTGCTCTGCGGAGTTTGTTCTTCATTGCAATCGTTCCTTTCTTCTGCCGCTCCGGTTTCGGACGCGAAGCGACATTCCTTATCATAAGCCCTGGGGGCGATACGTTCAAATTTCATATTAGCTTGGATGGGGTGAAATATGAGACTGGCGTTCGTTCAAACGGCTCCGTCATCTGCCGCTCACGGCTTGAGCCGTCTTTTCTTGCTTTGCCGCCGGCAAGGAGGGCGGCATTAAATGCCTGTTATTTATACAGACTCGTAAAAGGGCCGAAAAGTTCCGGGAGAAAGGGCCTAAGGCGTAAAATGGGACTTGAAACCTATGTTTGGCTTGTGGTACGTTAACACATATTCAAAGGTGGAGGAGAAGCTATGGAACTGTTGAAACAACGTATCTTAGAAGCCGGAAGCGTCGTTTCCGACCAAGTCGTTAAATTGGATGCCATCTTGAATCATCAAGTTGACCCTGCATTGATTAAGGAAATGGGCAGGGAATTTGCCCGGCGTTTTGTAGAAAGCTCACCGACCAAAGTACTGACTGTCGAATCGTCCGGAATTCCGCTCTCTTTTGCCGTCGCAAGCGAGCTGGGCGTTCCGTTTATTTTCGCGAGACGCAAAAAGTCGGTGACCATGGGCGAGGATACGTATTGTGAACGTGTACCGTCCTTCACCAAAGGAATCGTGACGGATATTATGGTTTCTTCCCAATATATAACCGCAAACGACCGGATTTTAATCATAGACGACATTATCGCCAACGGCGACGCGGCCAGAGGGCTGATCCGGATTGTCGAACGTTCGGGAGCCGAACTGGTCGGTGTAGGCATTGCCGTGGAGAAGGCGTTTCAAGCCGGAGGCCGCGCGATTCGGGAGCAGGGAATCCGTACGGAGTCTCTCGTGACGATAACGTCCCTCGACCAAGGAAACATCGTATTTGCCGAATAACTGTTATTTTATGAAAACATTTTCATTCTGCTTCAATACTTTCCTGGACGGGGTAAATTCGATATAATAGAGGAAGGTAACTGGAGAGGAGGGATCGCTATGGGAAATGAGCAAATTCCAGCCGAATACTTGCTGGAGAAGCTGTCCGAAGCGAAGAACCATTTCGAACGCGCCCTAGACTGCAAACACACCGAGTTTGATGATTTGTACCCGTATATGATTGAACACCCTCAATTTTTCTGGTATAAACGATACGTGGCATGGTCCGAACTTCTTACGGTGGTCAAATTCTTCACGGAACTTTCCGTTCCTTGGGAGTCCCAGTTTACGGTTCAGCAGGTCGATTATATCAAGAAACGCGTCATGTCGAGTAAAGTGTTGGATTGCTGGTTTGAAAATACGGATTCCAAAGAACATGTCGGCTGACGTGTTCGTCATAAGCAAGACCTGCCGGGAAGCCCGGCAGGTCTTTTTTTAATTCAGCACATTCATTTCTTCGATATGTTTGCGGGTTTTTTCCGTCCCCAAATTGTAAAGCGTCCGGTAGATCTCTTTGAGATCATAGTCATAGGCATCGTTTTCTTTATCCTTATGATATTCCTTAAAAGGCAGAAGAGCCCGGAAATGCGTTGCCTCGTCCGATTCGTCCATCACCTCGAAAAGCTCGGCCAGCTTGTCGATTTCTTCATCCGTTGCCTTAATTTCAAAATCAAAGTTGATTTCATCCGCTTCGTCGACGATTTCTTTGGCCCCTACGCTGACGTAATAGGTTTTTTTGCCGTCCATCGCTCTTCGCTCCCTTCGTATAAAGCCTGACCGCAAGTTTTACCCTTTCCTCTTAAAAGGATTGCCCAACTAGCCGGCTTCTAAAACTCCCGCAGTCCGTAGATTTTATTACCCGGTGCCCGAAAAAAATGAATCAGTTGTATTTCGTACGCCCTTCGGCCTCTCTTGGCTTGCCGCCGTGTTTTGTGTATGCTAGTAGGGATGCCGGTATTGTTTTGCAGGCAAGCGGGCTCAAGATACGATAGAACAATTGCCCAGGAAATGTTTTGGAGCAAAAGGAGGGCTTGTCATGATCAGCGACGAGCAATTAGACCGATACCGGATTGACGGCACCCTGCTTAGAATCGTCAGGGATGCGGATCCGCGCAACGATATAAGAGGTTACGTGGTGGCATGGAACGAGTCGTCAGTCGCCATTCGTAAACGCAGCCGGAAGCTGGTGCAGTTGGACAGAAAGTATGTTTATCAGCCGTATACGGAGAGCCGTCCCGCTGAATTTACGCTGCCCCGGCAAACTGACGAGGACGAGGAGGCCTGATCCGTTGAACACTGAAGAACCATTTATTCAGACGGTAAGCCGCCCGGCTGCAGGAATTACCGCAGCCGTGAACGAAGGCGCGGCAGGGAGTTATCTGTTGCTGGAAGCTCCATCGCCGCTGAGGACGTTAAGCTCCGCACCCTGGGGCGGCGGGTTCGGTTATCACCGGACGATCATCAACCGGAAGGTAGACAAAACCTATGCCTGCGGAGATCCGGTGACCGAAATGAACGGGTTTCTGGAGGCGGCAGGTCTGAACAGTGAGGAAACGGCCTGCCTGTTGACCTCCGTACATATGAGCGGCCTTGGCCAAAATCATCTTCGAATGGACGATCCTGCTGCCGTGAAGGTAAGAGCCGATGACGAAGCTGCGCGAAGCCTTTTCGATACGTCCGACAGTAAGTTGGATGTTTCTTCCGAACCCTATCGGGAAGCCCAAAGCTTTTTCGAAACATTAGACGGAAGACCCGACATCCGAGGGAGAGGGAAGGCAAGCCTCTCCGCCGCAGCGGACAGGGATTCGGCGAATTCCGTGAACGGCATCGGCACAGGGGAGGCAGCTACCGCTGCCGCGGCGGACACCGGAATAGCCGTCAGCGCCTGGGTCACCGTCGGCTATTCCAACATGGCGCGGGCCGGACGTGGGCTTCCGGCTTCGGCGCTTTTTCCCGGCACGATAAATATTATCGTCGCCGTGGAGGGCGAGTTGACCGATGAAGCCATGGTCAACGCCGTCATTACCGCCACCGAGGCGAAGGCGGCGGCATTGCAGGACCTCGGCGTAGCGCTGGAAGACGGCAGCGGGGCGACGGGCACGACGACGGACGCCGTGCTGATCGCCTCCACGCAGAGAGGCCGGCTCCACCGCTACGCCGGAACGGCCACTTACCTCGGCCATATGATCGGCCGGTCCGTGTATGAAGCCGCCATGCAGTCCGGCATGGCTTACAAAAAGGCTCTGGCGCTCTCGTGAGGGAGTGCCGAGGCTGCCCGCAGCCCTCAGCATGTAGTTGACCACCGCCGCCATGTGACGCCGAATACCGCGCGCTGGGAGCTTCGCGCGGACGTACATGTCTGGTCGTCACGTAACGGGGGTCCCCTGCCGATTCCTCGCAGCACACATCAGCCGTCCCCAGTGCGGCGGTTTGCCGATGTGTACGATACCGTCTCCGCATAACAGAGCAGCGCCTCCTTCCTAAAGGATGGCGCTGTTTCTTTTTGTACAATCATGATAGAAAAATCGTTGGAATAAGCATGGAATAAGCATAACGTTCTGTAGTGAATCCGTCCGAAGTTTTCTGAAACCGCTGAACACCCCAGCCGTATCATCATGAAAGAGAGGGGGAATTGCCATCGAGTGGAGTTTGGATATACCGGTTCTGTTTCTGGCGCTCGGTTTTACGTGCTGGTGGCTGGGCGAATGGATTTCGCTAACCCCTCTCAAAGCCGGGGAATTCCCCTTACCTCCGCTCACTTCGGACAAGAGCGGTTCGCCGGTTCTTATCCGGAACATCGGATTCGGCATTTTTAGAATCCGGCGAAAAGTTCCCGTCAGAAGCGATCATCATTCCGATGAACCGGATTCCTCCCGTTTAACGCGATACAGGTTATTGTCGGTATTGCCGCCATCAAAAAACGGGAGGGATCCTTTATGTCACTTTTACAACCCTTTATCTCTTTGCTGGACCATTTTCTGAACCTATTAGCCGCTTTTACGAATGATTGGGGGCTGGCCATCCTGCTGCTTGCCCTGTTTGTGCGCAGCCTGTTATTCCGCGTAAATCTGTTTAGTGCCCGGCAGCAGGTGAGACAAATTCGTATGCAGCCGGCAACCCGGCAGCTCCGGGAGCAGTATGCGAACCAATCCGGCAAGCTGGGCGAGGAGATGCTCCGGCTGTATTCCCGATACGGCGTCAAACCTGGGCTCGCGTTTGCGGCGGGACTGATCCAGATGCCGATTTTTATGAGCCTTTATCCGTATTTTTCTCTGCACGGCGCTCAAATGACCACCATGCTGATTCCATGGATGCAGTCGCTGGGCGTTCCCGATCCGGTGCATGCGCTGCCTGTGCTGTACGGCATTATAGGATGGCTGGGAATGCTGATCAGCCTCGTTCCCGATCCGGCGGTGTCACAGCCTGTGCTGCTCAGGGTTGGAATGCCGCTTGCCATCATGGCCGTTTCGTTGACGGTGATGTGGCGCTCCCCGGCGGCTCTTGTTCTTTACTGGGCAGGAAGCGGTATCGTTACGATACTGGAACGCCTATTCTTCCGCTCGTCATACGGTCAAAAACTTCTTCACAAAGGAATTCCGGTCCCGGAACTCGTAAAAAATTAGAACGCATCCGGATAAAACAAGGAAAGCCGCAACGGCTTTCCTTTTTCTGATCTTGGGCTAAATGTATGAAGTTGGTTCGCCTCAAAAAAGATTTAAAATATGTTTGACAAACATTTTTTCGCATGGTATATTTAAACTCGTTCTTACAAAGCACGCGGTCGTGGCGGAATTGGCAGACGCGCTAGATTCAGGTTCTAGTGGTGTAACAGCCGTGGAGGTTCGAGTCCTCTCGACCGCATCAGCAATACAGGAAAGTCACTGGCTACCGGTCAACCGGAGCAGGTGGCTTTTTTGTTTTTTACCCCAAGTTTAAGTTTCAATTAATTCTGGAATCCATCAAAGAGAATGAAAAAAAGTGGACTACCGCCAAATAGCGTGGTTGATCGCATTCATCGAGTCAACTGCCGACAAAGCGCCCGTTTCTTTTAGCCCTGGCATTATAGCGATGGCAAAGGCCACAATAAAGCCGCACATAATCCCCGTACATACTAAACAAGCACACAGCAACCCTTGTGTAACTCTCAGATATTACTCCCCCTTTTTGATTCATTATGTTACCGATTATGTATGAATCTATATTGAGCTAATGTTTTAGAACCCCATAATAATGTAACGATTACAACTACAAATGTTGTGACGATAAACATCGAGAATGGGGCGATAGTTGAATCGTAATTGGGAAGCAAAAACGAACAAACGTTATTCATAGTATGAAATACGGCTGTTGCTAGTACATTTTTTCCCGTATTTTTGTATACCCAAACGATCAGGACTCTTAGCAAAACGGAACCCGCACATTGCCACAATATCCATTCCGGCGGGTGGAGTTGAAGATGGGGGATGATATGCCATATTTGCCATACAACCCCTAACATGATACTGGCACCTATTGCATTCCACCGATTCTCTAACGTGTCATAGGCGTATCCTTGCCAACCGATCTCCTCACATATTCCTGCGATTAAAAACACGAAGAACAAGGCCAGTATATTTAATAGGGAAACATGCAATTCAGGGATAGACCCATCCGTTAATCTCATGAATCCATAGGCCAAAAACATAATAACAGGCTCCATGAAAAAGATGGGCGCAAACCAGATCTTTCTCTTGATCTTTCTATTAAAAGTTTTACTTAATAATTGTTTTATGCCGCCTGGCCCATTCTTTCTATAGACAAGGATCAACGCCGCAATCATCGGACAAACAAACATAAGCGCACTTATGGGAAGATTTATGGGGATTTCTTTCTGCAGAAGCTGTTGAGTTACCAGCCCAAAAAACCAGAAAGGAATTGCGAGAATGAACACCAGTGAGAAAAAGATCCAAGGAGAGTGGTTTGACGATTTATTATTGATGACCATAATAGGTATAACTCCTGATTGTGTTATTTAACGGTGGATGTTGCAAATCTTGAACTTGCTATTCGATCGAATTAAACAGGCTCATGGTAATCATCGTAAAGACTTGACGTTCCAAGTCATCGCGGGAATATTTATTTTGATGGCTAAGAAAGTACTTCGAAGTGCTCTCCAGTGTACCGATCATGCCGACCGCAGCTATGTGCGAGTCCAGATCACGGAGATAATTTTCATC
Organism: Paenibacillus sp. GbtcB18; assembly: GCF_019091125.1. Lineage (NCBI taxonomy): Bacteria > Bacillati > Bacillota > Bacilli > Caryophanales > Paenibacillaceae > Paenibacillus > Paenibacillus sp. GbtcB18. Next base: position 361,414 of record NZ_JAGXJX010000005.1, read on the forward strand.
GCATTTTCCTTCTTCCAAAATAGTTGCCAAAAAGTTGAGATGTTCCTCTCTGAGTAGTTTTAATTCATCCAGGACGTCTTCCTCAAACCCGTTGGAAATATCATTGAATAAAATATGCGACAAATGGCGGGATTCCAGAAACAAATCAAGGTGGTGGCGAATTGTTTGCTGGATTTTATCCTTGAGCGGGATTGAAGATTGTAGGTCAGCCTCAATTCGCCGAATAAAGTCCTCAAAGGTACGCTTGACAACCGTTTTAAATAACTGGGATTTTCCTGGGAAATTGTAATATAAAGTGCCTTTGGCTACCTGTGCACGGAGGGCAATTTCATCCATGCTTGCACGGTGATATTCATTCTCAGAAAACACCTCAATGGCAGCTTTAATAATTCTCTCTTTACTCAAATGGGATCTACCTTTCACTGTAAATTTTTCGAATCACAAAAAAAACTGACTTGCAAGTCTAAAATCAGGTTAGCATTCTGAAAAAAATTAGTCAAGCCATGTAACTTCTATCTTGTAGTCTAATGTCAAGACAGCCAGGCGAAGGCATGGGGCTTTATTTGACAGGTAAAATTATCCGAATTATACTGTTCAAATCATTTCCTGTTTATTTTGCCGAGGGGATTTTTGCAGGTACAGGGAATGAATTTCAATGGGAGTGGTCTGATGAAGAACACACTAATTCGGGCAAAACTTTTCGCAGGGGATAGCGCCTACTAGCCCACAAACCAGCGTGTTTCCCCGTATAAGGGGTATTAAATTGAATAATCCATTTCTACAGACTGACTATGAACTTATGGAAACTCAAGTAAACGTCCTATTTAAGCATAATGCGATTGGGCGCATGACCGCCATAAACGAACCTGGTGTTAAGAGCGCACCTCGGTTTTTCGTGGGTATCACAGCACAAGGTAATGTTATAAGGTACCATAAAACACTGGCTGAAGACGTTAAAAATGAATTGGAACAGTTTGTCGAAAAAGCACCTTGGTCGGATGCTCCAAATAGAGTGAATATGGCAGATATTATACGTATTTTAAGTAAGGAGAGACCGGTCGATCATGTGTATCTGGGGCCTGCTTATGTATTCCCTGATAGGAGAGGTCGCTCGACACAAGCGATAAAAATCACGCAGATGAACATAGAACTTTTAGAACCGTATTTTTCTGATTTCGTCAACGATGTTATCTACGGGCAGCCTGTTTTTGCAGTTGTTCAAGATCAAGCCGCCGTGTCCTTGTGCAGCAGTGCTAGAAGCTCATCTTTTGCTGCTGAAGCGAGTTTACACACCGCTCGGGATTTCCGCGGCAGAGCCTACGGTATGGAGGCAGCGACAGCCTGGGCAGTCGAGATACAAAACCAGGGGAGGATTGCTTTATACAGCACCGCATGGAATAATCTTGCCTCTCAAGCTGTAGCGAGAAAGTTGAAACTGAGACAGTACGGAATGGATTTGCATGTGAACTAAGGCGTGGAGATTACACGTATGGAATCTTGAAGGGCTATAATACTTTGCCGGGAGATGGCTACTTCGTGCAGGTGCCCGGGATGTTCCACGCCGACTTAACTGACCTAACCCGTATATCCCCGATTTCTTCGAAATTTGGACTGGGTGGTCCGATCGGGGGAAAAGCGCATGAAATCATCAATGCATACTCGGTGGCATTCTTCGATAAACACCTAAAGAATACTGCGACAGCACTGCTCGACGGACCATCAAAACAATTCCGGGAAGTGATCTTCGAAACGCGAAGGGCTTAGTGATACAACAGCCGTGGAGGTTCGAGTCCTCTCGACCGCATCAGCCATACGGGAAAGCCACTGGCTACCGGTCAACTTGAGCAGGTGGCTTTTTTGTTTTTATTTAAAAATCCTTCTTTAAAAATGAAACGAATGCCTGACCTCTTTCGTATAATCATTTATAAATATGTGGAAAATGGGTAGTATTTAAAAAGGAGTGTGTTGTAAATTGGAAAGAACGATGACGTATTCCCATCAAGGATCGCTTTCTCACATCTTGCGGACATTTGCGCTTTCTCTGCTGATCTCGTTCGTGGGCATGCTGGTGGGCGCCATGATTGTACCGCCGTCGATTATCCCGCTGTTTATTGTCGTTGAGCTCGTGATGATCGTGGCGGCCATTATATTCCGGATGCGCGGCAAAAACATCGGCTACGGGTTCCTGTATGCCTTTACGGCTATCTCGGGCGTAACCATGTACCCGGTTATTATGGCGTACGGTTCGATGATCGGTGCCAACCTCGTGTCCGGGGCATTTCTGGCTACTGCCGTTATATTCGGGGGACTTGCCTGGTACGCGGCCCGTTCCGAGAAGGACTTCAGTTTCCTGGGAGGCTTCCTGTTCGCGGCAACGATCGGCCTCGTACTGATGGGCGTGCTTTCTCTGTTCGTCAACTTCGGTTCTACGCTGAATCTGCTCCTGTCCGTTGGCGGCATTCTGATCTTCAGCGGCTGGGTACTCTATGATGTCGCTCAATACCGCGAAGGCGTGGCAGCGGAAGAAGTACCGCTCGCCGCAATGAATTTGTATCTCGATTTTATTAACCTGTTCCTGTACATTCTGCGCTTCATCGCTTCGATTGTCGGCATTAGCCGCGATTGATGAAGCCCGACTTACAGGATAATCAAAAAACCGGCTGACGCCCCCAAGCGTCAGTCGGTTTTTTTGGTGCGCCGCTTCTCAGCGGCCCCGGTGTTTGTCTTTGGCTTTCTGACGGACAATCTCGCGCTTGCGGGCCGCGTCTGCCTCGCGTTCTTCCCGGGATAACGTTTTCCGCACTTTCTTGCGGTATTCGAGATCCGCTTGGATGGCTGCCTGTGCCATCGTGGAAGGACCCTTTTGCGCTAGCTCTCTGGAAGCCAGCCTCGCGAGCCGCTTCGGATTTACTTTCCGTTCGGTCGTGGGAGCGGTACGAACGCCTTTGCCGACATTTTCAAGCAAGCGAAGCAGATCGTGCAAAACAAAGTCCAGCACTTCCCCGTCGAGGGGCTCCGTTCCGAAAATGTGTCTGGCTGCAAGCAACCTGCCGTTTCTTTCGTCCTCTGCAATTCCGATCCAGTACTGCCCGTCGTAAAAAACCGTCAATTTCATGTTTTTCCCCTCCGTTTGAATAAACAGAGCGCGGGACATCCCGAGGGGGAAGGCTACGACATGTTAACAGATTTAATCAGGCTTAAATCTAAAGCATGCATCCGGACTACCAACCGGACTGTGATTTTACGCTCCACTTTTTATTATAGGAGGGGAGGGAGCGATTGGAAAGAGACATGATCGGGAATGTGCGCGCATGTTCAGTTTTACTTCAGGGGGGGCCGGGAAATACTAAGGGTAAAGAAATTGCGTTCTTATAGCGGAAAGGAGAAGGACTGAGAAATGGCAAAAGGCGGAGAAGATCTCGTGAAATATATTACGGAACAAGTGGTTCACTATATAGAAACTCCAAGACAAGTGCGAAAAGAAGCGCGCGTCAGACACAAAGAAACCAGAGAAAGCTGGTCGGTCCACTGGTTCGGGATGATTCCCTTGTCCGTCTCCATGATCATAAAGGCCTTAAGGCGCCGGAGCAAAGACTGAATGTTCTGCAAAAAAGAAGCTTCCTCAGGTTCACGGCGGAAACGGTAAACCGTTCCGGGACCCGGGGAAGCTTTTCTATGGGAAAGAGGAGGAGATACCGTCAGTCGGGTAAAACTGTCCGAGTGAAACCGCTTCGTCCAGGAGAACAAAGCGTCTGCCTTCCTGCTCGAAGGCGATAAAAGCGGCACCGCCGGTCCAGCGCAAGGCGCCGGTTACGGGAAGCGGCAGCGTAAGTCTGCCCCCGAAACATTCACAGACGAAAGTCAGGGACTTGCCGGCCCCAAGGTAGGGCGTCAATTCTTCATAGGAACGGATAGGGAGCGCTTTTCGGGTCAGCCAGGCGATCTCTTCATAAGGATCGGACGGCGTGACCTCAATCGGCGTTCCGGGTGTATGTTCAAAGGCTGCGCCATGCAGCCCGAGCAAACCGGAATCACTTGCGGGCGAATAATTCTGGAAGGTCCGGATTTCGCCGGTTTTGGCATCGACGAGGATACGATTGTTCCCGGACGGGACGGTCCATACCGCATGGAAGGCATCCGTATAAAGACGGCGCAGCCTTGTTTCCATGGAGTCCAGCCAAGCTTGATAGGACATCGATGTAGGAATGATGGCGTGCTGCACCAAGGTGCGGTACAGCGTGCGGGTGCTGAACAGGGGATGTTCGCCTGTTCCGTATTCGATGAGCTGCAGGGTGCCGTTTTCGGCGGCGGAAACGATCAGATAGCCTGTCTCGCGGCCGCTAACCGTCAGCAGGACGATCCAGCCGTGCGTACCCGGTCCGAGAGGAGCGACCGTCCATTTGGCGCGTTTCCAGCCCTCGAAGCCTTTCTGACCGGCAAGAGTACCGATCCAACGTACGATGTGTTCGTTCAGTACGGTATCGGGCGCTCCGGAAGTATCTGACGGTTCATTTGCCGTAAAATCCGCGAGAACTTCGGCGGGTCTTGTTCCGGGCAGGATCGTGTACCTCTTATCCAAAGACGCTCGTCCGGTTTCCGGCTTCATGCGTGTTGCCGAGCCGGCGAGGGAATCTTGAGCATCTTGAGGGAGGAGGGATTCGCCCTGCGAGAACGAAGGGGGCCCGGCAGCGAGCCAGACAACGAGCGCCAGAAGCGCTGCCGTCCATACAGCTGTGCGGTTCATTTGTTCACCTGCCTGCCGTTCATTCTATAAATCTAGTGTAAGGGAATCCTTGTAAAAAGTTTGTTAAAACGTGTAGGCCGGCCCATAGGAACTTTTAGCGACTTTCGTCGCATCTTTACCTTTCTTCCGCCCTTAAGTGAAATAATCCGCAATTGATGACGGATACGTGGACTCTCGGCCGGTATTGCCAATCCACCTCAGCCTGCCGGGCCGCATAGCGGATTTCCAGCTCTTCACGGGCTTCAGGTTCGGCTGCCGAGAGCATGCCTTCGTAATACAAGCGGACGAGCTGATGCTCCTCGGCCAGCACCTGGTTGGCACGGTCCGCCCAGCGGTGGTCGGTGCGGCGGATTTTCTGCTCCAGGTAATCTTCCAGGATCGAGGCGGCCCTCGACAGGGTCAAATTATCGCCGAGCAGATGAATGTTGGCCGGGAGTTTCGGTGCGAGCTTCCTCGTCAGCATGGAGGGATGAAACTCTTCGCGGATTTCTCCCGTCGTCATTTGAATGGCCAAGGAATGAACTTCGCTGCGTTTCATATCGCAGGCGTACTCCACCTTGTAGTTCACATTCATCCAGCTGCAGTAGGTGAGGGGAGCGGAGCGACCCGGCAGAGGACTGCCGGGAGCTTGCGGCGGAACTTCGAACAGCCGGGTAAACCGGCCGTTGTTCAAGGCCGTCGCGAAGAGCTGCTGCAGGCGGCGGCTGCCGAAGGTAACCTCGTCGCGGGGGACGCGGCCGATCGGCGGAGCGGGGGCCGTGCCGAAGTACCGCCCGAGGATGCTGTCCGCGGAGCGGATCGCTTCGGGCGGACTTCCGCCGCTTCCGGCCGCGGGAGCGGCACCTCCCGGGACGGTGCCGGCAGGTGCCGCCGGACCTGCTGCGCCTGCCGCGGGCGTGCCCGGCGGGCTCGGCGGTGTCCCGCTGCTGTCCGCGGGAACAGTGCCGCCCCCGGCCGCCTGGCCTACGCCGCCCGCAGCGCCCGGTGCCGCGGTAACGGCGCCGGCGGCAGCCCCCGGGCTCGCCGAACCAGCCGCGCCTGCCGCGAGGCCGCCCTGGGGGCTATTGCCCGGCCCGGTAGCCCCTTGCGCCTGGCGATCCGCTGCGCCAGGCTGAGGCCCGGCGCCCCCGAGCGGCCCGTTCCTGGGCCCGTCCGGTACGGGCCGAGCCGCCGCTGCGGCTGCCGCGTCCCCTTCCGGATCGAAAACGAAACGGTAGGTCATCGTTTCGGGCTCGACTCCGGTGCGCTCGACGAAGCTCCAATAGTAGGAGCGGCCGGTGAGTTCTTTATCCGCCTCCGGAGAGAGGTTTACGATGACGGCGTGTTTCGTTTTCTCGATAATGCGGCAGTTGTACGCTTCCAGAAACCGCATAACAAAGCGTTCAACCTGGGCGGTATTCATGGTTCACCCCGACATTCTGCCCGATGGCGCTGAGTATGGAACCGATTTTGGCTTTCCTTTCGTTTTCCGGCTCAAGCTCCTCCCGGATGCCGGTAAGCGAATCTCCAAGCCGGTCGATCTGACGGCGCATTTCTTCATCGGAACTAGATTCCATCATCATTTTGAATAGTGAGCTTTCCAGCGAGGCCGATTTTTTTTCCAGACGTTCCAGAATCGAATCGAGTTCGCCGATGACCAGCTCGAACATGTTTATTTTTTCGTGCAGCAGATTCAAAATATGCTCTTCGATCGTATTGCGGGTAGAGAGGTTGTAGATTCTTACGTCGTCCGTCTGGCCCAGCCGGTGAACCCGTCCGATCCGCTGCTCCACCCGCATGGGATTCCAGGGCAAATCGAAATTGATCATGTGATGGCAGAACTGGAGATTGATTCCCTCGCCGCCGGCCTCGGTTGCGACAAGCACTTGGGCACGGGTACGGAAAAGGTCCATCATCCAATCTTTTTTGCCCCGGTTCATTCCCCCGCGATAGGGAACGGCCGTAATTTTGTTCTCTCTTAAATAGTTCAACAAATACTCCTGGGACGCCCGGTATTCGGTAAAAATAATGACTTTGTCATTGATCTCCCGAATCAGATTCAAGACGGTTTCGGCTTTCGTATTGGCTTGAATGCTGCGAATGCGTTCGACCAGTTCCCATATTTTGGCCCGGATCGGAGAGTTTTCTTCCGTTTTTTTGAACATGTTGACCAAGGTTATAAAAACAGCGTCCCGGGAGCTGCAGACTTCTCTTTGAAGGGTGACAAGCGCCAGCGTATTGCTCGGTTGGCCTTGATTTTGTTCATACTGGCTGCGGATAAAATCCGTGACACCGTCGTAAAGCGCCTGTTCCTCGGGAGAAAGCGTCAGCGTGATGTTTTTCACGATTCGCTTTTTGAACTCGACATTTCCGTCGCCGCGCCGGTTGCGGATCATAATTTTGGAAAGCTCCTGCTGGAGAATGCCTTCGTTTTTCGGCATTCTTTTGGCCATGACAAAGTTGGCTTGAAAGTTCGTCTGCGCCCCGAGCTGCCCCGGCTTCAGAAGGTTAATCAGATTGTACAGTTCTTTAAGATCGTTCTGTACGGGCGTAGCGGTCAGCAGCAGGCAATATTTTTTACGCAGCTCGCCGACGAACTGGTAATTCGTTGTTTTTTTGTTTTTGAGTTTATGGGCTTCGTCCACGATAAGCATGTCGTAATCCAGACCGAGCACGATCTCCCGGTGCGGGTCCCGTTTGGCGGTGTCCATGGAAGCGACAATCACGTCGCACGTCTGCCACATGTACGATTTTTTCTGGGCGGATGCCGCGATCCCGAATTTCTGATTCAGCTCCCGGACCCATTGCAGGACAAGCGAGGCGGGTACCAGAATGAGCGCTTTGCGTACAAGTCCGCGTATCATATATTCTTTTAAAATAAGTCCGGCTTCGATCGTTTTGCCGAGTCCGACTTCGTCGGCGAGAATAGCCCGCCCGCGCATGTCGTACAGCACTTTCTTGGCCGTATCGATCTGATGGCTCATGGGCTCGATCCCGTTCACATGCTTCAGGCATAACAGCTCGTCGAAGGAGTGGATCAGGCTCGACTTTTCCGCCTCGTAAGCAAGCTGGTACAAGGTCCAATTATCCCAGGGGCCGTTGCGGACGACACGCGACTCCCAGTCCAGAAACCATTCCCGATCCGTATGCATGCTCAGCCCTTCATGAATCGGGCGGATGTGCTCCGTTGTCTGGTTGTTCATCTAGGCTCTGCCTCCTTCTCGAAAATGGGCCGTATCCAGGGCGCCGTTTCCCGTCCCGTCTGCCCGTCATCCGCTTGCTGCTGCCTTATTAGCGGTCCTGTTTATGAAATCTGCAACTTTGTAATTAGTATGATCCAAAGAATGAGGTTTCATAACGCGGCCGTACTGCCGGGTTTCCTTCGGCTCTTGCCGCCCCAGGCATCCTAGCCGGAAGCTCTATCGAATGTTATCGGAAGCGCTCCTGTGCTATGATAAAGGAATGAACGTGCACGTAAAACCGATACGGGCGGGCCGGGCTTTCCGCGCCTGCCGTTCTTGATAAGAAGGGAAGAAGAACATGACAACATGGCGTTATATGCATACAGGCAACCGGTCGGCGGCTGAAAACATGGCGATCGACGAAGCGATTCTCATTGCGCACAGTGAAGGCAGGGTTCCTCCGACGGTCCGTTTTTACGGCTGGGGGCCGGCGGCTCTCTCCATCGGTTATTTTCAGAAGGCGCAGAAGGAGATCGATCTGGACAAAGTCGCAGGCCAAGGCCTCGGTTTCGTACGCCGTCCGACGGGCGGCCGGGCGGTTCTGCACGATGCCGAGCTTACATACAGCATCATAGTCTCCGAGCGGTATCCGGGAATCCCGACGAGCGTAACGGAAGCTTACCGGGTTCTCAGCGAGGGGCTGCTGTTAGGATTCCGGAAGCTGGGGCTGGCGGCCGAGATGGTGAATCTGGCAACTGAAGAAGAGAAGCGGAAGTACGAATCGCTCGGTTCGGCAGCCTGCTTCGACTCTCCTTCTTGGTACGAGCTTGTCGTGGAAGGCCGCAAAGTCGCCGGAAGCGCGCAGGTTAGGCAGAAGAATGTCGTGCTTCAGCACGGGTCTATTTTGCTGGAACTCGATGTCGAGCAGTTGTTCGGCCTGCTGCTTTTCTCCAACGAGCGGATTGCGGAGCGGATGAAGCAGAGCTTTGTGCAGAAAGCGGTCGCGATTAACGATTTGCTCCGAAGCGCCGGGCTTGCACCCGTGACACTCGGGGACGTGGAAACCGCATTCCGCGCCGGTGTGGCCGAAGGCATGGGTATTGAGCTTGAAAACGGAGCATTGACTCCGTACGAACTGGAGCTTGCGGAAGAGCTGGCACGGGAAAAATACAGTTCCGACGAATGGAATTTGAAACGGTAGCGGTAATTTCGGGATGAGGTGGATGTATCATGGCGATCGAAACGATTATAGAACGGACGGGGAAACGGCCGCATACGGCGGAAAGCCTTGCGGAAGATCTTAGAAGACTCGGTGTGAAAGAGGGGATGACTCTTTTGGTTCATTCCTCTCTAAGTTCCCTAGGATGGGTCTGCGGCGGCACACAGGCGGTCATAGCCGCTCTCCGGGACGCATTGGGCAGTCAAGGGACACTGATGATGCCCACACACAGCGGCGACTTGTCGGAGCCGTCGGCGTGGAGCAACCCGCCCGTGCCGGAGGAGTGGTGGGACGTGATCCGCAGCACGATGCCGGCTTATAAAGCGGAGGAGACCCGGACGTTTTTTATGGGAGCCTTGCCGGAAGCGTTCAGAACCTACCCGGGGGTTATGCGCAGCAGCCACCCTCAGGTTTCGTTTGCGGCGATCGGACCGCAGGCGCAGAAACTGACCGGCAGCCACTCCCTGGCTTACGGGCTCGGAGAGGGTTCCCCGCTTGCCCGTCTGTATGAGCTGGACGGTCATGTGCTGCTGCTGGGCGTCGGTCACGGTTCCAACACGTCCATCCATTTGGCGGAATACCGGGCGGAGTATGCGTCGAAGAAGGAAGTCACGAACGGGGCGCCTGTTCTTGATGGAGAAGGCGTCCGTCAATGGGTAGAGTTTCCGGATGTGGGAATCGACTCGGACGATTTCGAGCGGGCGGGCGCGGATTTCGAAGTCCGGAATTCGCCGGTCATCCGCGGAAAAGTAGGCTCGGCCGAGGCGGCTTTGATGCCGCAGCGTCCGCTTGTCGATTACGCGGTGGCATGGATGAGCCTGCACCGGTAGCGAAAAGAGGGCGACCGCTGCTTGGCTGCTCCCGTATGCGGCGGTGTGAGGCTGGCGCGGTAGAAAAAAGGCCTCCAAACCCACTCTAGAGTGCGGTTTGGAGGCCTTCTTTACTGCCCGCGGGTTCAGCGGCTTCCGGCCGGTATCGACGCCTCGAAGGCCTGCTGGAGCCGTCGGGTAACGGGACCGGGCTTGCCGTCTCCGACGGGCCGACTGTCTACCAGCACGACCGGCATAACCTCGGAGCCTGTGCTGGTAATGAAGACTTCATCGGCCGAGGCGAGTTCCTCTTCCCGGAACGCTTCTTCACGCACGGCGATGCCCAGACCTTCGGCGAGCCGGAGAACAAGCGAACGGGTGACGCCCCGCAGGATATGATGATCGGCGGGATGAGTCTTGACGACCCCGTCTTTGACGATCATCACGTTGGACGCGCTCGCTTCGGTGATGACGCCGCCGCGGCTGAAAATAACTTCGCCCGCCCGGCCGTCAAGAGCCTCCTGCTTCAGCAGCACATTCGGAAGCAGGTTCAGCGATTTGATGTCGCACCGGTGCCAGCGGATATCTTCCCGGACGATGGCGGAAATCCCGCTTTCCAGATCTTTCAGCGGACGCAAAAACGGGGAGCACCAGCCCGTCACGACCGGCTCCGCCGCAGCCGGAAAGGGATGAGAACGAGGAGCGGCGCCTCGCGTGATCTGAACGTAAGTGAGGCCGTCGGGGATGCCGGCAGCCTCCGTGAGCCGGTTCAGCAGATCCTCCAGCTCTTCGAGCGGATAAGGAAGGCTAATCCGGACTTCGGCCATGCTGCGGCTGAAACGTTCCATATGCCCCTGTACTTCAAATAGCCGGCCGTCGTAAATACGGAACACTTCGTAGACGCCGTCTCCGAAATAATAGCCCCGGTCAAGGGGAGAAATGCGGACTTCTTCGTCCGGTACAAGTTGATTTCCGAAAAGCATCATCGGGTAAATTCTCCTTTAAGTGATCTTTCTTTGTGATGCCAAAATAAGCGCTTGTATTGGCAAGCGTGTCCGGGCGCAGCCGATTAAAAGTAAATGTATGTAGGGATTAATACGAAAAATTACCCAACTGGCGAACGTCCGTTTCTTTTTTAGGCGGATCTGTTTATAGTATATAGGGGAAAGAATGTCTTACACAAATGGGCCGGTGGTATGTATGCACGGAGATCGGCTGCAGCGATTTTTTTACAAAAAATTACCTGCGGGCTCGGCGGCTCTTTTTTTACAGGCTTGATTTGTCGAAAAATGTCGTTTTTTATGAAAGTTCCGCAAACGAAATAAAGAGCAAGGCGAAGAAAAAGAGAGAAAACAAGCTCATGGTTTTTATTATCCCGTTGAATTCATTCGCAGTTTATTCGTAACACAATATCTAGTGTTGTATAATCTTTTAAGGACACTATATATAGTGCTTACGTACATACCGCGAATTTCGCGCAGTGGTGCGGGTTCCCGGGTGCAGGTACATTGATTTGGGAGGGTGTTGCCGTTTTGAAGACGATGCAGCGGAAAAGTTTGGAAGGTTTGAGCGAGAAAATCTTTTTGGATCGTTATGCGTTAAAAGATGCGGACACGAACAATACGAAAGTCGGAGACGTGGTGCTTGTCCTGACCAAGGACGACCCGAAATTTCCGGCCAAGGAAGTCGGGGAAATTACCGCTCGGGATGGGCGTAATGTGACCGTTAAGCTGCGCAGCGGCGAAACGATTGAGTCGAACATCGACAGATTGACTCTTAATATAGAAAAAACGCCGGATGAGCTGTGGGACCGCCTGGCCAAGGCCATGGCTTCCGTGGAAGCGACACCGGAAAAACAGAAAGAATGGACGGAAAAATTCCGTTACATTCTGGACGATTGGAAGCTTGTTCCGGGAGGCCGTATTGCGGCAGGCGCGGATGCCAGCGACGAACTGACGCTGTTCAATTGCTATGTCATCCCGTCTCCGCACGACAGCCGCGGCGGTATTATGGCAACTTTGTCCGAGATGACGGAAATTATGTCCCGCGGGGGCGGGGTTGGAATTAATCTTTCGTCCCTTCGCCCGCGTCGCGCGATCGTTAAAGGCGTGAACGGCTCTTCCAGCGGTTCCGTGTCATGGGGAGGCCTTTTCAGCTATACGACGGGCTTGATCGAGCAGGGCGGCAGCCGCCGCGGCGCGCTGATGCTCATGATCAACGACTGGCACCCGGATCTGCTTGATTTTATCACCGTTAAATCTACGATGGGCCAGATTACGAACGCGAACCTCTCCGTTTGCGTAAGCAACGGCTTTATGAAAGCGGTGAAGGAGGATCTGGACTGGGATCTCGTGTTCCCCGATACGACGGATCCCGAATACGACGAAGTTTGGAACGGCGATCTCAATGAGTGGAAAAAACTCGGAAAAGCCGTAAAAGTGTACCGCACGGTCAAAGCCCGTGAAGTTTGGCACACGATCATTGAATCCGCATGGCGCTCCGCGGAGCCGGGCGTCGTGTTTATGGAGTACTATAATCAGATGTCCAACAGCTGGTACTTCAACCCGATCATCTGCACGAATCCTTGCGGAGAGCAGGGGCTTCCGGCCTGGGGCGTCTGCAACTTGTCCGCCGTCAACCTGTCCAAGTTTTACGACGAGGAGAATGACGATGTCGCCTGGGACGAGCTGGGCAAAACCGTCCGTTACTCCACGCGTTTTCTGGACAACGTCATCGACAAGACGCCATACCACTTCGAGGAAAACCGCGAGAACCAGCAAGGCGAGCGCCGTGTCGGACTTGGAACGATGGGGCTGGCCGAGCTGATGATCAAGCTTCGCATCCGTTACGGAAGCCCGGAATCTCTCGAATTCCTGGATAAGATCTATGGTTTCATGGCACGCGAAGCTTACCTGGCTTCCTCTGAAATTGCCGGGGAGAAAGGTTCTTTCAAGCACTTCGACACCGAGAAATTCCTGCAGAGCGGCTTTATGAAAAACATGCACGAGGTTTATCCGGAAGTGACGGAATCCGTCCGCAAAAACGGGATGCGCAACGTGACGGTCATTACGCAGGCGCCTACGGGAAGTACGGGAACGATGGTGGGAACTTCCACCGGCATTGAGCCTTATTTTGCCTTTGAATATTTCCGTCAAAGCCGCCTCGGTTACGACAAGCAGTTCGTGCCGATTGCGCAGGAGTGGAAGGATGCCAACAAGGATCAGGACCTGCCGGATTATTTCGTGACATCCATGACTTTGTCGGCCGAGGATCATATCCGCGTTCAAGCCGCTATCCAGCGCTGGGTAGACAGTTCCATTTCCAAGACGGCGAACTGTCCGGCCGATTTCACGGTCGAAGAAACCGAACGGCTGTACGAGCTTGCCTTCGATCTGGGATGCAAAGGCGTGACCATCTACCGCGACGGCAGCCGTGACGTGCAGGTACTCAGCACCGGAACGGACAAGGACAAGAAGGACGAGAAGAAGGCCGAGACGGCCGTTCCCGCACCTGAAGTTCCGACAGAAGCACCGTCTGTGGCGGTTGCGGCGGAACCGGTCGGCCAAGCAGGTGCGAATACCGGGAACGTCTTCGATAAAGAATATAAACGCCGTCCGCAAATTCTGCGCGGCGCTACGTATAAAATCAATACGCCGTTCGGTATGGCGTACATTACGATCAACGACATGAACGGCTCGCCGAGCGAAATTTTCCTCAACGTGGGAAAAGCGGGATCGGACGTCTTCGCCATGGCGGAAGCGCTCGGCCGCGTCTGCTCCTTGTTCCTGCGCTACGGCGATCACGGGAACAAAGTGAACCTGCTGATCAAGCATCTCAAAGGCATCGGCGGTTCGGGCGCTATCGGCTTCGGCGCCAATCGGGTCGAGTCCATCGCCGATGCGGTCGCCAAAGCGCTTGAAATGCACGAAGAGGCGATGGCCGGCGAAGCGGGAGCGGAGGCATACGTGACGGCCACGAAAGAAGTCGTGCATGAAGCGCCGGCTGCTCTTGGCCATGCCGAACCTTCCGCAGGGACTGCGCCTGCCGGGCTGACGTCGCTCGACTTGTGCCCGTCCTGCGGCTCCGCTTCGCTCGTGAACAGCGAAGGCTGCAAGAACTGCACGAACTGCGGGTACAGCCGCTGCTCGTAAGATTGAATAAGCTAAGTAAAGATCTGTACATGTGTGACGTCATAAATACTGAGAATTTTTTTCAAGTAAATGAGAAGGAATTTTCGTATTTAATGATAAATGTATAATTATACATTGTTATACATCATTTTGTGACCTAGACCTAATTTGCCTTCCCTAATTGAACCGAAAATAGTCTATCGCTTAGAAAAGGTATAGTTCTTCAAGAAAATTGAAGAGGCTGTACCTTTTTTGTCGTAAAATTGAGATTTCATGAAAAGCGGGTAAGCGCAAAGATTTGGCAATAACAAGAATTGTTTTAAGTGCTTATGCTGCATTGTATAGCATCGTCTTGCCCAAGGATAACATCACCGTTAGATCAACGAACTCGTGGACTTCACCTTTATATAAGAAGTGTATATATAGCTGACTATTTGGGAAAATAGGTAATTAGCAAAAGTGCTAATTAAATATAATTAACACTTTTGCTATTTTAGTAAAATTTGAACATGAAGGTGAAATTGTATATATGTTTAAACTTCTCAGTCGCCCGAGCCCGAAATTAGATGAGAGCATAAGCAGTTATCTTATAAGATCAGCGCAAAGCAACCGAATTAACCCAAAATACATTTATAAATTATTGAGTGTTTACGAAGATTCAAGAATGCATAGTTTTTTTCTTGATACTAATGTAATATCCGAAAAAGATTTAAACTTATTGGAAAGCATTTTGGGTTTTGAAGGAGAATTGCTTCAACAGCTTTTCATAGTCTCGTTTGATGAATCGGAAATTTATTATAGATACTTCAATGCTAATGTTAATATGAATTCGATTTGCACTAGAAAATTAAAAGTATGTTCACTTTGCTTACGAGAAAAGAATTATATCAGAAAAATATGGAGCTTAATTAACTTAACCTCCTGTCCTATACATTCATGTATGCTTATTGATAAATGCCAAAAATGCTCGAGATCAATGACATGGTGGAATTCTGATATATTTCGTTGTAGTTGCGGTCATGAGCATAAGAATTCCAATTTAGCAGCAGCAAATGAGGAAAGCTTGTATTTGTCAATGAGAATCTTCGCTATTTGTGGAATTAGTACGAATCATCTATTGAATATTAAGTATAATGAACAATTTAGTGTAGTAATAAATGAGATGGATTTTGTTTCGTTAAATAATAGTATTTTGTTAGTATCGAGATTTATGTGTGAATGCAAAAATATCTCTCATTTTTCTGGTGTTAATTACAACTTAGAAGAATTTTCAACTTTACAAAGAGAGGCTATTAAAGTATTTTCTGATTGGCCAAATAACTTTTATAAATTTTTAGAGGAAGTGAAGGTGTCTTCTTCAAATAGAAAATTCAATAATATCATGGGGGATTTCGGGAATTTTTACAGCGACTTATTCGATGCAAGGTACGACAGTTTAGTACTTTTGCGTAAAGGATTTATAAATTATCTTTTAGATAATTTTAATTCCTACTCTTGTTCAAATCTGATAAGAATTATAAATATGTACGAGGAATTGGTCATATCTGGAATTCGAGCTGCGCGATATTTAAATGTGAGTAAAGAAAAACTAATTCGATTAATAGTAAATCATGAAATTGAAGGTCAAATTTCAAAAAAAGCAATAGGTATTAACATAATTACAATTAAAAAGAGTCTAGAAGAGTATAAGTCTAAACAAGATGCAGAGAATCAGCAAATGCTTAGCTACTTGGAAGCTCAAAGTTATTTGGATGTAGGGCTTGGGATAGATGACATCGTTAAATATGGATATCTTGAATATTCATATAAAGAGTATGATTTTTCTAACGCAAAATATATAAAAAAACAATCAGTTGATGTATTTATTGACAATCTTAGAAGTAGGGTTACCAATCAAGTTACAGAGGAAAGCTTAATTATAAATTTTCAAAAAGTGGTTAACATCGGACAGGCTCATAAACATTGTTCTTCAGGAAGACTCGTTCAGATGATTTTAAATGAAGAACTTCTACCATGTGGTATTGGTGCAGGAATTGGTTTAAATGTACTATTGTTCAATAGAATGCAGGTTAAAGATTTTTTTAGACGTAAATTCAATGAAAGTCAGGGAAACAACCTAAGAACAATTGAAGTTGCACGATTGCTTGGTGTGAAAGAGCATTGCGTGAACTTTTGGGTGAAAATAGGGATATTAGAAGCTACATGTCACGAAGAATTTTCTTTTAAGGTCTATCATAAGGTGTCGATTCAAAAATTTAAAGAAACATATATGTCGTTAGACGAAATTAAGAATGAGTATTTTACTAATATTAAAATTTCTATAAGAAAATTAGAAGAGGATTTTGGTCTAAAAGCAATAACAGGAAATAAAATTGATGGCGGTTTTAAATACATGTATTTAGTGAAAGAAGCGAACAATCTTCTTAGTCATGTAAAGGGTTAATTTAAATATGGTTTTGGGTAGTTTTCTAGGAAAGATCTAGCACTACCCTTTTTTGTATCTTAAATAAATATATAAGTTTATCAAAAAAGACTGTTTATCACAGCATAAGAATTGGCAATACTTTTACCACAAATAAATGAACAGAGGTGAATGAGAAATGCCATACATGCCAGCTCGAGTAATTAAGCCGAAAAGAAAAGGTTTCCGTGGTAAAGAACCATTTCTTAAAACTGGTGAAATGATTCATTGGGAGAGTTTCCTTGAAAGAAACTTTATTAGATTAGCTGACTTTGATATTCAAGTTGAAGAAATTTTTTATCAGCCGGTCTGCATTCATTATTTATTGAATGGTAAAAAACATAAGTATTTTCCGGATTTCAAATTAATCCTAAAAGATGGCCGTGTTTTCATTATTGAGGTAAAATCTCTTCGGTTTAAGAACTATCCGTCGAATGTTATTAAGTATGAAGTTGGTAGAAAATTTTGCGAAACTCAGAGGTGGCATTACGAGGTATTCACAGAGGAGGAAATAAACCCAGGGTACTTGCAAACCAACCTTTCATTACTTCGTCATCTAGGTACTCAAGATGTTTCGGATAAAATTATGGACCATGTTTTGGAGCAATTGAAGCAAAAAACAGAAATCTATCTTTTCAAATTGAGGGAGTCTTGTGAGGAAATTAATGAAGAAAGCTTCTATAAGGCTGTTTATCAATTGATTTACCTACAAGAGATTTCAACAGATTTAGTTAATGTAAAGCTATCTGACGATTCAGTTTTGCGTTATTCAGTTGAGGGGGAGAGAAGTTCATGCTCATAGATTTCAAGTATGGTACGCAATTTCGAATTGGACCGAACACATATGAAGTGCTCCGGCAAAGAGATGATGATGTTGAATTGCTTAATATAACACACGACACAAAGGAATTGCTGTCTCTTATTGAGATCTTGACTGCTTACAATGAGAAAAGGCTAATTATTCTGCATGAAGGTCAAGACTCTGTTGTTATTGAATACAGTACAAAAGATTATACTGATGTTCAAATCGATATTATGGAGAAACGGTATAAAGCGATTGAGCCTATTATTGAACGAAAAATAAGGCCATCACAGTTTCAGGCTTATGCTGATAACTATCCTGAGGAATTAAAGCCCAATGGCTCGATTTCTCCCGCGTCGATTTATAGATGGTTAGATTTATGGTATAAGCGAGAGAACAAATTAGACTTAATTCCAAAAATGAGGGGGCCAAAAGATCATCGGGTCGCTACAGAAGTGATGACTGAAGTTTCTCGCATTATTTTTAAATATGGAAGCAAAGCGGAATACGTTACTATTAAAGACGAATATGATGTGCTTGATGCTGAAATAAAAAATATTAATTTGACAAGGGCAGATCATGAGCAACTCAAGAATGTTTCAGAATCGACATATCGAAGGATACGGAAGGAAACAGTAGATACATATGAGCGCGATAAAGAACACATGGGGGTAAATCAAGCAGATTTAAAACACAATGGTGTGCATTCAAATGCAAGAGCAACACGTCCACTTGAATGTATGGAATGTGACTGGACGCCAATTGACTGTTTAATCGTAGACTTTGAACTTGACGAGTTATTTCGTCCGGTCTTCATGTACGGAATGGATCAGGCAACAGGTGAACCGATGGGATTTAATATCATCTTTAGAAAGGAGCCTAATGCTGGTGATTGGAAACAATTAATTTTACATTGCATCTTACCAAAGACTGGATTTAAAGAGTTGTACACACGGGTTGAGAAGAATTGGACGGCATATGGTGTCCCTCAATCAATACTTTTGGATAATGCAAAGGTAAACGACGCGAAAGAAGTAGAAGAGGTGTGTTCGGCTCTTCGTATCGGACTTAGATATTGCGAAGTAGCATCCGGTCATCAAAAAGGTTCTGTTGAACAAGCACTAGGAAATCTAAATCATAAAGCATTTCAAGGATTAGTCGGTTCACTTTTTTCAAATCCTACAGAAAAAGGACAATATGACTCGGCAGCGAAAGCGGTGGTCGATATTAAAGGACTGTATCATATCGCACACATAGCAATTGTTGACATGGTCGCGAACAATTTTAATAGAGGTCAGAACATCCAAGGGGTTCCAGAGCATTTATGGGCTAAAGGCTTAAAAGAAATGAAGATACATCCTAAATTACCTACAAATCGTCAGTATTTAGAATTACTCTTCTCTTCAAACAGTGATGCACGTACCGTCGGTCCTCGTGGAATAGTACTCATGGGACATCATTTTTTTAGTGATGAATTAAATGAACTTAGAAAGCGATTGGAACGTGAAGGTAGAAGTCGTGAAGTACTGATTCGCTATAGCTCTGATTTAAGGGTTATCTATGTAAAAGATGAATTCAATAAACGTTATATTGAGGCCTTTATTAAAAATGGAGGCCTGGAACGAAAAAACATCGACAAGAATTACCCGATTAATGCTGAATTGTTGGCATATCTGACAAACAAGGATGGTAGTGCATATAATGACTATGATTCTTCGCTACAAGGCAGGGCTAGATTAAACGTTGAAGAGATTCAACAAGAATGCAAATTAGAATATCAAGGGATTCGTAGAAGAAGAAGAAGGAAGGCAGCAGTCAATGAGACTGTGGCCAGTGCAATTAAAGGTGTACCTATCAAACAACTTTCTGGACTTGTAGAAGCAATGAATATATCGATTCTAAATCCTATGGAAAGTAATGGAGGTATAAAGCCTTCTAAATCAGATAATAATCAGGAAGAAACTATTATTGTAAAACCCGAACCTGGTGCCTTGCAAGTAGACAACATTGATTTAGATAAAATTGCAGACAATTGGGGGAGTGGGCAAAAGGAGATATGTTAATTGGATTTTGAACGGTTAGATGGAAAAGCACCTGATTCAAAGGAATTGAAAAGATGTGTTGAGCATGTTAAAAAGATCATTGTCCATCACCCAAAGTATGAAAATCTGCTTGAGGAGATGGAAACGATCATGGATTTGTCGGATGACTCCGTTAGTCCAGATTGTTTATATATTTTTGGGCCAACAGGTGCGGGGAAGAGTACGGTAACCAAGGAATTCACGGCAAGATATCCTCGTGAAACTAAAGAAACTGATGACCGAGAATATACGCATATTCCAGTATTAAGGGTAGTCGTTCCTCCAAAAGCAACACCGAGAATGCTTGCATCGAAAGTGCTAGAAGATATGGGAGATCCCTTCAGCCATAAAGGATCTGAAACTGAGTTGACCAGTCGCATCCATCACTTTGTCAAGGAACTTGGGATAAAAGTTATTATTTTTGACGAGTTCCAGCATCTAATTGATGCAGACACCGAGTATGTATTAGCGACAGCATCAAACTGGGTTAAGACATTTACCGAAGAAATTGGCATTGCTGTTATTCTCTGTGGAATGCCGGAATCAATAAAAGTTTTTATTAGCAATCCCCAATTGGATCGAAGATTTTGTAACAAAGTTGCGTTAGAAGCTTTCGCATATGGTACCGTTGAGGAGATTCTTATTTTTAGGGTATTTCTTCAGAAAGTTGATAAATTGCTTCCTTTTATTGAATTAGCGAATCTTGCTGATCCACGAACTGCTGATAAGTTGTACTACATCTCGAATGGAATACCTTTTTATGTAATGAAGTTACTTGAGTATGCGACATATATTGCCGTTAAGGCAGGCGCTGATAAAATAGCTGAATCACATTTGGCGAAGGCACTTCTGAAAGTAAAACAAGTGGCTAGACCATTTGTTACAAATCCCTTTGCCGACACTAGTTTTGATTTAGAAGCAGCGCTTGGAACTGAGAATAATGCGATGAACAAGTACAAAGAGAAACTGATGATCAAACGGAAAAAGGGAAGAAACTTACAGAAAGCTCAAGGACCTTCGCTAAATATATAAATGGTTAATAACTCAAACGGCGGCCACCTAGGCCGCCGTCTAATTTTTATCAAAAACTTCCATCAGTATGTTCTTCGCTTTTTTCACTTCTTGAGGACTAATCGAAAGGAGAAGATCAATAATTTGTTCTAGATCAGAAGATTTCCCTTTTGTTTGGTCGTATATCCTAGTATAAGAGAAGAGTTCAATCACCCCAACATTTAATGCATGTGCAATCTTTGTAAGATTAATCACAGATATATTTGTTTCCGCTCGTTCGACTCCACCAATATAGGTGTAGTTTAAGTTCGCCAACTCACCTAACTGCTCCTGTGACAATCCTTTTTCTTTTCGTAAGTCCCGTATCCGTTTACCAATTAATTTCAAAATTGATTCAGACATTAGCTACACCTCTAATTGAAGTGTAGTCAACCCGAATACCATTAAACACGAGAGAAAAATAGTATTTAAAACTAAATGCTATATATATGTATGATTAATCTGTCAGTTGGAAATAATAGGACTAATAGAATAATAGGAGGTGTAACAAGTGTGGAAAAATTAATTGACTTTTTTCCATTTGAGCAAGCTGAGTTAACAGATAAAGGAATTCTTTTTAAAGGCTTTATCTACTCATGTAGCATTGCTATTCGTGAACAGTGGTATGGAAAAGAGTTTGGTAGTATTTCCATTTATTTCGATAACTACGACGATGAATATATCTTAGTTTTATTGAAAGATGGAGGGTTAACAATTGCGTATCGTATTTTAAATGATATTAGTGTTGATCGTCACGGACTTGAAACTTATCAAGCGATGTTCCGATCAATAAAAGAACAGATAAAGAAACGTAAGAAAAGAAATAGGAAAAAATAATGAGTGGAAATTTGAAGAAAGCATTAATTAGCCCTGTTATCCAAAGCAATGAAAGTATATCGGGTTTTCTTCATAGAGTATCAAAAATGAATTACCACCGTTATTCTTACCTCAATAATTTTCTGGAATTATCCGTTTACCAAGCGCAAAATAATGAAATTAATCTTAAGGCATTAGAGAAAATAAACACCTTTATTTTAGGGGAGAATGATTCAATAACTGAAAAAAATGGATATAATTTAGAAGATTTCTTTGGATCGGAACTAGCCTCAAAGATAATTTTAAAGAATAAAGTGAAATATTGCCCCCAGTGTATTAAAGAAAGATACTATCACCGTACAATTTGGTGTATAACACCCATTCATCTATGTACTAATCATAACGTAATGTTGATAGATCTATGTCCTCAATGTAATCGTTCAATCAACTTGGGGACGTTTACAAATCAAATATGTGAGATATGTTCGTTTAATTTTGAAGACACAAAATGTCCTGATCCAATTGACAACAATATTATTATTCAGTCCCAGCAACAATTAGTGAACAATCTATGGGAAAAAGAAAGCTGTTTTATACAAAATTGCAATTTTGCTCAATACTTTAGACTAGCTTACTTGAGTTTTCATTTACTTATTGGTGCTGTTGATTTTACCGGAATGACATTTGAAAAGTTAACCATTTTTTATAACCAATTTAAGGGGAAAAAAAGTGGATTTAATCTAGCAGTTGCATTAGCTAATGTGTACTGGATGTATCTAGATTTTCCAAAACATTTTTACATCGTACTAGATAATTTCCTAAGTCGTAATAAAGGTAGTCAACGATACGAACGTCTAAAGGCCTTTGAAGATATTTTCAACGTTCAAGATTTTGCTTGGGTCCAAGATGCATACAATTCCTATTTTATTGAACAAATTGATAAAGGTAATGTAAGGAAGGATTTTTCTGTGTTTAAAAGAAAACCAAGTTTATTAGCTGATAGGAGGAAAATTCGAAGGGAAGAAGTAAGACAAAGTACGGGCATTGCATTCGATAAACTTCATGAATTAAATGATTATAACGAACTGAAAATTGAAACTAAGTATATAAACGGTCAGCATAGATATTTAGTCGAGAAAACGCCCCTTGACGGATATTTAAAAAATCGAAACTGTTTGATATCAAAAAAAGAAGTCGGTTTGATTATTGGGGTCACCTCTGATTCCGTTCAAAAAATAATTAATGCCGGTTATATAACACCAATTAGAGTTGCATATTCATCCAAGGTATTGTTTCAAATCCAAGAGGTTAATAATTTGATACAGGACTGCCTCGGAGAGTGTTTGGAGGGGATAAGTCCTTCAATGATTAGTTTCCATAGTGTGTTGGCAAAGTATTCCAAGTATGCCTTCACAATACTCGAAATTATTTCATTTACATACTCAAGTCACTTAAACCCTTGTCGTATCACTGGAAAAAATTCGTACTCGTTGGCTGACAATTATTATGATGAGGGAGAAGTTAAGACATGTATGGAAATTTTAAAGAAGAGAAGACAAGATGAGAAGGGACTCTACTTTAGCGACGTAATGAAATTATTAAAAATAGGTGAAAAGAGGCTATGGAGATTGCTAGAAGAACAGGGCATTAAGGCTGACTATATCTTAGTTATGAAGGATGGAAGGAAAAGGTATTATTTCAAAGAAGAGACCGTATCTAGAATTAATAAGTATGTAGAATTGTCGGAAGGGTTGAGTTAATTGGGCCTGGTTGAGTTAAAAAGATTTATATTAGATGGGTCTTATTTGGAACTAAGACAGGCTGAAAAAAGATTACAATTATTAAAATACCAGATTCGTGAGGAGCAAGAGAGTTTAGGCTTAAAGCGTATTTTATGGGCAGAAACAGGTGTTGTTGGAGAGTTTGAAATCTATAAGATTTATGAATACAATTACGAAAAATTAATCGCATATCTTCACAATGTAGGGATACTCCCCCTTGTAACGTTCATTAAAAGTGAAGATTTATCTGAGGAGGAGTTAGAAAAAATAGTACATATCTCTTATCAAAGAAAAAGGTATTTACGATATACTCCAACTAATAATTTTAAGCGAAAAGAGAACAATACATCGTTTGAACTAAATCTTGAGAATATTAGCTTACCGGATAAAGTTTCAATGTGGAAAGAAAATCATAATAAATTCGAACAATTAAATGCCATATGGAGATATGAAAAATTAAGGGTTCTTTTGGCTCCTGAGTTAAGGAAATCAAAGGAATTATCATTTGAATGGGGTACGTTTTCATTGATAGAAGCTCAAAAAATATATAGAACAGATTTGATACATGGACTTCTTGATGAAAAGACAATATGCAGTCGTGTCAAAGTGAATTTAGAAAGGATTGATGAATTTATCGCGAAAGGATTCTTGAAGAAATTTGAACTATCTAGTGTAAGAAAGATTGTGGATATACAAAGAAGATATATTCTGATGACTTTACAAAAAGAAAAAGCCAAAAAAGAGTATTGGTATTCTAAATTAGAAAAGTTATCAATTCTAAGTCAGAGATCGGCTGATGGGTGGGAATCATAGTATACTGATTAAGGGAACGAGGATGAAATTTTAATGCGATTAGTAACGTTCTTGATCACAATGGCTTAATTGACCGTTCACTTCGGTTATTGTTAATCTTCAACCGACTATCCTTTAGAAACGCCGCTAACTTGTCTCATCGAGTACTTCGCCCGCACAAGTCGTCCCTTCCTCTCGCGAAGTTCAAAACGACTTGTTGGAGCGGATGCTCGAGGGAGACAACCTTCGGGCCATAGAGGCAAATTTGGTTTGGATGCTAGAGAAATTAAATTAAACCCCGAAAGGAGTTAAAGCAGCTGGAATACACAATTAAAGAGTACATTTTCTAATTAGCACCGAACAAAAAAGAGTGTCAGTAAGGCATATTATTTTACGATGCCATGTGCATACTGTATCGACCGAGACAGCGATGACCGTTGTCTCTCTTTATGTTTTTGTCGAATTAATGGAAGGTATTAGGAGGTGTTCTGTTGAATTATGGATTATAGATGTGGCTTTGGGCTACAAGGGGGTTCTTGCTTTGAAAGGCGAAGATCGATCTATTGATGAGGAGAAAGTTTAAAAATTATGGACGTTTTGAAAGGTCTATTTGGCAGCAACGATTCAATCGATGATCTGAAGCGAATACGTAACTATAAACCGATCCCATTGAAGCGGAAAGGCGACATCGAATACGAGGTTCAATATCAATCGTCTCAGATCGAAGGCGAAGGGCATCGTGTTCTCAATGTCGTGACCAATAAGCATAACGAACGAGTAATCGTATACCGCTTGTATTACGGTGACGATCAAGACGATATCAATATCAATTTGCGTATTCGGATCATTACAAACAAGGGTGTAAAGCTCCCTGACCCCAATATCTACTTATACGTATTTCAAGAGGAACAACACATATTCAAATAGCAGATATTCGTATCGAGGGTGCTCACGTGAATCGCGGCTACGGCTCCATCGTCATGAGCGAGATCTTGAAGCTTGCTCACCAGTTGAAAATCAAGTTCATCAACGGTTGGATTTCAGGTGTCGACTGGGGTCACATTGATCGGTCTGCTCATTTTTACCGGAAGTTCGGCTTCGATGTAAAGCTAAATGAGGGGTTTGGAAAGATCCTTTGGTTGAATGAGGACCTTGGGGCTTCTCGGGAAGAGTTTGAGCTGTTATCGAAAGCAGATACATTTGAAATCAATAAGTAGTCACGTCATTCCCAATTCAATGGAAGTTCAAGGAGGGATATTGTGTTATCGGAGCAGAACTATATAAAAATTCTGAGTTATCTCGATAAGCGACTATGGCATGGTAAGATCTCAGATACCAACTGGCAGTTTATGGTCTTGTTTTGGATTGGTATTTTGATAACTGTGTGCTGAGTACTTGGATATTGCTGACTTCTTCGACCAGAATGGTGGTCTTAGAATAGTAGAGAAAAGCATCGAGCTCAAGTTGCTATCCATTCCGAGGGCACAAAAGTACACGGTTACTACTGCGAATGGAACCATCCTATATAATGGATCCGAACCTGTTTTTACGATAATAAACTGCAGCCTGGAACCACTTTACGCTCAGTATTTTCTATACACTGAATGCCGTATCTTCACAAAAATCGGAAATCACTTTGTTTACAGCAGGTTGACCTGTAGGTACTCCATCAGGTGGCCAAACTGAAAAGCCTTCTGGAGAAAACGGAGGATTCACCGATATAGAAGGCATCTTCAGTAAAGAGGCCGTTAGGCATCTGTCGCAGAAAGGAATCATTAAAGGAAGTACGGTTAACACATTTGAGCCTCATCGACCGATCACGCGAGCAGAATTTATGGCTATGGTTGTCCGAATTACCGGACTAAAAGCTGACCGAGTTTATGACGCATTTTTACTGATGTCAGTTCGGATGATTGGTTCTTTCCTGAATTCCAAGCAGCCTGGCAGTTCCGAATTATCGAGGGAAAAAGTTTAATGACGTTTGCTCCAAATGAAGTCGTCACAAGGGAACAAGCAGCGACTATTGTCGCTAGAATTTTTAGCAAAAATAATGCGAATGGTTTGACGGGGGTTAAATACAAGGATGCTACGGACATTTCAGCGTATGCTAAAGAAGCCGTGAGCTACCTAGATAGTGAAGGGGTAATAAACGGGTATCAAGATGAAACCTTCAGAACAAAAGCTGCCTTAAATAGGGCTGAAGCGGCAGCTATACTTTATCGCGTAGTTAGGAAATAAGATCATGAGCTAGTTGGTTAAATCAAAGAGGGAATTGGAAATAAGGATAGTCATGGCACGTTGTTTAATGCCTATGACTATCCTTAATCGAGTTGCGTTTTACAGAGGGTGTCTACATATTGAGAAATTACGGAGGCATTCAACTACTTAGGCAAAATAATAAAATCAGTTTGAACTTCTCGTTTATACTCTTTCTCAAATTCGAAATATATGGTGAAGAATTCAATATGTGAAATGGATTCTTTCGGTATTAATATTTTTTTCGGATCAAAATCATTATCGGACGCACCAAGCAATAAGCTGTTATTAATATCTGGGTTTAGAAGATACTTGTTTGCGTGTACATACCCATCTTTAGTAGTTACATTCATCATGACTTTAGCATGACTGATAAAACGCCAGATCATTCTAGATGGTATAAAGCTTAAAAAATATAAGCAAAAACTAAGGATAAAAATGTACATATAGTTAAAAGGCAACTTGTAAAGATAAAAAACAGTCATAATAGAAGATGATAGGTGTAAATCTTTTTCTTTCATCACCATAATTAAGAGTGAATTCACAAGCATTCCCATACTAATCCCGGCAGATAGCAAATAAAACATAATTAAAAGAACTAAGAAAAGTTTGATTTTATTTGTTCGTTTTTGATTAAATCCTCTCTTTGCCCATGAAGTGAACTTAGATTTTACTGTTTTACTCAATGCGAAAGTAAACACTATAATAACAAAAGGGATAAAAAGTATATAAAAGTATATAGATGAATAAATGAGAGCTAAGTAATTAAAGAAAGAAAACTCTGAGGATGAATAAGTTGTTAATAAACCAAAGTATGCTGCACTGAAAGCCGCAACACTTATCCATAGAAAAAACTTCGTACTGCTCGGCCTTGTTTACTCAGTAGTACTTTTTCTTCATTGCAGAGAAAGGGCCCAAAATATTTAATTGCATAAGCAAAGCCTGCAAACAAGATTGGCAATAGGTAAGATATGGTGATTACGCCTACACCACTGAATACCCATTGAATATCCGACTCCTTCAATTTTCATCATCCCCTTTATTCTTTCGAAATCACATAGATACAAGAGATTAAAATACGTTTGTAAAAAAGCCAGTGCGATTAGCTTAAAGATAAAAACCCGCTTCCTGATGAGCATACTGAGGGGAGCGGGTTGGTTTTCGTTTAAACTGCTGAAGAGAAGAGAGAAGGGTGGTGGTTGTCTGGAATTTTAACGGACACTGAAAGAGTTCTAGAGACATAAAGTTTTGGTTTCCGTGTTTTTCATACTCAGCTTGTATGAGATCTTGTGCAGAAGCAATTACTTCATCTTCTGTATCACCGACAACATTCAATCGTAGTTCCGGGATATAGGCACTAACATTGTTAGAGGCATAGTCCTCTTCAATTAGAATAGTAAAATCTCTTAACATCTCAATCATGGGCCTCCTTAAGATAATGTTATTGATTTTTGTAGTCGTTTTGAACTAATTCATGATTTGATTATATATCTAAAACTAGTTCAAAAGTATCAAAAAAACATAAATGGTTGTTAATAGTTCCCGAATGGCGCAAAACATATCTTAGCATCATGATATTGATATTGCTTACCTTTATGGCTTTTATTCCATTTTAACTTACTTAGTATTTCCTATGTCGTTAGTTATCACTCTGGTATAAACGGATTAGAACACCTTTAAGCAGTCGGTTTTTATTTCTCTATTTCCAGAAAATGCACTTGCATAACAAACATATGTTCGCTGTATAATATACGAATAAACGTTCCTGTTTCGGGAAGGTGCCAATATGAGCGAACGATCAATTATGGATGTAGAAGAAGAGACACGGCTGGTCAAGGACTTTACGCTTTATCCGATCTTACTTGATATGCTGGCCCGAGATGCAGATGACTTGAACGTGTACTCGGACAAAATTGTTTATCATCACATACTGCTTTATTTGAAGGATATTGAAAACTTAATACACGCTGAAATACATACCCTCCGCCTTACGATGAAGAAGCGGGATATAAAGATCTTGAATACGAATCGAACTGTGACCGGAGTGGAAGTGGATTACTTAGTCCGTGGATACGTAAGACACTTTAATATGCTTCGATCACTGATTAAAGCCGATTTATTAACTTTATTGATGAGCTTAAGGGGGAAAGTCTAATGGATAAAAAAGTCGACCGCATTATTTTTCTTGCAGACTGTCAATCCTTTTATGCTTCCGTCGAAAAAGCTGATAATCCAGGCTGCCGAAATAAACCGGTGGCTGTTGCTGGTGATCCATCCAGGAGATCCGGAATCATTCTCGCCGCTTGTCCAATTGCTAAAAGCTACGGAGTGACCACTGCTGAAACGTTAGGGGATGCTCTTAAAAAATGCCCTGAACTGGTTATTATGAGACCGCGAATGCAACATTATATCGATGTCTCGCTCATGATTACAGAAATTTATAAGGAATACACGGATTTAGTTGAGATCTTTTCTATTGATGAGCAATTTTTAGATGTTACCGGGAGCATCTCAATTTTTGGCGATCCAATAAACATTGCTCAATCCATACAGCATAAAGTGCTTCAGCAGACTGGAGTATGGATACGAATAGGAATAAGCTCAAATAAGATGCTCGCCAAAATAGCGACGGATATCTGGGCAAAGAAAAATAAAAGCGGGATTTTCACGCTGCGTAAGGATGAGGTAGAATCTTTGCTTTGGCCGCAACCGGTGCAAAAGATGTTCGGTGTTGGTTCCCGAATGAATGCTCATTTCAATCGTATGGGTATGAATACGATTGGCGATATTGCCAGGACCCCATTACCAAAACTCAAAGATCGGTTTCGTGCCAGATTCGGCAAGCAGAGCGACATCCAAGCGGAAGTGATGTGGCGCACGGCAAATGGGTTGGATGATTCCCCTGTCACACCAGGTACACTATATGCCGCTCCTAAATCGATCGGTCATATGATGACCTTACCGAGAGACTATATCCGGAAAGAAGAAGTTGAAAATATCCTACTTGAGATGACGGAAGAAGTATGCCGCGATAGCCGGCGAAAAGGGTATATGGGAAAGGTTGTATCGGTGAGCTGCATGTGTAGCCCGTATGAGGCGCCTACGGGCTTTTCCAGGCAGATGAAAATGAATGATCCCTCGAATAACACCAATCTTGTTTTCGAAGCCGTAAAGACCCTTTTTTATCGCCACTGGGACCGGATGCCTGTAAGGAGAATAGGAGTAATGTTAAGCGGGATGGTGGAGGACAACGGGTACCAGTTAACTTTATTTGATGATCAGGTGAGAGCTCGTGCGTTAGATCGAGCTACCGATGCTATTAAAGATCGATTTGGCAGCGCGGCCATCATTCGAGCTTCTTCTCTTAACTCCGGTCAAGCACTTGAGCGAGCACAAAAAATCGGGGGGCACTATAAGTGAGTAAAAAGCTAACTGGTAATGGATTATGGGAGTCAAGCCGGATGTTACTGCCGCAGCACAAAGAACAGTCCCTTCTTAAGGAGCGGGAAATGCCCAGGCAATCTGTTATGCCACCATCAGCGAAAGAAATTGAAATGATCCGGGAGAGTGTAGTTCTTCCAATGGTGCTTGAGATCGTACTTAAGAAGGTCAAAGAAGTGGAGAAATCCGATCAGACACTGAAACATCTTTATTCGGCAGCTGCTAAAGTTCTGGCCAAACACATACGCCAAGATATTCAGCATTGCCGCAGGTCGCTTATGGATCATCAAATCCGCATTCAGGGTTGTATCAAGGAACACAGCGAAATCGTGTATACCTATAGCTGTAAAGGAGCGGAGGGACGAATGACCATCACAAGGGATTATCTGCGCGAAGACATAGGATTCAAAATTGGAAAGTATGCAAAATCTCTAATAGCCATTATTCAACAAGAGGGAAAACAGCGCGGCAACTGAGATTTCAGCAAAAAACACTCAGTCAGCCTTATTTTGTCTGGATAATATAGGAAAGTGATTGTAAAATGAAGTATGGAGCTTGTGGAAATTGGCCCTTGGGTACAGTAGCCGCTTTCAAGGATGGTCGGCTTCAAAAGCGATTTGTGAAATAAATAAACCGCAACCTGTGGCGAGGACGGTTTATTTTTGTTTATGTAAAGGGATATACTCGAATATCAAAATATGAATCTTAAAATATTGAAAAGAGGAGTTAAATTTGCCAAACTGCGACTGGAATAGACCCTGCGACTGCCGTGATTGCCGAGAAATAATTGAGACTCATGTTTGTCCTAGTTGTCAGTTTCCAAACAAAGTGAGTGTTATACGTAATGCATACTGGGAAGAGGATAAGAAACATGGAGGTGGTTATTACCTTTTTGTAAATCCTAAAACACCAGTGAAGGATCTTATCTGTTATGAATGTGGGGACCCTATGAAAGAAGTAGGGTACTACACATCGATACATGAAGATTTCTGTAAAAATCAGAAAGAACGTGCCAAGTTAATTAAGGACGAGAGATATTGTGTAAACTGCGACAAGCTTGAGGAGCTTGATTTCGATTTTTATGGCCGGGTAAAGCTTACTCTGTATAACCAGCTTAACCTATGCCGATCTTGCCTAATTGATGCTGTAAAAGTAGAAAATCCGGATCCCTCAAATGCAACTAACAAATTTAAATTTGATCCGAGTAAACTAATATGGGCTTTATATCGGGTTAAGGTGACATGTACAACTTGTGAAAGTGCTTATTGGGTAAATAGTGATGAGCAAAGTTGGCGGAAGCAGTGCAAAAAGTGTTATGGCAGTAAGAGAGGAAAGAAAACGGAATCAAGTTTTCCTTGAATTCTTGGTACCTGAAACATAACTAAGTGTACTCTTTGTAGTTCGGTCCAACTGGCTCTAGCAATAAAAGAGTGCTTTTATTGCTAGATGGCGCATGGTAAGGTCTGTATGTAGCTCACAAAATAATATATGGTAACTTAATAGTAGTCATGTAGTTATAATTAGTGAAGTTTTTGGAGTATTGAACGGTATAAAATTTAAAATCTAATTTATCCTTTGATATTGGGAATAAGAATATAATGTTTTAAAGCCCGCAGTTGCGGCCTTTTTTGTTTTACCGATATACGTTCTTGTCATTTGCCTATTGAGGAAAAGTACATAAATTGGTCTCCGTATAGAATACAACCAATTTTAAAAACTGAATCAAATTACACCTTTTCCCACCAGTGATATTATAGTAAAAAATTTGATATCAAAATACTTCGTAATGGGAGGTAACCATGAAACAAAATGAATTATCATTATCACAGGAATGGTTATTAGAATTAGGACTTATAAAAGACAATGATAACTTCGTTCACTTGTCACGGCATATTTCGGTATTACATACATGTGATGTCATTATAGATACCCTTCAACAAAAAAAATTAAATCCCTTCAGACTAGGAAGTTTAAAAGTGATAAGTGCCTTTTATTTCGCTCATACTTATCATCAGGCATTGTCGATATACCACTTATCTAAATTGGGGTTAGGTGCGAGTGGACTAGTGTTAGTCCGGTCTATTATTGAATCATTAATTAATTTATCTTATTTATGGCAATGTAAGAGTATTAATAATACAGAAGAGGAACGTAAAGCATGGATGGATTATATGCATGTTTCAAGGCATAAAATGGAAAATGCTTGGGATAATATGCAAAAGCATAGGAGAAGTAAGCAACTAGATTTGGGTAGCCCAGAATACCTTTTTAGTGAGAAAGTATCTAGTAATTTATCAAACGAGTATAAACAATTTAAGTTGAAATACAAAAGAGAAAGCTGGGCTATTTTTTCAAAGATTGAACAACGAGCGCGGAAAGTAGATGATCTAAATGTAATGTCAGGAATAATCCTTGAAGAGGTCTATCACAGCTGTTATAGATGGACAAGTGAGTTTGTGCATGGTGTAAGTGGTAGTTCTAATTCTTATTTTAAAGAAGTTGAACAAGGATTAATAATTGATTTTGGAGCGAATTTTCGTGATGTAGATATAGTTTTGCCAATGGCTTCAAGAATGTTGATACATATGGCTTCAATAATTAACCATTTATATTATTTAAATATTGATTTGTCCAAGCAATTTGAAAAGTCGGGCATTCATTTAAATAATTAGGGGGCCAAAACATAAGGAATTCATCATAAATTCCCTTGTGTTTAAATTGTGTAAAATTTTCGATGGGGTGTATATATGAACGATATTACAAGTAAACAACTCAGCAATCCTTATTCAACCGGAGGTGGCGGAATTCATTTTGAGAATAGAGTTCAAGCTTCTTTTGTTGTTTTGATGTTAACAGGCGGATTCGCACCTTGTTTACCAACATGGCCGATAAACGAAATTAAATTTCAAGGAAAATATGACGGATTCGATGTAGATGATCTAATACTATTTGCAAAACAGCTTAATGGTGATAAACAAGCGAAGCTTTTAGGACAAATTAAACATTCTGTTAAAGTTATTAAAGGTAATAGTATATTTGGGGAGGTTATAAAGGCTGCGTGGAACGATTTTACAAACGAAAAGTTATTTATTGAAGGTTTAGATGCTATAGCATTAATTACAGGGCCTCTTAGTGCAAAAGATACTATACATGTTCGTGCTTTATTGGAACAGGCAAAAGAAGCAAGGGACACAGACGACTTCTTCAAGAGGATAAATCTAGCAAAATTTACTAGTAATGAGCAAAGGGAAAAGTTAGATGTATTTAGAACGCATCTAAAAGCAGCAAATCATAGTAAAGAGCTTACTGACGAGCAACTATGGCGATTTTTGAAAAGTTTTAATTTATTGATTTACGATTTAGATATTAAAGGCGTTACACTGTCTTTACTTCATACTCTTATTGGACAGTATTCCCAAGATAGAGTCAAGGATTTATGGGCTCTGATATTAGAATCGATTAGTTGGAAATCAGCTTCAGCTGGTCTAATAAACCTTGAGAGCATTGATGAAGATATTCGTTTGGCTTTTCAAAAGCCTATTATAAATATGATACCAGAAGATTTTGAGAAAACTACTCTACAAGTCGTAGAACAACAATTTGATATTCGAGCACACGCTTCTGTTTTTGTACTAGCAAACTTTCTGGGTTCTTGGAATGAACAGTTTGAAGGTGACAGAGAATTAATTTCAAATTTTGTAGGAGAAGATTACTTTGTTTGGATTTCAGAATTACGGAAAACAATTCATTATCCATCTTGTCCTATTTCCCTAAAAGATGGTGTGTGGAGGGTTAATAACCGGGATGAGTTTTGGGAGGAACTGGCTCCGTATATACACGATGATGTACTAGACAAATTTCAGCATTGTGCTGAGGTAATTCTTACAGAACGTGATCCTAAATTTGAGCTATTAGCAGAAGAAAGATTCGCAGCTAGTCTTCATGGGAAGAATATGAAGTACTCACAGACCTTAAGAAAAGGCATTGCTGAAAGCTTGGCTCTACTTGGCAGTCGTTCGGATAATTTTACTAGCTGCTCATTTCAATACTCTGAAAGAATTGTTGTAACGATAGTTAACAAAGTCTTTGCCAATGCAGACTGGGTTCTATGGGCAAGCTTGAATAGTCTTCTTCCATATATAGCTGAAGCAGCCCCTGAAACGTTTTTAAAAAAAATTGAAGGTACATTAACAAAACCTAAATGTCCTTTTGATGAATTGTTTATTCAGGAACGCAGTGGGCTTACAGGAGAAAACTATCTTACTGGGCTACTTTGGGCATTGGAGACACTTGCTTGGGAAGAAAGATTTTTAGTTAACACCACTGTAATTCTTGGTGAATTGGCGGAACGCGACCCTGGGGGTAATTCAGCTAATAGACCATCGAGATCATTGGTAACAATTTTTCTTCCATGGTTTCCGCAGACGGTAGCTTCGATAGTAAAAAGAAAAGTAGCAATTGAAACACTAACAAATGAATACCCCGAAGTTGGTTGGGGGCTCATATTGAATTTGTTACCAAACAGACAACAAACCTCTTCTGGATCTCGTATACCTAAATGGCGTAAATTACCTTTAGAATGGAACAGGAAAGTATCACAAGACGAATATTGGGATCAAGTTTCGAATTACGCTGATTTAGCAGTTCAAATAGTTAAACATGATTTCAATAAACTTACTGAACTTGTTACTTTTTTAGATCATCTACCACAAAAATCTAACGAGGAACTTTTGGAATATTTATCTTCAGAACTAATTATAAATATGCCAGAAGACGAGCGTGTCTATCTTTGGACAAATTTATATAAACTCATTTTAAAGCACAAGAAATTTTCTGAAGCTAAATGGGCACTTAATTCTGTAATGATCAATAAAATTGAAGAGGTTACTAAAGCATTAGCACCTAAAGATCCGATCAATTTAAATCGCCCATTGTTTGGAAACCGTGAATCTGATCTTTACGAGGAATTTGGTAACATACAGGGACAATGGCAACAACTTAATGAGCGGCGTAAAGTAGCTATTGAACAAATCTACAATTATGGTGGGACAAATGCTGTTTTTCGTTTTGTGGACGAAGTTGAATCTCCCCGTAGTGTTGGAAATTCTTTAGGTTCTAGTAGCATAATAAATATGGACTCGGATATACTTCCAAAATTCCTGGATCTGAATGATAATAAATACTCACAATTTACATTTGCTTTTATTTTAGGACGTTATAATAGTCAGGGATGGAAATGGGTCGACCAGATAAAAATGTTTGGCTGGACAAAGGCTCAGATGACAAAATTCTTTTCAAGCCTCCCATTTTCTGAAGAAACATGGGAAAGAGTAGATCAACAACTTGGAGATCTGAAGGCAGATTACTGGAGTATTGTCATTGTAAACCCATATCAAGTTAATTCTGAGGCCGGACTTAAAGATGCAATAGACCAGTTATTAGAATATGGTAGGCCGGTAGCTGCTATAAAATGTCTGAATAAAATGCTACACGATTCGCAACATTTGGATAGTGCTCGAACGATTAGGGCTCTGTTAGCAATAGACTCATCCAATGAACAATATTTTAATGAGGCACTCGAAATCGTAGAATTAATTAAATCACTACAAGAGAACCCTGATACGTTTAAAGATGATCTATTCCAAATCGAATGGATGTATCTTACAATTTTAAATGAGAGCTATGCTGCGTCACCAAAGTTACTGGAGCAAAAACTTGCTTGTGATCCGGATTTTTTTTGTCAGGTAATTCGATTGGTCTATCGGTCTAGTAGAGACAGCATGGATACTGAAACTACAGAGTCTCAAAAAGTGCTTGCCGAAAATGCATTTCAATTGCTCAGCACATGGAGAAATCCCCCTGGACTTAGGTTAGATGGCAGACTATCAGGTGAGGATTTTAGGAAATGGCTATTGGAAATTAAATCAATATGTAAAGAAACGGGGCATCTCGAAGTGGCACTTCAACATGTAGGGAAGGTTCTGGTATATTGCCCAGCTGATTCTAGTGGCCTATGGATTGATAAAAACGCGGCTAAAGCTCTTAATGCAAGAGATGCTGAAGAGATGCGTGTGGGTTTCAGAATTGAGTTATTTAATTCTAGAGGAGTACATTGGGTAGATCATACTGGATCAGAAGAACGAGAATTAGCGGAAAAGTACAGAAAGCAAGCTGAGGCCATAGAAAATGCTGGATATCATCGATTTGCTGCGACAATAAGGGAATTATCGGGCTCTTACGAACGTGAGGCTAAACAAGTACTCGTAGAACGCAGAGATATGTGATTACTTGTGTAGGCATTTATGATTGTAAGGCCAGGGCCCCTTACCAAGATTTCATGAGAACATGGAAGATCACATTCCCCATGGTTAAAGCAAGAAATGGTCCGAATTATATATTGAAATTGGCCAGAATCTATAGAGTAATTCCGTTTTAAATGATATCAAGGTTCATCAGTTTGTAAGTACAGTGTATGCTGGAGTAGCTGATTCTCGCTTGATAGATGGCTACTAGGACGGCTCATTTGGCCCCTTCAATCCTGGAAGACAGTGTATTGCTCATTGTTAGTTGTGCCGAACAGATTTCTTCAACAAAAGAGTGGTACTATTAGAACAGTAAAATATGGTCGGGGGAAAATATGAACTCGGAAATAGCTATTATAGTGGCTGTTATTGCTCTATGTGGTGTAATTATTACTGTTATTTTTAACATTTCAAACACAAGAAAGCAACTGTTTATCAATACAGTAACATCTTCCCGTATAAAATGGATGGGAGAACTGAAAGAGCTTGTTACAGAGTTTGTTACACTAGTTTCTTTTCATGATTTTAAAAATGTGGAGGTAGGGGAACATAGAGCAAGGCATCTTGATAAGGTTATCTCAACCAAGATTAGAATAAAGCTTCAACTCAACTATCGAGGAACAAAAGATAAGGAAATCATTAATGTAATTGAGCGATTACAAGTTAATTATTTCGATTTATACAGCAAATTTACTTTAATTGAGAAAACGTCTGAAGAGCGAGAAATAAGTTTTTTAGGGTCCAATCAGAAGATGATGCTGAAAGAACTTGAAAGCAGAGTTCATGAGCTAGATGGAAAAAGCGGTAAAGAATTAGATGATGCCATTAAAGAATTAAGCATCGATGTATACAATAAACAAGTTAAAACTTTGAATAAAGAGTTTTTAAAAAACCTAACGAACACAAAAATAGATATCATAAATGATACTGAGAAGCTAGTCATTCTAACCCAGGAATATTTAAAAGAAGAGTGGAACAGGGTAAAAGCGGAAGCGGATAATGGCAATCTATCGAGACATTTTTGGAAGGAGGCAGACTATTGAACGCAGAACGATTAACGTAAATAAGTCGCATCATTTCGGCTTTTTTAGTTTTGATGTCGGATGACATGAACATATATGCTTAAAAGTCGCGTAACAGCGGCTTTTTTTGTTTTAACGATATAAGTTCTTGGCACAAGTCAGTGACAAGAACTTATATCGTTTGCCGTATTGGGACAAGAACATATATCGTTTCCCGTAATTGAGGATCTTTCTCAAGACGCAAAGAGAACGATGTGAGATAAGCGTAGACAACGCGACGTTCTGGCAGTAACGCAGGTGACTGAAACGTCTTTATAAATGTGGTATATTTGATGTAGTGATACTTTCAAAGTTGAGATGCTTATGAATCCTACTTTTAATACCTATATCCAATCGCTTGCCGGACGGGACGTGACCGTAATAGGGGCCGGCGTCAGCAACTCACCGCTGATCCGCATGCTGTGCTCAGCCGGGGCGCGCGTAATCGTACGCGACCGTAATCCAATTCTGCCAAGGAACTTATAATTTTGATATCTGAAAAAGATATATATAATGTATGACACTATTGCTGCCGTCTCTATAATCGCAGCTTTTGGAATTCCAGGAGAAACCGTGATTAACAACGTATTTCATATAAATAGAGGCTATGACTCTTTCCTCGAGAAGCTAAGAAGTCTTAATGCCAGTGAAAGAAATTTAAAACTGGAGGGAAAATACTTGGGGGGTCAAAACATAAAGCGAAAGGTCTCGGCGTTTATTATTAGAGAAACTGCGAACGGAAAATATCAGGTATTAGTCCATAAGTGTTTAAATGATGCAATTCAGTTTTTCAGAGTTCCGGGCGGAGGGGTTGACCAACAAGAGGAAGCGACAGCAGCAGCCAGGAGAGAAATCAAGGAAGAGGCAGGCTTGGAAAACGTTAAATATATAAGTTCATTGGGTTCAACGATATATTATAAAGAATTTATTCAGTCTTACATTCAAAGGTACGATTTGTTGTTCTTAGTTGACGGCCATACTCCCGACAATTGGGAACATTGCGTCACTGGAAATGGGGATGATAAGGGCGAGATTTATAGCTACGAGTGGATTGATATTCAGCAATTACATGTACTTGACCCAGAATTAACCACTCATATTGATGTAATCAAATCACAATATGCATGAAACAAATCTGTTAGAAGATGCGGATGCAATCCATTTCGCTAGTTTAGGATGCCCCGGTACAGGATGTTCTTGTAAATAAAGTCCCTTCGAGCTATCCGTTCCGACCTAGTTGGCGATGTTTTACCTCCGTCATTGGCAAAACTGTATAGCCAGTATACACGTCTCAGAATGAATCAGCCCGGGCTTAAGGGCTGGAGAGATAACGAATTTATGGAAAGATTATGTTGGGCAACCAACTAAGCCTAGAAAACTGCCAACGTTGACGCAAAAAGAAATTTCAGAAAGAAATTACATGAACAAATTGCAACTTGTTCAAACGATTCATGAGCTTCAGTTTAGGGAGCGTTTAGCATCCATAGGTATTCAAATTATTGATAAAAAATAAATCTAACAAAACTCCTGCTATCTTTATAGCAGGAGTTTTTTATGGCTACTGTGGTTTGCACATAATGACGGAACCACGATCACTTGTGATCTAAAGGCTTAACTCAAGAGGTGAGAAGTAGGGCAGTAATAGTGTCCTTGATTGGCGATTGCGTAGAAGGGGAGCGAGAATGAACCTTATTGTTAGGGAAATAGAATATTATAAAAAACAAATTTCCCTCGTGCAAACGTATGAGGATGCTGTCACGCTACTTGCTAGCATAAAATCAGTACGAAAAAAGGAGACCATAAAGGTATACACCTATGTGTGCCTTTATGGTCTCCTTTTTTTTGTACCAAAAAGGGAGAAATTCAAATGGGAGAGCTGGTTATTAACCATGCGATCTTTGATTTATATAAAAATTAATTGAATTGCATCACTATAATCTTAATGTCATTTATAGTAAGCTTGTTTAAACAGTAATATAAATACAATTTTTATAAAATTTAATTTAGGTTCTATTATTGACTATTTGAGGAAAATGAAACCTTGGTTCGCTTTGTTTTAGGGATGTATTTCCTTGAATTTCTACCGGTTTTAGAACCACATTAAATTTTGGTGAATAAAGCAATCTAAATATATTGTTTTTTTGTAAGGCAGTCCAAACGCTCTCTCCGTTCCATATTATGTTGAGAGAATACCGCTGTCGAAATAGGATGCGATCAAGAATGACCTACATCATTTTATGGGGGTTGTCATTTTAATGTCTGTCGAAAAAATTGTAAGAGAAACTGTATTAAAAAACATAAGCGAGAAGTTGGAGATCGGTGAGGTGGAATTAGATCAGAACCTTTTTGAAATGGGACTAAGCTCAATGGGATTTATAAAAAGTATGGTTGCATTGGAATCGTTCTACGATATTGAGCTTGAAGAATTGTTACCAGAAGAATGCAGTACATTACGAAAAATTATTAGTATGGTTAACACTGCTTTAGAAAGTAGAGATGATAATGCATGATAGAGCTTCAACTAACTGATTATGTTTCCTTCTTCACAGAGAATGAATGGCTGAACAAATGGTACACTGTCTTCTATATTGCAATTTTTTTGGGCGTGGGGGCGATCATATCCTTCATTTATCAATGGAACACAGGCAGGCGGCAAGTTGCCATTACAATTAGTCGTCGAAAATTATACATTGTTTTAGCAGTTGGGACGGTATTGACCATCTTACTATTAGGGCAGCATATACTTGCTGCAACGATTTCCCCCCAGCTTCCTGTCTCCAGCTTTGCTATCATTTTAACACCCATCATCTTAAGTTCCAACTACTTCCTTTATTGGGTGTTTCCTAAAAAAAAGAAAAATTCATACTTTATATTAGTTATATTAAGCTTGATTTCCGCATTTGGTAATGCATTGGCGATTTATTCGATCAGCTCGGTTTTGAAAAGTGTAATAAGTGTTAATATGTTTCATTTCATCCTATTTAATCTTCTTATTGCATGTATTGTTATTTGTCAAAAGATTGTAAGAACCAGACTTATCAATCTGACAAGCCAGACGGTATATGAGAAACGTGTTGAATTGATCAAAATATTGACGGGTACGACCTATCAGAAATTTGAGTTAATGAACAAAGGGAAAATCATGGCCCTCTTAAATCATGATGCCAATGTTGTAAGCAGTGTCTCCAATATGATTGTTTCTTTTGTGACCAATGTATTAACTATGTTGTTTTGTTTTGTTTATTTGAGCCTGGTAAGCTTTTACGGATTTTTATTCGCATTTGTACTGGTTGTTTTCACAGGATGTATCTTTTATTTTGCCGGTCAGCGGGCGAATAAAGGCTGGATGAAAAACAGAGAAACACAGGACCTGTTCTATCAAATGATCAACAGCATGATCAACGGCTATAAGGAAATGTATATAAATGCAAATAGAAGAGAGAGCTTCAAAAAACATATCGTTGAAGTTTGCGAACAATATAAACAGACGTATCTGGAAGGCGACATGAAGTTTACAAATGTCATCATTATCGGACAATTGCTGTTCATATTCGTTATCGGTCTTGTCGCTTTCGGTTTTCCGGTTATGTTCCCTAATTTAGGAAGGGAATATTTGATCGATTATGTGTTTGTGTTTCTATATATGGCCGGTCCATTGAACGGGATTTTCACGGCAATTCCCTCGTTCATCTCCTTTCGTATAAGCTGGAAGCAAATTCAAAACACAATCGAGGAATATACAGTAGCCCCGTCACCCCCCATTAGCGACAGTCAAGTAACGATTACAGATTCCCCCAGCGTAGTCATTGAACTAAAGGATGTTTTTTATACATATAAAGGGGAGAGAGATGAGACGTTTACGGTAGGACCTGTAAGCGCTGTCTTCTCAAGCGGTGAAATCGTATTCATTACAGGTGGCAATGGCAGCGGCAAATCCACTTTAGCTAAATTAATTACGGGCTTGTACCATCCCAATCAAGGTGAAATCTTGTTCAACGGCCGACAATTGCTGGTTCGGGAACAAGTAGAGCATTTCTCGGTGATCTTCAGCGACTATTATTTAATGGATCGATTGTACGGAATTGATTGCGAAGAAAGAGAAGAAGAAATTGCTGAATATATACGGTTGCTGCGAATGGAGCACAAAGTTTCCGTGAGCAATGGGACATTTGTGAATAAGGAACTGTCCACTGGCCAAAAGAAGAGGCTAGCATTCATAATCGCACTTCTGGAGGATAGGCCGATTGTCATGCTGGACGAATGGGCGGCGGATCAAGATCCTGAATTTAGAACCTATTTCTACGAAGAGTTGCTCCCGTATCTGAGAGACAGAAATAAATGCGTCATCGCTATAACGCACGATGATCGTTATTTTCACTACGCAGATCGCGTCATCAAAATGGAAAGCGGGATGATCGTAAGCGAATCAGCCGAAATGTCCAAAATTTTGGAAGAGGTGCAATGATGGAGAATAATTTATTTGTAACTCAACTGGGTAGTCAACAAACGGATATCAATCAGATTACGAATGATCTGGAGTACTCGTTGAGAAGCTCCTTTTACAGCGGTGTAGAGAGTAAACTTGTAAATTTTTTGGGTTTTGAAACCGGCAAGAAAGTTTTAGACGTAGGATGTGGAACCGGTTTTCTTTGTCAATTTATCGTATCGAAATTTGGATATTTGGATTTAGATATCACCGGGATGGATCTTCAAGATGAACTGCTGGAACAGGCGGTACGAAGTGCAGAAAGCGAGAAGCTGCCGGTTCGATATATAAAGGGCGATGCGCACCAAATACCGTTCCCTGACGAATCGTTCGATTATCTGGTATCACATACGCTAATTAAATGGGTGCAAAATCCTGATAAAGTGCTCCAGGAAATGCATCGGGTGCTTAAGCCCGGCGGACGAATCTATATTGCGGAGAGAATCTTGCCTCCTGTAAGTCTGATTCAGGACCGGTTCGATAAATTCGCATACGCTTGGATCGAGAAATCGATCCGTCATATTCCGCACCCGAACATCTCGATGGAACTCCCGAACCGTTTAAATCATCTGGGATTTTCTGAAGTCGATTGTATCGCTTTCTCAGTTCCGGCGTTGCTTACGAACAAGCAGGACAAACTAAAAAATTTTGATTTAGAGCAGCCGGTAAAGGAAACAGATAAGGTTCGGATTCTTGTGCACCAGATTCTTTGGTCTGCTGGAACAAGAACAAAGATCGGAGGAAAACAATCCGTCTATGACAAACGCTGCGATATCCTTTAAGAATTATGCAGATTTGCTCAGGACAAGAGCGCAGATTCATCCTGATCGAATCGCCTATCGTTTTTTAAATACGGTTGGTGTCGAAGAGTCAAGTATTACATATGCGCAATTGGATAGACAGGCAGATATGGTGTCCGCAAGACTGCGCCAAAGGTTGCAAATAGGCGATAGGGCTCTTTTGCTATATCCCCAAGGCATCGATTTTCTAGTCGCGTTCATGGGATGTTTGTATGCCGGTGTCATAGCGGTTACCGTCTATCCGCCCAAACCGAACCGGACTTTACTGCGTCTGAAAACCATTGTGAACGATAGTCATTCCACACTGGCACTAACCACCTCCGATTTATTTGCGAAGCTTCATAATTCGGAATACTGCGCCGAGCTAGGTATCTCTCATTGGCTAATGACCGATGAAGCGGACGTCTCTGGCACGGTGATGAATAGTGTCGATATTACTGAGAATCATATCGCGCTTCTTCAATATACATCCGGCTCTACATCGGCGCCGAAGGGCGTAATAGTTACGCATGGCAATTTGCTAGCCAATCAAGAAATGATCAAGCAGGCTTACCGTCATACAGAGAAGTCGAATTATGTAAGCTGGCTGCCTTTGTTCCATGATATGGGACTGATCGGGAATACGCTTCAATCATTGTATCTGGGCAGTACTTGTGTACTTATGGCGCCAAGCACCTTTATCCACCGTCCGGTTCTATGGCTGAAAGCGATCTCCGAATACCGCGCGCATACGAGCGGCGGGCCAAATTTCGCCTTTGATTTATGCAATCAGTTCATTACTCCCGAGGATTGTGAAGAACTCGATTTGAGCGAATGGAAGGTGGCTTTTAATGGAGCCGAGCCTGTACGCTACGAAGTTCTTGAGAAATTCAATGCAAATTTTTCCAAATACGGTTTCCGCAGAGAGACATTTTGCCCGTGTTACGGTCTTGCCGAGACGACCTTATTCGTAAGCGGCGGCATATCGCCAACTGCCGAGAAGGAGCTCCACGTGGAGAAAGAGGCGTTGAAGGACGGGTGGGCGGTCCCCAGGCATGAGCCGGGCGCAGATACCCGAACAATCGTTGGCTGCGGTGTTTCCTGGGGATATCAGGATATTCAGATTGTTGATCATGAAACGCTTTACGCCTGCCCGCCTGGGAAAGTCGGGGAAATATGGATTAAAGGTCCCCATGTAGCCCAAGGGTACTGGCAGAAGGAAGAAGCGACGCAATTGACGTTTAATGTAGAACTGGAGGGCAAGGAAGGCGGGTATTTACGCACCGGAGACTTAGGTTTTATGAAGGACGGCCAATTGTTTGTTACAGGCAGAATGAAGGATCTGCTCATTATAAGAGGACGAAACTACTATCCACAGGATATCGAGTACACCGCGGAGGCATGCCATGTTGCTCTGCGGGCGTCTTCGAACGCCGTGTTTACGGTCGAGCACGATGGTGAAGAACGTGTCGTTATCGTTCAGGAAGTAGAGAGACAGTATCGCAACAAGCCTATGGATGAAGTCATATTAGCGATTCGGCGGGCCGTTATGGAGCATCATGAATTAGAAATTTACGCGCTCGTCTTTATAAATCCAGGTAGCATTGCGAAAACTTCGAGCGGAAAGATTAAACGGCAGTCATCCAAAATGTCATTTCTGGATCGATCCCTTGCTCTCGTTCATGAATGGCGGGCTGACACGGAGACGGCTCATCATGCTGGCAATGACAGGGAGGAATCCGGTGAGTCGTGGTTGTCAAAGCAGATTCAACAAATCACGGGAGTGGGCCGGGCAGACATTAATCCAGATGAGCCTATTTACTTATATGGCCTAGATTCAATGAAAGCGATTAATCTGATGCATCGGCTGGAGAGCCATGCCGGCATTCACATCTCCATGGCCCGCATTCTGGAGGATGTCACTTATAGACAGCTTGTGGAGGAGCTTGATCGTGCCGGAAAGCATCCAGCAGAGCTTCCCTTGAATACGAGTAACGGGAATAAGTCGGCGGATCCTGTCGTTCATCCGCTTTCGCATGGTCAACGCTCGTTGTTTTTCCTCCATAAATTGGCGCCGAGCAGCACAGCGTATCAGATTTCCAAAGCGCTGCTGATCAAGAATGAGCTTGACGTCGATAAGCTGCGGAATTCGTTCGCGGCTCT
Source organism: Paenibacillus sp. GbtcB18 (assembly GCF_019091125.1). Taxonomy (NCBI): domain Bacteria; kingdom Bacillati; phylum Bacillota; class Bacilli; order Caryophanales; family Paenibacillaceae; genus Paenibacillus; species Paenibacillus sp. GbtcB18. The sequence goes on from NZ_JAGXJX010000005.1 coordinate 405,748, forward strand.
CCTGGACAAGCATACAGTCTTGCGTTCCACCTATGCTTTGGTTGACGGAGTCCCCTCTCAGAAGGTAACGGACGCGCCAATTCCTTTTGATGTACAGGACGTGGCCCATTGGAACGATGAAAAATTGCATGAGCGCTTGAAGCAAGATTCAGCGGAACCCTTTGATTTGGAGAAGGGACCCATCATTAAGCTGCGGGTCTATGTAAGAGAAAATAAAGAACCCGTGTTATTGCTTACGGTGCATCATATCGCCGTTGATTTCTGGTCCCTTAGCCTCATGATTGAAGATCTGGGCGCGGGCTACGGCGGCACGCCGACACAACGGGCTGGAGCAAGCGGCAACTTCCTTCGATATACCGAATGGGAAGCTGAGCAGCTTGCCTCCGACCGAGGGACGCAGTTGTGGGACTTCTGGAGCAGCCGGCTTTCGGGAGAGCTCCCCATAGTGGAACTGCCAAGCGATTACAAACGGCCAGTTATTCAGACTTATCGTGGTGATACGCATACGGTAAAATTCACAGACCGCCATGTCATCCAAGCGATGGGCCAGATAATGAAAGACACAGGTACAACACCATATATGTATTTTCTAACTGTGTTCAACCTTCTAATTAATAAATATACCGGATTAACAGATATTCCAGTCGGTTCCCCGACTTCAGGCCGGAGCCGTGCGGCATTCGCAGATATGGTAGGTTATTTTGTTAATACAATTGTCGTCCGTTCCCGGTTTAACACACATGACACATTCCGGGAAGTACTAAAGACCGTCCGGGCAGAAACGCTGAGAGCTTTCAATCATCAAGAATATCCGTTTCCTTTGTTAGTTCAGCGGCTTCAACCGGCACGGGATTTAAGTCGCTCTCCACTATTTCAAGTTATGTTTGTCATGCAAGAATCCAATGTGCTGGATAAACAAGAATTATCTGCGTTGACCCTTGATTTGCCTGGAGTGCAAGTCACAACGGGCGGTCTTGAGCTTGAATCTTATCCGCTAGGACAGCAATTCGCCCAGTTTGATTTATCCGTAACGGTTACGGAAGTTAATGGTGAGTTTGTGCTCTCCTTTGAATACAATACCGACCTGTTCCAACCGGAATCTGTACGCAGGATGGCCGATCATTATACTGAGCTATTCCGGCATGTGACCTTGGTACCCGAACTACCGATTTCTGCAATCAGCGGGTTGACGGAAAATGAACGGCACTTGCTCACCGAATGGAACCGGACAGATATGAAAGAATGGAACGGTGCAACACTGAGTTCAGTAACGTTGACGGATCTATTCCAAGAACAGGTCCGGCGAACTCCGCATGAACCGGCCATTATTTCTCTTGAAGGCACAAGCGAGCAGATGTGGACGTATTACAAGCTCAATGAGCTGTCTGATTATCTGGCCGACCAGTTGCAAGAGATGGGAATTAGAAACGAGAGCACAGTTGGGCTTTACTTCAGCAGATCAGCTGCCTTTGTTGTGAGTGTACTCGCTGTTCTCAAAGCTGGCGCCGTCTATGTGCCGCTAGATCCGCAATATCCGTTGCAGCGAATCGGGAATATGATCCGGGAAACGAAGCTCCAGTGTATCGTGACAACGGCAGCTTTATCGGAACAATTAGCATACTTTAACGCTCTTCCCATGCTACGGCTGGAGGAAGGATGGGAGCAACGGATAGCAACGCCGAAAGGAGGAAGGAGCGGGCAACAGGCGGATAGCCAACATGCCGCTTGTGTCATTTTCACATCGGGATCAAGTGGTATGCCCAAAGGTTCGATGCTCACCTACGGTGGCATTACGAATCTCGTGCTCTCTTTCCTGGATTCCTACAAACCTGGCGTATCCGACCGCATCCTCCCGTTGACGGCTGTCTCTTCCGCGAGTTTTGTCGGGGAATCGCTGCCAACTCTATGTTCGGGAGGAGCGCTTGTCTTGATCGATGAATACATCGCGCTGGACCAGGAACAGCTGCTGTCGATTATTGAGGAACGCCGAATTAGTATCATCAGCACAATCCCTTCGATGATTATGAGGCTGAACAAGAAAATCGAACGTTATCCTCATCTACGGCTTGTCCTGAGCGGTGGTGAGCAGCTATCTCCAAGAGATTTCGATAAAATGTCAGATGTTACGCTAGTCAACGGGTACGGATTAACGGAAACAACCGTATGTTCCACTTTTACGGTCATAGATCGAAAGTTGGCTGATCGCGGACTGATCACAGTCGGCAAGCCGATCATCAACACGCAAATTTATCTGCTGGATGAGAACCTGAATCAGGTGCCAGTCGGTGTAAGCGGAGAAATCTATGTGTCCGGCGACGGTTTGTCAAGAGGATATTTGAACAATCCCGGGCTGACAGCCGCCACCTATCTGCCTAATCCGTTTGAAGGAGCCGGCACACGGATGTTCCGTACTGGAGATAGCGCAAGATGGATGTCGGATGGACAGCTTGAATATATTGCACGGATAGACAGACAGGTCAAAATTCGCGGACATCGGGTGGAAATCGGCGAAATTGAGCGGACCTTTACTCAGTTTGAAGAGATTCAAGAAGCCGTTGTCATTTGTAAATCAGCCTCGACCGGCGAGAATCGGCTTATCGGTTATGTGATGCCAGAGAGCGGACAGCAGTCTTTGTCGAAGAGTGCGTTAATGGCTCAATTGAAGTTGAAGCTGCCTGGATATATGGTTCCACACTCCTTAGTCGTTCTGGACCAAATTCCTCGTCTGGTTAATGGGAAGCCGGATCTGCAAGCACTGGCCGCAATTGTGATCGAGGACAAGGAAGAAACGAATAATTTCGCTGCGCCTAAGAGCGAGATGGAGAGAAAACTCTCTGAGATCTGGTGCGACGTTCTGGAACGCAATCAAGTCGGCATTTACGATAATTTCTTTGACATAGGCGGGCATTCCCTGCTCATGACGCAAATCCAAGTGAAACTGAAGGATCGGTTGTGCCAAGAAATAACGATTGTAGATCTATTCAAATACCCGACGATTCATGCTTTGTCTGAATTTCTAACAAAAGGCCAGGCGAGGGATTCCATCAATTATGATCAATTGCAGCGAAGCGCGGACAAACGGAAAGAGGCTCAGCTAAGAAGAAGGCGTACCTTCCATTGATAGAGTTGCCGTATCACGACGAAATAGCGAAAGGGCGTGAAGACGAGACATGAGCCATGAGCAAGAGACATCAATTGAAGGCATAGCAATTATCGGAATGTCCGGCAGGCTACCAGGTGCTCCTAATCTTGAACGTTTTTGGAGCAATCTGATTGAAGGAATCGATTCAATCTCACCCATTACTGATGAAGAATTGCGTGATTCGGGCATTAAAGAAGAGGTTATCAACAACCCGGCTTACATTAAATTTAAAGGCATTTTGGGCAATGCGGACGAGTTCGACGCTTCATTTTTTGGCTATAGTCCCAGAGTTGCCGAACTCATGGATCCCCAGCACCGGATTTTCTTGGAATGTGCCTGGGAAGCCATGGAGAATTCGGGATGTAATCCTGACTCGTATGAGGGCCGGATCGGTGTTTATGCCGGAGAAAGCATGAATACGTATTGGGTTCATAACCTGATTCGGCATGTCGACTTGATCGCATCGGCGGAAAGTCTTCAAGCGGCCATCGGGAATGACAAGGACAGTTTAACGACCGAAGTTTCCTACAAATTGAACTTGACCGGCCCTGCTGTCACCATTCAATCCTCTTCTTCCACTTCTTTGGTCGCCGTCCATATGGCGGTACAAAGTTTGCTGAACTATGAATGCGATATCGCTTTGTCCGGCGGGGTATCCGTACATTTTCCGGAAAAAGCGGGGTATTTGTATCACGAAGGGGGCACCACCTCTCCTGACGGAAAATGCAGACCGTTCGATGCGGAAGCGAAAGGTTTTGTGAGCGGGCACGGTGCTGGCGTTGTCGTGCTGAAGAGGCTGCAGGATGCTTTGGATGACAAGGATACGATTTATGCCGTTATTAAAGGTTCTGCCATTAATAATGACGGATCCAACAAGGTTAGTTATATGGCTCCCAGCGTTCAAGGACAGGCTGAGGTCATTGCGATGGCTCTGGCGGATGCTAGCGTTCATCCAGAGACGATTCGCTACATTGAGGCTCATGGTACGGCTACCAATATCGGCGATCCGATTGAAATCGCTGCGCTAACACAGGCATATAGGACCAAGACGGACAAAACGCAATATTGTGCGATCGGTTCTGTCAAGTCGAACATTGGGCATTTGGATACAGCCGCGGGAGTCATCGGACTGATTAAGGCCGCACTTGTCCTCAAGCATAAAATTATTCCGCCTACTATACATTTTGAGAATCCAAATCCGCGTATCGATTTCCAGAATACCCCATTCTTCGTCAATAGCGAATTGACATCGTGGGAAGCAGCGGATGGATTTCCCCGCCGGGCGGGCGTCAGCTCATTCGGCATGGGAGGCACGAATGCCCATATGATCCTGGAAGAGTTCCCGTCCTTGGCAGCCAAGTCTGAACAAACCGAACCGGACCCGTTCCCGGAAATCATGACATTGTCCGCCAAAACGCCGTCTTCTCTTCGGATGAAAGCGAAGCAGCTGGCTGACGATCTGGAAGCAAAATGTGATCTCTCATGGAGAGATGCAGCATACACCTTGAATACAGGCAGAAGACTGATGAGTTACCGCTACGCGCAAGCCATAATGAACCGGGAGCAGTGGATCGCTTCTCTCCGCGATTTCTCGCATGCAAACACCGAGATCTCTTATACGGATAAAGGTCTTCAAGCTGTATTCCTGTTTACCGGACAAGGCTCCCAGTATGTAAATATGGCCAAAGATTTGTACAAGCATGAACCGGTATTCAAGCGTTATATGGATCGATCTGCGGAGTTGTTGATCCCGCTGCTGGGGCTGGATATCCGAGAAATTCTGTATCCTGCTCAGGATGAAGAAGAAGCCGCAGGCCGGCTCAGGCAGACGGAATTGGCTCAGCCGATATTGTTTGTCATTGAATATGCGACTGCGCAAATGTGGATTCATAGAGGAATTCGCCCGCAAGCCATGGCCGGGCACAGTATCGGAGAATATGCGGCTGCCGTTTTGGCCGGAGTTTTCAAGCTGGAAGATGCGCTAAAGCTTGTGGTCGAGCGTGGAAGGCTAATGCAGCTCCTGCCGAAAGGCTCCATGCTTTCCGTTCATCTCTCTGAAGTGCAAATCCAGGCTCTGTTGAATGAGCATATTGCTCTGGCAGCGGTGAACAGCTCGCAGTCATGCGTCCTATCCGGCGATAGCGAAGCGATTCATAGTCTGCGCGAGCGGCTGGATTCAGAAGGGGTAACCTGCATGCTGCTCCAGACGTCACATGCATTCCACTCTCATATGATGGATCCCGTTCTTAAGCCAATGGCAGATACATTGGGCACGATCAGGCTGAATCGCCCCGCGATCCCGATTGTGTCGAGCATGACCGGGGAATGGCTGACGGACGACCAAGCGCAATCCATTCAATACTGGACCGAGCATCTGCGCAATCCGGTTCAATTCGATAAAGCTGCTTCGGTATTGCTGGAGGAGCCCGAATCCGTACTGATCGAGGTGGGACCGGGTCATACGTTATGCACCCTAATCAACAACCATTTAAACAAAAAGAAGGGGCATACGGCGATCGCCTCCATTCGCCACCCGAAAGTCACAACGAAGGATGATGTTTTCTTCGCAAACGCATTGGCAAAAGCGTGGGAAGCTGGTCTTGCCTTAGACTGGAAGGCTCATTACGGCGAGCATAGCTATAAAAAAGTGCCGCTGCCTGCCTATCCTTTCGAGAGGAAACGGTATTGGCTCACTCCGATTCCCGATGCTCCGGGAACTACCGTTGACCGGGGGGAAGAACGCCAAGACATCGATGACTGGTTCTATTCGCAGATCTGGAAGCAAACGCCAATTCTCCGCAGCAACGCCGGCAGGAAGAATGCGGTAGAGGTGTTTATGGTGTTATGTGATCAGCGCGCCGGCCAAGACTTTATCGACTTAATTGAACAGAACGGCAACACAGCCATTGTGGTCAGCCCGGGAGATTCGTTCTACCAACTCTCTGATCGCTGGTTTTCCATACAGCCTGATGAGGCGGCCGATTACGTACAACTCTTTAACAAGCTTCGCCAAATGTCCATATATCCGACACAGATCATCCATGCATGGAGCGCCTTCGGACGGGGAACGGATTGGGGAGACCTGGAAGACGGCCGCCGCCGGTACGAGCAAGCTCAAATAATGGGCAGCTACAGTGTCATTCACCTTGTGCAAGCGATACAGCAAACGGGAGCCGAACGTCCAATACAGCTGATGACGGTCACCTCTGACGCTGTATCCGTATTGGGCAATGAACGGCTAGTGCCGGAGCAGGCTCCAGTGGTCGGACTTGTGCGCTCGATTTCACAAGAGTTCGCCAATCTCTCATGTAAACATGTAGATATTTCGGCAAATATGCTCGGAAGTAGGCACAGCAGAGCCAACCTGGTTCAGTCGCTCTTCACGGAAAGCTTGCGTACGGGGGACCGGTTGACAGCGTACCGTTCCGGCCGACGCTGGATTGCCGAGCTGGAGGCGGTCAGGATCAAGGAAGACTTCATGTCAGCGACGATCAGTAGATCTGGTGATAAGGGGTGCATAGTCATCCTGGGCGGATTAGGCGAAATCGGATACAGCTTGGCTGAGAGTCTAGTTCAATGTGGCAACCATCCAATTGTGCTCGTAGGCAGAACTGAGCTGCCTACGCAAGCCGAATTGGGTGTGGGCAACGCGTCTAGCGAAATCTTACGTAAAGTCGAGTTACTGCGTAATCTGGTAGAACAATCCAATGCACAAGTAACGTATGTGAGTGTAGACGTAGCCGATGAGAAACGAATGACTCAAATGATAGATGATGCGATTGCTGCCTACGGTTCCATTCACGGCATCATTCATTCTGTCGGTGAAATCAACCAGGATCTTCTCTTGCCTCTGAACGAGATCAACCGTGGGAATAGAGCTGTGCACCTGCCAGCTAAGGTCGATTCGCTGTATGTGCTTAAGAAAATTGCAGAGCAGGTACAGCCGGACTTCTGCGTATTAACTTCTTCACTGGCTTCCCTATTGGGGGGAATCGGCTACGGCACGTATTCTACAGCCAATCAATTCATGGACTTATTCGCGTATCAGCAAAATCAAGCTCAAAAACATACGCATTGGATAAGTATAAATTGGGACGCCTGGTCAAGAGCAGAATGGCTGGCATCTGATGGACTTGGTTCGTCCTTGATTATGCAGAAGGCCATACTGCCTTCCGAAGGAAAGGAAGCATTCAGACGAATCTTGCATGCTGTAATAGACAGCCAGGTATTTGTGTCCACTCACAGCTTAAATCGGAGGCTGAATCAGCAGCAGGCTACCTTTGCACAGGAGGAGACACAGTCGCCTGGACAAGCAGCTCCGAGCATCGCTCATGCCAGACCGCATCTTCAAACGGAATATGAAGCACCGAAGAACGATATTGAACAGGAACTTTGCGGGATTTGGGGAGATATATTGCAGCTCCATCCGATCGGCGTAAACGACAATTTCTTTGAGTTAGGCGGCAACTCTCTGATAGGCATTCGCTTGATCAGCCAAATCAATGAACAGTTTGGAAGCTCAGTCTCACCCGTTTCGATTTATGCAGGTCCGACTGTCCGGTCATTAGCGGAGGTGCTCTCTGAAGAGGGCAATCGAAGCCTTGCGGATGAGGGGATCAGCAGGGGAGCGAAGAGACGTCAGAAAGCTCTTCAGCGAAATCATTGAGGAACTTGAGGAAGAAGCATTCTGGAGGCGGATAAGGTGAACAGGAAGGAATGGCTCCATCAAGTAGAGGGAACAGAAATTGCAATCACTGGCATGGCAGGCCGGTTTCCTGGTGCGGAGACGATCGAGCGGTTTTGGGAAAATTTGAGGGGTGGAGTAAACTCCATCCGTCCATTATCCGAAGAAGATTTTGCGAGGTTAGGTGTAGACGACTCGCTGTGGAGAAACCCCGATTTTGTTAAAGTCAGTTCATTTCTGGACGATTACGATTGCTTCGATGCCTCTTTCTTTGGCATAAATGACCGGGAAGCCGAGTTAATGGATCCACAGCATCGGATCATGCTCGAATGCTGCTGGGAAGCGTTGGAGAATGCCGGCTATATCGGAGAGGAGTTTTCCGGACCAATTGGAGTCTTTGCAGGAGCGTCTATCAGTACTTATCTGCTGTACCAGCTGATGAAGAATCAATCGGTTATGAATGCCTTTGATCCGATGCAGCTCGAAATCGGCAATGCGCCTGACTCCTTGACCTCGCGAATTTCTTATAAATTGAACCTAAAGGGCCCCAGCCAGTCTATCCAGAGCGCCTGCTCCACCTCTCTGGTGGCCGTACATATGGCTTGTCAAAGTTTGCTGGCCGAGGAATGCGATATGGCTCTAGCCGGCGGCGCATCCATTAATCTGCAGCTGCTTGCAGGGTATACCTATACACAAGACGGCATCTTGTCTCCAACAGGAGAATGCAGAACGTTCGACCACGATGCAAAAGGTACCGTGTTCGGCAGCGGAGTGGGCGCCGTCGTGCTGCGGCGGTTAGAAGACGCCATACGTGACGGAGACCATGTATATGCGGTAATCCGGGGGACGGCCGTCAATAATGACGGCTCGCTGAAAGTTGGATTTACGGCTCCAAGCGTGGAAGGACAAGCGAACGTCATTGCGGAAGCGATCGCCAATGCAGGCGTGGCCGAAAGTTCCATCCAATATATTGAAGCGCATGGGACCGGGACTGCCTTGGGCGATCCCATTGAAATGAAGGCCCTGCAAAAGGCATTCGGCGCCTATGGACGGAGGGGAGGGCAGACATGCGCAATCGGATCTGTGAAAACGAATATCGGCCACTTGGCACATGCTGCCGGGATATCAGGGCTCATTAAAGCGGTGCTGGCGCTGAATCATAAGCAAATACCGCCAAGCCTGAACTATCGTTCTCCCAACCCGGACATTGACTTCGCGGCCAGTCCGTTCTATGTGAACGCACACTTGCAGGATTGGAAGGTTCAAGCGTCACCACGGCGTGCTGGCGTCAGTTCGTTCGGATTCGGAGGCACGAATGCTCATGCGATATTGGAAGAGACGCCGGAAATTGTAGAAGAGCGTCCGTCAAGACTTTATCAGTTGCTTTTATTATCTGCGAAGAGCCTTTCCTCTTTGGAGAAGGCGGCGTACAAATTAGAGCGCTACTTGAGGCGGAATTCTTCATTAAATATGGCCGACGTCAGTTATACGCTGAAAGTCGGGAGGAAAGCTTTTGCCAATCGTCAGCTGATGATCGGGCAAATGGACAATGAACGTTTCCATGTCATAGAAACGCTGCCGCCCCAACAAATTGTTCAGGGGAACGCGCCTGGTCTGTGTTTCTTGTACCAATTTACGGATAATTTGTTAAACAATCATGTAGAACAGCTGTATAACCAAGAGGCCGGATTTCGCAGTTATTTCAATCAATGTCTATCCAACGCCGGAACAAGCCGAGTAGAAAGCCTTCAACATCTGCTTCTCTTCAGGAATCAAGATGAGGATGCGGATGACAATTGCAGACCGTACAAACGGCTGCTTGCATTTGCTTGCGCATATTCGCTTGCGAAATTATTACTTTCCTGGGGCATTAAGGCGAGAAATGAGGCAGCAGATACGTTTGGTGAAATGATTGCGGATTGTGTCGCAGGCAGAATTACGTTGCAGGAAGCAGTTTCTCGTGCTCTGAGCATCGATATCCGGCGCTTGCCGAACGAGGATCGGGCAAGTCGCGGATCCAACGAATGTTGGGTGGATACGTCTATGTCGGCCTTGAATGAAGCCGTGCAGGACGATTCGAAAATCCGATATTTATTGCGTTTGCAGCCAGATACGGACGCGGGTCTAAGCTTGACGAAAGCACTGGGCGAGCTCTGGTTAGCCGGCACAGAAATAAACTGGCGCAATTATTACCTTGAGGAAACAAGACGGCGGGTGCCATTACCTACATATGCGTTTGAGAAGAGGAAATATTGGGTCGAAGCGGATGCTGCTCCGGGGCAACAGGTTACGCACAGCAATGTCAGTGCCGTCAGCTTGTCCGAGGAATCGGTTATGAAAATCATCCTTGCCATTTGGCAAAAGCATTTGGGGAGCAAGGAAATCGGTAAGGATCAGCACTTTTTCGAAGCGGGAGGCGACTCCTTTACAGCCGTGCAGGTTGTCAAAGACATTCGTGAAGCGCTTCAGCTTGATTTGAGTGTTGCCAATCTGTACGAACATTTAACGATTCGTGCCCTCTCCCGTCATATTTGTTCGATTGCGGCAGAGGGGCATAAGGAAGACACAGCAGAAAAAGCAGAGCCCGCGGTGGGCAAATTTGCAAAGCGTAATGCATTACTGCAAGCGCAAAGGTTACGGAAGGAAGGGCGTGATTAATATTAGCAAGCAGCCAGAGACAGTCTACCATGGCTCCGAAATAGCCATTATAGGGATTTCCTGCAAATTTCCCGGAGCTGATCACTATGATGAGTTTTGGCATAATCTCGAGAATGGCGTTGAAAGCATAACGTTCTTTCATACGGACAACAATGAGCAGCCAGCAAATCAGAAGAAAGAGAAGGCGAATGAACTGGTCCATTTTGTACCCGCTTCCCCGATGATTAACGGCGCCGATGAATTTGATGCCGCCTTCTTCGGCTATACATCGTTGGAAGCAGAGATTATGGATCCCCAGCAAAGAATTTTGCTCGAATGTTCCTGGGAAGCGCTTGAAAATGCCGGTTACGATGCTGAGCAATACGAAGGGGCAGTAGGCGTTTTTGTCGGCTGCCGGATGAACACCTACGTGTTCAACCTGATATCCCACGCCGAATTAAAAGAAAAGCTCAGCGTGATCACGATCGGCGCAGGCAATGACTTCGGGCTTCTCGCGCCGCGGATCTCATACAAAATGAACTTGACCGGACCTAGCTATTCGCTCCATACCGGCTGTTCTACTTCTCTGGTCAATCTTCATTTGGCGTGCCAAAGCTTGCTGATAGACGAATGCCAAATGGCCATCGCGGGAGGCGTGTCTGTCTATGATCCTCAGAAAACCGGCTATGCCTATCAGCCTGGAGGCATGCTTTCTCCTGACGGGCATTGCCGTCCATATGATGAGAAAGCTTCCGGAACCGTGTTCGGCAGCGGTGCGGGAGCCGTAATTTTAAAGCGTCTGGAGGATGCGATCGCCGACGGAGATTACATTCACGCGGTCATTAAAGGCAGCGCTACGAACAATGACGGCGTTACAAAAGCCAGCTTCACAGCACCAGGCGTCGAAGGGCAAGCGACGGTTATTAAGGAAGCGATCAGCAACGCCGGGGTTGATCCGGAGTCGATCAGCTATATCGAAGGCCATGGAAGCAGCACGGCATTGGGAGATTCTATCGAATTTCTTGCAATGAAAAAGGCGTTCATCCAGCGGGACAAGAGAGCTGCAGACTGCGCCATCGGATCGGTCAAGTCGAATGTCGGTCACTTAGAAGCGGCAGCCGGAATGGCGGGACTGATCAAAACGGTCATGTCACTGAAACATAAGCAGTTGCCGCCGAGCCTTCACTTCGAACGGCCGAATCCCGAGATCGATTTTGCCCGAACGCCATTCTACGTGAACACCGAGTTGAAGCCATGGGCAGGCGAATATCCCCGCCGTGCGGGCGTGAGCGCCTCCGGCATGGGCGGCACCAATGCGCATGACATTCTGGAGGAAGCG
>NZ_JAGXJX010000050.1:0-2004 GCF_019091125.1 Paenibacillus sp. GbtcB18
ACACGTTATTTTTATATTGGTAAATTATAGCACAAATAAGTTTTTTTGTCAACTTATACGTCTTTTAAATCATCTAAAATCGAAACCGCTCGGATATGCACATCAGGGTATTGCTGACGGATTTGACTTTTCGCATTATCAAAACTCGTTGCTACAACTTTTTTATAAAATACAACTTCAGCCATTTCGTACTCTACAGAATAAACACTCTTCGTTTCATTATCCATATTTCTGCACTCCTTATGACTGGCGTACCAGTATTTTATCAATCAATCCATAATTCAGCGCATTCTCAGCGGTCATAAAGTTGTCACGCTCTGTATCACGTTGCAGTGATTCCACAGTCTGCCCTGTTCGTTCTGATAATATTTGATTCAGACGTTCTCTCATATGCAAAATTCGTTTTGCACTAATTTCAATATCAGTCGCTTGCCCTCTTGCTCCGCCAAGAGGTTGATGAATCATCACTTCCGCATTCGGCAAAGCAAAACGTTTCCCCTTTTCTCCTCCAGCGAGTAAAAATGCTCCCATAGAAGCTGCCATTCCAACGCATAATGTACTAACATCAGCTTTTATAAGTTGCATCGTATCAAATATCGCCATCCCAGCTGTAATAGATCCCCCAGGAGAATTTATATAAATGCTAATATCTTTCTCCGGATCATCTGCATCTAAAAATAGTAGCTGTGCAACGACACCGTTTGCCAATTCATCTGTAATTTCACCGGTAAGCATTATAATGCGGTCCTTTAATAATCGAGAGTAAATATCATACGAACGTTCCCCTCGATTGGTTTGTTCAACGACATAAGGAATCAAATTCATGTTTATTTCCTCCACTTCATATTAAAAATCAATTCGATATTTCTTTTCTAGCTCAGAGAATTGATTATTTATTTGTTGTATTTTCGGCCGAATGTTAACAAATCTGTTATCTTCACCTTCTTCAGCCACTATTTCTCCTATCAGAAATCTTTTCACAAGATCAGTTACCTCTTTATTAACAACTAACTCATCCATCTCATCTTCTTGAGTAATTAACAACGGGATAAACTCATTTATACACGTATCTTGGCCTTCTTTATCTTTATAAATTAGATTCACAGCGATCATTTCTTTTCCACATGACACTGGTTCTTCAGTGAAAAATTCAATTAAAAGTTGTAGTTTTCCAGAAATATTATCAATAAAAATCGTGCCAAATTCATCTTCATAAAATCCATTCACATTTTTAGATCGAGATAAACCACTCGGTAGAGAAATAGCAATTTCAGCTGAAACGTAAGACAAAGAATCCGGAATTTCAATTAATACATGGTTCGTTCCTTCTTCATTTTCAATCATCGACTTCGCTAATTTGATTTTCATCACTTTTCTCCTTTTAAAATTTGTGAAACAGAGTTAATGACTTGTTGCTTCAATTCATCTGAAACATTCGTACTTAAAGTAATGAACACATCATCATTCACTTTATGTGTTTCATGCTGAAGAATTTTATCCGACTGATAAAAAGTCATTCGTTCCCCAATTTTTATAATTTCTTCAAGAGACATTTCTTTCAACTTTTCCTGAATAGAAGCAAGTGTTTCTCCTGTTTTTGATAGTGTGATGATCGCCCGAAAATAATGTAAATGTTTCTCTGTATAAGCCCTTTTATTCCCTACTAACTCTAAAGGAGGCACAATTTCAATTTGCGTATAATACCGCACAGTTCTTAAATTTATATTCGTCCCTTCCTTTTGAAGAATTTCTGTAATCTGCTTTGCAGTAAAAGTTTCCATACCAACCATCCTTTTCAGTTCACTGTATCCTTTACACCATACTGTAACTAGTTGTTTACAGTATAGTGTAAAGGTCAACCGTCTGTCAAACAATTACAAAACACTTTTACCCGCACATATCGAGTCATTTCTCCTCACTCCGACAAATTACTTATTTTCTAGCAGGAAGATTTCAATTCACACGGAATATTTCAACTTATAACAATATAAATGGAGGCCAATA
>NZ_JAGXJX010000492.1:0-260 GCF_019091125.1 Paenibacillus sp. GbtcB18
TACTGCTGTAGGAGGTGATTGTTTTGTGTTGTTATATAGCAAGTTGCGCACTAGTATTTCTTATGGTAGGATATGGGGAGATCTCATGGCATGGGTGGTGGTGGTGTGGGTCAACCATGTGAAGGTGGGAAGAAGGTTCATGTTCTGGGGAAGTGAGCTGTGCTCTCTGGTTACTTGACCTGATTCCTTGATATGAGAAGGTGGAGTGTCGTGGTGGGAGTTGGGTATGGGTGTGGGACCTAAGAAGGAAGCAAGTTGAT
>NZ_JAGXJX010000493.1:0-260 GCF_019091125.1 Paenibacillus sp. GbtcB18
TTTGTTCTCTGGAAGAACCATTTCTACAATAACTAGAGCTTCTTTTAAATTATCCATATTCTTTTTCAACTGAATGTTTTTGGCCTCTGCAATCTTTGGCTATCTAAAATTTTGCTTTCAATTTAATTCAGACATTGCTTTCTGGTTGTTTCTTGAGAAGACAGAGGAAGTAAACTTTAAATACCAACTGTATACCAATGCCCTTTCTATTGGTAGTGTACTTAGTACTGTTCACAGTTCAGTACTTAAATTGTACTTTG
>NZ_JAGXJX010000494.1:0-260 GCF_019091125.1 Paenibacillus sp. GbtcB18
ACCTCCCTCCTCATCTTCCGAGGAAGAAGACAAAAATGCTAGCGCACAAGGGGTCCTCCGGTGGGTTAGTCCATGAGGTCCGAGGGGCCCAGGCTAAAGCCCCAACTCGCAAGGGGGCAATTGGGAAAGCTCCTCGTGGGGAGGGGAGCAGCAAATGCCGAGGTAAAGGGGCATGTTGGCCTAAATTGATGCGGGATCTTTGTTGCACAAGAGCTTGTTAAGCAATTGAGCCCTTCTACGCCTTGTTTTCTTTCTTTTTT
>NZ_JAGXJX010000495.1:0-260 GCF_019091125.1 Paenibacillus sp. GbtcB18
CAAAAGCAAGCTGAACAAGTGCACACAAAACGGGTTCCGAAGGTAGATGCAGGCCTAATGTTCACCTACACTTTCATCAAATAGAAAGCGGGCACACTAAAGACATTGCATCACCCCTCAAACACCTACCCAAAGCCTCATCTGCCTCGTTGCCACATGGGGGATTCCAAGGTGCTGAGACGGCTAACGTTTCATGCCGCTAGGCCGCCAGCCACAAATCAACCCATGGCACGTGAAAACAATGCAGTTTTGGGCCATTT
>NZ_JAGXJX010000496.1:0-260 GCF_019091125.1 Paenibacillus sp. GbtcB18
TTATCTCATACAAACCCAAGAAAGCAGGAAATGGGGATTTATGGGTAAATATTTGACCCCATTTTCAGTTAGTGGTAAATGCTCTCAAAACCAGCATACGTAGGAGTCCCCAATCTAGGAGTTACACAAGACTGCCTCATCATACATAGTAGTTACACTTGGGTGAAAAAAGTAACTTCAAGTAGGGCAGTGACAGTGCATCATCAGCATGGCTAGGGGATTGAAGTTGTTGACATTAATATATTAGCGTCCAGAGCAAT
>NZ_JAGXJX010000497.1:0-260 GCF_019091125.1 Paenibacillus sp. GbtcB18
GGTGGCTTCGAGAGAAAGTTTATTTCCTGTCAGTATTTTTTTGTCGATATCCCCCTTTGTAAGGTCTTTGTGGAAAGTGAGGGTGGTTTTTTGTGAAAGATTTAGCGTGTTTGTTTGGGGATGGTGTAGAGCATGGACTGCCTGGTTTAGATAGGGATACTTGTAGAGTTGCTTAGATAACAAAACTTGGCAGGTATTTTGTCCATCTGGGATTTGGGTTCTTAGTTTTGCTAGTTTTTTTTCCTGGAAAATATAAAATT
>NZ_JAGXJX010000498.1:0-260 GCF_019091125.1 Paenibacillus sp. GbtcB18
TCGCGTTGGCCGGGAGTGAGACGGAGGCGGTAGGTTCCGGGCGGCTGGAATGCGACGACGCGGGCACCGATCTCGGCGAGGGCGGCACGGCGGGCCCGGTCCAGCGGTCCGCGCAGCCGTACCAGGTTGGTCTTGTGGTCCGTCCCACCCGGCGGGACGGGAAGGGGCACTGCGGTCTCCGTATGGGCCGCGTCCTGTCGGCCCGCGTCCTCGGCGCGTTCGGTGAGGTCGGCCACGAACTCCGGGGCGGGCACGACTCG
>NZ_JAGXJX010000499.1:0-260 GCF_019091125.1 Paenibacillus sp. GbtcB18
GGTGGAATGTGCTATTACCTTGTTTTATGTATTGGATTTAGCATCTGGTGGGCTTCCCGTCCAGAGCAGTGTCCAACAATGATTGTAGGCTTACAATCCGGGGGTTAGTGTTATCTTGTTTTGGGGCGCAAGGCGAGGGAACCCGTTCCGCCATAAGTGACCCGCATCCTCCGACGCCGTACCATCTTAAGTGACCCGCTTCCTTCGACGCCGTACCATGATATAAGCAGCCGAAGCCCCAGTAGTCTAGCGAAAGATTT
>NZ_JAGXJX010000500.1:0-260 GCF_019091125.1 Paenibacillus sp. GbtcB18
CCGCTTCTGCACCCCGCGGTTTTTACGGTGTGGAGCAGTGGGCGGCCTGCCGCTTGACAAGCTACCCACTGGCGAGGGGGGACTTGACGCATACACGTATGGCCATGCGGAGCACTCGCGTTCCTTTCCGATCACCCGGACACAGGCTGCGCCTGTGTTTTAACTTTTTAACATGAAGCGGAGGGTGTAGCCATGAGGGAAGGAATGATACGCTTTAAAGATATTGGAATGTGCACGGACAGTGTCGATAACTCCGATGA
>NZ_JAGXJX010000051.1:0-1744 GCF_019091125.1 Paenibacillus sp. GbtcB18
CAGATTAGAAGATTGTATTTATATGTTACCTTTAAAAGAAATTTATAATAGAATTTTTTGTGATTTTTTCTATTGGATTGTTTATGTTTAATTTCACAAAGAAAGATTAATTGTTTCACTTCTATATTTACCATTTCTTTACATAAACAAAATAATATTATACGAGGAATTATACATTATTAATTGAATATATTTATCGATGTTGGCAAAAATTTGAAATTGGAGGATGAAAATTAATGTTTAAAAAAGCAATACTCATTTCTACTACAGTTTTAGGTTTTATGCATTTTATACCGGGGGCTGATGCTTTCGCTAAAGAATCAGCTTCAACACAAAATTTAAAGGTTTCAAGCACACAATCTACTTTGGATAAACAAACGTTGACATCTATCAATGAAGTTTTAGAAGAACAAAACATCAATTGGGAAGAAATAGAAAAAATCCATGCTATCGCTAACAAATCCCTTACATTGGTAGGTGGGAATAAGTATCTCTTTGATTCTTCAAAGGCACTTGAATTAGGGCTTACCCCAGAACAAACAACAAATTTAAAAAATGGATATGAAAATTTAAGTTCATCAGAAGTTAAAGCGTTTGAAAAGATAAAAAAAGATAAAGTTGAATTTCCAGGACCAGATCCGATCAATACGGCTCTTCCTGTTATTATTACAGTAGGGGCTCTTATAGATGCACTTTTAGCTATAGGAGCTGCTTGGTTAGTAACAATAATATTGGAATTAGGGGCATATTTAGCTTGTAAAAGATGGAAATATAGCTCTAAGACACCTAAAATTTTTACAGCTTTTTGTGATATGAAGGGGTGGTAATTTGAATTTCGCAAATATATTTATGATTTCGATTATAACTCTTATCGGTTATAAGATCTCAGAGTTGTTACTGTTAATGATATTGATGAAAAATATTGAAAAGATAAAACAACGAAAAAAAGGTTTTATCTATGAACTTGCAAAAATGAAATTAGGAGAAAAATTTAGTCATTTATAATTTATTAGATTGATTACCATTTTATTTTGCACCTAAAATCAATGATTGTACTTTGAATGGTCTCTCAGCTTGCCTGAGGGACCTTTTTTGTTTGATATTACACTTGAACCGTTATAAAGGGGCGATAAAAATGAGAGAAAATCAAGTAAAAGCCTTTCTCTAATAAACAAAAAAAGAAGAGAATCAAAAATAAGATTCTCTTCTTTTTTCCTCATAGAAACAACTATATATTTTCGAGAATTATAATAAAAACATTTCATTTACTACTCTATTACATCAACCCCAACTCTAATTGCTGTATCTACTTGTTGGTTGTATAATGTTATTTTTTGAAAAGGATGTTGCACTAAAATAGACGTTAAATCATACACTCCTTTCTCTTTTTTTATTGGAATTTGAGATTGAACAGTAAAAACTGTATTTGGTTCTAAATCATAAAACAACACATCTTTATCATCTATAAATTTCATCTGCTACCAATCAAATAATTGTATTAATGCGTATTGTTTTCTTGTATTACTATTATTTCCGACCTTCGTATAGAAATCCAGATTTTTATCATTAGTGACTTCTTGAGTCAACCATCTCTTGTAAGTATTTTCTTTAGCAATAAAAACACCATCTAGAATATTCTCTGTATTCTTTTCTCCGTAACTATTAAATTCAACTTGATTACTTGCCCTCTCATCCTCACCTACTTCTGTACTAAAACTTACTAATAGAAGATTGGATGAATCCG
>NZ_JAGXJX010000501.1:0-259 GCF_019091125.1 Paenibacillus sp. GbtcB18
GACCTGCTCAGTTCCGTAGGGGTCATATTTTCGGCGATTATCATTTATTTTACGGGATTGCTGTGGTTCGATCCTTTGAGCAGTATCGTAATCAGCTGCATTATTTTCATCGGAGGCAGCCGGATCATTAAGGAATCTTACCACATTCTGATGGAATCCGTTCCCGCCAAGTTCAATCTGGAGGAAATCCGCCGCGATACCGGCAGTGTCGAAGGAGTCGAAGATGTGCATGAAATGCACCTTTGGGCGATCTCGACGG
>NZ_JAGXJX010000502.1:0-259 GCF_019091125.1 Paenibacillus sp. GbtcB18
CCCTCCGCTCAGAAGGTAGTACAGTACCGCGCCCAGCGAATACAGGTTGGTCCTGCGGTTGGTTTGAGTCTGCTGAAACTGCTCCGGGGCGGCAAAACCGCCGGTTCCTATCTGGACCGTATCCGCTTGTCTGCCGCTTTTGAAATCCCGGGCAATACCGAAATCGATCAGCCTGACTTGTTCCTGGCCGTCGATCATAATGTTGGAAGGCTTCAGATCCCGATAGTTCACCGGAACCGGAAGCTCATCAGGGAGGTAG
>NZ_JAGXJX010000503.1:0-259 GCF_019091125.1 Paenibacillus sp. GbtcB18
ATTTGCGGCTAATAACGCCTCCAGCACGGGTGCGATTAAAGCGATACGCGATTTGAATCTCCGAATCGGAGAGGATATTTCTTTAATTGGGTTCGACGAGAACGAGCTTGCTCAATTCGTGCAGCCAAGAGTGACCGTGGTTAGCAGACCGACTAGAGAGATGGGAATTCAAGCGGCGTAGATGCTCATTCAAAAAAACAAGGGAATGCCTAAAGAACAGACGTAGCTGAAGAATATGATATTGGATGTTGAATTGAAG
>NZ_JAGXJX010000504.1:0-259 GCF_019091125.1 Paenibacillus sp. GbtcB18
TTTGGTACACTAGCTATCCTTAAAAAATGATATGAAGAAGTTGGTTATAATTTTCATGTCATTTGCCCTTATTGTGATTAGAAGGAAGGGTTTATCTATCTCGGAGCATATTATATATGTTATAAAAGATAACATATATATTAAAAAATAAGAGATGTTTTGATAACATATATATATAAGATAACATATATATAAAAAAATAATCGCTATTACCTATATTAAAAAATAATTAAGTGATGTTTTGAATTTTTTTTTATTA
>NZ_JAGXJX010000505.1:0-259 GCF_019091125.1 Paenibacillus sp. GbtcB18
TCTCCTTCAAGCACTGCATCTGACGTTGGTGCTGATCCCCATCGACGTGGACGCATGCAAGCACCGAGAAAGAGAGAGCTCGTAAGTGGCCATACGCCTTCCATTCCTTTTCGTTCTGTTTTTTTTTAAAGCAATTGAAAGAATCCAAAGTGCTCGATGCTTTGTTTTAGAAAAGCGTAAGCAGCATCAACACCACCTTTAATAACATTCGACAATGACCTTATCCTGTTGAAATATTGGAGATACTTTCCGTGAATTG
>NZ_JAGXJX010000506.1:0-259 GCF_019091125.1 Paenibacillus sp. GbtcB18
TTATTTTGGTAATTGGGCACTCTGTTCTTCCGGATAAATCGTTAAATTTAAGTAGTAACCATAGCAAATATTAAAATCTTTTATTATGAACGATAACTATGGAATTGGTGGTAATGAGGTGAAGCTGGATGCCAATGAGGCCATTATAGAAATATCTCATAACCGTACATTGTTTGCTGAGAAGTTAACCCAGCAAACCCCGATCAAACCTGAAATTGTACAGGGGTTAACCAAAGTAGAAGAAGTGTTTGAGCACTAC
>NZ_JAGXJX010000507.1:0-259 GCF_019091125.1 Paenibacillus sp. GbtcB18
GACACTAACACTACATTGGGCGGTACCACCGCCTGGCACCTTGCCACTGGGCAGTACCACCACCTGTAGCCTCTCAGAGACTGTGTTTGAGCGGTACCACCGCCTAGACCGATAGTACCATCGCCTGACATAGTCTCGGAGGCTATGCCACAACGATGCCACCTTTTAGGTTATTGTTTGGGCCTTTCATTAGGCCCAACACGGTCCTTACATAGGCCCAATTGGCTCTTAATTGGGTTAGCTCAATTCCAATCCCAAT
>NZ_JAGXJX010000508.1:0-259 GCF_019091125.1 Paenibacillus sp. GbtcB18
TGCAATCATTCGGACTAAATTCTTTCATGCTATCGCAGATCATCTATTAAGTATTGTACCCCTCTTGAACATAAATGCTGGCTCCTTCTCAAATGCAATAACAATGTTACCAAATTATTTAGATAGGACCAAGGCTGCCTAATTCTTTCAACTTTCAGTCAACTATCAACCGTAGTACCACCACTAACTGATTTGCAATATCAACAACTTGTTGACTTGAAAATTTATTGAATTTGCGAAATCATTATTCATTGCGGTG
>NZ_JAGXJX010000052.1:0-700 GCF_019091125.1 Paenibacillus sp. GbtcB18
TCGTGTAATTTATGTTCATTATATACGAACGAGTGTTCTTTTTGAAGTGTAAATAAAAAGCGTCTTTAGTGTAGAGACGCTTTTTATTCTATAAAATCCTAAAATCGACTACCGCATCTTTGGTTACGTTTTGTCTTAGCTGGTAAGCTGCAGAAGTGTCATATGGGACAATCATTTCAATAATTTTATTCTCTTTACAACGTAATAGTATTTTTTCTATTACATCATCTTCAATAGAAATCTGTAATTTTTCACCCAACGCATCAACTAATGCGATGTCTATATATTGAAATTCGATATCTTTTTCAGTTACATTAATAAATCGTAAATCTAATTTTAAATTAGTATTTTGTTTTCTAACTCTTTCTAATTCTATTGTTACATTTAAGTTTGATGTCTCTTTATCTAAAAGTATTTCTAAAGTGGTAAGATAATCATCCCTGTTATTTTGCCATAGTCTATAACCATGGTCTTCTAATTCTAAAGAATCGATTATATAATCTCTAAATTTATCTAAACCGTTAGAATCATTCATTTTAAAGGAAATCTGAGTAGGATCAATTGCTCCTTCTATTTTATTGAAGTCAAAGTTCGGCATAAGTACTGAAGAACATTTTTTGGATGTAATCCAAGCAGCACCCATTTCATTTAGGCAGGGTGCACTTTGATAATAATTATCTGAAAGTACGAATAACACCAT
>NZ_JAGXJX010000052.1:710-1724 GCF_019091125.1 Paenibacillus sp. GbtcB18
CATAGTCTTATTATTATTTAATTCACTTTTTAGATAGTCATAGATGTTCTCTCCGTGCGGAATATCATACCCCGATAACGAACTGCAGAAAATACTGTTTGAGTTTGTTGGGACACCAATACTATTAAGCAGTTTCACTAATTCTTTTACGTATTCTTTATCCCTTGAAGCATGACTAATAAAAATTTTCTCGATTTTATTCTCGATTTTGGGTGTTTGTTGGATGTTTATTGAATTATTTTTCCCAATATTAGTGATATTAGGTGGTTGTTGTGTTCCCATTTGTTTATTCCCTTCAGTATTGTTTAATATTTCTTCCAAGTCCATTAGGTAGGTAAGCATAAATGTTTTGATATAATTTAAGGCGTTGGTATTAATAGAAATTTGGTGATTATAAAAAGTATCTAACGTTTTTTTACTTTGATTTAGAAAGTACACGTCTTGATGGTGTAGCCCAGGGGGGACCACATTTGATGACAGCGCTCTTTGGTATTTTTCAAGATCTGAGATAAGTCCCGAAACTGATAAATTTAATATTTGATCTTTAATTACTTCGCCTTTAGTAAAATCGTATACATTGCATTTTCTCGTATTCATAATAAGCTCAAATGTCTCTTTAACTATTTGACGACAATCGTCACCAGGTATTCCTTTTTCTTCGGAGAGTTTTTCTATTTTACTAATAATTAATTTAGAGTTGGCCTGGGATAATCCGATATTATTATATTCTAGAAATACTATTTCTCTAATATCTAATCGTTGCTTTGCAATTCTCAAAACGCTTATTAGAGAATTTTGAATATCGTATTTTTCTTTTTGGAGTTTTTCAATTATTGATTGAATTTTTGTTACGTCTAACAATACAGTCACCTCAAACAAATTTTTAAATATGTAATTTATTAGTTAAAAGTTTTCCATTCTACTAAAGTACGTTTCTTGCAACTACCGCAGTCCAAGTATCCAGATCCTTTTGTTATTCTGAGCTTGTGACTACAGTTAGGGCACTGTATTTCT
>NZ_JAGXJX010000509.1:0-259 GCF_019091125.1 Paenibacillus sp. GbtcB18
GGATGTTGTGGGAGTCAACATACTAATGGATCGGGTAATACGCTAAAGGAAAGTACGATGCATAAGGAGTTCGGATGAACCAATGACATGCCGGACAACACAGGATTTATGTTATATAATCGTTTATGTCTTAATCATTGTAGTTTAGATTTCAATTAAGTTAGTTTTAGGTGTAACCATTCTAACTCAATTAGGGACCCATTGGGCCTAAATCAAGGCTAATTTGGGTCTATTGGAAGGCATATTTAGTAACATATAG
>NZ_JAGXJX010000510.1:0-259 GCF_019091125.1 Paenibacillus sp. GbtcB18
CATCCATCTTTTCCATAAAGAAATGAAGGGAGCTTTTCTTATTTGCGTCGGTTTCAGTGAGCACAATACTTTCATCCGGGTTATAGGCAAAGCTGCTAACATATACCATACGCTCTCCTTTTTCCAGCTCATAACGGTAACGGTTGCCGATGCCAGGCAGCTTATGATCTACATCATGTACGGCTTTTATTCCTTTTTGCCAGCGGTTACGAAACTCCGGGTGGCAGGCGGTGTAGAACAGGTTCTTAATATTAGTATG
>NZ_JAGXJX010000511.1:0-259 GCF_019091125.1 Paenibacillus sp. GbtcB18
GTCAGATGGAATTTGTGGGACAAATGAACCTTGTGATCTATTTGAAACTCACGCATATCTTCACACTTCTGATGTTAAATACTGAATAGAAAAAAAAAAAAAACACAATGCTGATATGAAATTCATAATCGAGAAAGGGATAAGAAAAATTAGTCAATCGATCTGTTTTTCTTCTTAAGAATATAGAAATACTATTGACAACATAATCCGTTGATAAAAATTAAATGAGTGTATTGTTATTAATCTTACGATTAAATAT
>NZ_JAGXJX010000512.1:0-259 GCF_019091125.1 Paenibacillus sp. GbtcB18
CATACAATACACAATATACGTATGGGAAGTGACTGACTACTCATGAGTATCAATTCAACCCAAGTGAGACGACTAGTCATCTACGAATATGAAAGGTCAGCAGACAACCAGATATGGCATGAAAGGTCCGAGAGTGTTGGCAAGTGGCCGCGCTCAGCTACACACTAGTAGAAGAAGCTAGCCAAATTAAACCTTATCCCAAAACCGAGAGCGTATTCAGCGCACCCGGATGCGCCGCGCACCCGTCCATCTCCACCGT
>NZ_JAGXJX010000513.1:0-259 GCF_019091125.1 Paenibacillus sp. GbtcB18
TGAGAAGAGTCATAGCGAGCCAGCGGAAGAGATACCGGTTCACGGTAATCATTCAAATCTTGCTTCCAGAAATACTCCGCCTGTTTCATATCTTGCTTTAGCAGCCAGGACATGTAGGAGCTGTAAGGCTTTGCCGGCGCAAGGCCCAAAGCTATGCCCTGCCGGTATGCCTCGTATCTCTCGAACACTTCGGTAAGAATCAGCGAGTTGCACCAGCCAACCAGAATTAAGTGATGATAATGCCAGAACAGCCGGTAAT
>NZ_JAGXJX010000514.1:0-259 GCF_019091125.1 Paenibacillus sp. GbtcB18
TTATCAAAAAGTTATTTTCATTTTCTGTGTGTTAGCATTTATGGTAGCAAATCTTGGCTTAACTCAGTTGAACGCATTAGCATTACCGATTCTAATTGCAATTTATCCAATTGGTATCGTGCTGATCGTATTATCACTCGTTGAAAATTACGTTCGCCTTCCATTAGCGATGTATGTAGGCGGTATTATAGGAGCGTTCGCAATTAGCTTCTTTGATGGATTGCACAATGCGAATCTGCAAATTGCAGCATTAGCACCT
>NZ_JAGXJX010000515.1:0-259 GCF_019091125.1 Paenibacillus sp. GbtcB18
AAAACTAAATTTTCCCTTATATTAATTTGAATTTAATCTATTTAGCTCAAGTTACTCTACTGGGTCAAAAAGGAATTGTCATAATATAAATAAATAAATATTATCTCATGTATCACCTTAAAGATCAAAATTTTAACGAGTTGCTTTAATTATTCTCTGTCGGAGTTATATCTAGTTATTAACAAATAAAAAAATTATATCTTTTCTAATAATTCGATACATCCATCTCTGTATTCTCATCTAAAAAATATAAGTATTT
>NZ_JAGXJX010000516.1:0-258 GCF_019091125.1 Paenibacillus sp. GbtcB18
GGATACGAGTTTGCGCAGACCCCCAACCGTAGCCGCGGAAGCCGGCTCCCAGCCGATGCCGGACCCGTCGATTACGGCCTTCGCGTTCAGAATCTCCTCGTCCGTGACGGACACGGCCACGCCGTTCGACTCCTGGAGGGTGCGCTGCGCTTTGCGCCAGCTCGGCGGATCACCGATGTTGAGAGCCGTGGCTCTCGTGTACGGATTCGGCTCCGCTTCCAGCGCCGTTTTGCCCTCTGCGACCATCTTGTAGAAAGG
>NZ_JAGXJX010000517.1:0-258 GCF_019091125.1 Paenibacillus sp. GbtcB18
TAAAGATGCGCAAGCGGCCGCAGCTTCTCGGAATCCAGCCTGCCTTCCTCACCCAGCAAGATTCTAATCTCCCTTGCCAGTGATCCGTGAATGCCCGCCACCAGACCGGTACTCGGGGGTCTTACCCGGTTTAACGCGAGCGAGGCGATCACGGCCTGGGCATGGATGACGTCATACTGCTGAAGTCCGAACGAAGCCGCGACCAATTCCATGCAGTAGCGGTACATTTCCACCCGGCGCACGAGCGGGTCCAGATGA
>NZ_JAGXJX010000518.1:0-258 GCF_019091125.1 Paenibacillus sp. GbtcB18
TGTACCCAAATCCTTCATAACCATACCTCAAGAAAATCATGCACCCAAAGACTCTCAAGTGATTATAAAATATATTTTTCTTTTTCTATACTCTATTTAAAATATCATCTTTAAGAGGAACTAATGAAGAAAGGTTTATTAAATCAATTATAGTTCTCATAGCCTCCTTCCAAAATGACTTATGCAACTTAGCATGAAAAAGCATACACCTAATCATTTCTTCAATGATTCTGTTCATTCTTTCTATCACATTATTTT
>NZ_JAGXJX010000519.1:0-258 GCF_019091125.1 Paenibacillus sp. GbtcB18
GTGTCATTTATCTCCTAATGTTCTCAGCACATTGAGAGGCTTTTGAATTGATGCAGTGTAGATGTTTTATGAATTGGTGGAATGCAGGATACATTAATCAAAATGAATTAGAAAATTTAAATGCTAATTTTTAAGGGTAATATGGTGTGCATTAACATGTAATAAAAGAAAGCGTAGCACAACCCAAAACTAAATCCGCTTGGATTATATGACTTGTTCAAGCATATTGAGAAAAATATTGATGGATTATTTATTATT
>NZ_JAGXJX010000520.1:0-258 GCF_019091125.1 Paenibacillus sp. GbtcB18
AATTCACCTAACTGCTTTCTGAGTTTTGCCAACTCTGGCGGGGGCATGCGATAAGGTGGTCTCACTAGAGGCTTCACTCCTGACTCCAGCTCGATATTATGATCCACGCCTTTGCGTGGCGATAGAGTCTTTGATAACTCGGGTGGCATAATGTCAGTGAACTCTTTCAGGACGTTCGCCACCACAACAGGTTCCTGAATGGCCATCTTGTTGAGTGACTCTAGCTTCATAGTAGCCACGAATGTTAATTCGCCTTTT
>NZ_JAGXJX010000521.1:0-258 GCF_019091125.1 Paenibacillus sp. GbtcB18
AGCATAGAAGAGGCTCTTGGAAATCTCATATCGCTATGTCCTTTCCTATTCCTCAAATAATTTATGGACACATAGGAGAATGGATTTGGCATCCATCTTTCCATGCTATCTCTATAACTTTGGAGTCATGGTGCCCAACTTGTAACACTAAACAAGAGTAGAGTCATCTATATAATTCACATAGCAAGTGATCTCATCCTTGCTTGTCCCTTCCTTGGGCTTAAGCATCATTGTATCAAGGATGTATGCGATTTTCTT
>NZ_JAGXJX010000522.1:0-258 GCF_019091125.1 Paenibacillus sp. GbtcB18
GCACTTGGTTCTCAGATCGGTGCACCTGAGTCCGTACGGCGCCGCTGTGACGTTGCGGGTCGAGTTCCCGCGCTTTCCGGACCTCGCTCCGCCGGACTGGACCGAAGCCGGCTGTGACCGGTTCGAGGCTCAGATCGAGTTCATCGCTGTGGGCGAGGACCTGCGGATGCGGGGTGTTCCCAAGAGCACCGTGGTCGACATCGACCTCGGTCCCCACGCCCAGTCCCTGGAGCGCCGGGTCAGGGTCGCGGTGAGCGG
>NZ_JAGXJX010000523.1:0-258 GCF_019091125.1 Paenibacillus sp. GbtcB18
TGCCGGGCAGCTTGTCCCGGACAGGACGAGAGCCTCCGCTGGCTGGGCGGAACGGCCGTTTTCGCCCGCATTTGCCGCTATCGCCCGCACTATAATGCAAATCAAATACGGAATATGTAAACCGCAGGGTATCCCTTCTCCCATGGAAAAAGGGATATTCCAGCGGCTGTGGTCATATGGATGTATAAAGTGCTACTCCGTAGGCACCGGCGTCGTACGATGGATGCCCGCCCCAAGGGACGCGAGCATCAGTTCAAT
>NZ_JAGXJX010000524.1:0-258 GCF_019091125.1 Paenibacillus sp. GbtcB18
TAACCAGAGCGCTTGGGAAGGGCTGCAGCGGCTTGCGAAAGATACCGGGGCTCAGGTGAAATATTTACAGAGCAAGAGCGATTCGGAATATATCCCGAATCTGACCCAAATGGTCAAGGGCAACTTCAACCTGACGTGGGGCATCGGCTTTATCATCGGCGATGCGATGAAGACGGTAGCGACGCAAAATCCGAACGCCAAGCTGGCGATTATCGACAATGTCGTCAACGCGCCGAACGTGGAATCCGTGACGTTCGC
>NZ_JAGXJX010000525.1:0-258 GCF_019091125.1 Paenibacillus sp. GbtcB18
AGGCATGTAAACGCAGCCCTTTGACGGGTCATGGCGAGTAATGGTGGCCTCTTGGTGGCCCAAGACGAGTCTAGGATGGTCAAGGCGGCCCTAGGCGGGTCTAGGAGGGTCAAGGAGGCCCATGTCGATTCTAGGCAGGTTAATGCGGGTCAAGGCGGGCCAAGGGGGTCAAAGGCGGGTCAAGGCGGCCCTAAGCAGCCCCTTGGCGGGTTTAGGGTGTCAAGGCGGCCCAAGGCGGGTCCCAGGCTGACCAATGCG
>NZ_JAGXJX010000526.1:0-258 GCF_019091125.1 Paenibacillus sp. GbtcB18
AGAGGTCGTCCTGGAACGGGCCGAGGCCGGCGTCAACATCCCGGTCGGAGTCCAGTCTCAGACCGTCGGCGGACAGTCCGTGAGGTTCGGCGCGCAGGCCGCGGCCGGGCCCACGGAGGCCTGGGTGAAGGCTGTGGAGAAGTACAAGGTCCGTACTTCGGGGGACGCATGATGTTCATGCAGGCCATCGTCCGCGTGCGGGCGCCGCTCGTGGAGGACCGCTACAAGAACAAGAAGCGGGACTGGGACAACGCTGAA
>NZ_JAGXJX010000527.1:0-257 GCF_019091125.1 Paenibacillus sp. GbtcB18
TGCAGGGGTTGTCTATTTCAGAAGTAAAAACATAATTTTTCTCTGTCACCCTCATTTAATCTGAATATTCTTATTATCGCATGGTATTTTATGGTACATTTAATAAGAAAGGGGTTTTGACGATGCAGCACGAGAGATAGAATTAAAGTCATCTCGTGTACTACATATCGTATCGCGTCATTTTAAAAAAAAATTGACTATATGTGCAAAATGAGGGGGGGAAATATGAAGGTATTGAAAATTAGTTTAACAATTGT
>NZ_JAGXJX010000054.1:0-1567 GCF_019091125.1 Paenibacillus sp. GbtcB18
CCTCAAAGCGAACTTATCCATATTCAAAATGACAGGTGACATAAAAAAATAAACTCATATTTCTATAGCATATAATGTGAGTTTGAAAGTTGGAAATGAAAAATAGTAGGATTAAAAATAGTTTGAACTTTTATTAATCAGATAAAATTACAAGCTGGTTTTTGTGATATAAATGGGCATTTGTATTCATAAATTGTCTAACTTTTCCGCCTGTCATTCGATATGTACATACTGCGCATACAGCAATATGCTGTCCGGGGTTTATATCTTCTGGCGAAAGTGTTTCAGAATCGAAGTAAATAGAGGGTGAAGGAATTTGCTCTATACCATTACTACTAATTCCTTTTTTTCCCCAACGAAGGTTTATAGCGTATTTCCCTGACATTTCTATATATCGCACGCTGTCTACAATGCCTTCTATACAAATGGGATGTCTGTTTTCCCATTTTAGTTGTTTGACGTAATTGCACGATTGTATATAACGGTCAGGTTCATAATAAAAATCACTCCACTTTATTCTTTTTCCATGCATTTCAATTTCAATAATAGAGTGTAGTTCGGTTTGTTTTTCTAGAATATTCCGTAACTCAATTATCTTTTTCATGGCTGATAAGTATGAGTTTAAGCTCCCGCTAGAATGATAAGTTCTATCTTTTTTATTCAGTGCCTTGTTTTGATCATTCTTTGGCTTTGTAGTTTGATTTTTCAATTCTTCTAAAGGCTCATGGATCATATTTAAGCGAAATAAAAAAGTTTTATCCTCTACACTTTTTAAAATGTCATCATCGGAATCACGTGCGATAACTTTAATCTGACCGAGTGTATTGTATGAACAGAATTCCTCGTGGTTTATGCCGCCTTTTCGGTAAAAAAGCGCTGGAATTTCTACTTCATTTCTCATATGTCTTGTGCGATGCGCCACAGGTATTCTACAAACTCTACATTCTAATTCTTGTTTTAAATGCTTATTTACAGGTTCATCTATTTCTTGCGCTGAAACCTTTTCATTCAAAATTGTCGAGTAAGCTTCTTTCATTGTTACTGCCATTTTCCTCTCCTCCTAATAAAGAAAATTTACCACCATCATAAATTGTATTTATATAGGATATTTTACCATTATCAGCATTCGAAGTGGCTAAGTTTGGAATTTAATATTTGACGTATGAAAGAAATTTGGTATCTGAAGATAATCTGATTTTTATTACGTTATTTTGAAAAGAGGGGGGATTTAATTATAAGTAGATTCTTTTTGCGCTTTTTTTAGGGGGATTAATATAACTTCAAACAAATTCACCAATATTTTAAATAAAAGGGTGATTTAGATAAATATCATGAAAATTATCGTGATAATGCATAGTCCTTGTATAACGTAATAATCTTATGTAATAATGGTGATTTAGAGCATAAAGAGGGACCAAAGTGAATATAGCACTAATTATTACATCAATTCTTTCATTAGCTACATTAATTGTATCAATTTATAACGCTAGAACCTTAAATGAAAACAAAGAAAAAGATCGTAGGATAGCTGTAGAATTATGTGAGTAAAGAAGAGGGCAAAATGATT
>NZ_JAGXJX010000528.1:0-257 GCF_019091125.1 Paenibacillus sp. GbtcB18
TGGGTTAAACATTAACCTAATTAGGACCATCAAAATTAGAGTCAATCAAGATCAAAATTGGTCAAAATTAAGGTTCAATCAAATAAAGGTTGACAAGGGTCAAAATCAATCAAAAGATTAAATTCTATCCAAATTAGGTCTAAATTGGGCTCTAGTCATAATTCAACCAAACCATAGCCAAAATTCAGGTTTGATCAAAGTTTAAAATTGACAAGGTCAAAATTGAATCTTGATCAGGTCATGATCGGGGCCTGATT
>NZ_JAGXJX010000529.1:0-257 GCF_019091125.1 Paenibacillus sp. GbtcB18
TAAGAACTATTCAGATTAAAATAAAACCATAAGAACTAAATAGATGTCGACTTCAAACTATAATGACTATACAATATGAGATTAGGACACCATTCTTCAAGCTCGCCTCAAGTCCAGGCCTGGAATCAAGAGAACAATAACTAAATACAAACTACCTTACTATAATCCACTCAGTGATTCGTGTTCAATGACAGTTGAGCAAAAAAACTGTTGAACACACAAGTTAAAACTGACTAAACCCTAGCCGCCCAAGCTCT
>NZ_JAGXJX010000530.1:0-257 GCF_019091125.1 Paenibacillus sp. GbtcB18
TTTTTTGGGTTGAAAGGAAAAGGAGCAGGAATTATCAGATCTGTTGTTGTTATGGAAATGGTATGTAACAACATGGTATTTAGGGATGTGTGAGGGTAAGAACATGTTATGTTCCAAACTGTGTTTGAATTTGACGCCTTTAGGCTTAAGTAGCTTGATCAAGTAAACCTTTTCTTGGTATGTTTTTGTGCTATAAACCGAAGGCACTGAATTTTGGTTGATGCTACATTCTTCAAACTTTGCTGCAGACCATATTT
>NZ_JAGXJX010000531.1:0-257 GCF_019091125.1 Paenibacillus sp. GbtcB18
AGATTTATGTAGCCTTGACTATTCTGTGTTTACACAGTCAATCAGTCTACCAGTCAAAGCCACTTTGTCAGTTCCAAATACTGTCAACATCTTGTAGTCATGATGCCATCACTCCCTTCATTTGCATAACATTCCCCTCATCATAATGCAATTAGCAACTCATGTCCTCTGCTTAAACTTTCGATGCTGCAATTATCACAAAATTTCAAGCTTTCCTTTTCATTTATTTTGGGTGAAAATCTTTTAGAAGAAAGTTT
>NZ_JAGXJX010000532.1:0-257 GCF_019091125.1 Paenibacillus sp. GbtcB18
CGTTGACTTTCTTTTTCAACTCCAAAACGTGCTTTTAATAAATATGGTTTAATACGGTCATTGTTTAACATTTTTTTCATTTCCATACAAACTGTACCTCCCATCAACTCAAATATTTGATATAGAAATAGCTAAAATTATAACCATTATTTTTTTGAATTTAGCATTTGGATATTAATGGCCAAAGCACTCTATTCTTATCCCCGCAAAGAGAAGGGATTTCACGAATAGCTCCTAAGTAATTAATCATGTCTTCT
>NZ_JAGXJX010000533.1:0-257 GCF_019091125.1 Paenibacillus sp. GbtcB18
ACAATCTCAAAACGAAAAATTTCTCATGAGCAAGATGTTAGTACCCAAGCATCCTCCCGATTCTCCATATACACATACACATATGAGTGGAGCTCAATATATCTTAGATGGATTCCTAATGATTATACATTTAACTTATCATAATTGCATCAGTGCGCTATTTAAATTTATATCATATGGCACGTTGTTGTGATGTGGGATCTAAGTCACTATCGATTTATCTGGATAAATATTCAAAGCAGGAAACATAAGCCTTT
>NZ_JAGXJX010000534.1:0-257 GCF_019091125.1 Paenibacillus sp. GbtcB18
TTTAGTTCCTGTTTGAAATCTTTTGAAGATTTAGTACAAACTAGAGCCTTAGGAAGCCAAGGATAGATCCTCCTACCAAAATGGGGCTGATGGAGTCACTATGGTTGAAGTCATGTGATTGCAACTCTATAGTGAGAAACACAAACTTCAAAAGACAATGTCCAATGTGTTCTTCAGTCAAAGACAACCCTTTTGAAAGGGTTTCAGATGCCCTTATGGTGTTCTATGCAACTCCAAACTTTTAGGTATAAAGATGC
>NZ_JAGXJX010000535.1:0-257 GCF_019091125.1 Paenibacillus sp. GbtcB18
GCAGCGTTCTGCTCGTAGACAAACGGGGCAGCATTATCGCGGGCCCCGGGGTGGAATGGATGAGCCGCCCACTGTCCGAATGGATGCCGGGGATGCCCGTTATTACGGGGCCCTCGGGTTCTTTTAATGTAGGGCGGGGCGACGACAGAAACACGGTTTGGTACGATACGGTCCCGGGCGGGGCGTGGAAGGTGGTCGGCATCATCCCGTACAAAACCTCCCGCGTGCGGAACCGTTAGGTGCTGTTCCTCACTGCC
>NZ_JAGXJX010000536.1:0-257 GCF_019091125.1 Paenibacillus sp. GbtcB18
TATGAATCTGATATAAATATATTTGCAAAACCTAAATTTTTGTAGGCATATGCGCATGCAATACTGAAATTTGCTGGGGGGGGGGGCGCATATGGTGTATATCGAATCTATGAAAGGATAGATATGCAAAACCTCTTACCCTTTTTACAGAATGTTCATTATAATTATAATTATAATTATATATATATGAATTTTATATTTATATAAAAATATTATTTCAAAAGATGTCATCTAACGTATCTGATTAAACTAAGGTT
>NZ_JAGXJX010000055.1:0-1528 GCF_019091125.1 Paenibacillus sp. GbtcB18
GATTTTTTGCACTTAAAAGTTACGGGATAATTTGTTTTTTCGAAATAAAATGATAGTTCTTAATTTATAAAATTACTATGAATTCTTTTTTTATTATTGAGCTTGCGCTTTAAATAATAGAATGGTAATCTTTCATACTGAAGTACATTTTAAAGAATTATTAAAGAGAGGTGTTTTATGAACAAACGTGTTTATTTACTGACGATCGTTTCTTTTGTCGTCGGCCTAGTAGAGATGATTTTCGGCGGTATTCTTCCTTTAGTCGCAAATGATCTCGGTATTTCCTTAGGGCAAGCAGGTATGTTAATTTCCGTTTTTTCTTTAACTTTTGCCATATCAGGCCCCTTACTGCTTTCTGCAACATCAAAGATGGAACGAAAACGACTCATGCTTTTAAATTTATCTGTGGCGTTGTTTGCCAATATGATAACTGTTTTAAGCACAAGTTACACTTTACTTTTAGTTACCAGAATCATTTCGGCAATGTGCGCAGCACTTTTAATTTCCCTTTGTTTAACAATCGCTTCTAATATTAGTTCAGAAGCTTACCGTGCTCGTGCGATTAGTTTAGTATTAATGGGTGTTAGTGCTTCTCTCGTTTTAGGTGTTCCTTTTGGATTAATGCTAGGTAACGCTTTCGGTTGGCGCGCTCCGTTTATCTTTATTGTCGTTTTAACTGCAATTTCAATTGTATGTATCCAATTATTATTAGGAAAAATGGAACCGAAACCAAGTATTTCGATTCAAGCACAACTACAAACATTAAAAAACAAAAAAATCATACGCATTCAACTTACGTCTGTTTTATTTTTTGGAGGCCATTTAACACTATATGCCTACCTTACTCCATTCTTACAAGGAGCACTCGGTTTGGATGGAAACTGGCTAAGCGTAATGTATTTGATTGTCGGTATCGCCGCTATTATCGGCGGGGGTGTAGGTGGATTGTTGTCAGATCGTATAGGTCCTAAGAAAACGATTGTTACTATCATTCCCATTTTTGCAATATCCATTTTCATTCTTCCTTTTACTACATTCAATACAGTATTTTTCCTGATTGTTATGATAGTTTGGAGTATGCTGAGCTGGGCACTTCAACCAGCTATTCAAAGCTATTTAATCGTATCCGCTCCTCATACATCGGACATTCAGCAAAGTCTAAACAACTCAGCAGTCCATGTAGGAATGGCATTTGGCTCGACAATTGGAGGTATTACAATTGAACGTCTAGGCATTGAAGCGAATGCTGTAATAGGTGGTATTCTAGTAGTAATAGCTTTATTTACCAGCCTCGCTTCCATGCATAGGAAAAAACAAAAAGTGAATACACAATCAAAAGTAATATAACTTTATTATGAGGCTTACAGCAGGCATTGGAGTTCAGATTTATTATCCTCCAGTGGATGTCAATGAGCACAAGAGCAAACACGTTCTTGTACTGATTAACATTGGCTGTATGAAATGCCTCCATACATTACAAAAAATTTCTCTATTCCTGAAACTGAATAGCATTATCCCCTTTTCCTTA
>NZ_JAGXJX010000537.1:0-257 GCF_019091125.1 Paenibacillus sp. GbtcB18
GTCCGACAAGCTTTCTGAGCGGTTTTTCGAAATAGGGGAACCCTGATGTCATATGGCCGATAAATCTGGGGGAAGAGGGTTTGGGAGAGTACCGAATTACATGCTCCAACAAATGTTCCAGGAAAACATCGGCAGTGACGGGTCTTTCAGGCGTTAGCCTATCAATATACTGAGAGGCTATAACTGAAGAATCTACCGTATGGGAGTGGGTCGTAGGCTGACACCAGTGTATCATCTCCTTAACAGCATCTGCTATA
>NZ_JAGXJX010000538.1:0-257 GCF_019091125.1 Paenibacillus sp. GbtcB18
CGTGTTTGGACTCAGCGCTTGCGCTTCGGGCAAGTCTTATGCCGAATTGCTGTTATACATATTGATCGAAAGAAGTGCAGTCGACGGAGCTGGTGTTGCCTGACATGGCTCCGAATTTGTAAGGTCTGCAGAGGTATTTGTTACCGAGTTTGATAATCTAGTCCGCTTTGGATTTAAACGCGGAAGATGAAACGGCGGCGTGCGATTGCTGATGAAGAGCAGTAAGTCCTCCCGAGGGGGCGATTGCGGCGCTCAGA
>NZ_JAGXJX010000539.1:0-257 GCF_019091125.1 Paenibacillus sp. GbtcB18
ACCTGCAGCACCCATCATATTATTAATTAAATTTGTAACAGGCTCACGGGGCACTAGGCCAAAAACAATTTTTGCGATTGGTTCTTTCGCCTTTAGCATAGAACTAGCTGCTTCTAGCATGCCAATATCATTCAATCCCCCTACTATATAAAACATTGGATTTAGGGCGTCTTCATAATTTGCTAGAAGCTCTTTAAATCCATCTAATTTTTGCTGTTTTATTTCTCCCCCAGTTAATTCTTGTTCCTGAACCTTTT
>NZ_JAGXJX010000540.1:0-256 GCF_019091125.1 Paenibacillus sp. GbtcB18
AAAATAATCTCGCCTTCCGCTGCCGTATATTCTTCCCATGTCGGTTTGATCGTTAAACGTTCCGTAATGCGGACAGGTTTAAAGTACTGCTTCCTGGCGTTCGCCCAGTCTTCGTCGTCCACCTCGCGCAGCTCGTAAGACGGATTCCCCGTATCGTTGCCGAATTCGGCCAGCCCTTCGACCGACTGCTTGTGCGTAGTCATAATGGATTCCAGCTCGGTTCCTTCGACGAAGTACCCTTTGATAACGGCGCGGC
>NZ_JAGXJX010000541.1:0-256 GCF_019091125.1 Paenibacillus sp. GbtcB18
TCCTTCGATTTCCGCGCTTTTCATAGGGCGTCCGATTAGCAATCTTTTAAATTTACCGTCCATGGCGATACTTCCTCTCCATTTTCTTCTGCCCTGTACGTCTTTGTCTCACAGCGTATGTCCCGCTTTTCGGGTTATTATTTTATTTTTAACGCCGGGATATCCGATTACAAACAAAAAAATTCGGCACCAAAAAACCGCGGGAACACTGAAATTCCCGCGGGGTCGGGATACGAAGTATAGAAAACGGGTTGCG
>NZ_JAGXJX010000542.1:0-256 GCF_019091125.1 Paenibacillus sp. GbtcB18
TTCTTCAAGCAAGGGTAAGTAACAAATGAGATATATGGACTCAAAGAGGAGCAAGGGTAAGTCAACTCTTATATGGACTGTAAGAAGAGCAAGCGTCGTAAGGGTAAGTCACCTTTATATGGACTGTGTAGAAAGATAGAGAAGAAGTCAAAACTCAGATCATGGTGCCATCGTAGAGGAGCCATCTGCCTCCATTCTTCAAGCAAGGGTAAGTAACAAATGAGATATATGGACTCAAAGAGGAGCAAGCTATCTT
>NZ_JAGXJX010000543.1:0-256 GCF_019091125.1 Paenibacillus sp. GbtcB18
CCCTTGATATTTCTTTTACCTTATAATATTTTGATGAATGATGTTGTTAAGTCCAAACTTTCTCATTAGTTTCTTGATGTAACTAATTGATGTGGAAGCAGAAATCATGCCGTGAAATTTCTGACATAGATATGTAGTTTGACTTTTTTACTTATACCAGCTTGTATCTTGTTTTTCATTGGATGTGAGTTGATCATTGTGCCTTAATCATAGGGTTGGGAGAAACTCGTTGCCTTCTAAGATATGATCCATACTT
>NZ_JAGXJX010000544.1:0-256 GCF_019091125.1 Paenibacillus sp. GbtcB18
CACCCCATACGCTGCTAGGCACCAGTTGATCTGAAGTTAACAAATCATGAAAATCAGAATGAAACTTGACCCATGAACTTAAGGGGCTGAAAGCCTACTAGACTTACCCAGGGCAGCTAGGGCCCAGCTACTTAGAAAACTTCTCTTCTCTTCTATTCCCGCTTCTGAAGCACTAACTGACTTATATAAGAGAACCGAGAAAACTAGGGATTCCATTGCTCGAGTACTGTAGCTTGCCGGTGACAAGTATCTTTCT
>NZ_JAGXJX010000545.1:0-256 GCF_019091125.1 Paenibacillus sp. GbtcB18
TCTGTTTAAGGTATGTGATTGAATAAGAGTTGAAAATTTTGACATTACCAACTATTTTGGGTTTGACTACATGGATGTGCACGACAATATCTTTATTTGATCAAGGGCATTCTTTTTCTTAATTATTTCTAGCAAAATTTTCTCATATCTGCTTCTATCTCAACTCATGCAACTAATCCTAATTGAGTCACATTTTCTAACCCCAACATCTAGATCAATTTCATTTTAGGTGATCTTCTCATGTCATTTTCTGTTG
>NZ_JAGXJX010000056.1:0-1481 GCF_019091125.1 Paenibacillus sp. GbtcB18
CCCGTTAATGCGGGATAAAAAAAAGACATATAGATTTCTCCCTATGCCTACTAATCTAATCCTCTACTTCTTCACTGTATGTGCATCATGTGCTTTTTCAAAAACTTCTAATTCAGTGCTAATGTCATTGTTTGTGATTCACTGATGACATAACAAATCGTTTCGTTATTAAAGATATCGATAATCTTTGATAAATAATAGAGAAGTCACCGATGAGGAGCTACCACTTATTCTGGATATCTATTTTTCCTTTTTTAATAAATCACTTTTTGTCATCATATCCTGATAAGTCGCTTCTTCACTTCCTATCTTGACATCGGTAATGAAAACCTTCCTTTCTTTTACCAGACCAGGTTTTGGTTCGCCATACTTCGGTTTCCACTGCGGGTGGTAAAGTCCTATCTTGAAGTAAGGCGTACGTGTACGTGTCGTATAGGCATTAGGACCTTGCACTTCCCATACAACTTTTCCATCTTTCCATATTCGTAGTAATCCATCACTTCCTGCTGACCACCTTGCATAGATTACCCACGAAGACCAAACTCCTTGTTGCACTAGTTCATCCAATGTCTTAAAATCGCGCCCTATACTCGCAGGAGAACCAAACGCTCGTTGTATCTTCCATCTGTCCCCTTCCACTGCAATAGCCAATTCCGGAAAATCCCGATCCACTCGCTCACTGCCAAGTACGGCGTGCCATTGCATAACGATATCGTTGCCACTGCTCTTGTCCAACACCCAGTCACGCGGAATATAAGTCCGTGCTGTATACCAACGTTCATGGAATCCTTCTTCGTATGGTTGTGCAATTTCTGAACGGAATTGTCCTTGAGAATGCGGAACAACGAACTGCACTGCTTTGTAATCTCCCGTCATGCCAGGCGCATCTACTATATGTACACGCCGCGAGATTGTATCAGTATCTAGGTTCATACGGCTTTCCGGGTCGTTGATCGCTATCTTCCATTTTTCTAGTCCAGATTGAAAGTTGTCTTCTAAAATAATAGGATTGTTGATTTCCTTAAACGTAGAATTTTTTTCCTGTTTGGAGACATCAGACTGCGTCACCGTCTTTTTTATATCAACAAATACGATACCAACTACAAGAAAACTGACAAATAGGATACATATAGCAAGAATTTTTTTCACCTTTCACCATACTCCATCTAATTTGTTCTTTTAGTAACTTCATCTTATAACGTTATAAGCGTCGAATCGTATTTAAAAGCCTAATGCCGATAAACTGAAGTCTTCAATATAAGAGATCCCTGCATCCATTTTAGAGAATTATTAGACACAATTTCATCTTGAATTGTCATTGTTACCCCAGTCCTACAACTTGTGTATCTGGCAGAAAATGACAGTTTTGTTTCCACAAAACAGTGATTAAATTACTATACTCTATGAAACTTTCCATTGATAATGTCTATATCTTTCCTTCCATACAGAACTCTCTTTGGATTTATACCAATCATTAAAAC
>NZ_JAGXJX010000546.1:0-256 GCF_019091125.1 Paenibacillus sp. GbtcB18
AATTACTTACCTAAACTCAGTACATACAGAACTCTCAAATTGACATTACCCTCATGGCTTAACACAAGCACTTCATCCTCTCCTATTTGTGCCGGCGCTTTAAGACCCGATTGCAGCTAATACTGATTCAACTTTACCACTACTTTCAGGGGCAAGAACTACACGAGTAGCTCTATTGTTTTGTTTCTTTCTTATATGTACAAGTTTCATTCTGGATATCCCTTGGTTAGTGACTTCTATACCTCTGGATCACTTT
>NZ_JAGXJX010000547.1:0-256 GCF_019091125.1 Paenibacillus sp. GbtcB18
TGGCGATGGTACCTCTAGTACCTTGAAAACCCGGGATGAGTCAGTTTTGCTTCAAATTTGAATCTATTTGAGGCCCATAAATACCCAACTCATCCTTTCTCGGTTAACACAAGAATTGAGAATAAATTTGTGAGAAAACATTGTGATAATCTTGCGAGAATTTTTCTCATTTTCTCGAAGTTAGATTTTTATTTAAGAGAGGGATGAGTGACTTGTAAATGTTATCTTTTAAACATGTGAAAAAGGAGAAAAGTGT
>NZ_JAGXJX010000548.1:0-256 GCF_019091125.1 Paenibacillus sp. GbtcB18
CTGTCTTAGGCTTTCTTATCTTTCGGCTTATAGCTCTTATCTACTCAACGAGCAATTTCGGCTTATAGCTCTTATCTACTCAACGATCAAAACCAAATAACATATATAATATATGTACGATTACCATTGATAAGTGCTATGCTTTCTCTTGATAAGTGCTATGCTTTCTCTCAAGCATGATTCAAAGACAGATAGTGAAGCAAAGCGCTTCCTCGAAGGCGAAGTAGAGTGACAAACTATCCCATCCCGGGTAACG
>NZ_JAGXJX010000549.1:0-256 GCF_019091125.1 Paenibacillus sp. GbtcB18
CACGCGACCACCCACGCCTATCCATTGTCGGAGGCTCCGAGGGCCCTGCGGGACCTGAAGGCCGGGCGCTTCGACGGGGCCGCGGTGCTGGTCAACGACCTTTCCTGAGCCCAACCCCCGCGCGACCCGGGCACGAGAGCGGGTGACCGGCGCACGATCAAGAAACACCACCCTTTCCACCCCGAACACCAGGTTTGCGCAACTAAGGCATGCAACCGCCCCTTTCGCGCCGTACCCGTAGATCACCACGGCTGTT
>NZ_JAGXJX010000550.1:0-256 GCF_019091125.1 Paenibacillus sp. GbtcB18
CAACTACCGATTGGGCTTTGATGGCGGTCCTTGGTACATATTATATGTCGAACTCATCGAGCTCCACCGTCCATTTGAGGAGGTGACCTGCAACGTCGAATTTAGACAAAACCTGCCGAAGCGATTGGTCGATGATTACCTCAATTGGATGGGCTTGGAAGTAGTGGCGCAACTTTTGGGCTGTTAACACGAGAGCCAGTGCCAGTCTTCCAATCGGTTGGTATCGCTCCTCGAGCCCGCTCAGGACATGGCTGAT
>NZ_JAGXJX010000551.1:0-256 GCF_019091125.1 Paenibacillus sp. GbtcB18
TTCCCCGGAGGGTATACATTTTCAAATGAACTTTTAGAAATTCTTCCTGCGCGTTATCATTGGATTGTTCGTAATTTCCGGTCCATGCATAGGCATACCTCCCCCCCTCGGCCCCATATTGAGTCAACAAATTGTTCAATTCCGTACTACTGACCTCTTGAAAATATTTCAGGTAATCGGTTTCCAATTTTTGTGCCCCTCCCAACCTATTAGACAAGATTCCGGGTTCAATGCTCCCTTAATTTCGTTGACGCCG
>NZ_JAGXJX010000552.1:0-256 GCF_019091125.1 Paenibacillus sp. GbtcB18
TCACCTCGTCTTCTCCGTCGCTAGCGGTAACCGCTATGTTCGTATTGCTCCCTTCCGGAATGGGGTCTTTCTGCGTATCCCACTGCTGATACCATGATTGCCCTGACACCGTCGCAACCGTCGATTCCGTGTCACCCGCAATGGTTGCGCTTATCGTTACTGGACCATGGTTCGGTTCTGCTACTGTACCGGATACCGTTATACCCGAGTTCCCATAACTCGGATTGCCCGTTTGATTGGTACTGTTTACCGACAG
>NZ_JAGXJX010000553.1:0-256 GCF_019091125.1 Paenibacillus sp. GbtcB18
TGGCGGATTCCCAAGCGCTCCCGACCTGTGCGTGGGAATGCCCGGCAAGCACGGCACGTACACAGCATACCAGGCGAACCAGAATGCGGATCTGCAGAACACGAACGGCGCCCGCTTCGACGACCGGGTGTCGATGAAGCTGGTCGGCTCGCCGGCGAAAGCGAAGAAAATCGCCTCCATCGACATCGACCCCTCCGAGAACGGCAAGAACCTGAAGACGTACATTCCGGTAGACGGCGATATCCGCTCCGTGCTG
>NZ_JAGXJX010000554.1:0-256 GCF_019091125.1 Paenibacillus sp. GbtcB18
TTCTCTCTCAACTTTGTTTTTATACCAGCAAATGGCTCTGGGAATTTTGGTTTAATTCCTGGTTTTGGGGGTTTTCCTTTTTGGGGAAAACCACCTTTCCCTGGGTACGGGGGGACCCCGGAAAAAAAAAACCCCCTGGTGGTTGGGGGGTTTAAACCGTCTTTTAAGGGGTTTTCCTATTTTATTAACCCCCACCGAACAAAAGTTATACGCAACCGCTTGAACCCCCCAATTAGGGGGTGAAGAAAAGGGTCTC
>NZ_JAGXJX010000555.1:0-256 GCF_019091125.1 Paenibacillus sp. GbtcB18
ATGAGATCAATATCAGTCTAAAAAGAGAAAAGGACGCTAATTAGAACGTGGAAGAGATCTTTGGTTTCTTGCTGGATAGACCGGTGGCAAGTGCTGATCATGGAACTGAAAACCTCCGTCATGACGGAAGAATCCTTCCACCTGCACTTGGGAACGCCTTGCATCTGGTAATCCAAATGCTTTGTCATCCGCAAGAAGGGAGGGCCCCAGTCGGAAGTTTCCAACGGATCCTAAGGCCAATAAGCCAACGGTCCGC
>NZ_JAGXJX010000057.1:0-1449 GCF_019091125.1 Paenibacillus sp. GbtcB18
CCAGTTCAATACCGGACTCATATTCCATCAGCTGCTTAAATTTTTTGTCTAACTTTTTGGGTTCATTTCAAGAAGGACGGCTTTTTGTTTTGTTATTTTACCTCTACATAGTAAGAACTAGCTGTAATATAGAACACGCTGCCACGAGAGTTTTTAATTTTATATTGAGCAGATCCGTTTGTTGTTACTTTATCAATAATTGTAAACCCTAATCCTTTATCTACACTTCCGGCAACATATTTATCTTCCCAGGAAGCAGCAGAATAGAATCTAAGGTTATCTACTTTAGAAACAGCGCGTTTTCCTTCTACAGAAGAAGTCTGTTCCCCATTATAACGAATATAAGAAGGGTTGTAATAAATCCACTGGTTACCGCCCAGGTTTAACCAGTTTCCTAGTTTTCCTAAAACTTTATAGGATTCTCCC
This sequence comes from Paenibacillus sp. GbtcB18, assembly GCF_019091125.1. NCBI lineage: Bacteria > Bacillati > Bacillota > Bacilli > Caryophanales > Paenibacillaceae > Paenibacillus > Paenibacillus sp. GbtcB18. The sequence continues at coordinate 427 of NZ_JAGXJX010000057.1, forward strand.
TTTTCTAATTGACGAATGACACCATTGCTTGTTGATGGTCCACTTCTAAGGTTAACATTATACCCATCGATGTAAGCTACCCCTTGAACCTCTGTCACGTTTTTAACAGGTTCTTGTGGTTTTGTATCAACTGTTACCTTCCCGCCCTCATATGCCTTTAAAACATCTGCTCTAAATTGAGTTTCTGAAACGCCATGACTGCGAAGATAATCAAGCGGGTCCTCATGATCTGTCCCGCCTAAGTTATAAGTAATGTCTTTATGTGTCCATAGCCCCTTAGAAGGGTGGATGTTTCTGTCACGTAAAATTTCCCCTAATAATTTTACATAACGCTCATATGAACGTTTAAACTTTACTGGGTCGCGTGTTTCACAAAGTTCTACATGAACGAATCTAGCGTTTGCAGATGGACCAGCTCCCCAAGCGCGGTATTTTGTAGATGCAATTTGGATGTTCTCGTCCCAATCTGTTGCGTAATGCACGAATGCAGAGCGCCATGTACGAGTTTCATACTTTTGAATATTAATAGCCGGAGCTTCAGGAGTAGCGGTAGAATGAGCGACAACTCCCTCATAAGCCCCAACTCCATAACGATATGGCTCTTGTGGTAATCCTGGAATAATAAGTGTTCTATCAGCAAAAGCACTTACTGCCGATGATAATACAATTACAGCTGCAGTAGAAATTGAGATTAAAAACTTAATAGATTTTTTCATAGTATTATTTCCCCTTTTTGGCCAAACAAAAAAGAGCGCTGTCTTTTGACAATGCTCAATTATGTAAGGCATATATTTTTATTTGTTGTTATGTTTTTCTTTTCTTGTATCAGATCTGTGTATCTTTGCCTGGATTTCCGCTGCTACACTTTCTAATAACCATGCAGGAATCCACTTATCCCATCCGATTCTCGCGCAGTTCGCAGCAAAACTATTAAAAATGTGATAACTTAAACCGCCAACTACCATGAAGAAAAAGAAATCCGGTAATTTAAGAGCAATATCAAATAAATGTGCAAGAGCTGGC
>NZ_JAGXJX010000556.1:0-255 GCF_019091125.1 Paenibacillus sp. GbtcB18
CTCCATTGCCTGTTTTGTGTTTCAGTTTTTTAATAGTTATATAGAAATTTGAAATGAAGTTTGAAGGAAGAGTAATTGTCTGTAAAATATTGGCCGTTTTAGGTTAGTTTAGTATATAGGCTTTTTTGGTTTTTTTCGCAATTATGTATTTGTTAACAAGTGTTTCGGGTTATTGTTAGGGGTGAAAACGAACATTTTTAATTATTTTATAAAAAATGTTCATGTTTTTATTGCGCGTATACTAATAGTTTGTTA
>NZ_JAGXJX010000557.1:0-255 GCF_019091125.1 Paenibacillus sp. GbtcB18
AGTTTGGTAGTTTGCCGTAGAAGCATCAAAGGTTCAATACAGAATATGCGAGCAGGAGAGGGTAGGCTAACATAAAGTCCGGTTTAGGTTCAGTAGTTAGAGAACGAGAGGCAGGGGGACATACAAAGATCATCGGCAATAAGGATGGTCTTTTTACATAGGTAATAAGGCTTTTACAGCAGGATCTAGTTCTTACTTAAGAGCAGCTGTCCAGTTAGTAGTGGTTCTATTCTTGCCAACACTCGCTCAATTCCT
>NZ_JAGXJX010000558.1:0-255 GCF_019091125.1 Paenibacillus sp. GbtcB18
TCTTGTCGGACGGGTACGTATTACCCGTACTGTACAGTATTATTCGAAACTGTATACCTTGCATGAAAAGTGATGGGAGATATTGACATTTTAAAATTGACAATAAGTATAAATCAAATTATTCAGGTTTGATGCACATGAGATTGAACGTCAATGCAAAACTTATTAAGTTATGAACCAAATCCAGTGTATATTAGTTGACTCCTTCAACTTTAACAATATGAGATTATTCTTTAAGTCCTCTTTCAATCTCTT
>NZ_JAGXJX010000559.1:0-255 GCF_019091125.1 Paenibacillus sp. GbtcB18
CTGATGACGGCGAAGCGGTACGAGGAGACCATCATCGTCAGCCGACGAGCCAGTGCGCTCCTGGAGGAAAGCGGCACCCGCCTCATTCTGAATGGGATGGAGGCGGCACCGCTTTACAATCTCGGCAACGCCCTGTTGCGGCTGGGTCGCTTCGAGGAGTCCGTCGATCCCACTCGCCAGGCCGCCGCCACCTATCACGAGAAGGGCAACCACGGCAAAGAGGCTGACTCACTGACCAACCTGGGCGACGCCCTG
>NZ_JAGXJX010000560.1:0-255 GCF_019091125.1 Paenibacillus sp. GbtcB18
TTTTACAAGATCAATCATGAACGTACGAATCTTCTCCTCTTGTGATGAGAATTTTTACATGATTATGTAATTAAGGTTGTATTCTCTACAAACAAAAACTCTCTTCAAGTTGAAATCACAAACATCAGCCCACACACCCTGGTAAGCAGTACTCACTGCTTGTAGGTGGCGGCACCGCCCAGCTGGCGATAGCACCGCTAGCTGTCACGGGCGGCAAGCGGTGCCACCGCCTACAACCTACCCCTTTTTAAAACC
>NZ_JAGXJX010000561.1:0-255 GCF_019091125.1 Paenibacillus sp. GbtcB18
TAAAATAAATCATTCAGCTAAGAAGAATCGTTATTTTTGTTTTCTGTATGACGATTTACTGATGTGACTCCGGCTCTCAGATCATCCTACAATAAGCTAAGAATATATGCATGTCACACGATTATGAAGTTTTCTCGAAGACCTTTTTATGTTGACTTGGAGTATGCAAAGTTATCATGATTTTATATGCTGTTGAGTCGTCTTGAGGTTATATTTTCCTCCGAGATCTTCTGCTTAGTTGTCTTGGGATCAATT
>NZ_JAGXJX010000562.1:0-255 GCF_019091125.1 Paenibacillus sp. GbtcB18
ACCAGGCGTAGCTCTAGCTGTTAGGGGAAGAAAACAATAAAGTACTGGATTTGAAGCTGACTAAGTATTGCCAGGTCCCGGTTAAGAAATTGATGTTCTTGTGTCAAAAGGAGATCCACTCGCAAAGTTGTAGAGATAAGATAGAGTTCAAAAGAAAGCGGTAAGCGGGGCGGGCCAATCAGTCTAATCTAAGCGTTGCATTCTTGATTATTGATATGATGACCTTGATTATTGATATGATGACATATAAGCTTT
>NZ_JAGXJX010000563.1:0-255 GCF_019091125.1 Paenibacillus sp. GbtcB18
GTAGAATAGAAAAGAAAGAAAGAAAGGGCTGCCGAAAGAAAGGGCTGTGAACTGCAACCCACCTCCACTACGCAAAGGCGGAAACCCGTAAAGAGGAATAGAGGAAGACCGCTTGCCAACATATAACTTAGCAATTAGCATGGTACTCTTTGGATTTCTCCTAGCATATGCTCCCCATCCATACCTCGTAATCCCTATGTTTAGCCTAGCGCAGGTCTTATTCGAGACGGTTTTTTTGATGTGTTCGGTTGGTGG
>NZ_JAGXJX010000564.1:0-255 GCF_019091125.1 Paenibacillus sp. GbtcB18
TTTACAAGGCAACAATGAGGAAAATGCAAGATTCTAATCAAACACAGTCGAAAAGAGACCTATAATCATATTGAGATTTTTGAGTACATAAATCTGAGTCGGTCCTGCTAAGAACTATCATACATGGTGGTTGGACATCCATGCATCCTGATAAATATAAGTTATTAAGTTGTGGGCCTACACCTACATATACAATTTGACTCACATTATCTCTTAGTAACATGACTCTAATTTTTAGTTCATCCTCACACATGA
>NZ_JAGXJX010000058.1:0-1448 GCF_019091125.1 Paenibacillus sp. GbtcB18
AAATATAAGTACAAGACAGTTAGCTCAAGATTCAGGTATTAGAAGCCCGTCTATTACTAATGGTCTTTCATTTGTTACTGGAGAAATGAAATTCGATGTTTTTGAAAAGCTAATTCATTACGTCTACAAAAATCCTTTAGAGCAAACGGGAAGGATCAAAGATTTTATCTTACAGTGTAAAACTAGTCTGAATGTAAGAAAAGCATTGTGTTATTGCCAGGTAGCAGGAGAATATGACCTTATGGATACTCTAATTGAAAAATTTGAAGCGGTGACTAAAGACGAAGAGTTACTAAAGGTTCAAAAAGATGTGCGTAAATATTTGAGTGTATATTCTCTATATAACCATCGAAATATGAATAGAAAAAAGGGACAGATTTTGTTGGAAGAAATCTACGAGACTCGTGTTTCATCAGACTCGGAGTGTCAGGTGTTATTAAATACCTTACTAATGGCAGCTGAATATGATAACCAAAGGTATAGTGCTATGGCATCGTATGCTGAAGTTGCTGATGTACATATCGGTAAGATGGATGATGGTTATATCAAAGACTGTTTACGCATGCAACATATGGAGCGAATCGCGTACACACAGTTACATGCTAATGAAATTGATAACTGTAGAAATACCTGCCTTGCGATTATAGATTCTGAGCTGAATTTCACAGTTGTGAAGGCTACGGCATATTGTTGTTTGGGAGAAAGCTATATCTTTGAAAATCCATTAATGGCAGAGAAATACATTTTAGAAGCTATTAAATGTCTTGAAGGAATAAGCTCACCTAAAGGCACTCAAAAATATAGTTCTTTTAAAACAACACTAGCTTTCTTGTATATTGAATTCGGCTTTAACTTAGAAAAAATAGATTTTGCTTGTATTAGTGATGGTGATTTAGCTTATTATGAATGTTTATACGGGGATAAGAAAAAAGGGTATGAAATTTTGGGTAGGCTGAGGGAAAAAGGTTTATCAGCTTTTCAAATGTACTATCTTCCCAGAATTGAGAATGATACAATATTGTCGAGGGAATCTTTAGAAAAATTCGAAAAATCAGGAAGTCTACTATACGCGCAGCTTCCAAAGCGCGTTTTAATAACAGAAGGGGTGTTGTAAAATGAAAAAGTTTTTAGTCACTACATTATGTGCTCTGGCATTATCAATCGGGGTTATTGGTGCTGGTGCAGACAATACAAAAGATTTAGGTAAAGAAAAAGTAGATGTACATACGGTAAAAGTACAATCAATGAAAGTTGATCCAGGCGGCATGTAGTATAAATGAATAGTTAAAAAGACGCTACTTTATGTAGCGTCTTTCGTCTTTTTAAGGGGTGTCACACTTTTTGTATAATTGGAAAAACTGAACCATTTGATACATAATTCACAAACTCTTAAAGATGAAGGGGAGAAACTACGTTGAAAAAAGAGGCTGCAAAACAAGAAACAAAAC
>NZ_JAGXJX010000565.1:0-255 GCF_019091125.1 Paenibacillus sp. GbtcB18
GTGCGGCTGGATCACCTCCTTTCTAGGGGGCCTCGGGTCCCGAGGCGGACCCAGTCAGGAAGGCTTTGCCTTCAACCTCCAATCACTCTTTGACAGTTTGGAAAGGGCAGGAACCTTCCAAGCTACAACCCCTTCTGGGGTTTGGCGACTCCGGAAACTACGCATTTCGTTTGGCGACGTTGGCGGAGGGGACCCAGGCGTCCCCACCCCGAACCGCCCCGTTAGCCCTTCCAGCCCCGTGGGTACTGGGCCGGA
>NZ_JAGXJX010000566.1:0-255 GCF_019091125.1 Paenibacillus sp. GbtcB18
TTCTACAACAAGGTATACGGCGACAGCACAATTATCAATTATAATCCTCTCAGCACCTATAGCAGTCCTGTCCACATTTACCGCAAATATAAACTAAAAAAATTTGAATATAAAAAGAGTCGGAATTTCTACTCTAAGGAAAGTCCGGCTCTTATTTTTGAGCTACAATCAAAATCATTTAACTTACTTGCTACAACTGAACTCCCTCATAATAACCATAGTCAAAAAAATTGTCACATTTAATATTCCCTACTC
>NZ_JAGXJX010000567.1:0-255 GCF_019091125.1 Paenibacillus sp. GbtcB18
CGAGTCCTTATTATACTTTGTGCTAAGGAGTGACTATACCTGACTATAATGTCCATCTCAAAAACTCAATAACCACTATCCATATAGAAAATAGATAGATGATACTTCTAAGTATCTTCATCCAATATAGATGTATCAAATATAAGGGATGCTTTAGCTAATTATGATGCAGCAAGGGATTTTAGGTCTTGGATAAACATGTCACATTGAGAGATGTTTATCTTGGTTAGACATATCATGTAATTTTTTATGCTT
>NZ_JAGXJX010000568.1:0-255 GCF_019091125.1 Paenibacillus sp. GbtcB18
CAGATCATTATGGTATAAGCCCCATAACAGCGCGGCTTGCCGATCCCTCACTCAAGAACAGGTCCTTGCTCAGTTTGGTGACCCAGACTTCAGCGAGACCACCATGGTAGGCTCTCAGCCGGCCCAAGACACAGGTTCCGCACCGTCTATGGAGTAAATCTCTCAGATGCTCAAACAGTTGACAAGTCAAAGTTTAGCCACTCAACAAAGCGTTGTTGACCTAACTGAACAAGTTAAGCAAGATAGGGGCCTTCT
>NZ_JAGXJX010000569.1:0-255 GCF_019091125.1 Paenibacillus sp. GbtcB18
GATTAGAGGTTCCTGCTTCTAAAATCAAAAGAGAGATCGCTGAACTTTTAAAACGTGAAGGTTTCATTCGTGATGTAGAATACATCGAGGATAACAAACAAGGTATCCTTCGTATTTACCTGAAATATGGTGCAAACAATGAACGTGTAATCACTGGATTAAAACGTATCAGTAAACCTGGCTTACGCGTTTACGCTAAAGCTGATGAAGTACCACGTGTACTTAACGGATTAGGTATCGCTCTTGTTTCTACAT
>NZ_JAGXJX010000570.1:0-254 GCF_019091125.1 Paenibacillus sp. GbtcB18
AGAGGGTCTCCATCACTTCATGGCATTCGTAATAGTCCCGGTTTACATTGAACTCGTATAAAAAAGCGAGGTTCAACGGATCGTAAGGACGCAAATCAGCGCGCCCCTTTTTTCGCCCGATTAATGGCTTCCTGGATTTCTTCCTGGAGCTCGCGCATGGCCCGTGTATCGTCCTTCTCGAAAATTTCGTTGAAGCGCATCTGCAACTGGCCGGCTTCCCGCACGCGGTGATAGAAGTACAGCACCTGGCTGCA
>NZ_JAGXJX010000571.1:0-254 GCF_019091125.1 Paenibacillus sp. GbtcB18
TAGAGGGTTTCCGCCCTTTAGTGCTGAAGTTAACGCATTAAGCACTCCGCCTGGGGAGTACGGCCGCAAGGCTGAAACTCAAAGGAATTGACGGGGGCCCGCACAAGCGGTGGAGCATGTGGTTTAATTCGAAGCAACGCGAAGAACCTTACCAGGTCTTGACATCCTCTGAAAACCCTAGAGATAGGGCTTCTCCTTCGGGAGCAGAGTGACAGGTGGTGCATGGTTGTCGTCAGCTCGTGTCGTGAGATGTT
>NZ_JAGXJX010000572.1:0-254 GCF_019091125.1 Paenibacillus sp. GbtcB18
GGGAACAAGCAATCTTATCTTCTTAACTCGAAACTCCAGATCAACTTCCTATTCAGTAAGCGGAAAACAGTCCTTTCAGTGTGCTCTTGATAGCCAACCGCCGTGCTCCTTCCTTGAAGAATTGAGTGGAAGTGAGAAAGTAAGACTAAGTAAGAGCAGGTACTCTACTAAGAATATAAATAAGAGGGTACGCGCATTAGGAGATATACGTAGTAAAAGAATGGTTCACTTAACGTATCGATCAATTAGTGACT
>NZ_JAGXJX010000573.1:0-254 GCF_019091125.1 Paenibacillus sp. GbtcB18
ATTATCATATTTAAATTTTAGTGACTTCATCAACAAAGTCCTTGCGCATCTCATAAGACAACAGCCAAGTCTAATTTGGCAAAAAGAATTTCCAAAACCTATTTAATCACCTAGAATCAAACTTTACAATGCAAAAGAATGACAGAAAGGTGCTATCAGAATAAACCTATTTCTACAAAGACAGGTCATATAAACCCCAAACTGTTCCAAAATAGTTTGAACAAATTGTATAATTCTAAAACCTCAAACCATCT
>NZ_JAGXJX010000574.1:0-254 GCF_019091125.1 Paenibacillus sp. GbtcB18
TACAATATTTTCATATGTTTGATTCAATGCACTTTTTAGAGCTAATTCTAAGTAATGAAGTTTATTGTTGGTAGGAATAAGTATACTAACTTTCTGTAAATGAGAGTTGTTATTTCTATACTGTTTTTTCTTTTCTATATTTATTTCCTTTAGCTTAATTTTTCGATAGTAGTCTAATGTATATAATGTTGATGGTGGAACAAATTTTCTTGCATAATCTAGAAAATTTGTTATTGCTTTATATAATTCTTTTT
>NZ_JAGXJX010000059.1:0-1373 GCF_019091125.1 Paenibacillus sp. GbtcB18
GGTTTAAAAAACGAATCAAGCAAATAGGAGACACAATACAGAAAGCGAGGGAGGAACATGACGTCTGAGGAAATAAGAAATTTACAAATCGATGTTCCAAATTTTTTGTGACAAGTCTGTTATTACATGCTTATGTATAGTGTGGGCCTATTTAGGATATCAATAAGGTCTTTAAATATAGTGTTATAATAATGTTGGTGCTCTAAAGTTTGAATTTATTTGAAAAGGAGAATTTTACATGGACTTATTTAATTTAGAAGTTGTAGAAAGTGCATTGCATGAGAATTTTAAGAATATAAAAGGTGACGCTGATTTAAGAAAAGTAATCAATAATTGGTGTATAGGTTTCGAAGATCGTGATAATAAATTTGTAAAAGAATTTCAAACAACCTTTAATTCATCATTTTGGGAAATATATTTACACGCTTCTTTTAAAAATTTAGGTTTTATAACTGATTATTCTCATGATGCACCAGATTTTTATTTGAAATCTAGAAAAACAAAAAAAGAATTTTTAGTTGAAGCAGTTGCAACAAAGAATCCTGATAATGGAACTCCCGAACATGAAAGAATTGAAGAATTGAATCGTTTATATAAGAGTGGTAAATCTCATGAGGAAATACACAGTGAGATTATTCATTTGGCAACAGAAAGAATAGCTAATAGTATAAGCACGAAATGCCGTAAGTACGAAGAACGGTATTCAAAGATGGAGCATGTAAAAGAGAAGCCATTTATATTAGCAATTGGTAGTTTTGAGCAACCACTATTTTATTTACAAGGAACGGGAGCTATACAAAGAGTTCTGTATGGTTTAACAAAGGCTGAATATAGAGGTGATATGCCATATTGGGAGTTCTCAGACCATATTACTAAAAAAAGTACAGGTGGTAAAATCCCAATCGGATTATTTAATGATGATAAGTACAGCTTTATAAGTGGTGTGATTTTTAATCCAATAGCTACATCAGGTAAAATGCGAGCATTATCAACAAACAAAAGTAAAGATATTATAGTAAACACGTATAAATATAATGATTACGATACAGTGGGGACTATAAATTCTGAACCGCATGCGAAATATCGGGAGTCATTATTAGATGGAACAAGTCTTTTCTTAAACCCATATGCGGATTATCCAATTGATACTAAAGAATTTGATAATCCTGATATAGCTATTTACCATCATAAAAATTCTGCAAAAATAAAGCATAACTTTTTGTATTCTCGAACAGTAATTGATATTAAAACCAATACATCGGATATTCAAGAGATGTTATAAGGATATTTAGAACTAAGAATAGTTTCTCCTAACTGGAAAGTGGTTATGAGACAACAGCAGTGTGGCACGTGTTTCGAGATTCGGAGATTCA
>NZ_JAGXJX010000575.1:0-254 GCF_019091125.1 Paenibacillus sp. GbtcB18
TTCTAATATTTAATTGCAAGGTCGTTAACGTCCTTACAAACTCAAGATTCAAATTAATTCTATACAAACCACTATATAAAATTTTAAAATTAATTATTATTAAATCATAAATATACTGAGTTTATTATAACAAAAAAGAAAAATAATATTTTAACCCATAAATTCTACATAAAGAAACTAAATTTCTTGAATTATAGAAAAACAATATACATCCTCAAGATCCATAAGATGAATCATCTATAGGCGTAGACAAT
>NZ_JAGXJX010000576.1:0-254 GCF_019091125.1 Paenibacillus sp. GbtcB18
GCAGATAAATTAGGAGCGGCTATGCAAAATATTGCTGGTATTGGAAAAGGCGGCTTTTTATCTTCGGGGTTATTCCCAGCAATTATCGGCATTGCGTGTGTGTTATCCGCTTGTTATGCGGGATATATCTTTTTTATTAAACGCCAACCCTCAAAAGGTTTAAGTGAATTAGTAAAAACAGTATTTGTCATTGCTTTTATTGTTACGTACATCGGGAACGCAAGTACAATTTTGCATCATCGGCTTAGCCTTGT
>NZ_JAGXJX010000577.1:0-254 GCF_019091125.1 Paenibacillus sp. GbtcB18
TGCATTACAATGGCATTTATGCCCACCCTTACAAAAATCATAAGCTGACAAAATTCACTCTGTAGCCAATAAGTATCCCAAGCTTTAGTTTTGTCCTCCACCACTTCTGAACTTAGTCATTTCTCTTTCATAAGTGGAACTCATTAGATCTATTGTCAGTGGAAACTCATGGATTGGATGTTGGATGTACTATGTGCCTTATCTTATTTCTTCCATTTTCAAACCTTACTGAAAGGTTATGTTTTACACATGAT
>NZ_JAGXJX010000578.1:0-254 GCF_019091125.1 Paenibacillus sp. GbtcB18
GTTACGTGGTATGGTTTGGAAGACAAATCATTTAGTTCCACTCATGTTACATGGCATGATTCGTCTTTCAAAAGCGAATGTTGTTCCCTATTCTAAGTAAATTATTGCCACCATCCGTCAGGAACAGAACAATTCAAACTTGGAGGAGCCACACACTCTGAAAAGACCTCCTAAACTTAGGATTTCTGGTAATCGAGAGAATGTTTATGGCCTCCAGTGCGACGAGCTATTCATTCTTGGAAGTCTGCTGCTTC
>NZ_JAGXJX010000579.1:0-254 GCF_019091125.1 Paenibacillus sp. GbtcB18
AGGCAATGAGCCGGTTTGGAGAGAGCCATACAACTGTTGTTTTGTGGCAGCGTTTCGAAGTTTCTCACAGGGAGATGTTCGACTCCCTCTGGGGTGCGGTCGAGTTTGTTCGGAACACCGCGTTTCGACCGAGCCGTGTTGAACTGCATGTTCACCGCGGAGGGCACGATGTGTTGATCGCCGGCGACGAACTTGCACTGCTTCTCGCGGAACACGAAGAGCAGAAGGCCTGATGAAACAGGGTCAACTCCACG
>NZ_JAGXJX010000580.1:0-254 GCF_019091125.1 Paenibacillus sp. GbtcB18
TACTTAAATATATTCAGAAGCAAAAGATTGGAATCTATCTTGAAGAATTTAGTTCAAGTTGAAAAAAACAGGAACTGAACACTTGGTTCTGGTTGTGGTTTTCTTTTGTGTGAAAAAAATCTGAACCAGATGAAATAGAATATTATATATCTACATATTATATGTGAACAAATTGAAACATGGCATACTTTGTCCTGAAAAATGATGTGTAATATGGTCGATCATGTTTAATGTCTAAAAATGTATAATGTTTT
>NZ_JAGXJX010000581.1:0-254 GCF_019091125.1 Paenibacillus sp. GbtcB18
GGATAGATTTAGTATCATAAATAAAAACCTACTTCGACGGTTAAGGTGTACGTTTGGAAATGGGATATGGGTTAGATTGCCTAGAAGAACTGATCTCCCGCCACCCGAACCAAAATCGGAAACACCAATCTTTAGGGGTAATCAATCTGCTCTACCTAGTCCCTTTGAGGCAACACCTCCAGAAGAGCATCCACCTCCCTCATCTATTAATGATATTAGGACTCGTATGGATAAATTTGAACAATGTCAAGATC
>NZ_JAGXJX010000582.1:0-254 GCF_019091125.1 Paenibacillus sp. GbtcB18
ATGTTTTCGCCTACTAATTTAGCGTTAAGATCAGCTCTCTTAACTTCTAAAATGTTGATGTGTACACGCTTGCCTGTTAATTGGTTAAGTGCTTTACGAAGTGCTTCAACTTCAGTACCACCTTTACCAATTACCATACCAGGTTTTGCAGTGTGAATTGTAACATTTACACGATTTGCTGCACGTTCGATTTCTACTTTAGCAACAGCAGATTCTTTTAAGCGTACAGTAATGTACTCACGGATTTTGATGTC
>NZ_JAGXJX010000006.1:0-415821 GCF_019091125.1 Paenibacillus sp. GbtcB18
TAGGTTGGAGGTGGAAGCACAGCAATGTGTGGAGCTGACCAATACTAATCGGTCGAGGGCTTGACCACACGTGTTCACGAAAGTGGACGCGGCATCGGACGCATACGTAGTATGCACCACAAGATCTTGGATGGATCGACTGCTTGTTTCGCTGCTAGTTTTCAGGGAGCAACCTGAAAAGTTTGTTTACACATTGGAGAGATACCCAAGTGGCTCAAGGGGACCCTCTGCTAAGGGGTTAGACTGCGTAAGTGGTGCGAGGGTTCGAATCCCTCTCTCTCCGCCAGTATTAAGGCGGCGTAGCTCAGCTGGCTAGAGCGTACGGTTCATACCCGTGAGGTCGGGGGTTCGAGCCCCTCCGCCGCTACCATAACAACTACATAAGGACGCTTAGCTCAGCTGGGAGAGCATCTGCCTTACAAGCAGAGGGTCGGCGGTTCGATCCCGTCAGCGTCCACCATACAATCTTATGCACGGAGCTGTGGTGTAGAGGCCTAACATGCCTGCCTGTCACGCAGGAGACCGCGGGTTCGAATCCCGTCAGCTCCGCCATTTTAGTTTGTATACCAATTTCATAGTATGGCTCGGTAGCTCAGTCGGTAGAGCAGAGGACTGAAAATCCTCGTGTCGGCGGTTCGATTCCGTCCCGAGCCACCACTTTTAGTCAAGTAAGTCCATAACGGCGCTTGGCAGTATTGTGGAGGCTTAGCGAAGTGGCCAAACGCAGCAGACTGTAAATCTGTTCTCTGACGAGTTCGGTGGTTCGAATCCATCAGCCTCCACCAGTTTTTCCAAGAGCCATTAGCTCAGTTGGTAGAGCACCTGACTTTTAATCAGGGTGTCGAAGGTTCGAGTCCTTCATGGCTCACATGCCATGTGAACAATTCTCTTCATATAAAAAGAGACCTTAACGGTCTCTTTTTTTGTTGTCTTTTTATATCGAAGCTTACTGAAGCTGCTCCAGTTTGTCGGCAACGGACTGGAGTTTTTGCTGCATGGATGCCGCTTTATCACGGCGGTCGTCTATCTTTATGGAGGTGGAAACGCGTTGAGCGCCATTTTCAAAGGGACTTTCGTGAAGCTTAAGGATGACTGCCATGAGTTGATCCAGGGGGCCCTCGATGATGGTGCTCATTGGAGTAAGCTCATAATGGAGAGGCTGATTGTCTAATACCTTTTGGAGATGGGCTACATATTCACTTAAGCTTGTAGAGTTTGTACCTATAGGAACAACTGTAATTTCTGCAATTGCCACTAGTCATGGTCCTCCTTTGTTAGAAATGACTTTGTCTCTAATTGTACTGGAAACGATGCCCGGTGGCTACTTGCTGATTGCTGCTTGGAAAAAGCGGAAACGCCTGGGTTACCGTCAGTGGTTGACCACCGTCATGTGACGCCGAGCATCGCGCGCCGGGAGCTTCACGCGGTGCGAAAAAACATCTGTAACAAGGAAAGGGAAGCCGCGGCAAACGTCTGGTGGGAGACTGCGCATCGCATCAAATACCAAACAGGGGAGCTGTGAATCGTCACAAGCGATGTCAGGAATTTGACCAAGTCCAGTCGACATACGAGCTTAAAGTTTTTTCGCAGCTCAGTCTACATAATGAAGAGCTCGTATTAAAAAAGGCAGAGCTCTCCATCCATCTTCATTTTGGTGATCAAATGATTTCACTTATGATGTAATCGGCTGTTCGCGCTGCTAAGGCCATTACGGTGTTAGTGGGATTCACTCCGCTGGACGTGACGAAGAGGCTCGCATCGCATACGAATAAATTCGGGATATCGTGCGTTTGCCCGAATGAATTTGTGACAGATCGCGACGGATCGTTCCCCATCCGGCAGCCGCCCATCAGGTGGGCGGTATCTGGCACCACAAATTCGGGTGTTCCTCCCGCAGCCCGAAGAATAGATTCCATGCTCGAGACCGCATGCTCGATGAGCTTGATGTCGTTTTCCCCGTAGCTGAAGGACACCTTGGCTCTGGGCAAACCGAAAGCGTCTTTCTCCCCGGATAACGTGACGCAGTTGTGCTCTTGCGGAAGGACTTCTCCAACCAGTGTCGCGCGGCCGTAAAAATTGTAGTCCAGCATTGCTTCGCGTAGCGGGGTTCCCCATACAGGAGATTTCCCTGTTTTGACGATTCCTTGAGCAAAAGCAAGAGGCCGCGTGCCATGGGCATGCAGGGAATACCCGCGTGCAAAGCCGCGGCTCCGGTCGGTTTCGTAAAACTCCTGAGTAGTAGCCAGCACAGGGGTCCCCTTGTACAGCCGCACTTCCTCCTCGAACTTGGCATACACGTCATGACTGCTGTGCGTCATAAGTGCTTTGCCTACCCAGCCGCTGCTGTTGGCAAGCCCGTCCGGATGACGGCTGTTCGCAGAATTCAGCAGTAATCGGGGTGTTTCGACCGCATAGGCCGATACGATTACGAGTTTGGCTTTTTGACGGTATTCGACTCCTTTTTTCACAAAAAGCACAGCCGCAGCCATTCCGTCAGGCCCTGTCTCGATCTGAGTGACCCTGCTATCGGTAAGCACAGTGGCGCCTGCTTGCACAGCTTTCGGGATATGCTGAATGAGGGTGCTGAATTTGGCGTTAGGCATGCAGCCCTGCTGGCAGAAACCACGGTTAATGCACGGAGGCCTGCCCTCAAAAGGCGCAGACAGAATCGCCAGGGGGGCCGTAACGGAGCGAATCCCCAAGCTCTCACAGCCTCTTTGAAACAAATAGGCATTAGGGCTTAGAGGGTCCCGTTCGGGATAAGGATAAGGCCCGCGGAAGTTTCCCCACGGAAAATGGCGGGGACCGGAAACGGCGATTTCTTTTTCAATCCGGGAGTAGTACGGCTCTAAATCTTTATAATGGATTGGCCAATCCTCGCCGACTCCGTCGATGGATCTTGTCTTGAAGTCGGATTCATGGAATCGCAAAAACACTCCGGTAAAATGCTGGGTTCCGCCGCCCACCCCCCAGCCCGAATTGTTGTGCCCCATGGTAAGAGGATGCCTTCCGTCCACAAGACGGGTATCCTGCCAGCCCAGGCACTGCATGGACAGCTCGTCGCTCGCAAAATCCCTTTGGGGATCCCGCAGGGGACCGGCTTCCAATACCACGACCTGCAGCCCGGCTTCGCTAAGTTCCTGTGCAAGCACACCGCCTGCCGCTCCCGCGCCGATAATGACCACATCAACGGTTTCCGATTGAGTGTTCCATTTCATTGTTTCGACTTCGCCTCCCACGGATCAAGGTGCCCCCGGTCTGCCCGGATGTAACCTCTCGGATAAGCAGGGCCTGCGTACCCGATTTCGGACCAGATTTGGGGGTGAGAATAGTAAGCTTCCACGGTCAGCGTGAGCAGCCTGATGAAGAAGGCTTTCTGCACGGGGGCCGGCCAATCGCCCCTCAGGGACAGGCGAACCTCGGCAACATTCGTGAGCAGCTCCTTCTGTTCCGCCCGTGATAGCTGCTGAAAGGGCTTCGCATGAAACCCGTGCGACATCGTCTCAAGCGCCTCCAGCCCTTTCCGGATTAATTCGGACTGAGGAGGAGTCTCGGGTCCTCTCTGGCCTTCTTCCTTTTGCCCGTACAAAGTGTCATCTATATGCTCCAGCACGTAAGTCAGGATTTCGGACCGGTCGTCGTCGACAAGAAGAGAGCATATGCTTCTGAGCTGCTCCGCTTCTAACCGCGTTAACAACCGATAGTCACGGCGCCGCCTCATACGTGAGCTAACGATAGACCGCGTGTGGGGATCCCAGTGGTTTTGCTCCTTCATGACATCGAAAGAAGGGTATTTCGGCATTTTTCTCATACAAGTCACCTTCCATAAACAGCGATTAACCCGAGAATACCGAGAGCCGAGTACAGCAGGGGCATTAGGACGGGAGGTCCGATAAGGAAATTGCGGAATGCATAAGACCCGACGCGTTTGCCTACTCCCCGGATATGAAGGTATAGGCCGAATAAGCCCGTCAAAATGCCCAGCCACATGCCTATATGAAACAGACAGAGAAGCCAAGACCGGTTAAGGAGAACCGCAAGCAGCCCAACCAGAAAGTACAGCGGGGCGGTAAGAACGGGAATCAGCATGACTTTGCGGTGAAAATTTTGCCGGTAATGGGACAAGGTCACTTGAGCCGCAATAAATAAATAAGCGAAAGCCGTAAACAAAATAACGGACCGGTCTAACGTCCAGGCATTCCAGATCATTGTAGGGGGATCTCCTTTGTTTCGTTTTGAACATCCGTTTAAATCGTTGAACTCTCTTTCTTATTTTTTCCACAAAAGGAGGAGTTAACTCGCTTCTAACAAAATGTTCTCGAGGTTTTGAGCGGGTTAGCCGACCAAACCTTTACCAAGCGGGGCAAGTATGGGCGGAATTTGATTGGGAGACGCTAACAGATGCTGTGAAAAAGCCATTTACCCGTTGTCATCCGTAAAGGTGACGACAGGCAGGAGGAATCGAGCGTATGCACTATCTAATTCCTATGCTGACGAGCTTTATTCTGGTGGCGCTGCTGGTGCCCGTTATGAAGCGAATCGCTGTAAAAGCAGGGTTTGTCGACCGGCCGTCTACCCGCAAAATTCATGCCGCTCCTATTCCCTTGCTCGGAGGAGTGGCGATTTACATCGCTTGCGCGGCGGCAATTTTAATGTTCAGCCGTAACGGCAATCTTTCCTACGCGGTGCTGATCGGCGGAACGGTACTTATGCTGACAGGCTTGACGGACGACTGGTTTAAAACACGGAGTAAGGACTTCCCCGTCTGGCCCAGGTTGATCATCTATATTGCGGTGTCCGCGGTGCCGCTTTTATTCGGCATTCAAATAATCGGAGTATCGAATCTTCACTTCAGCGGCATGATTTTTTTCCCGGTCTGGCTTGTCTGGCTCGGCACGATGGCCTGGATTTTCGGGATCACCAATATGATCAATTTTATTGATGGGGTGGATGGACTCGCCTCGGGAATCGTAACGATCGCTTCTTTGGCGCTGCTTGTGGCGGCTCTTGTCAAAAGGCAGGAGGATTCCGCATTGATTGCGGGTATTCTGGTCGGCGCCTGTCTGGCTTTTCTGGCGTTCAATTTTTATCCCGCCAAAATTTTTATGGGGGACGCCGGCGCGATTTTCTTGGGGTATACGATTGCGGTCGTTGCTGTGGACGGAGCTTTCAAAAGCGCGACGTTTATCTCCCTCCTGGTTCCTGTGCTGGCGCTGGGCGTTCCTATTCTGGATACGGTCATCGTGTTTACGAGAAGGCTCCTGAAAGGCGGGGGGCTGCACCGGGCCGATAAGCTTCATACTCATCACAGCCTTATGCAGTGGGGGCTGTCCCAAACCCAAACGGTTTCTTTCCTGTACCTGATCGGCGCTCTCTTCTCCCTGCTTTCCATTATTGTGGTGCTCATGGGCGTATGAACCGCATCCCGCATCCGGGGCTTACTGAAGGCATCTTTAAGTGAAACGCTTACCTACCTGTGTTACAATAATAGGAAGCACCATGGCAGCCTCGATATTACACAGATAGGGAGCTATGCGGATGGATTGGGAAAGGCTGAAAGAACAATTGGAATCGATCGGCAAAGGGCCGGTCCAACTGATTGCAAAGACGCCGGAAGAGTGGGAAACCCTTACAAGAAACGCGGGGAAAAATAACGGGGACAGGCAGGCCGTGAAGAAGAGCAGCATGCTGATCGGCAAAGAGGTTTATTTCCTGCTCGGCAGGGAAGGAAATGAAGTCCATGCTTTGTCTATTCCTGCGGGAAACTTGGCCGGAGACGAACGTCATCTGGTCGAGTGGCTCATTGAATCTGCGCAGCCGGAGAAAAGGCAAAGCGGCACTCTTTTGCTCGAAGAAGAGAAAAAGCTTTCCGCGCTCAGGGAATGGCTGCTGCAGCATGCCGAAACCGACTCCCAAGCGGAGGTTCCCGACACGATTTCTTCCCAGGCCGGGCTTTATTCGACCAAAATACCTTTTCTCCTGTATGGAGATTATTCTTCGAATATACGGGCGTCTTACCGGGAGCTAAAAAGGCTGCTGGAGACTTTTTTTGACGCGGAAATTATATTGATTCCTTTGCTGGATAAAGAATGGCTGATTCTTGCGCCGGATTATCTGCTCACAGTGGGGCAGGAAGACAAGACGGACGCCCAGGAAGAGAGCACCGAGCAGATGCTCGATGCCCTGGCGTCAGGACTGCATGACATGCTGGCTACCGAATGGGTAGGAGAAAGCCATCTTGGGGTTCACTATCCCATCCAGCCTGCCCAGACGCTTCTGGCGGCCATGCTAGCTCTACGCTCAACGATTATGCTCGGCCGGTTGTACAATGTGACGAATAACATACACACCCCTTGGCATTTACAAATGGAAAAGCTGCTCCATCCGATCCCCGATTCCGAGAAACATCAGTTTCTGGAGCATGTGCTGAAGGACTATTCCATGGATGCCGAGACGCAGTCGACGCTGGAGAGTTTTTTTGCGCTGGACTGCAATGTGAGCGAGACGGCCAAAAAGCTGTATATTCATCGCAACACGCTGTTATACCGGCTGGACAAGTTCAAAAACGAGACGGGACTGGACGTAAGAGCTTTCCACGACGCCGTTTTGGTGAAGCTTGCGCTCGTATTGTACAAAGTAACAAAAAGAAAGTGAGTTTTTTGTGAAGATTGTGCATAGTCAGTCTTCGGGCATTTAAGCTAAGATAAATGTACAGATTCAAATCAAGAACATTCAAGAACCAGGGGGAATGAACTATGGCAGGCGTTCGTCTTAACCATATCGTAAAGAGGTACCCAGGCAACCAAGAAGCAACCGTTAAGGATTTCCATCTCGATATTCAAGATAAAGAGTTTCTCGTATTGGTAGGAGCATCCGGTTGCGGTAAATCCACAACTCTGCGGATGATTGCCGGTCTTGAAGAAATTTCCGAAGGCGAACTGTACATTGGCGACCGTCTCGTTAACGACGTGGCTCCTAAAGACCGCGACATCGCCATGGTATTCCAGTCCTACGCCCTGTACCCGCACATGAACGTGTACCAGAACATGGCGTTCGGCCTTAAACTCCGTAAATTCAAAAAAGCCGATATCGACGCACGCGTGCGTGAAGCGGCTAAAATTCTCGATATTGAACACCTTCTGGACCGCAAACCGAAAGCACTTTCCGGTGGTCAGCGTCAGCGTGTCGCCCTGGGCCGCGCAATCGTCCGCGAACCTCAAGTTTTCTTGATGGACGAACCGCTTTCCAACTTGGACGCTAAACTCCGTGTACAAATGCGTGCCGAAATTTCCAAACTTCACAAACGTCTCGGCGTAACGATCATCTACGTAACGCATGACCAAACCGAAGCTATGACGATGGGAAGCCGGATTGTCGTTATGGACAAAGGCATAATCCAGCAGGCAGCTTCTCCGGAAGAGATCTACAACTTCCCGGTCAACATGTTCGTAGCGGGCTTCATCGGATCTCCTTCCATGAACTTCGTAAACGGCTCGCTGAGCGACCAAGGCGGAGAGCTTCACTTCAAAGCCAAAGGCGTAGACGTTGTTATTCCGCAAGGCAAAGCTCAAGTTCTTCGCGACAAAGGCTATGCCGGCAAAGATGTTATTCTGGGTATTCGTCCTGAAGATATCCACGATGAGCCTGTGTTCCTCGAAGCATCCGCTAAGACAGTGGTTAACGCCCTGATCGAAGTGTCCGAGAACCTCGGTCACGAAATGCAAGTTCACCTTGCCGGTATCGGCGAAGGTACAGTCGTGGCGCGTGTTGACGGCCGTTCCGGTCTGAAAGACGGCGCTAACGTGAAGCTTGCTCTGGACATGAACAAAGTTCATTTCTTCGATAAAGAAACGACGAACTCCATTCTTCTGAACTCGTAAGAATCATCAATTTAAAGCCAGTCCATCGTGACTGGCTTTTTTGACGTATTAGTGGTTGATAAGGCGGCCTATGGGAACGATGCAGGCTCTGTGGGGCATACCGGTAGGCCTGGCGGCAGGTTGATTTTCACCCGGCAGTTGAATTACGATGGAACTATTGGGAAAACAAAGGGGAATGAACGATGGGCAAAAAAGTGAGAGTGTCTGAGCTGGTTGAGCATTACAACCTGGAAGTCATTTGCGGCGAAGACGGTCTTAAGCGGACTGTAACGGTTGCCGATCTTTACCGGCCCGGTCTGGAAATGGCGGGCTATTTCAACTATCATCCGCAGGAACGCGTTCAACTGCTGGGACGCACCGAGATGTCCTTCTTCGAAACGCTGGACGAAACGGTCCGGCTGCATCGCGCCGAGCAGCTTTGCGCAAGCGAAGAGACGCCCTGCATTATCGTCACCCGCGGATTAGATATTCCCGCGGAATTGGTGGAGGAAGCGAAGAAACAACAGCTTCCGGTTCTCCGCAGCCAAGTGGCGACGACCATTCTGGCCAGCCGGCTGACCAACTTCCTGGAAAACAAACTTGCTCCCTCCACTACCATTCACGGTGTACTGGTGGATGTGTACGGCGTCGGGATGCTTATTACGGGAGGCAGCGGAATCGGGAAAAGCGAGACGGCGCTCGAGCTGGTTAAGCGCGGCCACCGTCTTGTAGCGGACGATGCCGTTGAAATTCGCCAGACGGCCGATTACATGCTGTACGGAAACGCTCCCGACCTGATCCGCCATTTGCTTGAAATCCGCGGCGTCGGCATTATTAACGTGATGACGCTGTTCGGTGCGGGAGCGGTGCGGAACGTCAAGAAAATATCCGTCGTTGCCCGGTTGGAAACTTGGCAGCAGGATAAGCAGTACGACCGCCTCGGACTTGACGAAGAAACGACCCGGATTATTGAAGCGGATGTGCCGCTGATCACCATTCCCGTCCGTCCGGGAAGAAACTTGGCGGTCATCGTCGAAGTCGCGGCGATGAACTACAGGCTTAAGCGCATGGGCTTTAACGCGGCCCTGCAGTTCACCAATAAGCTGACGGAAACGCTGGCCGAAGATTTGGACGACATGGACTGAGAGCCGGTTCATACCCACATAGGTAAGGAATAGGAGGATATCGACCGTTTATGCTAAATCCAGTCGCTTTTAAGCTAGGCCCGATTTCCGTGCATTGGTACGGCATTATATTAGGCACGGCGGCCCTGATCGGGCTGCTGCTTGTCATTCGGGAAGGCAAACGCTTCAAGCTGCAGCCCGAATTTTTTATGGATCTGCTGCTGATCGGAGTTCCGTCTGCCATTGTGGCCGCCCGCATTTATTATGTGGCCTTCCAATGGGAAAACTACAAAAACAATCTGAGCGAAATCATCGCCATCTGGCATGGGGGAATCGCCATTTACGGCGCTCTGATCGGGGCTATTATCGCAGCACTTATCTATGTCCGCCGCAAAGGATACTCGTTCTGGCGGATCGCGGACATTTGTGCTCCGGGACTCATCGTCGGCCAAATGATCGGCCGCTGGGGAAACTTCGTGAACCAAGAGGCTCACGGCGGTCCAGTCAGCGAATCTTTCCTGCGCAGCACGCTTCATCTGCCGGATTGGATCGTGAACCAGATGAACATCGAAGGGATTTTCTATCATCCCACTTTCCTATATGAATCGGTATGGAATTTCGTCGGGCTGCTGCTGCTCTTCTGGCTGCGCCGCCGTCCGTTCCTTCGTGCGGGCGAATTGTTTATGAGCTATTTTATCTGGTATTCGCTGGGCCGCTTCTTCATCGAAGGCTTGCGTACGGACAGCCTCGATTTCACGGGACCGGCATGGCTGGCTTCCCTGCTGAACGGATTGTGGTCGCCGATGTCCCTGCTGTTCGGTGAAGCGGGTACGATGACATACGGCGGCAACATCCGTATTTCCCAGCTTCTTGCGGTGCTTATCATCATCGCGGCTATCATCATCATCGTCCTGCGCCGCCGTATGGGCTATGCGAAAACCAAGTACAGCGACCCCATTGAGAAAATCGGCGGGGCACCGGCCTCGGCCAATACAAGTCATTCCTAATAGGAAAGAACTCTTCAAAATAAGGAGCACAGCATGAAGCATACGGTATTGTTTGACCTGGACGGCACCATTCTAGACACCAACGAGCTCATTATCCAGTCGTTCCTGCATGCGCTGGAAGGAAAGACCCCGGAGCTGTTTACAAGAGAAAGCATTATCCCGCATATGGGACGCCCTCTCATCGAGCAGCTTCAGTTTTTCAGCGGACTGGATGAAGTGACGGATCTTCTGACCCTTTACCGGTCCTATAACCTCAAGCACCACGACGAGCTGGTGAAGCCTTTTCCTTATGTAAAAGAGGTATTGGCCAAGCTGCATGCCTACGGAGTCAAAATCGGCGTCGTGACCAGCAAAATCAGGCTGACAACCATGCTGGGCCTGGAGCTTTGCGAGCTGCTGCCGTATATCCAAAGTATTGTGACCGTCGATGATGTCACGAATGCGAAGCCGGACCCGGAAGGGATCAGGAAGGCTCTCCATGAACTGGGCTCAACAGCGGAGGAAGCCGTCATGGTGGGGGACAGCCATTACGACATCGAAGCGGCTAAAGCCGCGGGCGTTGAAGCCGTGGCCGTCAACTGGTCTCTTAAGGGCCAGGCCTACCTGGAACAGTACCATCCGGAGCATATGATCGCGGATATGCGCGAGCTGTATATGATTTTCGGGATTACGGAGGAAAGTGTTTGAGGAAAACCGACAGATACCCGGTCGACGGACCTAACGCCCTATGGCAGATTTACCGGACGGTCAGCAAATGGAAAGCGGTCAAAAATTTCGTCTGGATACAAATCAGCCGCTACTGCCCCTCGCTTCCGGTTAAAAATTGGATCTACCGCCGCATGTTGGGCATGGAGGTGGGAGAACACACCGCTTTCGCTTTGATGGTGATGGTGGATGTATTTTTTCCGGAAAAAATAAAGATCGGCCGCAACTCGATCATCGGGTACAACACAACCATTCTGGCTCACGAGTATTTGACCAAGGAGTATCGTCTGGGTGAAGTGCGGATTGGATCGAATGTGATGGTCGGGGCGAACACAACCATTCTGCCCGGTGTAACGATAGGGGATGGCGCCGTTATCGGTGCAGGGTCTGTCGTACACAAGGATGTAGAGCCATACAGCTTCGTAGCGGGCAATCCGCTTCAGGTTATCCGGACGGGAACTCCCGATTCCGCAGAAGCCCGGACCTTCGGAGCGTCAGCGGAAATACCGGGACCGGTGTCTTCCGGCGATAGCATCAATCGAAACAGTTCATCTTCTTAGGAAGAGAACTGTTTTTTTTGGTTTGAAGCGAAGAGGACATTAGCTCCGGAGAAACGAATGGAAATGAATCTGCAAATTGACGCCTCTGACATTACGTGATAAACTAACGGATATCCTTCAATTTGGTAGTATGGTAGCGTGCTAAAGCGTTTTTGAAAATAGAGGTGTACCGGCAGGGCGAGGAGGAACTTGAATGTCTAAACCGAAAGTGTTTGAAAAGCCTACGGGCTTTAGAGATTTGCTTCCGGAATCGGTAGCGAGAATCCGTGAGATCGAGTTCAGCGTGCTGGACTGCATGGAACGGTGGGGCTACAGCCAAATCGTGACTCCGACGCTGGAATTTTACGATACGGTGGGGGTAGCCAGCTCCATCGAAGACCGCAAGCAGTTCAAGCTGTTGGACCGGAATGGGCAAACGCTGGTGCTCCGCTCCGATATGACGGCTCCGATCGGGCGGGTGGTTTCCTCGCTTCTTAGGGATGAGCCCCTTCCGCTTCGTCTTAGCTATCACGGGAATGTCTTCCGGGCGATGGAGGAAGAAGCCGGGCGTGATTCGGAGTTCGTGCAGACCGGTGTGGAGCTCGTAGGCGACCCGTCTGCGGAAGCGGATGCCGAAGTAGTGGCTTTGGCGATTGCTTCTTTACAGGCCGCAGGCGTAAAAACGTTTAAGTTTGCCCTGGGGCATGTCGGGTTTTTACATGGCTTGTTCGGCGAAACGCTCAAAGATCATCCCGAAGCTCAGGAAGAGCTTAAGAGCTGCTTGCTCGGCAGGGATTACGTCGGTTACCGCACGGCCATCCGGCGCATGGATGTAGACGAAGCCCGACGCGGTGAGCTGGAGAGCATCCTTCGGCTGCGCGGAGGCAAAGACATCTGCGAACAGGCACTCAGCGTCACTTCCGATCCGACGGCACAAGCGGCTATCGCCCATTTGTGCGAGGTTTGGAACGTTCTGGAGGCTTACGGAGTCAGCGAGCATGTGCTGATCGACCTGACGATGATCGGGAATTTTTCTTATTACACGGGTCTTACGTTCGAAGGGTATGCCGCCGATCTAGGGTTCCCGCTGTGCAGCGGGGGCCGTTACGACAATCTGCTTGCCCAGTTCGGACGCCCGGCACCGGCAACGGGCTTTGCATTGAAGACGAACCGCATCCTGGAAGCGGCGGGAGATGCAGCCCGTAATCAGCAGGAACGGGTCCTGATCGTATACGGGGAATCCCGCCGCGCCGAAGCGCTGGGCAAAGCCCGGGAGCTCAGAACCCTTCCCGGAAAGGTCGTCGTCACACGCCACGCCGGAAACGGATCAGTCGCGCCCTGGGACCCGGCAGCGCTGCACAAATTGGAGCAGGGCGGCTACCGGTACGAAGGAAACGTCTACTCGGACGTTCTGCTGTATTTGGCGGATTAGAATCCGGGGGCCGTATCGGTAATTTGCCGGCTGCAGAAGCTGAAGCTGCAATTGCGGCAGCTCTAACCGGAAGACACTGAGATAATTAAACGATTCAGGCCGTTTAAACCGGCCTTTCCGACTATACAGCGGGCTTGCCGGCGGTTCCGCGCCGCACATGACCGCAACCATTTAGCCTTCGACAGAGGCTGCTGACAGGAGGCTGTAGAGCATGCAGGAAATGCTTAAAGTAGCTATGCCCAAAGGGCGTATATATAAACAGGCATTCAAACTTTTCCGCCGTGCGGGATTGCCGATGCCGGACGATAGCGGTGACGATTCCAGGAGACTGATCGTTACCTTTCCGGAAGCGAACATGGAATTCATTCTTGCCAAACCCGTCGACGTTCCGACCTATGTGGAATACGGGGTGGCGGATATCGGAGTGGTGGGCAAGGACGTGCTGATGGAAGAAAACCGGGACGTCTACGAGCTGCTTGATCTCGGTATCGCCCGCTGCCGGATGTCCGTAATCGCGCTGCCGGACTGGCAGCCCGTTCTGAATCCCCGCGTCGCGACGAAATATCCCCGGGTAGCTTCCCAATATTTCAGGGAAAGAGGGCAGCAGGTCGAAGTCATCAAGCTGAACGGCTCGATTGAACTGGCGCCGCTGATCGGCTTGGCCGACCGGATCGTCGACATGGTCGAAACCGGTCAGACCTTGAAGGAAAACGGGCTGGTGGAATACGAGGAAATATTTCCGATTACGAGCAGGCTTATCGCGAACCGCGTCAGTTACCGGATGAAAAACGACCGGATTCAACAGCTTTGCGACGCTCTGCAGGCGACGATTGCGCTGCCGGAGTAAGAGGCTGCTATCCTCTGACGGATGATATAAAGCATTATGAAAACGAAACGATCAGCAGGCGGAAGCCGGCGTTACGAAAGGATGATTGCGCATGAAAATCGTGCCTGCGGAAGAGTTTGAACTCACCCGGGAAGTGGACTACGGGACGGCGGAGCAAAACGACGCCGTGAAATCGATCATCGCCGCTGTACGCAACGAAGGAGATGCGGCTCTCCGGCGGCTGTCCAAGGAGTTCGACGGCGTCGACCTCCACGAACTCCGCGTGGACGAGGCGGAGATCGAGGCGGCGTACGATCGGGTGGACGCCGAGTTTCTGAAGGCGCTGCGTCAAGCCGCCGCCAACATTCGCGCGTTTCACGAAAAGCAGAAACGCGTGTCCTGGATGGACCTGCAGGACAACGGGTCCCTGCTGGGCCAGATCATCCGGCCGCTGCAGCGCGTCGGCTTGTACGTCCCCGGAGGGAAGGCGGCTTATCCCTCGTCGGTACTCATGAACGCCATCCCGGCTGTTGTCGCGGGCGTTCCCGAGATCGTGATGGTGACGCCGCCGGCTACAGCCGGGGAAGAGGGCATCAACCCGCACATCCTGGTGGCGGCAGCCGAGGCCGGCGTGCGGGAGATCTATCGCGTCGGCGGCGCACAGGCCGTCGCGGCGCTCGCTTACGGCACGGATACGATTCGTGCCGTTGACAAGATCGTCGGACCCGGCAATATTTACGTCGCGCTCGCGAAACGCGCCGTATTCGGCGTCGTCGATATCGACATGATTGCCGGTCCGACCGACATCGTGGTCCTGGCCGACGAGTCGGCGGACCCCGAATACATCGCCGCGGACCTGCTGGCTCAGGCGGAGCATGACGAGCTGTCACCGGCCATTCTGGTGACGCCGTCACGCGAGCTCGCCGAGCGGGTCCGCGAAGAAGTGGAGCGGCAGCTGCAGGCGCTGCCGCGCAAAGCGATCGCCGAGGTGTCCACGGCGAACAAGGGCGCGATCGTCCTCGTCGAGGATCTGGACGAGGGCATCCGCGTCGTCAACGCGATTGCTCCGGAGCATACGGAGCTGCTCGTGGACGACCCGTTCGCGGTGCTGCCGCGGATTGAGAACGCCGGGGCGATCTTCCTCGGCGCGTACAGCCCGGAGCCGGTCGGCGACTATTTCGCCGGACCGAATCACGTTCTCCCGACGAATGGTACGGCACGGTTCTCTTCGCCGCTGAACGTCGACGATTTCATTAAAAAGTCCAGTGTGATTTCGTATAGTAAGGAAGCTCTCCTTGCGAACGGGGAGCAAATTATGACGCTCGCCCGTAACGAGGGGCTCGAAGGGCATGCCAGAGCGATACAAGTTCGATTGCAGAAAGAAGGGAACTTTCATGGCTGAACAAGTGGACAAGAACGCAAAACAAGCGGGGCTTGAAGGCGGGAACCCGGGTGGACCGGTTAACGCGGATGCAGTAAATGCGGATGGGGCAGACACAGGTGCGGGTGAAGGCTTGTCCGTCACGGAGTCCGTTTCCCGTGCACGCGTATCCAGCGTAGCGCGCAAAACGAACGAAACCGATATCGAACTTTCGTTCGGCGTCGATGGAACCGGTGTCTCGGAACTGGAGACGGATGTTCCTTTTCTGAATCATATGCTGGATCTTTTTGCCAAGCACGGACAGTTCGATCTTAAAGTTCAAGCTCGCGGAGACGTTGACATTGACGATCACCACACGGTAGAGGACATCGGAATCTGTCTCGGTCAGACGCTCAGGGAAGCTCTTGGGGACAAGAAGGGCATCAAACGGTACGCCAGCGTATTTATCCCGATGGATGAGGCGCTTGCGCAGGTGATTATCGATGTCAGCAACCGGCCTCATTTCGAATACCGGGCGGAGTATCCTTCCCAGCAAGTCGGAAGTTTCACGACGGAGCTGGTTCACGAGTTCTTGTGGAAATTTGCCTTGGAGGCCCGGATTACCCTTCATGTCATTGTTCATTACGGCCGGAACACGCATCACATGATCGAAGCGGTTTTCAAAGCGCTGGGACGCGCCCTGGATGAAGCCACTTCCATTGATCCCCGTGTTAAGGGAGTACCTTCGACGAAGGGAGTTCTCTAAGCATGATTGCCATCATCGATTACGGCATGGGCAACCTGCATAGTGTGAGCAAGGCCGTGGAACGCCTCGGATGCGAGTCCACGGTTACATCCGATCCGAAGATTCTGGCCGAGGCCGATGGCCTTATTCTGCCCGGAGTGGGAGCGTTCGGCGACGCGATGGAGCAGCTCCGCTCGCTCGGTCTCGATCGGCTTTTGCGGGAACTGACCGCTCAAGGGAAGCCGCTGCTCGGTATTTGCCTCGGCATGCAGCTGCTTTTCACCTCCAGCGAAGAATATGGAGAGCATGACGGCCTCAATCTGCTCCCCGGTCAAGTCGTGCGATTCCAAGGGGACTACAAGGTGCCTCATATGGGCTGGAACCGGCTGGAGTTCAAGCAGATCAGCCCGCTTCTGGAAGGGCTTGAAGAGGGCCACGTTTATTTTGTTCATTCGTATCATGTGAAGCCGGAGCGTCAGGAGGATCTTCTGGCTGTCACGGATTATCATCAGCCGGTTACGGCTGTAGTAGGAAGAGGTTCCGTCTTCGGCATGCAGTTTCATCCCGAAAAAAGCGGTGAGTTGGGCATGCGGCTGCTTCAAAATTTCGTAGGGCTGTGTCGAAGCAAGGCGAAGTCCTAAGATTAACCGGCTCTGAGGCCTATCAGGTGGAGGTAACGAATCATGTCCTTTATTATTTATCCGGCAATCGATATCCGGGACGGCAAATGCGTCCGTCTCGTTCAAGGTGACTATAATCAGGAAACGGTCTATAACGAGAATCCTCTTGAGGTCGCGCAAGCTTGGGAAGCTCAAGGCGGGCAGTGGATTCATCTGGTCGATCTGGACGGCGCGAAGGCCGGCCGGCCGGTTAACGACAAGCTGATCGGCGAAATCGCACGCACGGTGAAAGTTCCGGTCCAGGTGGGGGGCGGACTCCGCACGGAGGAGGATGTCGATCGTCTGCTGTCGCTGGGCGTAACTCGCGTCATTCTCGGCACAGCCGCCATCGAAGACCGTGCTTTCGTCCAGTCTCTGCTGGCTAAACACGGGGAGAACGTGGCCATCGGCCTGGACGCGCGGGACGGTTTTGTCGCAACCCGGGGCTGGCTTGAAACTTCATCGGTAAAAGCGGAAGATTTGGCGGTTCAGCTTGCCGAGCATGGCGCCAAAACGTTTATTTTTACCGATATTTCCCGGGACGGCATGATGGGCGGACCGAATGTGGAGGCTATCGTACGGCTGGCGCAAGTTTCCGGCCAGACGGTCATTGCTTCGGGCGGCGTGAGCCGGACGGAAGATCTGGAGCGGCTTGCCGCCGAGGCAGCGAACGGCGTTGGCGGCGCGATTGTCGGCAAGGCGCTGTACACAGGCAGCATCCGGCTTGAGGAAGCGCTGAAGCTGGTTTAGGTTTCGGTTTGGTTTAGGGCGGCGATAGGAAGAACAACGGAGTAAGGAATATACGGGCGCTAGCTCAGCGAGGTGCCGGGTACAAGGTGGTATAGAGTTAAAGGGGGAAGTCAGAATGCTGGCTAAACGGATTATTCCCTGTCTGGACGTGAAGGACGGCCGGGTCGTCAAGGGTGTAAATTTCGTGAATTTGAGAGATGCGGGCGATCCGGTTGAGCTTGCTTCCATATATGACCGCGAAGGCGCCGACGAACTCGTTTTCCTGGATATTTCGGCTTCGGTCGAAGGCCGGGCGACGATGGTGGAGGTCGTGAAGAAAACGGCAGGCGAAATCACGATTCCGTTCACGGTCGGCGGAGGAATTTCGACTACCGACGATATGAAGCGTCTGCTTCGTGCCGGCGCGGATAAAATCGGCATCAACACGGCGGCGGTCATGAATCCGCAGCTTGTATCGGACGGTGCCCGCAAATTCGGGTCCCAGTGCATCGTCGTCGCCATTGACGCCAAGTTCAACCCGGCTTGGGGCGAGTGGGAAGTCTATACGCACGGGGGCCGGACGGCATCCGGTATCCGGGCTGTCGAGTGGGCGAAGCGGATGGAGACGGCGGGCGCCGGCGAACTGCTTCTTACCAGCATGGATGCGGACGGGACGAAGGACGGTTTCGATCTGGCTTTGACCAAGGCGGTATCGGGGTTTGTCGGAATCCCCGTCATCGCGTCCGGCGGTGCCGGAAACGAAGAACACTTCTACGAAGTGTTCACTGAAGGCCGTGCCGATGCGGGTCTGGCCGCGACGATCTTTCATTATAAAGAACTGACGGTGCAGGGCGTTAAAGAGAGCTTGAAGAAAAAAGGAGTGGAGATTCGATGACAGGCATACTACTGGACAACATCCGCTACGATTCGCAGGGTCTCGTTCCCGCTATTGTGCAGGATGCCATCAGCAAAGACGTTCTGATGCTGGCTTATATGAATAAAGAATCGCTTGAAAAAACGGCGGCCACCGGCACGACCTGGTTCTGGAGCCGCTCGCGGCAGGAGCTATGGAACAAGGGAGCGACCTCGGGGCACACGCAGCGCGTGGTTTCGCTCCGGTATGACTGCGATGAGGACACGCTTCTGGTCCTTGTGGAGCAGACCGGACCCGCCTGCCACACCGGATCTTACACCTGCTTCGGCAGTGAAATTCCGGTGGCCGGCGCAGATTCCGCTGCAACCGGTGAATCCGCAGCCGTGCCTGCTTCCGCCGACCGGTTCGGTATCTTGTCGAGGCTGGAATCCGTTATCGCTTCCCGCGAAGCGGAAAGACCCGATGGCGCCTACACGACCTACTTATTCGAGAAGGGAATCGACAAAATTCTCAAAAAAGTAGGCGAGGAAACGGCAGAGGTAATCATCGCTGCCAAAAACCGGGATCACGACGAACTCCGGTACGAAACGAGCGATCTGATTTTTCACTTGATGGTTCTTCTTCGCGAGTCCAAGCTTCCGCTTGACGATGTAATGGCGGAGCTGGAGCGGCGTCACATGAGCAAATCCAAATAAAGGGATCGGCATCCGACTCTATAGGCAAATATGCCATCTAGAGGAACGGGTGCCGATTTTTGCTTCCGAAGTTCATAAACTAGCCACAATTACCTCCATTTGGCGTCCCTCTGTGCTTTTTCATTTCGACAATTTTCATGTATAATGGTTGGGTAGGAAATGTCCCTGGTACTAGATACTAGACAGAGGGGCATCTTTTTCTCGCTTACATGTTAAAAAGCGCTTTCGTATGAAAACGTATGCGGAGCGTTCTATACAGAAGTTTGACCCGTCTGCAGTCCCAATAATCAAAAACATTTCGGAGGTAACCATAACCATGGATCTCAACAACATTAAAATTTTCTCCGGCTCTTCCAACCCGAAGCTGGCACAGAGCATTTGCGACGACCTGGGCGTTCCGCTCGGTAAAATCAAGCTGTCTCGCTTCAAAAGCGGGGAAATTTATTGTTTGTATGAAGAAGGTGTCCGTAACTGCGATGTATTTTTAGTACAAACGTTCTCCCATCCGATCAATGAACACCTTATGGAACTATTGGTTATGATGGATGCGGCCAAGCGTGCATCCGCCCGCACGATCAACTTGATCCTGCCTTACTATGGTTACTCCCGTCAAGAGAGAAAAGCCGCGCCGCGCGAACCGATTTCCGCGAAACTTGTCGCCGATCTGGTCAGTGCCGCAGGAGCGAACCGTGTTATTACCATCGACCTTCATGCACCGGCGATCCAAGGATTCTTCGACATTCCGGTCGATCACCTGACCGCTCTTGATCTTATCAGCGATTACATCACGAAGAAAAACATCGTCGATCCGGTCATCGTATCTCCGGATGCCGGCCGCGCTACGACCGCCGAGCGTCTTGCCAACATTCTCGATGCTCCGTTCGCGATGATGTTCAAGAAGCGTCCCGCTCACAACGAAGCGGTCGTGACTCACGTGATCGGGGACGTTAAAGGCCGCACGCCGATCATCATCGAGGATCTGATCGATACAGGCACAACGATCGTGAACGTTGTGGAAGGACTGAAGGAACGCGGAGCCAACGATATCTACGTTTGCGCCACTCACGCGGTATTCTCGGGCCCGGCTCTCCAGCGTCTGGATCACCCGAACATCCGTGAAGTCGTGATCACCGATTCCCTGGCGATTCCGGACGATCACGCGGAACGTTTCAAGGTGCTTTCCGTTGCTCCGCTGCTCTCGCATGCGGTACGTATCGTCAGCGACGGCGGCTCTCTCTCCTCGCTGTTTAAATACGGCGGCGTTTAAATCGTGTTTTTGAAACCTCGGGGACTGTGCTATACTTGATCATAGATCTCAAAGTACCGGAGGTGCCTAGTCATGGAAAAGAAAAAGCGTGTCTCCGTAAAGCCGGAACCGAAAATTATTCCCATCAGCATGGATGCCACGTTCTTTTTTGAAAGAGCGGTTCAGTCGCTCGATCGTTTCCATTACGAGAAGGCGTTGAAATATTTCCGGCGAGCGGTAGAATACGAATACGATAACCCGGTGAACCACTGCAACCTTGCAGGGGTTCTCTCCGAATTGGGCAAGTATGAGGAATCCAACGACATCTTAAAAGATGTTCTCGATCGGATCGATCCCTCGATGACCGAATGTTATTTTTATATGGCGAACAACTACGCCAACATGGACCAGTACGAACAGGCGGAGAGCGCTCTTGTCCGTTATCTGGAGAACGATACAAACGGACATTACCTGGAAGAAGCCGAGGAGATGCTTGATTTTCTCAGCTACGAGCTGGAGCGTCCCGCCAAGCTGAAGACCATCAAATCCCGCGAGGGCTTGTACGAGCACGACCAGGCGCGTCTGCTTTTGGAAGAAGGCAAGTTCGCGGAAGCGGTTCGTGTTTTGGAAGAACTCGTCGAAGAGCATGGCGATTTTCTGGCGGCCCGCAATAACTTGGCGCTGGCTTATTATTACACCGGTCATTTTCAGAAATCGCTGGATGCCATTCTCGAAGTGCTGAACATAGACCCCGGGAACCTTCACGCGCTGTGCAATATGGCGATCTTCTACCAGCATCTCGGACGCAAGGAAGAGCTTGCCGAACTGATGGGTACTTTGCGCAAAACGTATCCTTTCCAGCAGGAGCATGTCTTCAAGCTTGCGACCACCATGGGGATTCTGGGCGATCACGAGAAAGCCTACCAGCTTTTCAGGAGGATTTCCCGTTCCAACGATAGCGGTCTCGATCCGTGCGTTTACCATTATGCGGCCGTGGCCGCTTGCAATATCGGCAGATTTCAGGAAGCCCGGGTTCTCTGGAATCAGGTGGATAAGCTGGAGAACGGGTCGGAAATCGCCCGCTTTTATTTGGAGCAGCTGAATCGCCGTTCCGATGACCGCCCGCTATCCTTGAGCTACCACTATAACCTTCCGTTCGAGGAGCAGTTCCGCCAATTGGAGCAGTCTCCCGAATCGATTCCGGACCAGATTGCCAAGGACCCGCTTGTCCGCAGCTCCTTCTTCTGGGCGCTGCGCCACGGAGATGTGGAAACGAAGCTGCAGGTGCTTCAGACGTTCGTGTATATCGGCGACAATGAAGTGAAAGAAGCCCTCATCGAGTTTATCGGTGACCCTAAAGAGGACGACTACCTCAAAAAGGTAGCTATCTTCGTTTTGCGGACCATCGGAGTCGAAGAGCCTTTGAAAGCTCATTTGGACGGTACCGTAAAAACCGTGGAAAACTCCGTGCATACGACCGATCTTCCGAAATGGGAGCCCAAATGGCAGACCGTCATGGAGACCGCTCACCGGCATATGCACCAGCGGTACGATATGATCCAGCAGCATGACCTGCAGACTCTGTGGGTAGAATATTTGAGCAGAGTGTACCCAAGCGTTCCGAGGATTACGAAAGTGGAAGGCTGGTCCGCCGCTCTCGAATACTTGGTCGCCAAAATGCACCGCAGGTCGATTTCCTATCACGAGGTAGCCAGCCGCTACCATACGACCGTCTCGACCGTAAGCAAGAATGTGAAGCTGATTGACGAAGCATGCGGGCTTAAGGAGAAGATGGATGCGATTCTTCCGAAGCTCTGGAACGTGGAAAAGAAGGGCCGGGATTAATCACACTTGCAAATTAGAATAATTTTAATTAGAATTATTTTAAATAGAGAATGATTGCAGGCAATGATGATTCAATACTCAGCCCGCGATCATACGAATTCTGATTTGTTCCCAAGGAGGAGAGATCGATCCATGTATAAAACAATTGTGGTAGGAACCGGACCATCCGGATTAACAGCAGCCATCTATCTGGCGCGCGCCAATCTCAATCCTTTGGTTATTGAAGGCCCGGAGCCGGGCGGACAATTGACGACAACGACCGAAGTCGAAAACTTCCCTGGCTTTCCGGAAGGAATCATGGGGCCTGAGCTTATGGCTAATATGCGCAAGCAGGCTGAGCGCTTCGGCGCCGAGTTCAAAACCGGCTGGGTTAACAGCGTAGAGCTTACGGAGCGTCCGTTCAAGCTCAATGTGGAAGGTCTCGGCGAGATTGAGACGGAATCTCTGATCATCTCCACCGGCGCTTCCGCTAAACTGCTCGGCATCACGAACGAGCGCGAGAATATCGGTCGCGGTGTGAGCACTTGCGCCACTTGCGACGGATTCTTCTTCCGCGGCAAGAAAATCATCGTGGTCGGCGGCGGCGACTCCGCAATGGAAGAAGCGAACTTCCTGACACGTTTCGCTTCCGAAGTTCGACTGGTTCACCGCAGAAGCGAACTCCGCGCTTCCAAGATTATGCAGGATCGTGCGCGCGAGAACGAGAAAATCACCTGGAGCTTGAACTCCACTCCGCTTGAAGTCGTTGCGGGAGACAAAGGCGTAACCGGCCTTAAAGTTCTTAACAACGAGACCGGAGCGGAAGAGGTTCTTGAAACCGACGGTATTTTCGTGGCGATCGGCCACACCCCGAACACGAAGTTCCTCGGCGGACAGATCACGACCGACGAAACGGGTTATATCCTCGTTAAACCGGGAACGACGGAAACCAACATCCCTGGCGTGTTCGCCTGCGGAGACGTTCAGGATTTGAAATACCGTCAAGCCATTACGGCTGCGGGAAGCGGCTGTATGGCGGCTTTGGACTGTGAGAAGTTCCTTGAGGGCAGCATGGTTCACGATTGGAGCAAGTCCCTGTAAAACGGATTATTAGACTCATACGCAAAGACGTGGAACGGCCTACACCCTTCC
This sequence comes from Paenibacillus sp. GbtcB18, assembly GCF_019091125.1. NCBI lineage: Bacteria > Bacillati > Bacillota > Bacilli > Caryophanales > Paenibacillaceae > Paenibacillus > Paenibacillus sp. GbtcB18. The sequence continues at coordinate 22,777 of NZ_JAGXJX010000006.1, forward strand.
ACGTTTTTTCAATTTGCCGTCCTTGACCTTCCTAGGGGGTTCGCTTATAGTGGGTACAGGAGCAACACCCATCGCGAAAGAATGGAAATAACTTAACTCTTCACTGAGGTGACATTTAGCATGACACAACGGATTTATGTCGGAGTGGACTTAGGGGGCACCAGCATCAAGGTAGGCCTCTGCGACGAACAAGGAAAATTGATTCAGACTTATGAAGGTCCTACCGGAACCGAGCACGGTCCCGATTTTGTGCTTGACCGTATTTTTGAGTACGTCCACAGGATCGTAGACGAATCGCCATACGAATGGGAACAAGTAGCGGGGATCGGAGCCGGAATCGCTGGCTTTATGGACATTCCGACAGGCTTTGTGGAATTGTCGCCTAATCTGGGCTGGCGCAATGTCGCCGTCAAGAAGACACTTGAGGAGAAGCTAGGCAAAACCGTAAAAATCGACAATGACGCTAATGTCGCGGCGCTTGGTGAGGCGTGGGGCGGAGCCGGAAGGGGAATCCCGAACCTGGTCTGCTATACGCTTGGTACCGGCGTGGGCGGAGGCATTATTATAAACGGAAAAATTTATCAAGGTTTCAACGGGATGGCAGGCGAGCTCGGACATATGTCCGTTGTTCCCGATATTGAAGCGATTGCCTGCAACTGCGGACAATCCGGTTGCCTGGAAACGGTCTCTTCCGCAACGGGCATCGTCAGAATGGCCAATGATGCCAAAGAGCGCGGCGACCGTACGAGTCTGGCGCTGATCGAGAAGATTACAGCGAAGGACGTATTCGATGCGGCGAAGTCGGGAGACGAGGTCGCTGTGCGCATCGTGAACCGTGCCGCCTATTATATCGGCAAATCCATGGCGGCCGTAGCGGTGACCGTTAATCCGCAGCGGTTCATTATCGGCGGCGGCGTATCGAAAGCGGGAGAAATCCTGTTCAACCCGATCCGCGAAACATTCCGCAAGCTGACCCCGGAACGTGCTTATACAGGCGTTGAAATCGTGCCGGCCACACTGGGCAACGATGCGGGCGTCGTAGGAGCGGCGGGCTTAAACCTGCATTAGCGACCAAAGCTTACAATGCGGCTTCCACCCGGAAGGGTACCCTATAACGGATGAGGAAGGTGAACTCATGGAAGAAAGCAAAGCGGCGGCCAAGCTTGTCATTATTACCGGCATGTCCGGTGCAGGAAAAACAATTGCCGTACAAAGTCTCGAGGATCTCGGATTTTTCTGTGTGGACAACTTGCCGCCTGTGCTGATTCCGAAATTTGCGGAATTAATCGAGCAGTCCCACGGCAAAATCGGCAAGGTGGCACTGGTGATCGACCTCCGCGGCCGGGAATTTTTCACGGCGCTGCAGGAATCGCTGCGTTCCATTAAGGAAGATTACACATTGACGTACGAGATTTTGTTTCTCGACGCAACGGATTCGACGCTGGTTCAGCGTTACAAAGAAAGCAGGCGCCGCCATCCGCTTGCTCCCAACGATGCGCCGCTGGAAGGTATTCTGCTGGAGCGCAAGCTGCTGGAAGAATTAAAGGGCCATGCATCGCAGGTGATCGACACTAGTGCGTTGAAACCGGCGCAACTCAAACAAAAAATCGCCTCCCGCTTCACCAATATGGGTAGCGGAGGCATATCTATAAATGTCATCTCATTCGGCTTTAAATACGGTATCCCGATCGATGCCGATCTCATTTTTGACGTACGCTTTCTGCCGAATCCGCATTATGTGGAAACGCTTCGCCCCAATACGGGGCAGGATGCGGATGTGTACGACTATGTCATGAAGTGGAACGAGACGCAGGAGTTTCTGACGAAACTGCTCGATATGCTTCACTTTCTTGTTCCTCAGTACAAAAAAGAAGGCAAAAGCCAGGTTGTCGTAGGCATCGGTTGTACGGGCGGCAAGCATCGGTCCGTGGCTATTGCCGAGTATTTGGGCAAGGTTATGGGAAACAGCGAGACGGAGATCGTCAGAGTCAATCATCGAGATGCGGAACGCGACCGACCATAAGAGGGTGAAACCATGTCTAAAGTATACCGCCCTGCCGATATCCCCCGGATAGTCGTCATAGGGGGCGGAACAGGATTGTCCGTCATGCTCCGGGGGTTGAAGCAGAAACCGCTGGATATCACGGCTATCGTGACGGTAGCGGACGACGGAGGCAGCTCCGGTATTCTGCGTTCCGAGCTGCAAATTCCTCCGCCGGGCGACATCCGCAACGTGCTTACGGCGCTTGCGGATGTGGAGCCGCTGCTTTCCGAGATGCTGCAGTACCGCTTTCCGGCCGGAACCGGGCTCGCGGGGCACAGTCTCGGAAACCTGATTCTCGCGGCGATGAAAGATATCACCGGTGATTTCGTCACCGGTATCCGCGAGATGAGCCGCGTGTTCGCGGTACGCGGCCGTGTGCTGCCTGCCTCGAGGCAGGAGCTTTATTTGCGGGCGCTGATGGAGGACGGTACGATCGTGGAAGGGGAGTCGAAGATTCCCCAGGCCGGAGGACGCATCAAGCGGGTTATGCTGGAACCGGCGGATATCGAACCGCTGGAGGAGGCGATCGAGGCTATCCGTGAGGCGGATGCCATCCTGTGCGGTCCCGGCAGCTTGTACACGAGTATCCTTCCTAACCTGCTCGTGCCCGGAATAGCGGAGGAGATTCTTAAATCCGATGCGGTCAAAATGTTCATTTGCAACGTGATGACCCAACCGGGCGAGACAGACGACTACTCCGTCGGGGATCATCTGACGGCTATTCATAACCATATAGGCCATCATTTATTTGATTATGTTATTGTAAATAACGGGGAGATTCCTCCTCAGGTACAGAATAAATATGCCGAGAAAGGCGCCAAAGCCGTCCATCTGGATCTGGACGAGGTGACGAAGCGGGGATACCGCGTCATCGCCGACAAGCTGGTGCTTTTCCGGACCTATCTGCGCCACGATGCGGATAAATTAAGCGAGCATATCTATCAGATCGTGGAGAGCTGGATGCTCAGGAAGAGGTGAGTCCCCATGTCTTTTGCGGCGCAAACGAAGAAGGAATTGACCCTAATCGAAGCGGAAGATTGCTGTGAGAAAGCCGAATTGTCGGCTCTTATCCGCATGAACGGTTCCGTCCAGCTGACGAATCAGCGCGTCGTTCTTGATATTTCAACGGAAAACGCCGCTATTGCCAGGAGGATTTACTCTTTGCTTAAAAAGCGGTATGAGCTTCACACCGAACTGCTCGTCCGTAAGAAAATGCGTCTTAAGAAGAATAATGTCTATATCGTCCGTGTGCCGAACCAGGTACAGGAACTGCTTTCCGACCTTTATATCGTGTCGGAAGGCTTCCAGTTTACTCCGGGCATAGACAAAAGCATTGTAAAAACAAACTGCTGCCGGCGGGCCTACCTTCGGGGGGCTTTTCTTGCGGGAGGTTCCGTCAACAATCCGGAGGGTTCTTCGTATCATCTCGAAATTGCTTCCATGTATGAAGAACACTGCCAGGCGCTGTGCCAGCTTGCTAACACTTTCGATTTGAACGCCAGATGCATCGAGCGCAAGAAGGGGTTTGTTTTCTACATCAAGGAAGGCGAACGGATTATTGAGTTTCTTAGCATCATTGGCGCACACCAGGCCCTGTTGCGTTTCGAAGATGTCCGGATCATGAAGGATATGAGAAATTCGGTGAACCGAATCGTAAACTGCGAAACGGCGAATCTTAATAAAACCATCGGTGCGGCTGTCCGGCAGATCGATAACATCCGTCTTATCGAACGGGAAGTCGGCCTGGAGAGCCTGCCGGAAAAACTCCGCGAAGTCGCGGAAATCCGTGTTAAGCATCCCGACTTGAATCTTAAAGAGGTCGGGGACATGCTGAAGGGGAGCGTCAGTAAGTCGGGCGTCAATCATCGTCTGCGCAAAATAGACGAACTGGCCGACAAAATTCGCAACGGCGCTGCCATACGTTAGGCCTATACGGGAACTTTTTCCTAGAGTATTTCGCCGTAAAATGGTATAATATGAAGCAGATTACGCATTTTACGGCACTCGCGGTTCTTGAACGGACAAGCGCGGCCCGGTGCCAGGTCCCCGTTCGATGAACATCCAACATGAATTGGATAGAAATCATCATGCCTGATGCTTAACCGACATAAGTTACACGTAAGGGGAACCTCCGAGCGATATTGCCGGGGATGCATTATAGACTGCAAATTAAGAACGTAGGGGGAATCCAATCCATGTCGAGACGCCCAGTAGTGGTGAAATTGAAAACCGGCCTTCACGCCAGACCCGCTGCTTTATTTGTCCAGGAAGCCAATAAATTTTCGTCTGAAATTTTTGTAGAGAAGGACGAGAAGAAAGTAAACGCCAAGAGCATTATGGGAATTATGAGCCTTGCGATCAGCACGGGAACCGAAATTTACATAAGTGCAGAAGGTTCGGACGCCGAACAGGCTGTAAACGCTTTAGTCACGCTGGTCAGTAAAGAAGAACTTGAAAATCAGTAAGAGCGAAGGCTTCCTGCCAAGGGAGCTTTTTTATTTTTTGTCAAACAGAAACCTTTTCCAGTAAAAAACGTCTAAAGATTGGGCGATTTTTCGGGAGAAGGCTTTTTTGTCATGTCGTTTTTTAGAAAAAGGAAGGAAAAGGAGTAGGAGCATGATTCAATGGAAGAAAGAGGTTTCGCTTCTGATGGCGTTGGTGCTGTTCGCAGCTTTTCTGATGCCGATTCAGGCACGCGCAATCTCGTCCTCGTCGTCGTTAATTGTTTTGTACCTGGATAACAAGCAGGCCTTCGTCAATGAAGATCAGGTGGAGCTGGAGTCGCCGGCCACCATCATCAAGGACAAGACGTTCGTTCCGGCTAAATTTATCGGTGACAGTCTGGGATTCCCCGTTACGTGGGACAATGCGGCCAGAACCATCACAATGCAGCCTCCGGGCTATAACATCGTCTTGAGCAGCGATCTGAAAAAAGCCTATATCAATGGCGAGGAAGTGCCGTTCGATTCGGTTGCGGCCATCGTAAAAGGCAAACTGCTCGTCAAGCTGACCTGGGTAGCCGATTATATGGGCGCCAAGTATACGTACTATCACGAATCGCGCAAAGTGGAAATCGTCTACGTTCCGAAGCCGGAAGGCATTTACGACAATGGAGCGAACAATTCGAATCCGGTTGCCAAGTTTACGACTCACAAAGAGAAATACCGTCTCGGCGAGACCGTCAAGTACATTGACCTCTGCTACGATCCGGATGCGGAAGGGATCGCCAAGTACGAATGGACAGGCAAACAAGACGCATTCTTCAAGCCGGGGTCCTACCCGGTTAGTCTCAAGGTCTACGACAGGCATGGACACGTGAGCAAAGTGTTCACCAAGAATGTCATTGTCGAAAATGTTCCGCTTGTGTCGGAAGCCGAATATCCGGTATATCACAACGAGATCGGCAGCTTCTACAAACTGAGCTGGGATACGCTGACTTCCCACTTCTACAACTTGCCGATGCTTCCCAAAGAAGCGACCGACGTAACGGGCCGCAAGCTGCTCGTCAGCGACAGCCCCGAAGAATTTACGGAGCCGGGCATCCTGTATCAGGACATGATCAACGGCAAGGGGCGTCTGTATGCGGATCACATCAACGGTACGAAGAACAAAGTAACATTTGCCATAATGGCAACGAATACGACGGATAAGCCCGTTACGGTCAAAACGACCAACAAAGGCGAAGTATGGCCTTCCGTATATGCGAATCTGATTGGCAGCGAGGCTTCCGTGGACTTCCTGCTGGGCAATACATATAACGAGAAGCTGACCATTCCGCCGCACGATACGCTCGTTTACCGCCAGCTTCCGGATTTCTATCCGGGCCAAGGCGTGAATCTGTTCTATGATCTGGAAACTTCCGGAGAAGTTCAGTTCTCCTTCCTGGCGGCTGACGAATTGTCGAACACGACGCTGTCCGAAAGCAAGCTGCTTGGCTTTACAGGCCACGTAAGGGGCTCGTTTGACGTCTCCGAGGTGAGCTGGAACATTGATGCTTCTTCCTTCACGGCGGCGTCCAAGCTTGTCATAGGGGACGGAAAGACCGATCCGTTCGTCTCCGGCTATGACGTGATGCGCAAGGAAAACGTGAAAAACGAAGGCAACTACGGCGTTGTCTACAAGATTCACGCGGACAAACCGCGCAAAATGGCGATTATGCTGCTGGCCCGCGGCGGTGTCTTCAAAGGGCCGATCAAGATCAACGGAGAAATCCAGTCGATTCCGTATTCCGGCGTGATTACCGCTTTTGACGGCATGCAAATTCTCCACCGCACCACAGGAACGGAGAAGTCGCTCGATATCGAGTTTACGCCTCCGGCCGGTTCGGCTTTCCCGATCGATCTGATTTTCTATCCGCTTGCGGATCTGGACTAATTTTATTCTAATTTCGCCCGCATTAAAAAAAGAAACCCCGGGTTACCGACGAAAGACGGTAATCCGGGGTTTTTTCTTTGGGCTGATTAAGCTTCCTTGCCGCCTTCAGTTGTCTTCTCGATGACTTTGTCGATAAGACCGTAGGCGCTTGCTTCGGCCGCGCTCATAAAGTAGTCGCGGTCGGTATCTTTATCGATACGCTCCAGCGGCTGGCCTGTACGCTCCGCGAGAATTTTGTTCAAGTTCTCGCGCATTTTGAGAATGCGTCTCGCGCGAATTTCGATATCCGTCGCCTGACCTTCCGCGCCGCCGAGCGGCTGGTGAATCATGACTTCGGAGTTTGGCAGCGCGTAACGCTTGCCTTTGGCGCCTGCCGCAAGCAGGAAAGCGCCCATGGAAGCCGCCATCCCTACGCAGATCGTGGAAACGTCGGATTTGATAAACTGCATCGTGTCGTAAATCGCCATTCCAGCTGTGATGGAACCGCCGGGGCTGTTAATGTACAAATGAATATCCTTGTCGGGGTCCTGCGCATCTAGGAACAGCAGTTGGGCGATAATCGCGTTGGCGACCTGATCATTCACCGGGGTACCCAGAAAAATAATACGGTCTTTAAGAAGACGGGAGTAAATATCGTAAGCGCGTTCTCCTCTTGCATCAGGCTCGACAACCATTGGAATAAAACTCATTAATGTTACCTCCTTCGATAATACGCCGCTATAACTGCGTTAATTTTCAGTATCTACAAATATGATAACGAAAAAACGTCAAAAGGTCAAGAAAGGTCAAACTTATTTGGAAAAACCTCTCTCGTTCTTTCCCCTCAAGCGGAATCGGTGAAACATTTTATGCTCCCGCAAGGTTCCCGTCTAACAAGCTGCCCGAAAAAAACGCAAGATGAACCCATAAATTTACAGAGGGTCTGGTTCCCGCCACGACCAAAGTCCAGTTTCCAAACTAAACCGGGGACCATTATGAAACTCCTCCTTAAAAGGTATACTGGCTAACAAAGACAGGAAATTAAGTGGAATAAGGAGCGGACTATGGAGTGGATTAGTGATCTTTTCGCGCAATACGGGTATCTGGTGCTCTTCCTGGGCCTCTTCGCAGAATCGGTGGCCCTGCCTTTTCCCGGGGAACTGGCTATGATGATTTCGGGACATATGGTGCACGTAAACACGTTTAATATGGCTGGCGTTATGGGCGTTTCATTTGCGGGAGCTTTTGCGGGAACCATCTTTACGTATGTGCTTGGACGGAAGTTGGGGACGCCTTTTTTCGATAAGTACGGCAAGTATGTGCTCCTCAAACCGGAGAGACTCTTGAAAATTAAAAAATGGTTCGATAAGTACGGGGATAGAATAATTCTCGTCAGTTATTTTGTGCCGGGTCTGAGGCATTTTACGGGGTATGTGTCGGGAATTTTGAAAATCCGCCTAAAGACTTTTCTGATTTTTAACGGGCTGAGCGGCGTTCTGTGGGTGTTCACGTACGTGATGGTAGGATTCTTGTTCGGCACGAAAATCCAGCAGCTGCTGCATGTGATTTCCCAATACTCCACGATTGCGATTATTGCTGCCGCTGCCGCTTTGACAGGGTTCCTGGTTGTAAAAAGAAACAAAGAAGCGGTTTTGGGCTGGCTTCGCGCCCGGTATGCCGGCATTCAGAAGATGTTCATGGGCTCGGCGGAATAAACTGTTCAAGCATATGGGGAAAGAAAAAAAGCTCCGGTCCGAAGACGGGAGCTTTCTCTTATGCAGCATCGTACGCGCCCGCGAGGAATCGAACCTCGATCTCAGGCTCCGGAGGCCTACGTCATATCCATTGGACCACGGGCGCATGTTTCATTAAGTAACAGCAAAGGTTATTATATGATAGAGGTATGAAAAAAGCAAGTCCTGTGGTTCAGATTTTTTTTCGACGCCCATTTACAAAAATCAAACTTTGCACACATTGATTCTTTCATAGGAACTGGGGTATAATGGGGTTGTGCAAGGCAAGTTTTTTTTGATCCATGTGGGACTTAAAATGCACTCGCGGGACATATTGAGTCCCAACACGATCAATAGGAGTGTATGGCATGAGAGATATTCTCGACGTCCAGAAACAGCTCCTGCCGGACTTGCTGGAGGTTCTGAACAAGCGTTACACCGTTCTGCAGCATATTTTCCTGCTGGGAAGCGTGGGACGCAGAACACTGGCCGGCGCTCTCGATATGACGGAGCGGGTTTTGCGCAGCGAAGTGGAGTTTCTGAAAGGCCAAGGCCTGATTGAAACGGAAACATCGGGCATGCGCATCAGCGAATCGGGCAGGGAACTGCTGGAGAAGCTTCAGCCGCTTATCAAGGAGATGCTCGGGCTTAACGAGCTGGAGAAGCGGATCCGCGACCACTTCCGCCTGGAGCAGGTCGTCGTCGTTCCCGGCGATTCGGATTCTTCGCTGTTTGCGAAGAAGGAGCTGGGCCGGGCGGCCGCGCTGATGCTGCGCAAGCACGTCACGAAGCATGACGTGATCGCGGTGACCGGCGGCTCCACAATGGCCGAAGTGGCGGAGCACCTGTCCACAACGAGCGCCCTCAAGGGCAGCCTGTTCGTCCCGGCCCGCGGAGGGCTCGGCGAGAGTGTGGAGCTGCAGGCGAACATGATCGCCTCCAAGATGGCGAAGAAGACTGGCGGACAGTACCGCCTCCTGCATGTCCCGGATCATCTCCGCGAGGAGGCCTATCAGTCCCTGATCCAGGAACCGAACATCCAGGAGATGATGGACGTGGTCCGCAGCAGCCGCATCGTCATTCACGGCATTGGAGATGCTATCGTCATGGCGCAGAGGCGCAAGGTAGACTCCGAGACGATAGACAGCCTGCGAGGCGAAGGGGCGCTCGCCGAAGCGTTTGGCTACTATTTTAACCCCGATGGCAAGGTTGTCCATAAGATGCCGACCGTAGGACTCCGGCTGGAAGATATCCAGCACTGCGAAGTCGTGATCGGCGTAGCCGGCGGCAAAAGCAAGGGTGCGGCTGTAGCTTCGGTTTTAAAATACGGCCAGGAGGATATCCTGGTGACGGACGAGGCAGCAGCCGTGGAGATGTTAAACCACATGTTATCTTGACGGGCCCCAGGCGCGTCTTGAAATATAAACTTTCTACTGGGAGGAATTACAATGGTTAAAGTGGGTATTAACGGTTTCGGTCGTATCGGACGTAACGTATTCCGCGCCGCTCTGAACAACGCTGAAGTAGAAATCGTAGCAATCAACGATCTGACGGACGTAAGCACGCTTGCGCACCTGCTCAAGTATGACACGACTCACGGCAGACTTAACGCAACGGTTGAAGCCGGCGAAGGCGAACTGAAAGTAAACGGCAAATCCATTAAGGTATTTGCAGAGCGTGACCCTGGAAACCTTCCTTGGGCTGAGTACGGCGTTGAAATCGTCGTTGAATCCACAGGTATCTTCACAGACAAAGCGAAAGCCGAGTCTCACTTGAAAGGCGGAGCGAAGAAAGTTATCATTTCCGCACCGGCTACGAACGAAGATATCACAGTTGTTATGGGCGTTAACGAAGAGAAATACGATCCTTCCGCTCATACGGTCATCTCCAACGCTTCTTGTACGACTAACTGTCTTGCTCCTTTCGCTAAAGTACTGGATGAGAAGTTCGGTATCGTAAAAGGTATGATGACGACTGTTCACTCCTATACGAACGACCAGCAAGTGCTTGACCTGCCTCATAAGGATCTTCGCCGCGCTCGTGCGGCAGCCGAGAACATCATTCCTTCCACTACGGGTGCAGCTAAAGCCGTTTCCCTGGTTCTGCCGCAGCTTAAAGGCAAACTGAACGGTATGGCTATGCGCGTTCCGACTCCAAACGTTTCCGTAACGGATCTGGTTGTCGAGCTGAACGCTAACGTAACGGTTGACGAAGTGAACAATGCTCTTAAAGAAGCTGCCGACGGCCCGCTTAAAGGCATCTTGAACTACTCCGACGAGCCGCTCGTATCGAGCGACTACAACGGTGACCCTGCTTCCTCCACAATCGACTCCCTGTCGACTATGGTAGTGGGCGACAACATGGTGAAAGTCGTTTCCTGGTACGACAACGAGTGGGGCTACTCCAACCGTGTCGTTGACCTGGCCGCTTTCATCGCTAAAAAAGGTCTGTAATCTTTAAATAAGCCATGCAAGAAGAGGAGAAGAAATTCTCCTCTTCCCATTGCTTATCGGGGCATGAATTTTACATAAGTCCCCGGAATGTTTGAAGCTTTCCTCAGGAAAGCCTGGCCCCAAAGGTCTTGCGAAGAAGGTTTTCCTGAACGAAAGCTTTTCCGTTTCGATCGCCGGTTTTTGGCCGGCGTGCCGCCGGATACGGTTCCGATGGTCCATGCGGTTCCGTTATACGCTTGCCGTTCTTCCCTCGAAAGGAAAGGCTCGGCCTAAGTTTACGAACGACAGATGTACTGGAAGCTCACCTAATGCTTACGACGCCAGCTTTCCTTCGGAAAGCTCAGTTAATGCTTACGATGCCAGCTTTCTTACGAAAGCTTTGAGGAGGATATTTCATGAACAAGAAAAGTGTTCGCGATGTAGAAGTTAACGGTAAACGCGTGTTTGTACGCGTCGATTTCAACGTGCCGCTCGAAAACGGCCAAATTACGGACGATACACGTATTCGTGAAACGCTGCCGACGATCAAGTTTCTGATCGACAAAGGCGCTAAAGTTATCCTTGCGAGCCATCTGGGCCGCCCGAAAGGCCAAGTCAACGAAGACCTTCGTCTGACTCCGGTAGCTGCTCGCCTGTCCGAGCTTCTCGGCAAGCCGGTAGCGAAAGCGGACGAAGCTGTCGGTGAAGCGGTTCAAGCGAAAGTAAACGAGCTGAAAGACGGCGACGTGCTTCTTCTTGAGAACGTCCGTTTCTACCCAGGCGAAGAAAAGAACGATCCGGAGCTGGCGAAACAATTCGCGGCGCTGGCCGACCTGTACGTGAACGATGCTTTCGGCGCCGCTCACCGTGCGCATGCTTCCACGGAAGGCATCGCTCATCAGCTTCCGGCGGTTTCCGGTCTCTTGATGGAGAAAGAACTGGACGTGCTTGGCAAAGCGCTTAACAATCCGGAACGCCCTTTCACTGCGATTGTCGGCGGTTCCAAAGTTAAAGACAAAATCGACGTCATCAATAAAATGCTCGAAATCGCCGACAACATCCTTATCGGCGGCGGCCTTTCCTATACCTTCTTTAAGGCGCAAGGCCACGAAATCGGACAATCTCTCGTAGACAACGAGAAGCTCGATCTTGCGCTCGGCTTCATCGAAAAGGCGAAAAAACTCGGTAAGAACTTCCTTCTGCCTGTAGATATCGTCATCTCGGATGACTTCAGTGCGAATGCCAACACGAACATCGTCAATATCGATTCGATTCCCGCCGATTGGGAAGGCATCGACATCGGTCCGAAAACGCGTGAACTTTACGCCGACGTTATCAAGAACTCCAAGCTGGTCGTCTGGAACGGGCCTATGGGCGTGTTCGAAATCGAGCCGTTCTCCCACGGTACGCGTGCGGTAGCCCAGGCTTGCGCCGACACATCCGCTTACACCGTCATCGGCGGCGGCGATTCCGCGGCTGCGGCCGAGAAGTTCCACCTCGCCGACAAGATGGATCATATCTCCACAGGCGGCGGAGCTTCCCTGGAGTTCATGGAAGGCAAAGTTCTGCCTGGCGTAGTCGCTCTTAACGACAAGTAAGAGACACAGAGAGGAGTTTTGAAGATCATGAGAAAACCCGTTATTGCAGGTAACTGGAAAATGTTCAAAACCGTTTCCGAAGCGACAAGCTTCGTGAATGATATAAAGGGCAAGGCGGAAGTGGCAGGAGTGGAGAGCGTAATCTGCGCTCCTTACACCAACCTGCCGGCGCTTGTCGAAGCCGTGAAAGGCACGTCGATCGGAATCGGCGCGCAGAACTTTCACTGGGAAGAAAACGGCGCATACACCGGTGAAATTTCCGGGGCTATGCTCAAAGATCTCGGCGTAACGTATGTGATTATCGGTCACTCCGAGCGCAGAGCTTATTTTAACGAAACCGACGAAACGGTTAACAAAAAGGTTCTCGCTTCTTTCAACTACGGTCTGACGCCGATCGTCTGCGTGGGCGAGAAGCTTGAAGAGCGCGAAGCGGGACAAACCAAAGAAGTGTGCCGTGTTCAGACGGAAGCGGCTTTCAAAGGCCTCAGCGCCGATCAGGCGAAACAAGTCATCGTGGCTTACGAGCCGATCTGGGCTATCGGTACGGGCAAATCTTCCACGGCTGAAGACGCCAACGAAGTTATTGCTTACATCCGCGAGCTGATTGCTTCCCTGTACGATTCCTCCGTAGCCGATGCGGTCCGCATTCAATACGGCGGCAGCGTAAAACCGGGCAACATCGCCGAGTACATGGCTCAGCCGGATATCGACGGAGCTCTTGTCGGCGGCGCCAGCCTGGAGCCTGCTTCCTACATCCAACTCGTTGAGGGGGCGAAGTAAGATGGCGACTAAACCGGTAGCGCTGATTATTCTGGACGGCTTCGGACTTCGGGGCGAGGTTCACGGCAATGCCGTAGCTCAAGCCAAGAAACCTAACTACGACCGCTATTGGAACCAGTTCCCTCATACGACGCTGACTGCCTGCGGCGAAGCCGTAGGTTTGCCGGAAGGCCAAATGGGTAATTCTGAAGTGGGGCACCTGAACATCGGTGCCGGACGGGTTGTTTACCAGGACCTGACTCGTATTTCCAAGTCGATCAGAGACGGCGAATTTTTCGATAACAACACACTGATCGGTGCCGTACGCCATGCGAAGCAGAACAACAAGAAACTGCATCTGTACGGGCTGCTTTCCGATGGGGGCGTACACAGCCACATCGCGCACTTGTACGCGCTGCTTGAGCTGGCGAAGAAAGAGGATCTGCAGGAGGTTTACGTCCATGCTTTCCTGGACGGACGCGATGTAGCGCCCGATTCGGCGAAGAACTACATGGAGCAGCTTCAGGCCAAGATCGCCGAAATCGGCGTCGGCAAAGTGGCGACGGTTCAAGGCCGTTACTATGCGATGGACCGTGACAAGCGCTGGGAACGGACCGAGAAATCTTACCGTGCCATGGTGTACGGAGACGGTCCGCACTATACGGACCCGATCAAAGCGATCACCGAATCGTACGAGAAGTCCGTATTCGACGAATTCGTGATGCCGACTGTGATCACGGATGAGAACGACAAGCCGGTGGGACTCGTTGAATCCGGCGATGCGGTTATTTTCTTCAACTTCCGTCCGGACCGTGCGATTCAACTGTCGCAGGTATTTACGAATAAAGATTTCCGCGGGTTTGACCGCGGCGAGCTTTTCCCGAAAGATCTGTATTACGTCTGTCTGACGCTGTTTAGTGAAACGGTCGAAGGATACGTCGCGTATAAACCGAAAGATCTCGATAACACGCTGGGCGAGGTTTTGGCCCAGAATAACATGAGACAGCTTCGTATCGCCGAGACCGAGAAGTACCCTCACGTTACCTTCTTCTTCAGCGGGGGCCGTGACGTGGAACTGCCGGGCGAAACGCGTATCCTCATTCCGTCGCCGAAAGTCGCCACATACGACCTGAAGCCGGAAATGAGCGCTTACGAGGTTGCCGCAGCAGCGGTGAAGGAAGTCAATGAGGACAAGCAGGACGTCATCATTCTGAACTTCGCCAACCCGGATATGGTAGGCCACTCCGGCATGCTGGAGCCGACTATCAAAGCCGTTGAAGCCACGGACGAGTGCCTGGGCCAAGTCGTCGAAGCCATTCTCGCGAAGGGCGGAGTTGTCTGCATTACAGCCGACCACGGCAACGCGGACCTCGTCCTGGACGATGCCGAACGTCCGTTCACGGCTCATACGACGAATCCGGTGCCGTTCATCGTTACATCGAACGACGTCACTCTGCGCGAAGGCGGCGTTCTGGCCGACATCGCCCCGACGCTGCTGCATCTGTTGAAGCTGCCGCAACCACCGGAAATGACAGGACTTTCGATCATCGAAGAGAAGAAATAAGTAACCTTTCCGCTTTTTGATTAAGACACCAAGTTTTCGGGAACCATTCCTTGGAATACAGCATCTTATTTTGATCGGTAAGGTGCGCCGCTGCCCTTTAAGGGAATGAGTTCCCGAAGTTTTTCATACACATAACCTTGTTAAGGAGTGTTCAAACACAATGACTATCATTTCTGACGTTTATGCTCGCGAAGTACTTGACTCCCGCGGCAATCCGACTGTTGAAGTTGAAGTATATCTGGAATCCGGCGTTGTAGGCCGCGCAATCGTACCTTCCGGTGCCTCCACGGGCGCTCACGAAGCTGTCGAGCTCCGCGATGGAGACAAAAGCCGTTACCTGGGTAAAGGTGTACTGAAAGCCGTTGACAACGTCAATTCGATCATCGCGCCTGAAATTATCGGTCTGAACTCCTTGGATCAAGTATCCATCGACAAGAAAATGATCGAGCTGGACGGCACGCATAACAAAGGCAAGCTTGGCGCCAACGCGATCCTCGCGGTATCCATGGCGGTTGCCCGCGCTGCGGCTGAAGCAATGGAACTGCCTCTGTACGTATACCTGGGCGGATTCAACGCTAAAACTCTTCCGGTTCCAATGATGAACATCATCAACGGCGGCGAGCATGCCGACAACAACGTTGACGTTCAAGAATTCATGGTACTTCCGGTAGGCGCT
Source organism: Paenibacillus sp. GbtcB18 (assembly GCF_019091125.1). NCBI lineage: Bacteria > Bacillati > Bacillota > Bacilli > Caryophanales > Paenibacillaceae > Paenibacillus > Paenibacillus sp. GbtcB18. The sequence continues at coordinate 37,936 of NZ_JAGXJX010000006.1, forward strand.
CCTACATTCAAAGAAGCTCTCCGCATGGGCGCAGAGATTTTCCATAACCTTAAATCCGTACTTAAAGATAAAGGCCTGAACACGGCTGTGGGCGACGAAGGCGGTTTTGCACCGAACCTGAGCTCCAACGAAGAAGCGATCCAAACGATCATCACCGCTATCGAGCGCGCTGGCTACAAGCCGGGCGTAGACGTATTCCTGGGTATGGACGTAGCTTCCACCGAGTTCTTCAAGAACGGCAAATACGAGCTCGAAGGCGAAGGCAAATCCTTCACACCGGCTGAATTCGTTGACCTGCTCGCTTCTTGGGTAGACAAATACCCGATCCTTACCATCGAAGACGGTTGTTCCGAAGACGATTGGGAAGGTTGGAAGCTGCTGACCGAGAAGCTGGGCGGCAAAGTACAACTCGTTGGCGACGACCTGTTCGTAACGAACACCGAGCGTCTGTCCAAAGGCATCAACGAGAACATCGGTAACTCCATCCTGATCAAAGTAAACCAAATCGGTACGCTGACCGAAACATTCGACGCGATCGAAATGGCTAAACGCGCAGGCTACACGGCTGTTATTTCCCACCGTTCCGGCGAGAGCGAAGACAGCACGATTGCCGACATCTCCGTGGCAACCAACGCAGGCCAAATCAAAACAGGCGCTCCGTCCCGTACGGACCGCGTAGCGAAATACAACCAGCTGCTTCGCATCGAAGACCAACTGGAAGGCGTTGCTCAATACGCCGGCAAAGAAGCTTTCTACAACTTGAAAAAATTCAAGTAAGAAAACCTTTCACAAAGTTAATGATTTAGCTTTTTAAACGTCGGGGAGGGTCATGAATATGAGTGCTTGGGTAAAAACGATTTTGTTGTTAATCGGGTCGGCCTTATTAACTCAGTTCATCCCCTTCTCAGCCTATTTCCGCAACCTGGACACCATGGTCCATGAGTTCGGGCACGCAGCCGTGACGATGATCCTGTCGGGCAAAGTCATGGCTATCGTGCTCAATGCCGATCACAGCGGGGTTACTTACTCGTCGGTCAGCGGCTCGTGGAAACTCCTGCCGATTTCGATCGCAGGCTATGTGACGGCGTCCTTGTTTGCGGTTTTTCTTTTCTGGGCGTATGCCCGGGGGAAGCAAAGACTGGGACTCCAGGTAACGACGGTGGTCGCCGTGCTGTCTCTGGTGCTGTTCGTACGCAATGAATTCGGCGTCGGTTGGCTGATCGGCTTCATCGCGCTGAATATCATTGTGCTCGCTTTTACGAGCGGGTTTATCCGCAACGCCTATTATTTGCTCGTCGCCTTCCTGTGTCTGGAGGAGTCGGTCTACGGACCGCTGACGCTAGCTCTGCTGGCGGCAGGTAATCCGAATAAAGCGGGAGACGCAACGAACCTGGCATCCATCACGCCTATTCCGGCTCTGATCTGGGGCGTTGTTTTCCTGGTTTTCTCACTCTGGTGCGCCAAAGCGGCCATTCAGTATTTTCTAGGCGGAGATGCAAACAGGCGAAAGAAAGCCCGAAGGTCCGAAAGAGCCTACCCGATGGGGCCGGGCGAAAGGTAACCCTGTCGTGAAATGGCAATAAACGATCCGCTGGATGGAAGCTTTGTTCCGTCGGCGGGTTTTCTTTTATAAAGCTGGGAAAAATAAATGAGGTTGTACAACCAGAATCTTGCAGAAAAAGGCCTTTTATGATAGACTTTTTATGCACATTCTAAAAATAAGAACATGCTAATGAGGTGTCGAATTGGTTATCCTGTTAAAAGTTTTGTTGGTTATCGCCTCGCTGGGCTTAATTGTAACGGTGTTACTACAAAAAGGTAAAAGTGCGGGACTTTCCGGTGCGATCAGCGGCGGAGCCGAGCATTTATTCGGTAAAACGAAAGCTAGAGGCATGGACCTGGTTCTGGCCCGGATTACCGTGGTTTTGGCGGCTATTTTTATTATATTGACGGTCATCGTGGCCTACGTAGTAAAGCAATAACAACTGAACAGACGATGCACATAAATCGCAAACAGCAGGGGGAAGCTACTCCTGCTGTTTTTTCATGGCGTTTTGCCGATTGCGAATAACGAGGGGCTCGGCGGCTGATGCAATTGATTGGTTTATGTTTTTGTCTTTTCAGGATATACTGGTTAGTAACTTGCACCTGCTTGTCAACCGGTTAATTGTGGGTCTCGCCGGGAACCGTGAGGAATGATAAGGCAGAAGCTTAAACGAATCAACGACCGGAAAGCTGCAAGAAGACCCAACGAAGGCACACCCGTACCCGCGGCCGTACAGGCCGATTGGGACACTCGCACACAATCATACACCGCCAGACCGAGATGCCCCGGAGGCAGGGGGAAAAGCGGAAGAACAGGACCTGGAGATCCCCTTGGTGGCCCGGCAACGGGTAGAGGATGCGATTTGCAGCAGCGGCTAAGCCTGTTCAAAGAAATGGTTATCGGGTATGAATACGGAGAAGCTCAACCTAATAAGAAGGTGACAACTATGGTGACAGAGCAGGATATATTAAATTTTATGCATGAGAATGCGTACAAGCCGATGACGTACCAGGAGCTTGAAAAGCATTTCGGCATTGAGAGCGCTTCGGAATTCAAAGATTTCGTCAAGCTGCTTAACGACTTGGAGCAATCCGGACACGTACTGCGCACGCGCAACGATCGTTACGGAGTGCCGGAACGGATGAATCTCATCCGCGGCCGGCTGCAGGCTCATCCCAAAGGATTCGGATTCTTGATTCCGGACGACCGGGATCACCCCGACGTGTACATTCATGCCAATGATATGAATACAGCGATGAATAATGACATTATTCTCGTCCGCGTTACGAGCAAAGGCGCCGCCGGAGGCAAGCTCGAAGGGGAAGTGGACCGCGTCGTCACACGCGCCAATACGAGAATCGTGGGAACGTTCCAGAATCACGAAAGCTACGGATTCGTCGTTCCGGATGACAAACGCGTGCAGCGGGATATTTTTATTCCGAAAAACGCTTTCCTCGGTGCGGCAGACGGACAAAAGGTCGTCGTTAACATTGTCCAGTACCCCGAGGGCCGTGCGGCTGCCCAAGGCGAAGTGATCGAAATTCTCGGCCACAAGGACGACCCCGGTGTGGACATTTTGTCTATCATCCGCAAGTTCCAGCTTCCTGAAGCGTTCAGCGAAGAAGTGATCGGAGAGGCGGAAAGCGTTCCGGACTCCATCACGGAAGAAGAAATCGTCAGCCAGAAGCGCCGGGATCTGCGCGGCAAACGCATCGTGACCATCGACGGAGAAGATGCAAAGGATCTTGATGATGCCGTAAACGTGGAACGGCTGCCGAACGGCAACTACCTGCTGGGTGTGCACATTGCGGACGTAAGTTACTATGTGACGGAAAATTCCGCACTGGACCGCGAAGCCTACAACCGCGGCTGTTCGGTGTATCTGGTGGACCGGGTCATACCGATGCTGCCGCACCGGTTGTCCAACGGGATCTGCTCGCTCAACCCGCAGGTAGACCGCCTGACTATGTCCTGTGAGATGGAGTTCGATGCCGAGCTTAACGTGGTGAGACACGACATTTTTACGAGCGTGATCAAAACAAGCGAAAGAATGACCTACAACAACGTCCGCAAGCTGCTGACCGAGGAAGAACCGGATGCGGAGCTTCTGGAGCGCTACGGCTACCTGGTGGACGATTTCAAGCTGATGGAAGAGCTCGCCATGAAGCTGCGCAACCGCCGTATTCAGCGCGGGGCGATCGATTTCGATTTCCAGGAATCGAAAATCATTGTCGACAAGGACGGAACCCCTGTCGATATCGTGAAGCGTGAGCGTTCCATCGCGGAAATGATTATCGAAGAGTTTATGCTCGCGGCGAACGAAACGGTTGCCGAGCACTTCCATTGGTTGAAGGTGCCGTTCCTGTACCGGATTCACGAAGATCCGGATGCGGAGAAGCTGGCTCATTTCATGGAGTTCATTACGAATTTCGGTTACGTGGTACGCGGACGCGGCAATACCGTGCACCCGCGGGCGCTCCAGTCTCTTCTTGAAGAGATCAAAGGCACGAAGGAGGAGACCGTCATCAGTACGGTGATGCTCCGTTCCATGAAGCAGGCCCGTTACGATTCCAACAGCATCGGGCATTTCGGTCTGGCGGCGGAGTTCTACTCCCACTTTACGTCCCCGATCCGGCGTTATCCGGATTTGATCATTCATCGTGTGATCCGGGAAGTACTAGAGAACGGCGGGGCTCTGACCGATAAACGCAGCGAATATTTGCGCGGCCGGATGGACGATATCGCCGAGCAGTCTTCCCAGCGTGAACGTGTGGCCGTTGATGCGGAGCGAGAAACCGATGCGCTGAAAAAAGCGGAGTTCATGCTGGATAAAGTCGGCGAGGAATTCGAGGGCATTATTTCGAGCGTGACTAGCTTCGGGATTTTCGTGGAGCTGGAATATACGGTCGAGGGCCTGATCCGCCTGAGCGATATGACGGACGATTACTATCATTATCACGAGATGCAGCATGCGCTTATCGGGGAACGCACGTCGAAAATTTACCGGATCGGCGACGAAGTTAAAGTTCGTGTAGGCCGGGTCAATATGGACGAGAAAACGATCGACTTCGAAATGGTGGATATGAAGCCTCGTTCCAATAAGTTCAGCATGCTCGACCGGAGCAAGTCCAGCGGCCGCGGAGGCCAGAAAAAGCGCGTTGCAGGCGGGCGTCCTGTCAAAGGCGGACGTGGTAAAGACCGCGGCCGTGTGCGGGATGTCATCGTGAAGCCCGGCTCGGCGGCGGGTGTAGCAGCAGGTGCTGCCGATGCGGCAGGAGCATCCGAAGGCGGCGGAACCAAGCGCCGCAGACGGAAGAAGAAAGGCGCATCGGGTGAAGCGCCGCTCGGAATCACGCCGGCAGAGGCACCGGGCGCTACGCCGTCTGAGGGCGGCAGCTTGTCCCAGGAGGCTCCGGGAGCCGGCAGAGGACGTAAGCGCCGCAAGGGAGGCAATCCGGCTGCAAAGCCCGATGCAGGCCGTGAGAACGGACTCGTGACCGAGTCCGGCGAGAATGGCGGCGGGCGGCGCCGGAAGCGCAAGGGCGGCGGAGCCGAAGGCGAAGCGGCCGTAACGCCGGCTGTAGGCACCGAGGGTGGCGGCAAGCGCCGCAAAGGCGCCGCTCCGGCCCGTGGCGTCTCGCTGCGCGGTGAGTCCGGCGAAGGCGGCGGCCAAGGCGGCCGCGGCCGGAGGGGACGCGATGCGGGCGAGGGAGAGGGCCGCGAGAGCGGAGGTGCGCGGAAGGAGTCGACGTACTCCGGCAACTGGGCGTCGTCCGTGAACGCGCTGACGAAAACAGTCCGCGGAGACCGGCACACGCCGGACGGCCGCGATCCGTTCGAGCCGGGCGGCCGGCGTGGACGTCCGCGCCGGTAGGCGGCGCGTGAGCGGGCGGTGCAAGCGGGGAGTTGGCTTGCCCGCCGCGGTGCAGCTGAACGGTCCTAAGCCCGCTGTGTTAGCGATAGGCTTATGGTCCATGATGATCCGTAGGAATCCCGTGCGCTGACGGCTGTTGTCTGGCATACATTCCGATGTGGGCCATACGCAGACGGTGAGGCGTTTATCCCCTTGCATAAACAAAGCTTGCATGCCTAAAAGTTAAGCCCGTTGAATTTTTACAACGGCAAATAAATACATGAGTATTAATGAAACGGCCCGACCGTGTGCACGTCTTTTTACCGGACATGCCACGGCCCGGGCGTTTCTTGATTTTTGGCAGGGAAATTGCTACAATAAAGAACACTCCGCCTTTTCAAAAAGGCACGGATGGGGTATTAATAGCATGGACGACTGGAGGGATGACCGTGACCAAGAAAGCGGACGGCAAGGTGCTGGCACAGAATAAGAAAGCTTCGCATGACTACTTTATTGAAGACACTTACGAGTGCGGGCTTGTGCTGACGGGTACGGAAATCAAATCCCTGCGGAACGGCCGGGCGAATCTTTCTGATTCGTTCGCAACCATTCGCAATGCCGAAGCGTTCGTGCATAATATGCACATCAGTCCTTTTGAACAGGGAAACCGGAACAATCCGACCGATCCGACTAGAGCGAGAAAGCTGCTTTTGAAGAAAGCGGAAATCAACAAGCTGATCGGCGCTTCCAAACAGGAAGGCTATACGCTGGTCCCGCTTAAGATTTATATCCGCAACGGCTACGCAAAACTGCTGATCGGACTCGGTAAAGGTAAGAAACAGTACGACAAGCGCGATACAGCGGCTAAACGCGATGCTCAGCGTGATATTCAGCGGGCTCTGCGTGAGAAGCAGAAGGTCGCCAGGTAATGTGGTTTATTAGCTGCTCCTTGTGAGAGCGGGTGGGAAACCGATCCTGGACTTCCATGGATCAGCACCTGCTTTTGGCGGGAAATGTGGTATAATAAATGTGTAAGAAGAACACAGCATCCGGCTCGATGAGCCGTTGCATCCGAGTTCCTTTTCTATTACGGGGGCGTTTTTGGATTCGACGGGGGTAGTTCGAGCATGGGTAGCGGGTAGTGGGGACGCGTCCGCTTCATCAACGCTAAAGCCTATTAAACGGCAAACAACAACAAAACTACGCTTTCGCAGCTTAATAACCTGTGAGCGTGCTCCTCTCCTGTATCGCCCATGTGCCGGATGTAGGGGCTAACCTTTAGTGGGATACGCTGTCACATCTCCGCCTGGGGTGTGCTGAAGAAGACAATCAGGCTGACCTTAGTGAGAGCCGGTTACGGGGCGCTTGCTTGGGTGACATCAAACCCGTGACTACACCCGTAGAAGCTTATGTGTCGTTATCTTCGGACAGGGGTTCGACTCCCCTCGCCTCCATACAACAACAAAAAGGTCCCAGCCTTAGAGGCTGGGACTTTTTTGTTGTTCCGGGAGGCGGGGAGGAGAAGCCCGCGGGTTCAGTCCGCGCGGACGAAGCGAGGCGGAGGAGCAGGGGATTGGAATCGACCGCTAGGGTTGTCGGCGGAGGGAGGCTGCGTGAGCAGGTTAGAAGAGGATTGCAATACTTCTCCCGCCTCCATACTGAAAATCCACAACCGAATCCGGTTGTGGATTTTTGCTATGCTCTCTCCTAGCCAAATTAGGCAAAATAATGAGCTTGGTTGGGATAGAGCCATTTTCTTCTCACACAGAACAGGAACCTTTGGCGCATTGTATTTGCCATGTCAAAATAATTGCAGAAAGGAAAAATTGGTAATAGTGTTGAATTAATTTGAAGTACACCTTTATCCATGATTTTTGAAACGGAGGTACTAATGAAAAATCATGAAATGATTTTGATTGACCTTATCACTCATATTAACATTGAACCTACTATTTTATTTCTCGGTAGTCGTTCGCCTATCGAACTAATGGAGAAACTAATCTCCCAGCGCTGGTCTTGTGTATACACAACTAGCCGCGATTCGGCTCTAACTGATGCGTTCCAACGTAACATTAAGAGGCGTGTAGCCGATATCCTTACGACTGAAGATGCAAAGTTCATAGAATACAATTCGCGGGAATTGTCTATTGTTCGCATCTCTGGCTTGGAGGATGATTCTAGGGACGAACTGGAGCAGGAAGAGATTTCGCAAACCTTTTTGGAAAAAATGCCTGTTCTATTGGAGACTTATGGTCGGATAGTGTTTGACGGTCTTGACCTGGAAGCCGATGCATCAATGATTCAACAAATATACAGACAACTAGCTAAGATCAAACGTAAAAATTTCGCATTTTTCTTTGGAGTGGACGATCAGGTCGACAACCCATATCTACAAAGATTTGCACAGAACGGAGCGGCGGTTCTCCTCGACGTAACGATATCCGACCTGTTGCAAAGTATAGATGACGATGAAAAGTATGCCGGAATCCTGGATATAGATGATCGTGGAAACGATTTTACCTTTTTTTACTCAAAGGGCAAGCAAGTCTATATGGACAGCGAGCTAGACAAACAGCTTCTAATGAACGTTGAATCGTTTGTTCAGCTTCTCGATTATCATACTGTAGAACTTTCAGATTTATTTCCTGCGGAACTCACAAGCCAATACTTCCAGTCATTTTTACAGAACAGTACAATAGGCATGCCCAAATGGTATGGATATCGAGAACAGAATGATTTTCACATCAAACGATATTTCGAAGATGAATTATACGACCATACGATCATCGCTTTACGAAGTGCGGGCGACAAAGAGCGTAGGGAAAAACCGATTATGCTCTGTGGCCAAGCTTGCTCTGGGAAAACAAATGCCCTAGGTGGACTAGCCTATCAGATTTTTCATGAACAACAATATCCAGTCATTTACATTGCCGATCCTGACGTGCAGTTCACCGAAGAAAGCGAGAATACAGCAGAAGGGACCATAAAGAAGCGTTCCGAAAATTTTAAACATTTGGACGAACTTCTTAAGCAAATTGACGCGAAAAGTTCTAATCCCAATCCAACGTTAATCATTTGGGATACAGCATGTCGTGTCCGTTCTGATCTGAATAAGGCTAGGGATCTCCTGAATATGCTGCGCAGTAGAGGACGCCGAGTGCAAATCGTCTGTACTGCTTACCAGAGAGCCACGGCGGCTGACGAACGAAATCAGTATACTTGTATCGACGTAGAAATCGACTTGCAGGGCAACGAAGAACAATTGGTTCGAAAGTTACTAGTTGAGAAGGCCGGATTTCGCCCAAAAGACGCGGATAACATGATTCACTACTATTCTACCGCTTCTATGAATTTCATAGGTTCCTTATATCTGTTCCGAGATTTGCATAGAAACTTGCACGCTCGGCTACGGAGAGAAAACGATGGACATGTTGAAGACATGAGTCAGCGATTTTCTGAAGTATCCCGAGAGTTAGCTCAGGACGCACTCAATACAGTAATGAGACAGAAGATCACTGCAATTATGGAGAAGTTGGAGAAGTCTCTGATGCTGACTGTCACTGAGAACGGTGAAGATAAAGTGAAGGAAGAAACCGAAAAAATCGATACTACTATAAAAAAACTAGTCTGTTGTATCGCCGTTTGTACAGTATACAAAGAAAACATGCCTCTACCTTTGGCAATGCGTTTACTAGGGGCATATTCCATGGATACATCCAAAATATTAAAATTGATCCTTGAAAATGCCCTGATTCGAGAAATCGAAACGGTTGATGGAAGCGCGCTTCGAATCCGCAGCCAATTAGAGGCGAACATGTTGCTTAAGGAGTACGAATGGGATACTTTCGACTTGATAATTACCATGCTGAATCATGTATCGTCTGGTTCGTTACGGGAGCAGAGGCTTATTCAAGGCATCATCCGCACAATAGGGCCCAACAACAAGGAATCGAATCAATCTTTGTGGAGGCAGGACTCTTTATTCCCGAAATTCATGTTACTCGTCGAGGAGTTACGTAAATATCGTGAGCAAAGCGAGAACAGAAATACTGATTTGATTCTGACTGAAATTATGTTGACACGCGAAATCTGCAAAGACTCGCGTTGGGGGCAAACGGAGGATGACCGCATCTCGTTCCTTTCAGAAATGCATGAGATTGCAAGACAGGAAATTAAGCGGCGCGAAAGCGAGAAAATGAACCGCTTCCTATCGAACTTGTACGTGGAATGGGCTAATCTAAGCAATCGCCTTTATGACTTCGACGATACGCTTATTAAGTTGGAACTATATGCAAATGTTAAGGAACGAATGGATCTAGTCATTCAACACTACCCGGAGGATAATTACGCATATACAGCCTACTTATGGGCTGGCTTGCAATACGCAGACAATCTGAAAGACATTAATGACAAATTGAGTTTGCTGGAAACTCTGGATCATTACAAAGAAATAATGACCACTGAGGATAGTCTGGATGAAAACATCTTTGGCCGGCTTGATGCCTTAGTTGATAGTATATATTTTAATGAGGATCGTTTTCAGAAGAGTATCGAGGAGGGAAATTCCTACGGAATACATTTTCGTGCTCGTAAGTTACTCGGAGTCGGGGATAACGCCCTTCGTTTTAACGAACTGTTAACAGAAGCAAACAAGATAGAAAGCTGCAAGCGAATCATAGACCTTATGGAAAATCCACGTCACTACTCGATTGTGCTTGGAAGCGCTTCTTGCTTGTACATCTTGATTCATACAAAATGGTTATTGGTTAATCGGACGCCGGTGATTCCGCTTGACGAAGAAACCCGCACCTCCATGGAAACCCCAGAATGGGAACAAATGTATGAACTTTGCAGCAGATACTTAGATTTAAGTAAAGTACGCCCTCCCCGCATGGTCTATTTATTAGCTCTATGCTGTGCTCAGCTCGAAAACCGCAGAGGACATGAATGTGACCAACTATTCGAGGAACTGCGAAAAGGCACCTCTTACGAGAAGCGTCGCTTGCATGTTCTTTGCGATGCGGAAGGCAAACCGCTTTCTTTCACCGGCAGCATAGATGGTCGATACAACCGGACTCAGCACAGAGGTTACGTGAATTTCCGTAACGCCGGTTTTCAGGAGTCTATCTATTTCCGTGCCGAGTTAGTTGGTCGATCTGAAGATAGCCTTAAAGAGAGAGAGAAGTTAATGAATCTGAATATAGCTACCTCTTTCAGTGGGCTCCAAGCTTGCTTGATCAAGGGAGGAGCCTGATGGGGACAAGCAGTTTGTTTGCAAATGATAGCGTTAACGATTTAAATGAACTATGCCGGGACTTGCATGCTGCGCTTCTGCTTGCTGAATCCTATCATCCCAAGCCGATTCGAGGCGATGCTGAGGGAGAACTTCGCTTTTGGACGGCGGTTACCAATGTGTACGGACTGTTCTATGATTGCATGCCTTACGTTTTTCGAACGCACCATGTATTTATGCGTCAGAATTATAATAATCAGACCCAAACCCTGCTGAATATCATGGAACAAGAGCATGCATTATCTAGAAGAAACCGTCAAGTGATTGAGCAATACTTTCGTGCTTTGACAGAACTGCGCAGTATCTACTGCCATAACAAGCCGCCAAGAACTATTATCAAACCCAAATTGGATAAGGTATTCGGGCCCTTTTTCTGCGAACCCTACCATCATCAGGTTTCATCTGACGTATTTAATTTTAATGCTGCTTACACACATTTCGAAGTGGTTACCCAAAATGTCATTGTCCAATTAGAATCTGGTGTAAAGGCTTTAATTTTATTAGGGGGCGAGAGGATCATCTCGGAGTGGCAGAAGGCACTAATTGGCTGGTATCTTCAATCAGACGATCTCCGAAATAGGAGCGTCCATCACCTGCGATCCATCCACGGTCAAATAAAATATCCATGGGACATTAACGAAAAAATAGAAGAAAGCTTTAATAAGTCCGGCATGACCGTGAACGATTTATTCGACGAATTAGTAGACTACGTTGATTCCTCTGCCGTTCAGATCCATTCGCAAGAAATATGGGAATTGATTATCTCCGATATTCTTTCCTAATTTTGATGTAAGAAATCGGTTGGATGAATAGGTGAAAGCGTGTATGTGATATCTGTTCACTTAAAAAACACTCGAGGAGACCTGAAAAGCGTTCGAACAATAAATCAAGGGAATGGCTCTCTCAATAGCGCGCAACGGCTAATTGTGATTTTGCAGAGCCATGGTTCGCCTCCATACAACAACAGAAAGGTCCCAGCCGAGAGGCTGGGGCTTTTTTGTTGTTGTATGAAAGCGGGAGGAGAACCCCGCGGGTTCAGTCCGCGCGGACGAAGCGAAGCGGAGGAGCACGGGATTGCAATCGACCGCTTGGGTTGTTGGTGGAGGGGGGATGCTGCGTGAGAAGGTTAGATGAGGATTACGATACTCCCCTCGCCTCAAAATGTAAATATACAAAGGCGAAAAGAAGCTTTGCCACCGAAATACGGTGGCAGGCTCCTCTTTTTGATTTTTATACATTACTCTAGATGGATATATTATAAAATATAGGATGCTATAGTATAATCAAGTAATGGAAAAATAATAAATCTAAAGTTTATATACGGGAGTGTATGAAATGAAATCAGTTACACTAGATGCACTTATTCCACGAGAAGATTTCGAAGTCACAGAAGAAATTAGTGGAGGAGTAAACCGGAATAAGACTACGTTATCGATAGAGGATTTGCAGTTCGATTCGTTCTTTTTTACTGCTCTAAGGAAACCGGAATTTCAACGTGAAACAAATGAGTGGTCGGATGACAAGGTATGCTCTTTTATTGAAAGCTTTATCAATGGAGAGCTGGTACCCGCAATAATTTTATGGAAAAATAAAAATGGGTTTATATTTGTAATTGATGGAGCGCACCGTTTAAGTAGCTTAGGAGCTTGGATAAATGATGACTATGGAGATGGAGATATATCTCTTAAATATTATGATAGATTTATTCCTGAAGAACAGGAAAGTATAGCTAAGCAAACTAGAGAATTAATCAATAATAGAATAGGATCATTTAAAGATTTAAAAGAAGCAAGAAGAAAACCTCAAAATGAAATCAGTGATAAAATAGCTAATATTGTAAATAACCTAGGATCCTTAGCACTCCAAGTTCAATGGGTGGAGGGGGATTCAAGTACTGCTGAGGAATCTTTCCTTAAAATAAATCAATCTGCAACCAAAATAAGTGATGCTGAATTAGAGTTGATTATGTCACGTAATAAAGCTCATGCCATTGCGGCAAGGGCTATAGTGAGAGCTGGAAGAGGTCATAAGTACTGGTCTGGATTTGAAGAAAAGGTTCAACATGATATTCAAGATATAGCTACAGAGATTCACAGATTACTTTTTGGTAGTAAAAAGATGTCTATGGATGATATCAACAATTTACCAATGGGTGGTCCGTTTTCGGCTAACTATACATTGGACACAGTGACACAGACTGTTAAAATTTGCAACAATTTAAATAAGATTGAAGATGAGAAAGAGGGGACGTCAGAAAATGTAGTGAAATATTTGAAGAATACGTTGAAAATACTGGAGTATATAAGTTCAAAGAAGCCATATTCAATGGGACTCCATCCTTTTATATATTTTTACTCTGATTTAGGAAAACATAAAGTTGGTTCTTATTATGGGATTCTAGAGTTATTTGAAACTTTGATTAAAAAGCAGCAATTAAACAGATTTATTGAAGTAAGAGAAGCATTTGAAAAAACTCTGATGACATATAATTTTCTGGTCCAACAAATAATAAGAAGATGGCGCCAGTCGAAGAGAGGGTACCGTGGTGTAGCAGAGTATTTCGCAACACTCATAGAGATTATTCATAATAATAAATTGACTGAGCCTGTAGATATAATTGGTAAATTGAAGGAACTAAATGACTTCAGATATTTACTTACTGATATTATTGATAATCATACAAGTTCGATTAACAAAAATTTTTCTAGAGGACAAAAACAGCAAATAAAAATCCAAGCATTGGTTCAAAACATACCAAAGTGCCCCATTTGTGGAGGGCATATTTCACCAGCAACAGGATCAATTGATCATATCATAAGAAAGGAAGACGGTGGGATGGCCTCAACGTCCAACGGACAATTAACTCACTTGTATTGTAATACTACATATAAGAATTAGAAATGAAGTAATGAAATACAATATGTTTTCCCAAAACATCTGGATCATCATGGTGGAGGATATGGATTTGCCAAGCTACTCTTCGCCTCTATATTTTAAAAATCCACAACCATGAAAAAGGAGCTTTGCCACTGTAAAGGTGGCAGGCTCCTTTTGTATTTCACTGCATGATTCTGTTCAGCGAAGAAAATAAAATATAGGCATCTAGATCAGTAACAAGAGCGGAGCCCGATTCATATGTTGTCATGAAGTATTAGAATTGGCGGATCTCGACAGGACAGTTGCTTCTCGCAGAAACACCGTCACCTTTTGAAAAGGACGACGAAGTCGATTATCTTGGTTTCTGTTCTTCTTGCCCGTGTCGGTTTATGCTGCCAATCAAATTAATTGTTTATGAAAAATGGAGGTAATATTATGAACGAATTCAAAAATGATTTAGCGAAATTGAATGTTTCCCAATTTACGGCGAGTGAGACGACTCCTTGGAACGCTCAAAACGAACAATCGGCTCGTTTATGCTTCTTCAACTGTTTCAATTGTTTCAGGTGTTTCAATTGTTTCAACTGTTTCAACTGTTCTAGTTGTTTCAATTGCTCCAGTTGCTTCAGGTGTTCCAGCTGCTTCAGATGTTCCAATTGTCACCACTGCCACCGTGGAGGACAATAAGGTATTTATTGTCGATATGTAAATAGTTGTGTCCCATATTATTTTTTTCTCTACTGAAACAGTGGTTGTCTAATGAGAAGATAAAGTCCTGAATCCTTTTGATGTGCGCCCCTAAAATAGATGTTAGAAAAACCCTTGGGTTAATCTACTCTAATTTAGGGGTGTTTTGCGCCGGCGACGAAAAGACAGAAGCTCCACGTTACAGTCATGAGGGACAAATAGCTGGACATAAGATTACTTGTGAAGTGTCGGAGCCGATTGAGAACAGCCTACGGAGGAGGACTAGAATGGCAAATTTGAACCCTTCGATGCGTCTAAAGGTTAAAAGGGATACCTTTTTTCTTCCGGATTTGAACGGTGTATATTTTCGAAATAATGTAAGCTCGTTCCGCATGGAAGGTGAGGCGATCGATCAGTGGATTGAAACATTGATACCGATATTCAATGGGGAGCATCGATTGGAGGATTTGACTGACGGCTTGCCGGACCAACACCGGAACCAGGTATATGAAATTGCGGAAGTTTTGTATCGTAACGGCTTTGCTCGGGATGTGAGCCAGGATGCACCGCATCAATTGCCGGAAGAGGTTCTTACGAAGTATGCTTCTCAAATTGAATTTTTGGATCATTTCGGTGAATCGGGCGCGTATCGGTTTCAGCGCTATCGTCAGACCAAAGTATTGGTGGTTGGTTCGGGTCCTTTTTTGATCTCGGCGATTTCTGCGCTGCTTGATTCCGGTTTGCCCAAGTTTCATGTCTTGGTTTCGGGTACGGATTCGACTGATCGGCAGCGGATGGCAGAGCTGGTGGCACATGCCCATATAACGGATTCTGAGGTGGCAGTAGAGGAGATTACCTTGCCGAAGGAGGAGGGGAGCTGTTGGCAGGAGGCTGTGAGGCCGTTTGATTCGATCGTGTTTGTGTCACAGGAGGACGATGTCCGGGAGCTTCGAATTCTTCATGCAGCTTGCCGGGAGGAGCAGAAGTTGTTTCTTCCTGCCGTATGCCTGCAGCAGGCGGGTATGGCGGGACCGCTGGTTCATCCGGATTTTGAGGGATGCTGGGAGTCGGCATGGCGTCGCCTACACCAATCCGCAATTTCTAAAGACCCGCGGCTGCACACCTTTTCGTCAACAGCGGGAGCCATGCTGGCCAATGTGAGCGTGTTTGAGCTGTTTAAAAAGATTACGGGAGCGGACGATTCGGAACAGAACAACCGATTTTTTCTGCTTAATCTGGAGACTTTGGAAGGAAGGTGGCATTCGTTCCTGCCCCACCCGCTTGTGACCGGACTTAGCGCCCCTGAATGGATCCACGATTTCGATCTTCAGCTCGAACGGAGACCACATAAAAGCGAGCATGGATTGATTCCTTATTTTAGCCGGCTGACATCGGCGGAATCAGGGATTTTTCATGTTTGGGAGGAGGGGGATCTAACGCAGCTGCCGCTCTCTCAGTGTCGCGTTCAGGCCATCGATCCGCTATCGGAAGGACCCGCCGGGCTGCTGCCGGATATGATTTGTACCGATCTGACGCATGAGGAGGCGCGACGGGAAGCGGGACTGGCCGGGATTGAAGCCTATGTGTCGCGAATGGCCGGTACGCTCGTTCCGATGCTTCCTTTTCATCGTGGAGAAGAGGCCGGCAGGATAGAACCGCAGGAATTTATCGGTATCGGAGCGGGAGAGGCGGTTGCGGAAGGTATTTGCCGAGGGCTGCAAAGGTGTTTGGAGGACGTGCTGGGCAAGTGGCAGGCGTCTCAGTTGCCTTTGGTCTCCCGGGTACAACTGCGCACGGTAGAAGATAAACACTGTCTTTTTTATTTGGAAGCATTGACGACAATGAAGGGAGCGCCGGTAATTGCCTTGGGAGAGGAAGTGTCCGGATTTCCCGTGATGTGGGTCCGTACGAGTGATCACTGGTATTGCAGTGTAGGTTTAAATGAGACCATGGCGTTACGAAAGGCATTGCAGCAGGCTTTATTGGAGGCACAAAACCAACGGGATGGCATAAACTCGCTAGCTTTGGAATTTTCGTCCGTGCTTTTGAAAGAACAGGCACCACTAAATCTCGAGATACCCGCATGCGAAACAGCATCACAACCGGCGGTTCTACAATCCGCCTTGCAGGTTTTGAGTCGAAACCGTAAGAGACTCCTAGTCTTCGATCTGGCGGCAGAACCGTTCTTGAAAGAGGAAGTGGCAGGGGTGTTTGGTGTAGTGCTGCGAGAGGAGGGATCCCGGTGAGTGCTGCTGTTGTGATTGTTGGAGAAGGGGTATTGGCGGATTGTGTGTGTGAAGAACTGTCAACCCAATTTGAGGTCGTTCGTCAGAGCGACTTCGAGGCAGGAGTACCGGAAGCGGCGGATTTGGTTCTGGTGTTGAACGATGCCTGGAATCCTTACATTCATCAAAAGGCAGAAGAGCTGCTGCAGCCAGCCGGCATCCCTTGGCTCCGCGGCTTCGTTTCATTCGGCGAGGGCGTGATCGGACCGCTGGTTCGTCCGGGTACACGGGGTTGCTCCCAGTGTGCAGACATGCGGCGCCTCATGGCGGGACGCGAGCGCAAGGAAATGCGGGAGCTGCAGCAGAGGCTGATAACACGCGGGGGAGAAGATCGTGATGCATGGGCGTCACGTACAGGACTTTTGCAGGTGGGTCACTTGCTGGCCGTGGAGGCAAGGATGGTGTTACAAGGCCAAACGGTTCATTTGGCAGAGAAGATGTTTTTGATCAACCTGAAAACGCTGGAGAGCACACTTCACCTCGTTCTCCCTGACCCGCTGTGTCCGGTTTGCAGTCAATTGCTTGACGATTCATCGGAAGCAGCCCATATTTCGCTGCAGCCGAGCCCGAAGATCAGCGAGGACAGTTACCGCTGCCGCGGGATGGATGAGCTGCATAAAGTTCTGACCCAAGACTATCTGGATTACCGGACCGGCTTTCTGAATGGGAAAATGGTTGACCTCAAATCGCCTTTCGCTGATGTGAGTGTGAATCTGCCTTTGCTTGCAGAGGACGTGGGAACGGCAGGCCGGACTCATTCCTATGCGGTGAGCGAGTTGACCGCTATATTGGAAGGGCTGGAGCGGTACTGCGGTCTGGCACCCCGAAGCAAACGGACGGTAATCCGTGATAGCTACCGCAATCTGAAGGATCAAGCGCTCGATCCCGTCAAAGTGGGGGAGCACACGAAGGAACAGTATGCTCAGCCGGGGGCTCCGTATACACCGTTTAATCCTGACCACCCAATCGATTGGGTATGGGGTTATTCGTTTTTGCAAGAGCGTCCGATTCTGGTTCCGGAACAGCTTGCCTATTACAGTATGGGCTGCGGGCACAGTTTTGTGTTTGAAACTTCCAACGGATGCGCGTTAGGCGGAAGTTTGGAGGAAGCTATTTTTTACGGCATATTGGAAGTGGTGGAGCGGGACTCGTTTCTGATGACTTGGTATGCGCAGATGCCTCTCCCGCGCCTTGACCTTTATTCCGCTAACGACCGGGAATTGCAGTTGATGATCGATCGTTTGCGGGCGGTGGCGGGGTTTGATGTGCATTTCTTTAACTCGACGATGGAGAATGGGATTCCAAGTGTGTGGGGAATAGCGAAAAACAGGAAGCAGACAGGTATGAATCTCATCTGTGCGGCCGGGGCTCATCCGGACCCGGTACGGGCCGTGAAAAGCGCGGTTCATGAGTTGGCCGGCATGGTTCAGTCGCTCGACGAGAAATTGGATACGAACCGGGAGACGTATGTCCGAATGTTCCATGATTCATCCCTGGTGGAGCAGATGGAGGATCATTCACTGCTGTACGGACTGCCGCAAGCGCAGGAGCGTCTGCAATTTCTGCTGGATGACAATCGCCCGTTGCGAACGTTTGAAGAGGAGTTCGAGAGGCAGGCAAGACATGCCGATTTAACGGATGATCTGAAGGACATTCTTAAGGCATTCCGCCGACTGAATCTCGATGTGATCGTGGTGGATGTGACAGCGCCGGAAATCATGCGTAACGGACTGCATTGCGTGAAGGTGCTGATCCCCGGGATGCTGCCGATGACATTCGGACATCGCTTTACCCGCTTAGCGGGGCTGGAGCGGGTGCTCCGGGTACCTGTGGAACTTGGGTATGCGGAGAAGCCGCTAAGGCCGGAAGATCTCAATCCACATCCGCATCCATTTCCATAGGTATAAAAACGTGGCGTGGTGAACCACCCTCGTTCATATAAGGAGGGACAAGGATGAGCCTGGAGGCGTTTCTGGACAATTTACACTATGACATTGACAAGACCAAACCCCCGGACTTGGAGGTGGATTGGGAAGACGGGCCGCTTGCGTATAAGCTCTATCGCGGTTTGCCTGTGGTTCCGCTATCCCCGGAAATACCGCTGACGCTCGAAGGCGGCGAAGCTCCAGTGAAGCCTGACCTTCGCCGGGTGGGTCATTTTCTCTGGTACGTATTCGGGCTCACTCAATTGTCCCAGTCCGTTCTTGCCTCAAATTCCATGGTACAATCGATGGGCTTGCTGCAGATGTACCGACGTTTTGCCCCCTCCGGGGGAGCATTATATCCGAATGAAGTATACGTGTATCTGAAGATAGAGGATTTGCCTGCGGGAGTCTATCATTATGACGTGGCACACCACCGCTTGGTGCTGCTGCGCGAAGGCAACTTCGATGCGTATTTAGCCGGGGCTATGGGTAATCGCTATGACGTTTTGGCTTGCTTTGGTACTGTTTTTGTATCGACCCTGTTCTGGAAAAACTTCTTTAAATACAATAACTTTTCCTACCGCCTGCAAGGACTGGATGCGGGTGCGCTGATCGGGCAGCTCTTGGAGGTGGCCAAACGGTTTGGCTTTGCGTCGGGAGTGTATTTCCGGTTTCTCGATCGGGCCGTGAATTATCTTCTCGGGATATCCGAACAAGAGGAAAGTGTTTATGCGGTGATTCCGTTGTCGGTGGAACCAGAGATCTCTTGGTTTGCCAATAGCGATGAGGGAGAGAGGAGTGCTTCCGCTACCGAATTGTGCCGGGAGCTGCCGACGGTTAAGCACAATCAGTACAGCCGGTCCCGTAAGGTTAAGGAATTTCCGATGTTGATCAAAATGAACGAAGCCTCCCTATTGGAATCGCTTCGATCGATACCGCGACCTGGGGAGAAGAAAACCGCTCACTGCGGGGGGCATGTGGTAGTTCTGCCCTATGTGAAGCGATTATCGTATGACCTGGCGTCAGTAAGCCGAAGGCGGTATTCGCCGGACAGTGATTTTAGGATGAGCAAGGTGAGCCAAGAGCAGCTGGCCTTACTGCTGAGGGAGGCCACGGATTCCTTTAGATATTGGAATGACTTGGATGGGTTGCATGGGAACCCCGCTTCCCGCGTCTCCCTGTACGTTTGCCTGTATAACGTTGAGGGTATTCCGGAAGGCGCTTATCATTATGACAGCACTGCTCATGCGTTACGATTGATACGCGATGGGGATTATCGGCTTCAATTGCAGGGAGGAATGCCTTCCGATAATGTGAACCTGTTTCAAGTACCGCTATGCTTTCATATTGCAGGGGACAAGGATCATCTTGCAGCAGCGCTGGGGTATAGAGGGTACCGCATCCAGCAGATGGAAGCAGGGATGCTTGTACAACATTTGCTGTTAGCAGCAACGGCTATCGGGTTAGGGGGGCATCCGCTCCTCGGTTTTGATGCGCGATTATGTGATGAGATCTACAAAATGACTTCACAAGGATTGACGAGTCTAATCCAAATCCCGATAGGACCCTATCGTCATAGTCCCCGCTTAACGGGAGGATTGCATGGCTAGAGGAGACGGATAAAATTTCCTACGCAAAGTAGGTATTACATATCCGTACGTTGTTGGAGGCAGGGGGATGTTAAGTCGGAACTTATGAAACGGCGGCAAACTAGGACCTGAAAAACAGAGTCCTAGACGGCCGCTGTTTTTATTTTGCCATCGTACCCGGTACTTCAGCGATGGTGACCGTGAACCGATGTCGGCCGGGTCGGCTTACTGAATAATAAAAAAGCGGTGCATATTCAAGCATCCATGGCAGCCCCCTATCCCCCATATTCAGAAATATTTTTTTCGGCGTCAACGAAATTAAGGGAACTTTGAACCCGGTATCTTGTCTAATAGGTTGGGAGGGGGACAAAAATTGGAAACCGAGTACCTGAAATATTTTCAAGAGGTCGATAGTACGGAATTGTACAATTTGATGACTCAATATGGGGACGATGTGTGGAGGTATGCCTATGCATTGACCGGAAATTACGAACAATCCAATGATATCGCGCAGGAAGTATTTCTTAAAGTTCATTTGAAAATGTCTACCTTCCGGGGACAATCCTCTTTCAAAACCTGGCTTTTTTCCATTACGAGAAATATCGCGATTAATGAAATGAGATCGAGTTATTTTCGGAGGATTCTGTTGTTTGGAAATGTGAAAAGTACTCAGGTAGCACAGTCAGCCGAGGGTGACTATATGGCGAATCAGGCGGCTGCGGATCTCCGCAAAATTATTATGGGTTTATCCCGAAAATTAAGAGAAGTTCTTATTCTGAATCTGGAACATGAGTTGAGCATTCAAGAAATAGCGGAATTGCTTCTTATCTCTGAAGGAACGGTAAAGTCAAGAATGAGCAGAGCACGCAAAGAAGTTGAAAGAAGATGGAGGAATCTAAACCATGAATCCTGAGAAAACGAACTGGGCGGCAATGGTTAAGGAAAGCTCTATTGGAAGGGGCGCATTCACGGAACAGATGAAGCAGACGGTCCTTACACGGATTGAACGGAACCAAAGAAAGAAACTGAAAAACCCATTCGTCTATATGGCTGCTCCGCTGACAGGTCTTCTGATCTGCCTCCTGCTCTTTCCGGTCTTTGATAATTGGCCTGCAGCCTTTCAAACAATGGGGAAAACGATAATGGGAACCAACGGAACTTCCAGTGAAGATATTACCCTGCATTACGAGCCTGCAAAGGAACTGTCTTCCATCCCTGATACGGATAAGGGAATTAGGGGATATACTTTGTCGCGGCTGCCGTTGGCGTCTGTGCATATAAAAGAAACGGTGTCTACTGCGGGAATCGGCACGTATATGGATTACATTAAATCGGACGAGGATCCGATCTCTTATTTCGGATTTCAGCTTTTCAACCACCCTGGCTCGGCCGAGGATGAGTTTTATGAAATTGGCTATGGCAAAATGACCGACGCGAAACTTTATAAGAGTCATGCCTTTGGCTTGATGGATCTACGGCTGGATGGAAAATGCGGGCCCGAAAGAAGATGTGTGTATTGGATTGCTTTAAAAGAAGATGAGGTTGTGGCCTACGAACAAATGGATGCATGGACCACTTACGAGCAAGATTTGGATAAGGATGGAGTAACCGAGGTTGTCGCATCGACCTTTGCAAAAGAAATCTATATTTACAAACATATAAAAGGTCAGATCCAATCAGTCGATGTTCAAAAGGCGTTGAAGGCCGGATATGGAGATACGGTAACTTATAACCCGGATAATCAAATTTTTCAGATCACCGGTAGGGGTGGAACGAAAAATTATCGCTATGTCACAGGGGCGGATATGCTCCGTCAAGTGCACGAATAGGGAACGGATGAATTGGACACTTGTCATGGCTGCGGCGAGTTATGGATTTACCGAGCTGCGGCTCGTTTTAACAGCATGTAAAAGGTCTCGGCGAAAAGCGGGGCCTTTTTTTGTTCTTAAGGAATGTCGAAAAGAGAACGCGCGAGATCAAAAGCTTTTAAACTCGAAAAACAGGTCGCATTGAATATAGCTTGAGTGTAAACTGAACTATAAGCCTTGTTAAAATATAGAAATAATCGGGGAAAGTATTTTCTTTCCCGCGCAAGACGGGACAAATAACTCAGCGTATAGGCGGTGACTTTGATGAATGAAAAAAGTTGGCTGGTCGTGCAGTTTCCTCTAAAAAGCGTAAAAGGCAGCCAGCGTGACCACTGGTTAAAAGACAAAGTGATGGAGTACTTGGAGATTTTTTTAGCGGATGAGGGGCTTGGCCACGTGGACGGGTTCGATATGGGAAAGTGTGTTTCCGACCCGGCTTCGTATGCTCTTAACATATTTTGCGTCGTTACGGATGAAGCACGCGGTATCGCTTTGATCAAAAAAGTTTTAAGAGAATATAGGCTGGATTATACTCGAATAAAAATTGCATCCATGCCCTATGAGAACGGAGACGCCTACACCCTGAAATATGCTTACAAGAAGGGCGTGACCGATTTTTCGTTATGAGGGGATGGAGACATGAGTATAGCATGAAGTTTGCTGTGTTCAGACAGAGGTAGAAGCCACATGGTCGAAGCGGAGTGAAGGAATACGGAATTGGAGTGGATTCTACAGTTAATAGGTTATGCCCGATAAATCAAGAAGCTACTTCGAACAGAGAGTTACTGTTTCGAGGTAGCTTCTTTGACCTGTTTCCGAATAAATATAAACATCATTTCAATCCTCAGAAAGATAAATATTATCTATCCGACAATCCAAGCATAATATAGATGATTTGTTTTATCAAATTAATTCGATGTATATATTTATTCTAAATTTGACATGCAACATACTTTAAAGGTAATATAAGACTATAAATACCAAAATTTAACTAAAAGGAGAGATATTCATGAATGAAAGGTTTGAAAATAATGTAGAGATGGAGTTACCTCAATTTGAATGGTTCTTGCCACGTCCCCCCAAGCGGGTTTTATCCATAACAATATCAAAAGAGAAAACGATTATTTTTAATAAAAGCCTCTGTGAAAATATCCCACAAAAAATTAAAATTGGGGTCAATTCAGACGGTACTAAACTGGGACTGATAGGATTTCCAGATGCGGGGTATCGCATTCCGAAGAATGGAATAGTCAGGGATGAATACTTGGTTCATTGTATTGAGGAACGCGGGGTTCGTTTGCCCGTAAGATATTCAGTTGAAAAAAAAGATGAACTATGGCTGGCCACGCTAATCCCCTCTACCCCTGCACCAACAGCTCCGAGAGCGACTCCTAAAAAACCAAGAACAAATGGGCTTAAAGCTATGCTTCCAAAAAAGAAATAATACTATGACAAAGATTACCGAAGACGATGTTGTGAAACATTATATTGCTCTTGTCGTTCAGGAATGTAAAAATTCCTATAAAGGCTTGGAGTTAGAGGATAGAATTGCAGAAGGCACACTTGCCCTAATCCATGCTATACGTACATATAAGGTGCAGTATGGATGTTTTGAAGAATACTTGCTTTTACAATTAAGAATAATTATGAAGGAAAAAAATAAAGCTGCATGGACCTCCAAAAGACTAGAGTCTATGCTCTCTTTAGACGCTCCTTCAATCAATAACAGTAGCACCTTCTCCGTCTTGTCCAACTTCTTAGGTTCACCCTCACATGATGAAACTGATTTTGAAGTGAATTATTTCATAGAGAATTTGTCATTGATAGAGAAACAAGTAGTTTCTCATTTAATGGAGGATCGCGATTTGATCAAGATATCTAGGCATCTCGGAGTCTCGGTTTCACAAATACAGCGAATCATTGAAAATATTCAAAATAAGGTTGAGTTACACATGAATGATTATTAGTAATTGGCACAAGGAGATGCTCTTGTTCTTAGTCCACAGGCCTTTATGTGATATACTGACAGTAAAAAGTACTAACTTTCAGAGGTGACGAAGATGCGTTGGGAAGAGGTTAGAGAGCAATTTCCAGACGAATGGGTGGTCTGTGAGGCTTTAAAGTCTCATTCAGAAGACGGATACTGGTTCATTGATGAAGTGGCACTTATTGATCGTTTTGCCGACTCAACAGTGGCAATGAAGCGTTATTATGAATTGCACCGGGAGCAGCCTTATCGGGAATATGGGTTCTTTCACACATCTCGGGAGGAACTGAAACTTCGAGAGAAGTGGGCGGGAGTTAGAGGGCCTAGATGAATATTGAGATAAAGTACGGGTTACCTTTTGTAGAAGTTGTGGTTTGTTATCGGGGCGAACAACTTCATTTGAAGCACGTTTTGCTCGATACTGGTTCAGCGGGAACGATTTTCAGCGCAGATGTAGTAGATGCCATCGGAGTTAAAGTTGAGCCTGAGGATGTTCTGAATAAGATAAGGGGCGTAGGGGGAGTAGAAATTGTTTACTCCAAATATTTTGACTTCGTGAGGACAGGCGAGGTTTTTTTGGAAGTTTTTGAAGTAGAGATAGGAAAAATGAATTATGGATTGGAGATCGATGGAATCATTGGTTTCGATTTCATCCGGGCAGCGGGCTTAGTAATCAATTCTAAAGAATTGACTTTAAGCGCGAGGGTTTAGCTGCATTATCCCGGAATATCCCAAACCTTACGCGCATACATACAAGAGACCCAGCCGACGGCCGGGTCTTTTTGCTGCCCCAAATCTTGACAACGGAGGTTTACTGCAATAAACTCATCATATAGAGGTTTACCTTAATAAACCTTCAAGGAGGCGATCCGATTGGAACCGTACAAATTGTTCGATGCCGAATACAAATTTGCCTGTCTGGTTTGGGATCATGAACCGGTCAATTCTACCGATCTTGTAAAGCTAAGCCAAACCAAGCTTGGCTGGAAGAAGTCCACAACCTATACCGTGTTAAGAAAGCTTTGTGAGCGGGGAATTCTCAAAAACGAGGAAGCGACGGTCACTGCAATCATTAAGAAAACGGACGCGCAGAAATACGAAAGCCGGACGGTTGTAGATAAAGCCTTCAACGGATCTTTGCCGCAGTTTTTAACCGCTTTTCTGGGTGAAAAGAAACTGTCGGAGAAGGAGGCTGAGGAGCTGAAGCGGATTATTGAGGAGGCGACCCGATGACGAGCCTGTTTCTTACGATCCTTAATATGAGCATTACGGCCAGTTATGTCGCTCTTGCGGTTATGATGGCGAGATTTCTTTTGAAACGGGCCCCCAAAATATTCTCTTACATCCTATGGTCGGCCGTAGCCGTAAGACTGCTCATCCCTGTCAGCTTCACTTCAAGTTTTAGCCTGTTACGGCTAGTACAGCCCCAAGGCAAAGCCGGAACGGGTTTCATGGAGTTTGTGCCGCAGAGTATAGGGATGCAAAAAAATCCTGTGGTGGATGCCGGAATAAGCGGAATAAGCCGTTTTATTAACTCGGCTCTTCCCGCTGCCGCACCGGCATCAAGCGCAAATCCCATGCAAATCGTCCTGTGGATTACAAGTATAATCTGGATAACGGGCATCGTCGTTCTTCTCTTTTACAGCGTCCTGTCTTATTTGAAAATACGGGCCAGAATCCGGACGGCAACTCTCGTCAGGGATCGACTATTTGAGACGGACCGGATCACCACACCGTTTGTATGCGGTTTTCTGAAGCCGAGAATATACATTCCGACCGGTCTAAGTGAGCAAGAGCTGTCGTACGTTTTACTGCATGAAGAGACGCATATCCGGAGACGGGATTATTGGATAAAACCTCTGGCGTTCGTGATTCTGACTCTCCATTGGTTTAATCCCCTTATGTGGCTGTCTTATGCGCTTATGAGCAAGGACATGGAGATGTCCTGTGACGAGAGTGTGGTGCGCGAGATGGGCGACCGGATTAAAGGAAGCTACTCGACGACCTTGCTTTCCCTTGCGGTAAGGAGGAGCGGGCTCGGGACAGGTAGTCCGCTTGCTTTTGGAGAGGGGAATATTAAAGCGAGGATTAAAAATATTCTCGCCTATCGTCGGCCCTCCCCTTGGATGGCCGCAGGCTCTATGCTTGTTAGTGCAGCCTTGGTGCTAGGTTGTTCAGCCAATCCCGAGCCTTTAGCGCATCCGCCCCGGCTATCCTCGCAACCGCTTTATTCCGGGTATGATATGGAAAAGCTTATGGAGAACAAAACGCTCTATGTCGGCAACCATATAAAAGTAGGCGGCCTCATCGGCGGAATGCCGAGGCCAAACGGCTTGGAAGGCAGGGGCATTGAGCTTCAAACGAAGGCGCAGCCTTACGGAGTTACGGTCTATTATGTCGCGAACGACGATATGGCTGTGTTAAAAGACGGGCCAAACAGCGGAGAAGCTTTTTACCGGAATTCCATTCTGATGTTAAGTTTGATTGATAATGTGGATTGGATCGCCTATTCGATTGCGGACCCTGCGGGTCCGAATGATGGCTCGGCGCACACCTTTACGCTCACTAGAGAACAGGCCGAAAAAATGCTGGGTGAGGATATCAGGTCCTACGGCAAGGACCAAACAAACCTGCGGCAGCTCATTGATCGTTTGGAACGTCTGAACTTCAATGAAACCGGGAGTACGGTTTAGTCATAAGCCGTCGCGATCTTCTATTTGCTCCTGCGTTTCTTCTCCAGACAGCCCAGAAGGTCCCCGGAAAGAATCCGGGGGCCTTTTGTTGTTCCGTTTTTTTCAACATAGAGGCTGTATAGGTTTCAATCCCTTCTTGACTCTCCACTATACTGGAGACTGTATAATTATGGGGGAAGGAGGGGCTTAGATGTACAGTATCGGACAGTTGTCCAAGAAGACGAACATAGCGATAAGAACGCTGAGATATTACGATGAAATCGGGCTGCTGAAGCCCGCCAAGGTAGCGGATTCGGGTTACCGGTACTACTCCGGCAGGGAAATTAAGCTGCTCCAGCATATTGCGGCGTTGAAGGAGCTGGGTTTTACACTGGCTTCGATCAAAAAGATGCTTTCCTCCGGGGAAGAGACAAGCGAGATTAATTGGGGAGCTTATCTGGATTTTGAGCTGGCCGCGGTTGCGGAAGAGAGAAGGCGGCTGGATGAGATGGAGAAGCTGCTCCAGATCACACGGCACGCGTTCGAGATGAAGGGAGATGTCGAGTCGGAGGACATTTTTTTATTCATCCGGTCTCTAAGCGCTCCATCCGAGGGCAGGGAAACGTTCCTGACTCAACATTTTACGGATAACGAGATTAGGATCATCAAAAGCTTGCCGGACCTGAGCGCGGACGATCCGCGGAATATGGCGTGGGCAAAATTGATCCGGGAGGTCAAGGAGCGCCTGCATGAACTTCCGTCCTCGGTCGCTTCTCAAGATCTTGCGGCTCGGATCGTAGAAATTTCGATGGATTGGTTTCAGCAGGATGAGCAGCTCATCGAGAAATATTGGTCGCTAATCCGTCCCGAAGAAGGGAAAGAAGCGAAGGTATACGGAATGGAAGCCGACGTGATGGATTATATCGACCGGATTGTCGACTGGTATTTGCAGCATTTGGAGGAGGGAGATAAGCAGGATGGGAGCCAAAGCGGAAGTGAGGATGAGTGAAGCAAGAGCATGGGCCTATGTGATCCTGGGAGGACTACTGGAGATTGTGTGGGCAAGCGGATTCAAATATGAAGCTGTTCCGGGTATTGTCGTTCTCATCGCCCTGTTGACGAGCTTCGAATTAATCATTAAAGCAGCCAAGGTTTTACCGGTGGGGACGGTTTATGCCGTATTTGCGGGTATGGGGACGCTCGGGACTACGATTGTGGAAATTGTCATGTCCGGAGGGGCTGTCAGCATGGTACGGATTGTTTGTATCCTTCTTCTACTGGCGTGTATCGTCGGTTTGAAACTGTCGGGTAAAGGAAGTGAGACGTGATGGATTGGCTGCTGCTCATTTCGGCGGGTCTGCTGGAAGTGATCGGGGTGATCGGGATCAAACGGGTCGCTCAAAAAAACAATGTCACCAACAACATTATCCTTATCGGGGGATTTCTCGTAAGCTTCCAACTGCTTGTCCGGGCGATGGAAACGATCCCTCTGGCGACGGCTTACGCGGTATGGACGGGAATCGGAACAGTCGGGGCCGCCGTTGTGGGGATGTTATTTTTCAAAGAACCGAGAGGCTGGCTGCGGATCGGTTGTATTATCGGTATTATATGTTCTGTCGGCGGGTTGAAATTGGCCGGATAAATGATTAGAGGAGCTGCGGCGGCAGCTCCTTTTTTGTTTTCTCCGCAAAGCGATCACAGCTGATTGTTGTAAAACTGAGGTGCCGTTTGCTGCCCGGGGTATGTGTAGTAAGAAGTTCCTGCGTAAGACAGGGTTGATTGTTCAGGGAAATACGGGTTAGCTGTTCCTTGATTATTTTCGCGAAAAAAGATAGGAGTAAAGAAGGGGGTTCCAAATCCCCCAAACCCGAACGGGCTGCCAAAGCCCCCGAACCCGAACGGAGTCCCAAATTCTCCGAATCCGAACGGACTCCCAAACCCAAACGGGCTTCCAAAACCACCGGGTCCAAAACCGCCAGGTCCAAAACCTCCGAAGCCTCCCTGAAAACTCATATGTGCCGCCCCCAATCTAATGGTGTAGGTATTTGACTTTGGTATTGTATGGGCTTCTGTCATAAACGGTACCTAGCTAGAGGTGAAATAGGCTTTGCCAAATTCCGATGGGCTTAGATAAACCTCCTTCTTGTGGTATACTTAAACAATCAGTCAAGAATGTACTGGCTAAGATTAGGAAGGTTGCCGTCCTATGCAAGCATTCCAGGATTGGAATCAAAAGGTGAAAAAGACGTTCAATGCGACGAGTAACGAGGTTGTTTTGACGGTCACGGAAGCGGGAAATTTACTGGGGCTGTCCAAAGATCAGATGAAGACTTATGTAGATAAAAGCACGCTGACCAAGGTGCCGATCATGAGAAGCGTTCATAGGTATCTTTTATTGAAAAAGGAAATAGACGAGCTGTTAGAGCGGTAAAAAACACCTGGATAGGTGTTTTTTTATTAGTTGCACCTGCGGGTGGGGAACAATAGCACGGATAGGTTTATTCATATGAAGGAGGCCGGATTGAATGAACGATTGTCATGCCGGAACGGAAACGGCGGGGCTGACGCCTCCGCAAAGCAATCTGCAAACGGCCACGCTCGGAATGGGCTGTTTTTGGAGCCCGGATGCCTTGTTCGGCCATTTGCCCGGTGTAATCCGCACCAGGGTTGGCTATGCCGGAGGAAGGGCCGAACAGCCGACTTATCGCGAAATGGGAGACCATTCGGAGACGGTAGAGCTGGAGTTTGACCCGGGGGTTATTACGTTTGAGGATATTCTGGACGTTTTCTGGAATAACCACAATCCCGTCAACATAAACGGGTATAAAGGGCGGCAGTATTTGTCGCTGATTTTGTACCATAATAGGGAGCAGCAGGAGGCTGTGCAAGCGGTTATTTCCCGGCGAAAGAAACAGGGAAGCACGGAGACGGAGACGGAAGTGGCTCCCTACTCGATTTTTTATCCGGCAGAAGAACGGCATCAGAAATACTATTTGAAAAGATTCCCCGACGCCGTCGACAAGCTCGGCACCCTGTATCCTTCTCACTGCGAGCTGGTGAATTCGACTTTGGCGGCGCGGCTGAACGGACTGGCCAAAGGTTACACGAGCCTGGAGCGGGTTGCCGGAGAGATCAAGCAGTGGCCGGTTGAGCCGGAGGCCCGGCAGAAGGTTCTCGATCTGATCCGTCGGATCCGGTGGTAGACAGCTTTCGGGGCGGAGACGAATTACTTGCAAAACTCAACTGTATGCCGAATTTTTACTCCAACATACCTGGAATCCGGGAAAATAGGTTGTGCATATAAATATATGGTTATATAATAATGTCGGCTTAAAATTCTTTTAAATATTCCGGATTACAGGGCTCTTATAACGAAAAATTAGCGGTATTTCGTGAACGAAGCGTTAAGTTGGAGGTTGGTGCAGTGAGTACTGTCGTGTGGGCGTGTCTCATTTTTTTGATTACGTTGACGCTGATTATTTGGCAGCCCCGAAATTTGTCTATCGGTTGGTCGGCTTGTGCAGGAGCGGCGGCAGCTCTTCTGGCGGGTGTGGTCACCTTACAGGATGTGTGGGATGTCACGAATATCGTCTGGAACGCAACGCTGACATTCGTGGCGATTATTTTGATCTCGCTGATTCTGGACCGGATCGGCTTTTTTGAGTGGGCGGCGCTGCATATGGCCAAAGCGGCCAAAGGCAGCGGTCTTCGCATGTTTATATATGTATCGGTGCTCGGAGCATTTGTCTCGGCTTTTTTTGCCAATGACGGAGCCGCGTTGATATTGACTCCGATTGTGCTGGCCATGGTACGGGCGCTTCGTTTCGACGAGAAGAAAGTGTTCCCGTTCATTATCGCCGGGGGTTTTATTGCGGACACGACGTCGCTGCCGCTGGTCGTCAGCAATCTGGTGAATATCGTTTCGGCAGACTATTTCGGGATCAGTTTCATGGAATACGCCGGGCGGATGATCGTGCCGAATTTATTTTCGCTGGCTGCCAGCATTCTGGTACTGTATCTTTTCTTCCGGAAAAGTATCCCCCGGCGTTTTGACGCGGAGCAGGTGAAACAACCGGCGGATGCGCTTAAAGATCCCGCCATGTTCCGATTGTCGTGGGTGGTGCTGGGAGTTCTGCTGGCCGGGTATTTCGTCAGCGAGTATTTGAACATTCCCGTGTCGGTTATCGCGGGTGTTATGGCCTTTTTCTTGCTGCTAATGGCGCGTAAAAGTTCTGCCGTTCCGGTCCGGGAAGTGGTGAAAGGCGCTCCGTGGGCGATCGTCTTTTTTTCCGTCGGGATGTATGTGGTCGTATACGGGCTGCGTAATGCAGGCTTAACGGATCTGCTGGCCGGTGTTATTCAGGCGGCGGCTGACCGGGGAATGTTCGCGGCGACAATGGGGATGGGTTTTCTGGCCGCATTGACTTCTTCGCTCATGAACAACCTGCCTACCGTCATGATTGACGCCCTCGCCATTGACGCAACCAGCGTGGCGGGTCCCGCGAAAGAAGCGCTCATCTATGCGAATGTGATCGGTTCCGACCTGGGACCCAAAATTACCCCTATCGGTTCCCTGGCGACGCTGCTCTGGCTCCATGTCTTGAATTCCAAAGGAGTGAGAATCTCCTGGGGCGCTTATTTTAAAACGGGGATTATTCTTACCGTTCCTACGTTGTTTATTACTCTGCTGGGCCTGTACTTCTGGTTAAGGGTTTTGGCTTGACGCGGGCGCGGTGGGAGTGATGGAGGAAGCGGGCATAGACATTTCGATGGTATCCAGGCAAAATTCGGTTGGGGCGCCCGCAAACACGAGCTGTTCGATCCCCTGTTTTTGCAAAAAGTCCGGCGGCTCCGTTTCGCGAAAAAAGCTGACTTCCACCGAGGCAGGAGTCAGCTTTTTTTATCTTATATTTTGAAATATTGAGTTGTTTAAGTTACAGTTAGTTGATTGATCTCGATAAGAGTGCCGCTAGAATTGTAAATATTAACGACATAGTAACCCGGCTTGAGGAAATAAATATAATTGTCTTCAAACTTTAAGCCGCTGGAAGATCCTTCAACCAGTTGGAAAGAAACTTTTCCGAAACTGGGAACGCTCCAACCCTTGCTGCCTCCGACGACATGGTAGGTGTGGATAGTCCAGACATTATTTGCAGTAAGGTTGGTTGGAGTGACTTGTACTTCTTGGGCCAGGGCACTTCCGCCAATCGAGGCTGCGATAGAGAGAGTAGCTAATGAAGCTAACAGTATTTTTTTCATAATAATGCCTCCACTACTATTATTTTTTAGAAACTGGCCAGTTCCTAACCCATTCGTTTTATTAAATAGGCTTAAAAGGAGACTACCACATTTAAATATAAATGTAAATAATTACATATTTTTAAACGATAAAACAGGAATTTTGTAGGAGAATATCCAATAAATAATGGGGAATAATTAGTAGTTTAGAACCAAATTCCAAATTATATAATCCTATCTGTCCCGGGTTTACAAATCTATAAATCTAGATATAATAGGGAGCATGGAACCTTTATTGATCTATAAAGCATTGGCCAACGAAACAAGGCGGCAAATCCTCGAATGGCTCAAAGATCCTGCGGAACATTTCGACCCGGCGCCATATATCCAGCACGGCATCGAATTCAAGACCGGGGTCTGCGTAGCGGATATGCAGGGGAAGACGGGGCTTGCGCAATCGGTAATCTCCAGCTATTTAGCGACTATGCAGAAGGCAGGTCTAGTCGAATCGGAACGGATAGGCAAGTGGACGTTTTACAGACGCAATGAAAAAACAATCCGGGAGTTTGCCGATTACATCCGGAATGAACTATAGGAGGGAGCGCTTTTTTTTACTCAAATAAATCTATATATCTAGATATATAAATAATAATATGAATGATCCTTATTCATGAGAATTCACTTCTCATTCCACATAGATACCAAATACGAGTGAGTCAGACAGGAGTGTTTGCTGCATGAAACAGAGAAGCACGCTGCTCATTGTGATTCTCGCTTTGGGCGTTTTCGGCATTATTACGACAGAAATAGGAGTGGTCGGAGTACTGCCTCAAATTACGGAGAAATTCGGGGTAACGGCCTCCCAATCGGGTCTTCTGGTCAGCGCGTTTGCTCTCGTGGTGGCTCTGTCCGGACCGTTCCTGACACTGCTTGCCTCGGGAATAAATCGCAAACGGATTTTGCTTCTTTCCGTCCTGGTCTTCGCGATTTCCAACCTCGTTTACGTGATGACGGCCAGCTATAACGTGATGCTGCTGTTCCGCATCCTCCCGGCGTTCTTCCACCCGGTGTTTTTCTCGGTAGCGCTGGTGACTGCAGCCAAGCTCGTCTCCCCGGAAAAGAGCGGCCAAGCGGTGACTAAAGTTTTTGCCGGCATAACGGTCGGGTTCGCTTTCGGCGTTCCCCTCACTTCCTATCTGGCGGAGCAGCTTTCGCTGGAAGCGGCGTTTCTGTTCGGGGCCTTTGTGAACGGGGCCGCATTTATCGGCATCCTTTTCTGGCTGCCGTCCATGCCGGTTAAGGAAAGAATGTCGTACGGCAAACAGCTCGGTATTTTGCGGAAACCGGGCTTATGGCTGAATATTGCGGCCGTTATGTGCCTGTTTGCGGCTATGTTCTCGGTATACAGCTACTTTGCGGAGTATCTGGGTCAAGTGACCCGAATGACAGGCTCGTTAATCAGCGCGATGCTGATGGTGTTCGGCGTCGTTATGATTATGGGAAATTTTCTGTTTGGTGTTTGGCTGCAAAAGAGCGTGAAGAAGACGGTACTGCTGTTTCCGCTTCTGTACGCCGTCATTTATTTGATGAACTACTGGCTGGGGTCCTATCTGGTTCCGATGATCGGAATGATCGTCCTGTGGGGGATTGTACACTCAGGCGGGCTCATTATCAGCCAGACCTGGCTCATGGAGGAATCGGGAGAAGCTCCCGAGTTCGGCAACAGTCTTTTCGTATCGTTTTCGAACCTGGGAATTACGATAGGAAGCGCGGCGGGAGGCTGGTTTATTTCCCGGCTCGGTGTGCATCAGCTTGTCTGGAGCGGGACTTTGTTCGCGGGACTCGCGTTTGTTCTGATTCTGATCAAAATGAGCGCATTCCGTACTCAAGCGGATTCGTTAGAACACCACGCCCCCGCCGAATAACGCTTTTCAAGCGTTATGTGTGAGGAGTGCTGTTTGGAGTGCTTCTTTAGAGGCGGGGTAGGGCAGGGAATGCGCAGGCAGGGCCTCACGACTTGTACCGGCAGGAAGACTTTTGTACGATAAGGAGGATTCACATAGAGAACGGAGAATAGGATTCGGATAAAAAAGGCTTCCGTGAGGAGCCGGAGAAACCTTGCCGACAGGGGGAGAACGAATGAAAAACTGGGAACAGCCGCTGCCGGAACCGGCTGAGCTGAAAAGGCAGCTGATGCATATGGCCGCTTTGGATGTAATCATGAACGAGGAAGATTGGCTGAGAGTGTACCGGTACGTGCCGGACTGGAAAGAAAACGCCGCTTTAGGGGGCGTCGACAACGGGGCGGGCGATGATGTGTACGTGGTTTTCGCGGAAGAGGGAGTCATCATAAAGGGCTTTGACCACATGTCGCCTCTCAGCCCGCATGCCCGCGAGGAGTATGGCGTATGGCCGGGCATGTATGAGACGGCACCCGCCGGACTGTTGGCCTATTTGGACAACGACCTGTTCGAACGGGAGGACGTGACGTTCTGCATCTGGCGGCAGGCCGGCGATTCGGCGTGGAAGACCGGAGAGCTTCAAGAGGCCGAAGGGGAGGACGACGGGTCCGATTTTCTGCTCGGCTATCTGAAGCATACACCGGAAGAACATACGGAGTGGGCCGTGTCCTACTATGAGAAACCGGTCGATCTTGAAGCGGTGCGCGGACTATTCGCCGGTGCGGCTGTTACGGAAGAGCTCATAGCGGCGCTAAATCCGCAGCGGAGCGCGAAAGACGCCCTGGCGGAGCTGGAGGGTCTGGGGCTGCGTACCGACCGGGGCCGATAACGGGCTTGTTCCGCGCAATTATAAACAGAGCAAGAGGACGCAAATGTAAAAAAGGACGGGGCTGTTCCAACCGATCAGCCCGCGTCCTTTTTTTGTTGGGGAAAAGTATGTATTAGTTTCCTTCTTTCCGAAAGTTAGAGTGGGTTAAATTGTCCCAGCCAGATATAAACGCCCATCAAACCAAACACGACGATGCAGAAGTTAACGGCAACGAACAAGCATCGCATGACGGGTGTACGGTGGAACTGGTATAAGGTTTTGGCGGCACCGCTCCCTTCGATAATGAACAAAATAAGAATCGTATGCATAATGGTGTGGCCCACGATTTCTTTGAATCCGAAAAAGGTGGTCGTCATGAGAAAAACGCCGGTAAGCAGAAGAGCGGTGAAGCGGTTCATGATCCCCATGATAAAAGCCCAGGCGAGCCCCATTTCGATAAACGCGCTGATCAGCACGAAATCTTCTACCGTGAAGCCGAGCGTAGGGAGTCCGTACTCGTGCATAAGCGAGCAGGCGAGCTTGGCCAGTGTCATTTTTTCCATGGAAAGCCAGGCGAGGGACAGCCCCGTGCATAGGTAGAGTATGGGAGTAGCCGATTGCTTCCAGCGGCTCTCGGTGACGAGCAGGTAATAAATAACACCGGCGTAGAAAAAATAATCAAGCCCGTGAAAGAGCCCGTATGTAACGAGTGCATATCCATACAGCACAGCGAGTGCGGCCCCGCTCACGACCAGCAGCCTGCGGTGGAGAAGCCCCGCGATAGCTATAATCAGCACGGCGTATACCCATACATGGTCCGATACGAAAGCAGGCGCGAGATACGTTCCCGTAAAAAGCTGCATCAGCAGGCCCAAACCGACACCGACGCGCAGAATAAGCAAATGGTAGCGCTTTAATCGGTTCAAAAACTGATGAACCCGGCGTACAAGACCGATCCGCTCCAACGATTCGCTGAAGAGGACGCAGACGAGCAGGGCGGCCAGTGTGACCCCGAGCCACAACAGAAAAGCGGGCGTGATGACTTTGGTCATGGGCTGCGGGTTCCAGACGTGATCTTCGGTAAACCATTTGACGTGCACGTACAAGCCGCTCCATTTTGGAAGGTACATAGTTTATTTTCACCTCCTTGTTAAAATAAGATGTCCATTCATCCGTTTTCATAGTTAAATTGGGGGAAGAATCGTGATTTTCAAATTATCAAAGCGCTTGCAAAATCGAAAATTCTAAAACTTTAACCAGATAAAGTATTTTACAAATTATAGTACCACAACCAATTAAAAAAGTAATCGACAATTTTTGTTCAGTTTTTGTCCTTATTTGTAGAAATTAGCTCCATTCGACACGGAATGCGCAATAAGGGCGTGAAACCTTCGTTTTTTCGCCAAAATCCTCTTTCTTTTCGGGAGTTGAAGAGAGGTTTCGGGAAGGCTGTCACCGCTTAAAATAAGCTTCACAGCCCCCCTCTTAGGGTAAAGAGGTTCTATAGCGCGGCTTTATCCGCTTGACTACGGAACGATAACTCTTTTCAGGAGGTGCGATAAAATGAGTGAATTAAACCGGAACTTGCCGGAGGAAAAGAACTCCGCCCCCAGCGAGACGGGCGAAGAGGGATATGTGGACATTGTGGTCCAGAAGCAGGGAACCAGCTATATCCTGACAGGCATAGGCGGCACGGTGGGAGAAATGACGTACCATATGGTCGACGTAGACACATGGATCGTCAACCATACGTTTATCGAGCCTAAGTACCGGGGTCGTAACCTGGGTCGAATGCTGCTGGATTATGTCGTTGCGGAGGCCCGCGAGAACGGCAGAAAAATTATTCCCGCCTGCTCGTACGTATTGGAGCAATTTAAGCAAAATCCGGACGAATTTGCGGATGTGTGGCTGAAGGAAGGCGAGACGCAGTACTCGGATACGTACAGTTCCGACAGTGTTATGAAAGGCTGACGAACCGGGCAGGCCCGTTCGGTGTATGGAAAAGGCTCAGGATCCTTACAGCCGCACGGTTTTGTCGAAAGCGCGAGTCCGCGAGGACCCGTGCTTTTTGTGCTGCGTCACTGCGAGGAAGGACATGCCGGCGCCCTTTTGTTTGGTTACTCACTTATCTTTGATAATTTACAAAAATTTGGGGTCCGTGATAAGATAAATGAAGCAAAATTAAAGCGCTTTAATTTTGCGGATGCACCGCTTTACCCATCTGATCACATGAGGAGAGGAAGCGAAATGCGGAAGGATCGAGTTTTTCCCGGAAAAAGAATGACGCGTTCCATCAGTCTGTTCGTCGTGTTCCTGCTGCTGGCGCTCGATTTGGCCGGCGCCGTTTCGGCGAGCGGGACGGCGGGAGCGGGCAATGGCGCACAGACGGAAGCGGCGGCGGTTAAAGAAACGCTGGCGCAGTGGATTTTCAAGGACAAAGGCAGTAACGGTGTATTTCCCGCCACGGGCGGAGTGTTCCAATCGGCTTCTTCGATCCGCGACGTAGGCACCAATACCGACCAGTACACATACGAACCCGGCGAAAACAGCATCCGCAATCAGGGCTGGCACGACGGCAGCGGCAAGAAATACTGGCTCGCGGCACTCTCCACCAAAGGGTATGAGAACATCACCCTATCATCGCAGCAGACTTCCTCAAGCACGGGCCCGCGAGATTTCAAAGTTCAATTCAGCACCGATCAACAGACGTGGTCGGACATTCCGAACGGGAAGCTGGTCCTGGCCCAAAATAATTTCAACTGTCCGAATAATGCCTGTAAATTAACGAATCTTTCTTTGCCGCAAGGGGCCGGCGATCAGGATGTGCTGTACATCCGCTGGGTCGTAAGCTCGAATGCCAGTGTAAGCGGCGGCACGGTTGCCAGCTCGGGTTCCAGCCGGATCAAGGATGTGCTCGTGACCGGCGAACGCGGCAGCGGCGAACCCGGAGAACAGCCGACGACGGCTGTAAGCAGAACTCCCGCTCCGGGAGCGGCCGATGCGGCTGTGAACACCGAAATCA
The DNA here is from genome assembly GCF_019091125.1 of Paenibacillus sp. GbtcB18. Classification (NCBI taxonomy): domain Bacteria; kingdom Bacillati; phylum Bacillota; class Bacilli; order Caryophanales; family Paenibacillaceae; genus Paenibacillus; species Paenibacillus sp. GbtcB18. The sequence goes on from NZ_JAGXJX010000006.1 coordinate 75,547, forward strand.
GCGTGACATTCAACAAAGCCGTGGTGCAGGACAACGCGTATAAAGCGGCGATCACGGACAGCGGCGGCGCTTCGCTTTCCGGCGTTTCGTCTGCGGTGAGCGGCAGCACCCTCAAAATCAGCCATCCCGATCTGGCGGCCGGAAAAACTTACAAGGTCACCGTTCCCAAGGGACTTGTAAAAGGCGCCCAGGACAGCGTGGCCCCGTCCGCCGACCTTACGTGGAGCTTCACGACGAGGCTGCCGGATTCCGGCGTCAAAACGCCGTCTCTGCTGAACATGACGTTCAACGGCGACCCGAAAACAAGCATCTCGTTCGATTGGTATACGGCCGAAACGGTGAAGGGCACGGTTGTCCAGGTGGTGGAAGCATCCAAAGCCCCGGACGGCACGTTCCCGGCTGACTTGGCGCAGAGCTACACGGGCAGTGTCACTGTCATTGACACGCTGATGACCGCGGGTGACAGAAGCTCGAAGAAATACAAGAAATTCGCCAGTCACAAAGCGACTGCAAGCGGACTTAAGCCGGGCACGAAGTACGTCTACAGGGCCGGCAACGGGGATGCGGACGGCTGGAGCGAGACGGGGTCCTTTACGACGGACCGGGCCGACAATCAGGATTTTCACTTCCTGTACGTGACCGACACACAGGGCTCCAGCAAATCCAACTTCGAGCTGTGGCAGGATACGTTCAAGAGAGCCATCGAAAAGACCGTAGATCCCAAATTCGTCCTGCTGACGGGCGATTTGACGGATGACGGCGATCTGGAGCAGTTGTGGCAGTGGTTCCTGGGCGTTCCGAAAAAAGAGTTCGCCAACGTGCCGTTCGCCCCGATTATCGGCAATCACGAGGTGGAGGACTATCCCAACAACAATTTTTTCAACCACTTTAATCTGCCCAAGGATGTCGGGACCGGTGCCCATGACGGATCGGTTTACGCGTTTGAATACGGCGATGCGCTCTTCATGCAAATCAACTCCCAGTACGAAGGGGAGGTTTCCCCGTATAAAGCCGATCCTCAATTTACGAAACAGTTGGAATGGATGAGGAATCAGGTGGCCAAATCGGATAAGAAATGGAAATTCGTTTCCATGCACAAAGGTCCTTATTCCTCGGGAGACAACGCCACGGCGGAAGACGACCGGGTGAAGTTTTACCGTAAGTATCTGATTCCGGTATTTGACGAGCTGGGCGTTGACATGGTTTTCGAAGGACATGACCATATGTACATGAGGTCCTACCAGATGCTGAATAACGTTCCCATCAAAAACGTCATTATCGACGAGCAGGGCAACGTCGTGAATCCGAAAGGCACCGTATACCTGATGGGCAACTCCGGCGCTTCGAAGTTCTACGATCTGAACCCGAAAGCGGATACGTTCTTCGCAGCCAAGAACGAGCAGCCGAATAAGAAGATGTTCGTGGATGTGTCGATCACCGGCGATGTGCTCAAATTCACGTCTTATACGGCTGTAAAAGATAAACCTATCGCAGTTTATGAATCCTACAGCATTAAGCGGACGGACGGCAAACCCGGCAAGGTAGAAAATGCGAGCGTCGTCAAACAGTCGGGCAAGGCGGTTATTTCCTGGAAAGCTCCCGCCGGCACATCCGAGGCGGTTAGAGGCTACCGCATTTACGAGAAGAACGGCAGGGCGGGCACCAACTGGAGCGCCTACGTTCCGGCCGTCAGCGGGCAAACCGCCTACAGCTATACGCTGAACGGCATCGACTCCGCGCAAACCTACGAGTTTGTCGTTAAAGCCGTCGGAGGAAGAAATAATTCCGATCCGGTCGAAATCAGCACGGCAGGCGGTACGAAGTGACCCCAAGCGGGGAAATTAGATGGCATCCATCCGGGGAAAAAGGCTGACAAAAGCGGCGGCCGAGACGTTTTAAAAAGAAAGCGCGAGTCCTTTGAGGACCCGCGCTTTTTATATGTCTTATATAATCTTGAAGGGGATACCTTAGGAAAAGATATCCTTTGGCATCGATTGTAGCGTTCTCATTTTAAAATATTCGTATCATTTTGTGCACTAGAGAATTCATAAATAGGGTTAGCTAAGTTATTTACAAAACAAATTTAGGAATTGTAATATATGAACAAAGGAGGGGCATTTAAACAATTGAATTTGAAGATTATTAATTACATATGTCTTTTGTGTATATTCATTTTCATTTCTTCAAGTTGTTCTCCGAAGGAAATTACTCCTGTAGGAGAGGGAATAAAAGATTCGTGTGGGAACTCAATCCAAAATGATGTAAAGCTGCACAGTAGTATAATTTTTTATGAAAATCAAGATGAATTTGTAAACAAGCTATATCCTCAAATTAAAATTATTCCTTGGGAACGTGAGCGAGCCGGGATGAAGGCTAGTGAATATGCGGAAGTAAGTGAAATCATCAAAAACAAACCTGATGCAGTGATAGCAATGACAGATCATATGGACGAAAGGAGCTGTACAATATCAAGGAAACTCCATGAAGCTGGCATTCAACCTTTATTTTTTGAGTATAAGACAGTAGGACAATTAGAAGTGGTTATACAAAAATTGGGTCAAATAATTGGAAAAGATAAAGTTTATGTGGAATGGTTGAACGATCTGGAAAAAAGTAAAGTGAGGAACGCGATTGGCGAAAGTGAGCCGAAAAAAGTATATTGGGAACTTGCATTTCAAAATGATCAAGCAAAAAAAGAAAATCAAGCCATTACTTTGGCACAGGATAGTTTTTTCAACGATGTTTTAAGACTCGCAGGGGGTACGAACATCGCAGATGCCGAGATAAGTGATAAAGAAAACTCTTATAGATTGTTAAGTGAGAAAGATATAGTCAGAGCAGATCCGGATATCATTTTTATTACGAAGGGCTCCACAGAGAGGTCTTTAAAAGCGCAGCTCATGGAACGTAATAATTGGCCTCATATAAAAGCTGTTAAAAATGACAAAATATTCGAAGTTGAGCAAGATACCTATTATTTAGTCCATGTAGCGGAAAGTTTATTGTGGATAGCAGAACATATAAATCCGGATAAATTTACTGGCGAGTAAAAACCATTTCTAGATGTAAAGAGATTTAATGAAATAAAATGGAAAACAAACAAGGGGAATGGAGAAAAGTAGAAATTCGCGGCTTGACATCCTTCAAGAGCGATTCTATAATTTCTACCCATACAGGCATTGACCAAAGACACGATTCCCTTCACGGGCTGCCCAGAGAGAGAAGCACATGCTGAAAGCTTCTCCTGCCGACGGATGCGGAATTACCCCTTTGCAGCCGTGGCATCGAACCCGCACAAGATCCGAGCGGCAGTAGATGACACCGGATCATCTCCGTTACCGGATGCCAAATGAGGATTCCGCACGCGTTTTTGCGGCGGATCAAATGAGGGTGGAACCACGAGCTGAACGCACTCGTCCCTTTGTGGATGAGCTGCGTTTTTTTGCGTTCAACAAAACACTCGTGGAGGGATAAGCGATGAACATTCAAGTGAAATTGCCAGACGGATCGGTCCGGGAGTACTCCAGAGGGACGACGATTGAAGAGGTGGCCCAGTCCATCAGTCCGGGACTTCGTAAGAACGCGTTCGGCGGCAAAGTAAACGGTAAACCGGTCGATCTGAACACGTCCATCGACCGAGACAGCGCCGTGGAGATTATCACGCCGGATAGCGCGGAAGGCCTGAACATTTACCGGCACAGCACGGCGCATCTCATGGCGCAGGCCATCAAGCGGATTTACGGCAGCAAGGCCGTGAAGCTGGGCATCGGCCCGGTTATCGAAGACGGATTCTATTACGACCTGGACCTCGAAAAGCCCTTATCGACCGAAGATCTCGCCGCCATCGAGAAGGAGATGGAGAAGATCGTGGGCGAGAACCTGCCGATTGTCCGCCGGGTCGTAAGCCGGGAGGAGGCTCTCCGCATCTTCGGCGACATGGAAGATCCCCTGAAGCTGGAGCTGATCCGCGACCTGCCGGAGGATGCGGAAATTTCGGTCTACGAACAGGGAGAATTTCTCGACCTGTGCCGGGGACCGCATCTGCCTTCGACGGGGCGGATCAAAGCGTTCAAGCTGCTGAACGTGGCGGGCGCTTACTGGCGCGGGGATTCCGCGAACAAGATGCTCCAGCGTATCTACGGCACATCGTTCCCGAAGAAAGCGCAGCTTGACGAGCATCTGCATCTGCTGGAGGAAGCCAAGAAGCGCGACCACCGCAAGCTGGGCAAGGAACTCGGCCTGTTCATGTTTTCCGAGGAAGCCCCCGGCATGCCGTTCTACCTGCCCAAAGGGATGACGATCCGCACGGAGCTGGAAAGCTTTGCCCGGGAACTCCAGCGGCAGCGGGAATATGACGAAGTGCGTACGCCGTTCATGATGAATAGACGCCTCTGGGAGCAATCGGGCCACTGGGACCATTACAAGGACAACATGTATTTTACCGATGTGGACGATACGAGTTTCGCGCTGAAGCCCATGAACTGTCCGGGCCATATGCTGATTTATAAAAACAGCCTGCATTCCTACCGCGAGCTTCCGATCCGCCTTGCCGAGTACGGGCAGGTGCACCGGCACGAAATGTCGGGTGCGCTGAACGGCATGATGCGGGTGCGCACATTCTGCCAGGACGATGCGCATCTGTTCGTCCGCCCCGATCAGATCGAAGAAGAAATCGGCCGGGTGATCGAGCTGATCGATCATATTTACGGTGTCTTCGGCTTCGAGTACAAGATCGAGCTGTCCACGCGCCCCGAAGATTCCATGGGCTCCCAGGAGCTGTGGGATCAGGCGGAAGCTTCCCTGAAAAACGTGCTCGATAACCGCGGCATCGAATACCGGGTCAACGAAGGCGACGGCGCGTTCTACGGGCCGAAAATCGACTTCCATATTCTCGACGCGCTCAAGCGAAGCTGGCAGTGCGGGACGATTCAGCTCGATTTTCAAATGCCGGAGAAATTCGACCTCACGTACATCGGCGAGGACAGCCTGAAACACCGTCCGGTCGTTATCCACCGGGCCGTGTACGGTTCCGTCGACCGCTTCATCGGCATCATCACCGAGCATTATAGCGGTGCTTTCCCGCTTTGGCTGGCGCCGGTGCAGGTGAAGCTTCTGCCGGTGTCCGACCATTACGCCGATTACGCCATGCTCGTCAAGAAATCGCTGGACGAAAGGGGCATCCGCGCGGAAGTCGACCTGAGAAACGAGAAACTGGGCTACAAGATCCGCGAAGCGCAGCTTGAAAAAGTGCCGTACATGTTCGTCCTCGGCGAGAACGAGAAAAATACGGGAACGGCCGCGGTCCGCAAACGCGGGGAAGGGGACTTGGGTCCGCAATCGATCGAGGAAATTTGCGGGCGGATTCTCGAAGAAATCCGCAGTAAAGCTTAGGAGCTCGGGAGAAGAAAGAGGAGCGCGGAAGTCAGGGCTTCTGTTCCCGGGAAAATTTCAAGCGAAAAATCCTGCGGTGCTCTCCATGGGAGCTCGCAGGAGGGTGAAAGGGTGACGTGCGATGACGGAGCGTATTCCGTGCAAAAGCGCGGATTGCGGGGCGACGATTCTTCCCCAGACAGCCGAGAAGACAGGCGGTTACTGTATGCCATGCGTACAGAACCGGCAGCGGCTGGAGCGGGAAGAGTTTATCCGCCGGAACCGCAGGGATGTGAATCTCTATGAAGGGATAACGGACCCCGTGGAGATTTTGAAAATCATGTGCGAGCCGAGAGTTCCGGACCCTCTCATCCGCTATACGGCATACGAGAAAACGGCCGAGGAGCTGTATGCCTCTTTGTCCGAGAGGGATGCGGAGAGGATGAAAGCTTACGCGGCTGCGCTGATAGCGGAAGATGAGCCGGATATCGCGGAAGACATTCTGTTATCGTTGGCATGTTTCACGGGAATACCGGTGCAAGATTGTCTGCCCGAGCTTATTCGGAAGGAATGCTACCACCCGGGTATTCTCTACAAGCAGGCTCCCGCCGCTATTCGGGACTTCCTGCTGGATCAAGTGGAAAAAGATGCGGAGAACCGCAATCTCCTGCTGCTCGCGCTAGCCTGGATCGGAGATGAAGCGGTGGCGGCCCGCTTTAACCAATGGCGGGAAACTCCGCCTGTCTGGGCCGAAGAACTGTATGTGCCTCCGCACCAGTACTCGCTTGATGCCGGATGGATGCTGAACGGGGAAGGTTTGAGAAGCGACTTGTTTTACAAGGAGTGCCGGACGTTTGAGAAAGGCACACCCTCCGGCGGCGAGCCTGTTTCGCTTTTCGGAGAAACCAAGGAGTTTTGCAGAGGCTGCGGCGGCGGAATGACGGTTTTGTTCGATATGGATCTCAGACATCCTTCGCTTCGGTTCCTGGAGATGGAAGGCGAGAGGCTGAAGATCGCGACCTGCTTGAGCTGCACCTGCTATGGCTTTCTGTTTACCGATATAGACGGAAAAGGTCGAAGCGAATGGAGCCGGTACAATCCCGCTCCCGCCGTTTCCCCGGAGCCGGAAGGGAATGGTCAGCAGGAAGCCGGAGAGCGGCCGGCTCTGCGGTTCTCCGATAAGGAGCGGGGAACGTATTATGCCGCCGTTTGGAGTCAAGAGCCTGCGGTGGCTTCCCAAGTGGGAGGCCACCCCACGTGGATTCAGGACGCGGAGTACCCGGATTGTCCCGGGTGCTCGGAGAAGATGAGGTTCCTGGCCCAATTCTCCTGGGAGGATGCGGATGATTACGGCGAAGGGATAACGTACGCGTTCGTATGCAAGGATTGCCAAGTCGCGGCGACTCACTTCCAACAGACGTGAGTTTCACGATCAATCTGCTGCGGCAGGCAGGGGCTTGACGGGCGGTTCCGCCGATGACAGTCTTGGTCGCATGCCCGCGAGAACTATTAACCGCAAATGCCGATGCGGCAATTTCAATCAAAAAGGGCGCCCCCGTAAAATCGGGGGCGCCTATTTCTTTTTTAACAGCGTGATGCTTGAGGGGGCAGCGGATCAGCGAAGACCGGCAAACACCGGCAAGCACCGGTCAAGTTGCGTTTGTGACGCTTCGAGTGATGACCTCGACCAGCTCTGCCTTGTGGGCTTCATAAGCTTCCCGGGACAAGCTTCCGCCGGCGAGACGGTCATCCAGTTGCGCGGACAACTGCGCCGTCTGCAGAGCTATGACGTCCCGCACATCGCGCGAACGGCTGGCCGCTACCTCGGCCAGAGACTGTCCGTTATACAAAGCATCGTAAATTTCCTCGTCGGAAGTGACGCCCAGGGCCTGATGCAGCTCGTCCTGGACAGGCACGGCTGCGGTTTGCGTGGCGACTGTTTGCGTTTTATCGAATGCGGCCGGGTTATCCGGGATCATGATTTGGACTTCCGCGGTGCATTCTTCATTCCAGAACCCCGCGCCGATCGTGATGGCAAAAGCGACTGTGCCTGCGATTAAAATATGTTTGGGTCTCATGCGTATTCCTCTTTTCTGTAAACGATTAGGTGAGATCAGACGAGCAACGGCATCTATAAGCGTAAGTAGGCAGATAAGCGAATGGAGTAATTCGTATGTAGGTTGAAAAGATGTCTTCTAAGTCTTATACGAAGCAGATAAGTTTCCGTTGCGCGGAGGGAATCATTACCCGGCAAATTCTCTTCTAAAACGGGATAAGGCAAACGTTTGATCCGCTGTCCTAAACCCATTGTAACCGTCAGTTCTTAAAACGGGATTAAATCAGCCTGAATTTGCTCTGAAATCTGAAGGGGGAGTGGAAAGCAAAAAGCAGTACAGGGCAATCGGGAAAGTACATTCGAGAACGGTAGTGAAGAGCGGATGGGAGAGCATGGGGGAGAACGGACCGAAGCGTGGCATAGGGAGCAGAACCAAGAGCAGGACCAAGAGCAACACAAAAAAACCTCCGGCTCATATCCGGAGGGGTTAAATGGCGCAGCGGCTATGGCGAACAAGCAGGCCGGGAAGAGCTGAAACAAGCATCGTTTCAGCCAAGCCGGCATGCTATTCCGCATCCAGCAGCTTAAGCTCCTGTGCGGTAACGAGCGCTTGGGTCCGGGAGGAAACGCCGAGCTTCTCGTACAAGCGGGAGAGGTAGACCTTAACCGTCCCCTCGGAAAGTGTCAGCTGCTCCGCCATCTGCCTGTTGGAAGCGCCCCGGCGGATAAGGCGGAGCAGACTGATCTCACTGCGGCTCAGTTCCTCCACGAGCGGCGGGGCTGCGGTTTTGCGCTGGGGGGAGGCGGGCATGAACAGACTGAGCAGCTTCAATACGTAATCGTGCAGCCCGCCTCCCTGCCCTGCGGCTTCTCGGGTCAAGCGGTATTGTCTGGCATAAGCCCGCAGCAAGGTTTCCATGGCTCTGCCTTCATCGAGGAAGCTCCGGATGTAGCCGTTCCGGGCACCCAGCTCCAGCGCTTCGTGAAGATGGCGGAGAGCCGCCGTACGCTGACCCCGCTGATTTTCCAGGAGCGCCTGCAAAATGCCGATTTCGATGATGCCGGACAGAAGCTGCTCCCGCTCGCACTGGGGCTTGAGCAGCTCCAGCAGGCGCAGCGCTTCTTTCTCCTTGCGCTGGCTGCCGAGCGCGCGCGCAAGCGTCACGTATTCGAACTCCTGCCGGAAACCGGGCTTGTCCTTCCCGGACACACCGAGCTGCGGCAGCGCCTTTTTCACGTCTGCGGAGCGGTCTTCTTTAAGATACAGGCGGATTCTGGCCGCCTGCAAAAGCTGCCGCCAGCGGCTGTCCTTCAGCCCGGAAGATGCCTCCAAGGCTTCGTCCACAGCGGCATGGGCAAGTTCGAAACGCCCCTCCGCCGCATACAGCATGGCCTGCGTCAGATGCATCGGCACATACAAGCCGGGCAGCTCCTTGGCTGGGGCTGAACGTGAGACCAGCACCGCCAACTTGCGGCTGTCCTCCAGCCGGTTCCACTCGTAGTAGCCCTCACTAAGCGACTGTATGACATACAAATAGATGTAGGAACCCTGCCAGCCCCGGGCTTCCAGCAGACTGGTGAACAAGGCGCCGATCCTTTCCGTATCGGGCGAGAGCACGCCTTTGAGTCCGAGCGGAGTTCGTCTGACCAACGGTTCGGTCCGATTGTAGTTAAACGTGTAAAAAGCCGGATCCGCCGGTAAAATCTCATGCAGCAAAGTGCCGATATGAGTGAACCATTTATCGAAGATGCCTGTAATAAACATCAGATTCGAGCGGACGAAGAGCAGCCCGCTCTGGAGTTCTTTCCGTTCTTCCGGCTCCATGGAAGCGTCCAATGACGACTCCACCCGATCCAATAGCTGCTCGGCCTGCTCCGCATGACCCGCCATGAGCAAGACGAAAGCATGGTGCAAAGACAACCCGGGCGATACGGCATACTCCGTAGGAAAGCTGCGGAACCAGCGCAGGAGGTTGCCCAGTTCTCCGCTTTCCAATACGGCCGGCATGTGGGTTCTCAGGCAGCTCTCCAGCCGGGGATAATCTTCGCCGGCTATGGCGTATTCCACCGCTTCATTCATAAAACCGCGAGAAATGCAGCCCCCACTTGCCAGCCGGTTCAGCCGCCGCCATTCCTCGGGCTGCTTGCGTTTTAGCAGCTCCTGCAGAAACCCGGCGAACAGATGATGGTACCGGAACCAGACGCCGCGCTCGTCCAGAGGGACCAGGAAGAGGTTTGATTTTCTGGCCCGCTCGAGCAGTAGCCGGGAGTCCGCGCTTTCCGTGACCGCATCGCACAGATCGGCATCCATTTCTTGAAGAACGGACGTTTTCAGCACGAAGGAATAGAGGTCCGGCGGCATTTTCGAGGCAACTTCTTCGAATAAATAATCCGAGATAACCCGGTGGTCTCCGCGGAATTCCTCAAGAAAACGGACCGCGTCCGTCCCGGATTGGAGAGACAGCAGCGCCAACTGCAGGCCGGTTACCCAGCCTTCCGTCTGTGCGGCGAGGCGCCGGATCTGTTCATCCGTCAAAGGATGATTGTGGATATGTCGGTAAAATGCCGCGGTTTCATCGGCCGTAAACTGAAGGGTGGCCGTATGCAGTTCGTTTTGTTCCCGCTTGGCGGTCCATTTTACAGTCGAAAAAGGAAGCTCGCTGCGGCTGGCGATCAGCAAGTGAAGCGCAGGCGGCAGGTATTCGATAAAATAAGCCAGGCTGTCGTGAATCCGCGCGTCTCCGATCAGATGGTAGTCGTCGAGAACAAGCACCGTTTTTCCCGGAAGCTCATAAAGCTCGTTTAAAAGAGCATCCAGAAAAGTGGAGGAGGAAATATCCTGCAGCGATAGCGCAAGCGCAGCGAGCCGCTGTCCCGCCGGGTCGTCGGCCTTATCGGCCAGGGAACGGATGAGCGTGCGCCAGAAGCGGATAAAATCGTTATCTCTGGCGTCCAGGGACAGCCAGGCGCAGGTATGCCCGCTGCTGTGGGCCCACTGGGTAAGCAGCGTCGTTTTGCCGAATCCGGCGGGGGCGCACACCAGCGTAAGCCGCCCGTTTATTCCCCGGGACAAAGAATCGGTCAGCCGCTCGCGGGCAACCAGATTCGCCTTTGGATGAGGCGTGGCTATTTTTGTTTTTAAAATAACGGGGGCATCGGGAGCCGTATCGGTCATAAGTCCTCCGGAAGCGGCAGACAGCCGCGGTCGTTTCTAATCTGTTTTGTATCATTATATAAAAAAACAAGCTCCAAGTTAACTTAAGTTAATGGATAATTTCATTAGCTCTTAGTAAACTTGCCGCGAGTTTTTGTGCCGGATGGAGGCGTCGGGACTCGACAAGCTACAGTGAAGGGAGAGCAAACTATTGTGCAGGCGAAGCCGGGCGTAAAATATAACGGAGGACAGCCCTCCTCCTTTTCTAACGCTGTATGGGATGTTCATGTGAACCTGCCGCAGCAAGCGGAAAACGCATCCGTGAGCATAGCCGGGGATATGATCGGGCTGCTCCGATTATGGGAAGCATTCATCGAACTGGATACTTGGGCCGGAAGTTTCTGCATTCCCGCAGGTCAAATCGGTATTGATGCAGCTGCGGGACAGTTCGGACAGGGAGTCCGGCTGTCGGAGATGACTGTTTCGTTCGAGATTAGCATGGGCCGACAAGAACGGGATGTCTTATTGACCGGAGCGGCGGGTGCAGGACGATACCTGCTTCTTTCGGAGCCTGTCGGGTTTGCCGTCACCGTTTCCTGTGGGGATCGGAAAATGAAGCCGGAGGACCTGCAGGCTATAGAGCTGGCTCTGCCGCTGCCGGACGGTCTGGAACCGGACAGGGCTATAAACGTGCTTATGCTGGACAGAAAAGGTTACGTCCGGCTGCTTCCCGCACGCCGGATAAGCCGGAGTGGCCGGATGATGGCCGCTGCAAACGGAGCGGGCGATGGCATTTTCGTACTGGCGTGCAAGCGCGGGGAACGTTAGCGTTACGGCAAGCACGAGGTATGAAAAGCTAGTCCTACGGAAGCGCAAGCAATATAAGCTATGTAAGTAATGCAAGGAATGCAAGGAATGCAAGGAATGCAAGGAATGCATACAGAGTAAACGTTACAAGCGGCAGTACAAGCGAAAGTACAAGCGACAATACAAGCGACAGTACAAACAGCAGTTCAAGCCGCGCGGGCGGTGCGATCAAAACGGGTGTACGCAGGATATCTTTTGCGAACGGAGGGTTCTGTACAAGAAGCATATGTTTGTACGCTTGTGGTGAACATCATAGTTGAATTGGAACGGAAAAAAGCGCCGGCCCGTTAAGGGCTGGCGCTTTTATTGGCTGCACACTGCCGTGTACCCCGCCGGTTAGGCTGAAAGCCGGTATCGACGGGAAAACGGTACGCGTGCGTCAGATGTAATTGAGGCCGGAGGTCGACGGAAACGGGACAGGGAACAGATCCGTTAGCGCCTCACGCCATTGTGCCGGTGTACCTTCTGGAAGGACCGGCGCCGCATTCGCGTCCGCCCCCGCTTCCTCTCCCGGTAGTAAGAACGGACCGTCGAACAGAAGCGCGATCCATGCGTCCGCATCCAGCTCCAAGTCGTCCAGCCCCGGATAGGACAGCCGGATGCCGCGTTCGGCCGCACCGGAGCCGGCTTCCAGTTTGGCGGCTTTTTCCGGCTGAAGAGCAGCCAAGTTTGGCTTCAGCCGCTGGAAAAGGCGGGCCGCATCGGGCACATAAACGGTGCCCAGAATCCGCTCGTCCGCATGCGAAGCGTGCTTCTGCAGCAGAGCGGCCAATCCGGCATCGTGCCGGGAAGCGAGCACGTCCAGCTTCTCCGGTGCCGCTGTCTCCAGCGCATGCGCGAGCAGAGCGGCTACGGCCGAGGGCTCGCCCGCCCACTCGATGGCGAACGGCGTCATCTTCGGCCGGAGGCTTCCCGGAAGCGCGGCGACCAAGAACGCGTCGGGAACGCCTCCGCGTTCCGCAACGTAGACGCGGTGCCCCAGCTTCACGCATCTCGCGTAAGCCTGCGCGTCAATGAGCATGGCCAGGTCCCACTGGCTCTGCTCGAAGGCGACTTCGCGGGAAGCGGCCAGCTTGGCCAGGGCGGGCAGGTCGCTGCGCGTCCATTCCCGGCAGCGGAGCGGTCCGGCCGCATCCGTGCCGCGGGAAGCGCCTGCGCCGGCCTGCGAGGCCGGACGGGCAGAGGCATCTGCACCCGTCTGCGAGGCCGTGCGGCCCTCGCTTACGCCGGCTTGCGCAGCCTCAGCGGCTGCTGCCCGAAGCGCCGGAGCCATTTCCGGCGTAAGCGTGTAGCGCCGGATCGTCCCGAACTCGCGGCAGCCTGCGCGCGTGTAAAGGCTTCTCGTGCCGGACACGAGGATCAGGTCGCCGTCCGATTCGGCGACTTGATCCTTCACGGCATCGAGCAGCTTGCCGGCAACCCCGTGGCCCCGTGCTTCGGGGGCCGTGCAGACCGCGCCGACGGAGAATACGTTCAGCTGCGAGTCGCCGATCCGGATGGTGGACGGGAGCAGTCCCATAAAAGCCGTCATGTGTCCGTCTTCTCCATAAGCTCCGAACGAGGAGGAAGTGACGGCGGAGAACAAATAAGGGAAGCCGGCGGCCATCGATACCTGCTCGCCGTCCCGGAAAATGGAGTCGGCAAGCGCCGCGGCTTCGGTCATTTCATCAGGTTTCACTAAGCGGACATTCATGTGCATGCAACCTTTCGCTGAGAAATAAACGCTTATGAGGCACTTTCGGACGATTCAACCGCCATGCGGACTTTGCCGCCGGTTTCTTGTAATCGGCGTGAAGCTTCTTCATAGGACATTTTAGCCAGAATCATGACGATGGCGGTTTTGACGTGGCCTTGCGATTCGGCATAAGCCCGGGAAATTTCTTCGCTGTCCGAGCCCGTTGCCATCGCAATGAGGCGTTTGGCGCGTTCGACCAGCTTGTAGTTGGAGGGCTGAACGTCCACCATCAGATTATCATAAACTTTGCCGAGCCGTACCATTGAGGCCGTCGTGAGCATGTTCAGCACCATTTTCTGAGCGGTGCCGGCTTTCATGCGGGTCGATCCGAGGACGACTTCGGGACCGACGACAGGCTCAATGGCCAGATCGGCGATTGCCGCCATCGGGGTCCCGTGGTTGTTGCACAAGGCGATCACCTTCGCCCCTTGTTCGCGGGCGCGCTTCATGGCGCCGATCACGTAGGGCGTTCTGCCGCTTGCCGCAATGCCGACAACGACATCCTTGGAGCTGACGCCGCAGGCAACCGCATCGTCGCGTCCGAGCTGTTCGCTGTCTTCCGCTCCCTCTACCGCTTTCAAAATCGCATCGGGTCCCCCCGCAATGATTCCCTGAATCAGCTTGGGATCGGTTCCGTAAGTAGGCGGGCATTCGGATGCGTCAAGAATTCCGAGCCTGCCGCTTGTTCCCGCCCCGAAGTAAAAGAGCCTGCCGCCCGCGGAAAGCCGCTGCGTGATCCAATCAACCGCTTCGGCCACGGCCGGAAGCACCTGCCGGACCGTTTCCGCGACGGTTAAATCCTCCTGGTTGATCAGCGTGACGATATCCAAAGCAGATCTCTGGTCCAGCTGGCGGGTCCGGGGATTTTGCTGCTCGGTCGTGAGACTGTGTATATTTTCTTTCATAAGGTACCTCCGATAGTTAAAAAGGGATATAAAGACGGTCGCAACGCGGCATACGTGGCGGCCGCTTATTTCGCCCCTTGGGAGGCCGCAAGCTCCCTGGCGTAATCGGCGGCGCCTGCAGATGAGCGGCGGCCGGACAAGACGACGTCCGATAAATCGTCTTCCTGCGATACGCTCACCCGGAAAGTATCGTAGAAGAGCGGACAGTACGCGAAAATCGACCCGGCCGCGCCGATTTTCAGACGGTCAAGCTCAGGGTGGCGGTTTCGGAGCGCGACGACGAGGTCGGCGAGATCTTCGGCTGAACGCACGATGATTTGCCGGGCAAGCTTATCCCCCGCCGCCGCGGCACGGACTGCGAACTCCGCGTGCTCGGCAATCTGGGCCTTCTGCACGCCTGGCTGATAAACGATTCCGCGCAGCTCCGCCGCATCCCGGATGCCGTGTTTTTGAAGGACGGCTTCCGTAAGCATGGTTGCGGGAAGTACACCGTCGTAGCTTTTCATGACGGTTTGGAGAACGGAAAGCCCGATGTCGTAGCCGCTGCCTTGATCGCCGAGCAGATGCCCCCAGCCTCCGGCACGGTACTTATTCCCTTCGGAATCGAAGGCGTAAATGATGGAACCGGTGCCTGCAATGGCGATGATGCCTTGGCTGGAGCCGAGGGCGGCTTTCAGCGCAATTTCGGCATCGTTTTTAATCAGTAGAGATACACCCTCGTAAGCACTTCCCGTAAGCGTTTGGGTCAGATACCGCTCCATTGTGCTCCGTTCTTCGGGGGTGTCTACTCCGGCAAGACCGGCGCAAACGGCCAGGCATCTGCGTCCCGGCAGAGCATCTTTGACCGTGTTGAGGAGTCGACCAAGCTCCGCCGAAGCGGTTGCGAAAGTAACGGCGTGGGGATTTCCCGGGCCGCCCGTCCAGGTGCCGAGCTCTGCGCCGCTCAAATCGATTGCGAGGGCTTCGGTTTTGGTGCCGCCGCCGTCAAGGCCGATGACATAATCCATGGGAGTCACCTTTTCTTCCGTTAGTTTTGTGGAAAAATGAAGGAATGTCAGCATGATGTATAAAACTAGGCCGATTGCCTGCCTCGGTCAGAGCCGGGCGGGTTCGGGATATTCTGTTGAGAACGACTGTAAGGCAAAACATAAAAAGAAGTTCCAGGCCGTCAGGTAAAAGTGTGGCGTGGAAACCGGAGGAAAAAAAGGGGAATGCAGTTGAAGTCCCTGACAATAGTATAGCGGAAGCACAGGAAGATTGTAAAATAAAAGTTTATACATTTTTAAAATTTCTGAAATAAAATTTTGATTGAAAAGTGGCCGGCAGACCGTTTTCCGAAGGCCCCAAACCACCGTTTAATAAAAGGAAGTTTCTTTAAAACGTTTAGGAAACAAAATTTTATATAGTAAAAAATAATTGAAATAAAATTTTGTAAACGGTATAATGGCACATAGAAAGCGGTTACAGATAATTGGAAAAAGAATAGGCGATTTTATTATCCAACAGGGGAGGGAACCTCATGCAAGGGAAGGTGAAAACGGGAGCCGACCGGTTTCCGGAAATGGCGCCCGAGCTGCTCAAGGGCCGTAAATTCGGACTGCTGACGAACCCGACGGGAATTAACCGCGACTTTCAGTCGACCATTCAGGTTTGCGCTTCATTGGAAGAAGCGGAGCTCGGCGCTTTGTTCGCTTGCGAGCACGGTATCCGGGGGGAGCGCCAGGCAGGTGTCCGGTTCGAGGATGAAATCGACCCGGAGCTTGGGATTCCGGTTTACAGCCTGTACGGCAAGCATAAAAAACCGACGGCTGACATGCTTTCGGGGCTTCAGGCGATGGTTTTCGACATCCAGGATCTCGGCGTCCGGTTTTACACGTATCTCAGCACGCTGATCTACACGCTCGAAGCCTGCGCCGAAGCCGGTGTCCGGGTGGTTGTACTGGACCGTCCCAATCCGCTGGGCGGACTTGAGTGGGAAGGCGGCCTGCTGGACGAAAGCCTGCTGTCGATGGTAGGCGCGTGGAGAATGCCCGCCCGTACCGGCATGACCATCGGCGAATTCGCTCTGCTGGCGGCCGATCAAATGAAGACGCCTTGCGAGCTGTATGTCGTCAAGATGGAAGGCTGGGAGCGGGAGATGGAATATCCCGATACCGGGCTGCCGTGGCTTCCGCCGTCCCCGAACATGCCGACCATGGATACGGTTCGGATTTACGCGGGGCACTGTCTGTTCGAAGGAACGAACCTGTCGGAAGGACGGGGAACGACCAAGCCTTTCGAGCAGGTGGGAGCGCCTTGGCTAAAGGCGGAGGAAACCTGTCGCGAGCTGAATGCCTTGAATCTTCCCGGCGTCCGGTTCCACCCGGTCACGTTTACGCCGACCTTCTCGAAGCATGCCGGTCAGTTGTGCAACGGCGTGATGACTTTCGTTACCGACCCGAACGTGTACAAATCGGCCGTCACCGGCCTTCACTTGCTGAGCTGCATCCAAAAGCTTCATCCGGGTGAATTCGAATGGCTGGCGCCTTTCAAGGAAGGCCAGTCCACCTTCATCGACCTGCTGAGCGGCAGCGACCGGATTCGCCTGACGCTGCACGAGCCGGGCGCTCTGGAAGCGATTATCGCTTCCTGGGAACGCGACGGGAAAGAATGGGCCGGCATTCGCAGCAAGTATCTGCTCTATGGACCGGAAGCGGCAGCAGCGGCTTCCGCCGCGGAGGCGCGCGGCAATGGGGTATGAGGCGGCCGCTTCCGGGGCTTCGGCACTGGGTCTTTCGCCGGAAGGGGTAATCGCCGCCTGCCGGGCTGTTGACCGCGAGATCGCGGCAGGCGTTACTCCCGGGGCCGTGATGGCCGTCGTCCGCGGAGACGAGGAACTCGTTTACGCGGCAGGTCACGCCGACCCGGAGGGTTCCGACCCCGCGCCGGTACATGCGGGCACCCTGTACGACTGCGCCTCGCTCACCAAGGTGACCGTAACGCTGCCGCTGGTGCTCGGGCTCATTGACGAGGGCAGGCTGACCTTGAATACACCGGCGGCTTCCTTGCTGCCGGAGTTTGCAAGCGGCGGCAAAGAAGAAGTCACGGTAGGCCAGCTTCTGACGCATACGTCGGGACTTCCGCCGCTTGTCAATCTGTACGCGTCGCATCTGACGCGGGAAGAGATGTGGCAGACGGTGTACCGCACCCCGCTGCAGGCCAAACCCGGCACGCGGATGGCATACAGCGACGTCGGCTACATGACCCTCGGCCGCATAGCCGAGGAGATGCTGGGCGTGCCGCTGAACGAGGCGGCACGCGTCAAAATCTTCGGGCCGCTGGGCATGGACAGCGCCGGGTTCTGCCCGCCTGCGGGGCGGGCAGCGGACATAGCGCCGACGGAGTACGACGCCTCCGCGGGAGTCCGCCTGCACGGCGTCGTCCACGACGAGAACGCCCGCGCCCTCGGCGGCGTAAGCGGCCATGCCGGGCTGTTCGCGGCGGCCGGCGACCTGGCCCGCTATGCCCGCATGTGGCTAAGCTGCGGGCTCGTCCCTGCCCCGGCCACGGGTGCGCGTCATGACGCGGCGGGGGCGCCCGTGCCGCGTCTCCTCTCGCGGGCGGCGGCGCTTGCCTCCGTGCGCAGCTTCACGGAGAATATCCCCGGCGCGAGCCGCGGCCTCGGCTGGGCGCTCAAGGGCGACCCGCTGGATGCCTCGGGAGACTGGATGGGGCCGCGCAGCTTCGGCCATACGGGCTTCACGGGCACCAGCCTGTGGCTGGACCCCGAGGGGGATCTGGCCGTCGTGCTGCTGACCAACCGGGTCTATTACGGACGCGGCCGAACGGTAGCGGCGCTTCGCGCTTGCGTGCATAACGCGATCGCGGGAGCGGTCGTGACGAATGAGAAATTTTGACTGGACGGTAGACCGAGTAATCCAACCCAAAGGAGCAATTTGACATGACAGAGCAAAAGCATCATATTTTGGCCATCGGCGGTCATGCCGGTGACTTGGATTTGACGGCGGGTGCCGTGATCGCGAAATATACGCAGGCCGGTCATAAGGCCACTTTCCTGCATCTGACGCCGGGAGAGAAGGGGCATCCCCGTCTGACTCCGGAAGAATATGCGAAGCAAAAAATCGAAGAAGCCCATAAATTCGCCGATATCGTCGGAGCCGACGTCAAGTTTTTGGCTTACAAAGACGCCGAGCTTCCCGTCGACGAAGAAGTGAAATACCAGGTGGCGGATGTGATCCGCGAAGTGAAACCGGATATCATTCTCACCCACTGGAAGGGCAGCATTCATAAAGACCACGCGAATACGCACTATATTGTCAATGACGCGCGTTTTTACGCCGGATTGAAGACGATCGAGCGCGAGCTTCCGTCCCACTATGCGAACCATCTGTACTACGCGGATAACTGGGAAGATCCGTACGATTTCAACCCGGAAATTTTTATTGACATTCCCGATGAAGCATACGAGACTTGGGTTAAAGCGATGAATGTGTACGCCTACGCACGCGGTGAAACTTACGGATTTCCGTTCATCGAATACTATAAAGCGTTGACGATCGTGCGCGGCGCACCGGCTAACTTCAAGCGGGCTCAAGCGTTCGCGGTACCGACGGGCGCGCTTTCGAAACGCGTACAATTTTTCTAAAGCGCGGCACGCAGGCAAAGGAGAGGAATTATGAACGGAGGATTAGTCAGGCTGCGCGAGATTCTGGACGACATCACGCCATCGGAACGCAAGGTAGCGGAATTTGTGCTCAGTCATCCGCATCGAATGCTGGAAATGTCCGTAGCGCAATTAGCGGCCGAAAGCGGCGGCAGCCAGGCGGCGATTATCCGTTTGTGCAAGTCGATGGGCGTGAAAGGCTACCCGGAGCTGAAGCTCAAAGTAGCCGGTGACCTGAACCAGACCGAGGAAAGATACGAGTACCGGGAAATTCGTCCGAACGATTCGATCGACCGGATTATCCACACGGTATCGGCCAACAACATCCAGTCCATTCGCGATACGGTGACCATTCTGGATGCGGATACGGTGAGAAAAGCGGTCGAGGCCCTGAGCCGGGCGCACCGGACGTACTTCTACGGCCTTGGCGCTTCGAATCTGATCGCTCAGGATGCCCAGCACAAGTTTTTGCGGATCAACAAGACCAGCTATTCGTTTACCGATCCGCATCTTGAGCTGACATCCGCCGTGATGCTGAACGAGGACGATGTGGCGGTCGGCATTTCTTATTCCGGCGAAACGGATCATGTCATCGAATGTTTGAAAGAAGCGCGTCTATGCGGGGCAAAAACGATTTCCATCACGAAATACGGCAACAATTCGGTCAGCTCGCATGCGGATTATCCGCTGTACACCTCTTCGACGGAGAACGAAATCCGCAGTGGAGCCATGTCCTCGCGGATGACGCAGCTGAATGTCATTGATATTTTGTATCTGGGCGTAGCCAGCCGGGAGTACGACAAATCCGTGGGCTATCTGGAAAAAAGCCGCGATATTATCCGGCGTATGACTGGCCGCTGAATGGCGGCGGACCGCCCAAAAAAATCCCCTTGAGAACCCATGAAAGCTTCCAGCTTCATCGGTCCCTAGGGGATTTTATTTTTGCTTTCTATTCACTTAGAGAGGCAGGCGCTTGACGCTCTCCCGTTTTACCAGCTCCGTATTGAGGACGATATGGTGGCTCACATTCCGGCCTTCCAGCAAATCTACGAGGAGCTGCGCGGCCTGATAGCCGGACTCGTACTTGTGCTGGTTGACGGTCGTAAGGGATGGCGAGGTGTACGCGGTCAGATCGATATTGTCGAAGCCGATGATTGAAATGTCGTCAGGCACACGCCGACCCAGCCCTTTGACCGCCTGCACGGCTCCGAGCGCCATAAGGTCGCTGGAGCAGAACACGGCGGTTGTATCCGGATGCAGCGACAGCAGCCTGTACATCGCTTCTTTGCCGCCGGATTCGGAGAAAGAGCCGTCCAGGACGCGGGTCGGATCGAACGGAATGCCGCTGTTTTTCAGCGCGTCCGTGTAGCCTTTCAGCCGTTGGATGCTGACGTCCGCCTGGGCGTGGCCGTTGATCATGCCGATGCTGCTGTGGCCGTTCTCGATCAGATGGTTAACGGCGGTATAGGCGCCTTTGATGTTGTCCGAGGTAACATAACCGACATTCGGTCCCTGGAGCGGAATATCGATCAGAACGCACGGGATGTCCGAGGAAACGATCTCCTCCAAGTAGGGATCGTCTAGCCGGATGCCCATAATAATGACGCCGTCGACGCCCCGCTCCTGGCACAAGTTCTTGTAGGACTTGATTTTCTGCTTCTGGGGAGTCGTACTAAACAGCACGAGATCGTAATCCAGCTCTCCGGCCCGGTCGTTCATTCCGCAAAGCACTTCGAAGGCGATATTATCTTTGGAGCTCGCGCGGGTGACGTTGGAAAGCAGAAGGCCGAGCGTCTTGGTTTTCTTGGATACGAGGGAGCGGGCCGCCATATTGGGGCTGTAGCCGAGCTGATCGGCGAAACGCTTTATCTTCTTGCGTGTCTCTTCGTTTACATCGTCGTAGCCGTTTAACGCTCGGGATACGGTAGTGACGGAAACCTGTGCGGCTTTGGCAATATCTTTGATAGTGACCAATGGTTGTTCTCCTTTTATTTAGAAACGTTTTGGACGTTATCGGGCGAATGATTATAGCCGACGTCTAAAATTGGGGTTGTAAATGCTTACATGTTGGCTTATAATGCAATTATAGTTTATCCGAAACGTTTTGGAAAGACTTAATTAGGAAAAAGAGGCTGCGGTCTCGTATTTTTTTGCCTGTTATCCGAAACGCTTCGGATAATCGGATCGGACGAAGTCAACGAGAGAAATGAGGTCATATTTTGGATTACCGGGTGATTAAAGAAAACAATCTGTTTCTGATTACCGATGTAAACGGAGATATAAATCCCGAGACGGGACATGGCTTGTACACTTCCGACACGCGGTTTTTAAGCCGTTTTGAGATCGGAATCAACGGGGAGAAGCCCATCCTGCTTTCGTCGGCCGCGGATGAAAATTACATAGCCGTCATCCGGCTCACGAACCCTCATATGGAGCGGGATGGAGAACTGATTTTATGGAGAGAATCGGTAGAAATCGAAAGAAAGCGCTTTATATATGATGATTCTCTATACGAAACGTTTCGGCTCACAAGCTACTATCCGAAGACGGTTGAATTTGATTTTTCCGTGGCGATGGACGCCGATTTTACAGATATGTTTGTGATCCGCGGCTTCCAATACGGAGAGATCGGGCGCAAAACCGGCGACAGTTTTTCTTCGAACGGGCGGGTCATCACTTACCGGGGAGCGGACAATGTCGACCGGGAAACCCGGATCGGCTGGCAAGGCCCGGCACATACGGTGGATGGCGATGGACGTCTGCATTTTCCCGTCAAGCTTAACCATGGGGAATCCTGTGAAATCGCCTTTACCGTGAGTCCTTCCGTGAACGGGGGGCAGCCCCGGCTCCACGATCCGATGGAAGCGATGGCGAAGCTGGACGCGTCTTATGCGGAGTGGAACGGCGGAAGCACCGGCGTACGCAGCGACCTTCCAGCCTTCGACAAGCTGTACGGCCGGAGTGTCCAGGACCTTCGCGTCCTGCTGACGGACTTGGGCCACGGGCCGTTTCCGGTGGCGGGCCTGCCGCTGTTCGCGGTTCCGTTCGGACGCGACAGCCTGATCGCCGCGCTTCAGATGCTGCCGCTCAATCCGGCTATCGCGAAGGGAACGCTGCTGACGATGGCTTCCTACCAGGGGAAGAAGGAAGACGAATGGCGCGACGAACAGCCGGGCAAGATCATGCACGAGATCCGTTACGGCGAGCTGGCGGGAACGAACCAGGTGCCGTTTACGCCGTATTACGGCACGATCGACGCCACGCCCCTGTTTCTGCTGCTCGCGGCGGAATACTTCCACTGGACCGAAGATACGGCGCTTATCCAAGAGCTGATGCCGCATATCGAGGCGGCGCTGGAATGGGTGGACCGCTATGGGGACGAGGACGGCGACGGCTTCGTCGAATACGTCCAGAAATCGTCCAAGGGCATAGCGAATCAAGGCTGGAAAGACTCGGCGGATTCCGTGGTCCATGCCGACGGGGAGTATGCGAAGGCTCCGATTGCGCTGGTGGAGGTACAGGGGTATGTGTACCAGGCGAAGACGCGTCTGGCTCCCTTGTTCCGCATTCTTGGCCGGGAGGCCGGGGCAGAACGGCTGGAAGCGCAGGCCGCGGAGCTTAAAGAACGCTTCGAGCGCGATTTCTGGATGGACGACGAGCAGTTCTACGCGATTGCGCTGGACGGAGCGAAGACCCGGGTGCATTCGGTGACTTCGAATGCCGGACACATCCTGATGAGCGGCATTGCTTCGGAAGCGAGAGCCGAAGCGGTTGCGAAGCGGCTTGTGGCGGCCGATATGTTCAGCGGCTACGGCATCCGCACGATGAGCACGGGGGCGGCGGGCTACAACCCGATGAGTTACCACGACGGCAGCGTCTGGCCGCACGATAACTCTCTCTGCCTGCTCGGCATGAGCCGAAGCGGCTACCGGGAGGAAGCGCTCACCGTCATGCAGGGGCTGCTGAAAGCCTCGCAGTCTTTCGAGTACGCCCGCCTGCCGGAGCTGTTCTGCGGCTATGACGACTCTCTCGGCTATCCGGTGAAATATCCGGTCGCCTGTTCGCCGCAGGCCTGGGCAGCGGGCACCTCGCTGACGTTCGTGCAGGCGATGCTCGGCATCGTGCCGGATGCGCTGAACCGGCGCGTGACGCTTAAGCCGGCGCTTCTGCCGGACATGAGCGAGCTGGAGGTGGACCGGCTGCGAATCGGCGGCGGACGCCTGCACCTGCTGCTGAAGCGGGATGCCGGAACGGGCCGCGTGGAAGTTAGTGTGCTGGCCAACGATACGGGCTTCGAGCTGGAAATTTTGTGAAACGAATGGGACCGGGAACGGCTCCAAGGAATGTTCCGCACGACGAAACGGCGTCAGCCGGTACGAGGAAGCGCCGTGACGGAACCTTCTGCGGGCAGCTCCCTTTGATTGAATAAATCCGAAACGAATACATACCTGAAGATCATTAGGGAGGTTTACTGTTTATGATGAAAAAATCTTTCGCAACCTTAACGTCTGTGCTCCTCGGATCCGTCGTCGTGCTTTCCGCCTGCGGCAGCGGCGATTCGTCCACGGGAACGCCCGCACCGGGCGGTACGCCGTCCGGCGGCGCTTCCGGCGAGAAAGTAACCGTTACCCTGGCCGGCTGGACGTCAAGCGCGGACGAGAAAGAGCTTTTACAGCAGACTCTAAACGAGTTCGAGAAGAAAAATCCGAACATCAAAGTTAACTACGAGGTTATCGCGGATCAGTATATGGACGTCATGAAAACCCGCCTCATCGGCGGAAACGGTCCGGACGTGTTCTATCTGGACGCTTTCGAAGCGCCCGGCCTGATCCAGACCGGTGTCGTCGAACCGCTGGACGGCTACGTAACGGCCGATTTCGATACGGCCGACTTCGAGCAGCCGCTTCTCGCGGCTTTCCAGACCGGCGGCAAAACGTACGGCTTCCCGAAGGATTTCTCGACGCTGGCGATGTTTTACAACAAGAAAGATTTTAAAGAAGCGGGCATCACGAATCCGCCGAAGACGTGGGAAGAGCTTCAGGATGCCGCAAAAAAGCTGACTAAATCCGAAAACGGCAAAGTAGTCCGTTACGGCTTCGGTGCGGCTCCGGAAATTGCCCGCCAAATGTATATGATGAAAGCGTTCGGCGGCCAGGTGTCGGACGACAAAGGCAGCGCAACGTTCGCTTCTCCCGAAGCGCTCAAAGGCCTCCAGCTCGTGACGGATATGCACAATGTCGAGAAAACATCCGGCGAGCCGAAAGAGGTAGGCGCAGGCTGGACCGGCGAAATGTTCGGCCAGGGCAAAGCGTCCATCGTGTTCGAAGGCAACTGGGCGATTCCGTTCCTGCAAACCAACTACAAGGACCTTGAATACGGCACGGCCGAGCTTCCGACGGTAAACGGCAAAAAAGGCACGATGGCATTCCCGGTCGCTTACGTGATGAACAAGGATTCCAAGCAGAAGGACGCTTCCTGGAAGCTGCTCTCCTACCTCACGGGAAAAGAAGGCATGAAAACGTGGACCAGCAAAGGTTTTGCGCTGCCGACGCGCAAATCGGTCGCGGCCGAGCTCGGTTACGACAAAGATCCGCTCCGCGCGGCTATCGTGGCGGGTGCCGCTTACGCTACCCCTTGGGTGGATAAAGCGACCCTGCCGACAATCATGAACAACTTCAACAACCAGTTCATCGAAGCGTATTCCGGCAAAGCGAAGCTGGAGGACGCGATGAAGAAAGCCCAGGATACGGCCAACAAGGAAATCTCGGCCGCCAAGTAAAGCAAGAAGGGATGAGAGGAGGAGTGGCGATTGCGATGCTCCTCCTTGCGCCCTTTAACTTTTCCGCGAAAGGAAGGTAAGGCTCATGACCGTTCACGCGGCCTGGAAACGGAAACTTCGCAACACGGTGACCGGTTATCTGTTTCTGCTTCCCACTCTGCTCGTGCTGGGAACCTTTTTATTTTTGCCGGTCTTTTATTCGATGTATTTGTCCGTCCACAAAGTCAGCCTGCTCGGCCAGGTCAGCTATAAGTGGGTGGGGTTCGATAATTTCACGCGCATGGCTCACGACGAGCGGGCCTGGATCGCTTTGAAAAATACGGCTTCGTTCGTGCTTTTCGTCGTGCCGGTCCAGACGGCTTTCGCGATCCTGCTTGCCGTTGCGCTAAACGCCAAGCTCAAGTTTAAGAACTTTTTCCGGATCGTATTCTTCGTGCCGACCGTTACATCCTCAGCCGTTCTGACACTGATTTTCATGTGGATTTTCAATACGAACGGCCTGCTGAACAAAATTTTGGAAGCTGTCGGTCTGCATGGCTATAACTGGCTGGGAGACCCCGCCGTAGCGCTTAAAGCGATCATGATGATGAACATCTGGTCCACGGCCCCGTTCTTCATGGTCGTGTTCCTGGCGGCGCTTCAGGATATTCCCGACGCGTTGTACGAATCCGCGATGCTTGACGGCGCGGGCAAGTGGCGCCAGTTCTGGTCTATTACGCTGCCGCTGCTGAAACCGGCGACCTTTTTTACCGTCGTGATGGGGATTATCGGAACGTTCCAGCTTTTCGACCAGTCGTACATTTTCTCGGCCGGTTCGGGAGGCCCGAATAACTCTACGCTGACGGTAGCGCTTCTCATTTACCAGTACGCGTTCAAAAATCTGGACTTCGGCTACGCCTCCGCGCTTGCGGTCGTCCTGGCGGCCGTCATCCTGATCGTTACGCTGATCCAGCGCAGATTGTTCACCGAAGACAAAAACTAGGGAGGCGTACTCATGACGACTTCATCATCCAAAACCGTGAAGGTGCTGCTGTACGCCATCTTGTTCGTCTACGCGTGCATTACGCTCATTCCGTTTCTGTGGGCGCTCTCTTCGTCCTTCAAGACATTGGGCGAGATCGTGTCGGGCAGTATTAATTTCATACCGAAAAATTTCACCCTGCAAAATTACTACGACATCTTCGTCAAAGAGCCGTTGTTCGGCCGGTGGATGTTAAACAGCGCGCTCGTCGCCGTCATTGCCACGGTCTGCAACATCCTGTTCAATTCCATGGCCGGTTACTCGCTGGCGCGGATCGATTTCTTCGGGAACAAGCTGATGTTCGTGCTTATTCTGGCCGTCCAGATGATTCCGGCGCAGCTGACGATCGTCCCGGCGTATCTGATCATGAAAAATCTGAACCTGCTTAATACGTATTCGTCGCTCACGCTGCCGATGATGGCGAACGCCACGTTCATCTTCATGATGCGCCAGTTCTTCGTCAGCTTTCCGAAGGAACTGGAGGAGGCTGCGCAGCTCGACGGGCTCAGCCGCTTCGGCATCTTCTTCCGGATCGCGCTTCCGCTCGCGCTTCCGGCCCTGGCCGCCCAGACGATTTTCGTCTTCATGGGCGCCTGGAACGAATTCCTGAAGCCGCTCATGTTCATCTCCGATGCGAAGATGTTCACGCTGACGCTGGGCCTGAACACGTTCAAGGGCCAATACATCAGCAACTGGAACTACATCATGGCGGCTTCCATGGTTTTCACGCTTCCGGCCCTGCTGATTTACGCGGTGTTCAACCGCTTTTTCATCAAAGGCGTCACGTTTACCGGCGGCAAATAAGCGCCTCCGAATTTTTTGTAAGCCCTCAGGGACCGAGCCTATTCGGTTCCGGGGGCTTTTTTTGCGCGGCAGGAAGAAACTCTACTCCATTCACCCTCTCCTGCTGTCCCATTTCGACGCCCGGAATATTACCCTTCTCTGACGCAAGGGTTTCGTTTTTGTCTCCGTTGTTTATCGCATTTGGATCATTTCCTCTTTAATAAAAGGAGAAGTTTACGGGCGCCCCGCTCCCCTTCCGAATGTCTTCCTTCAAGAAATTTTCCGAATCCTGTAACGAACGGACGCTTTCTGGTACAAATAAGAAGAACGAACGGCAAAAGCATGCCCGACGGATGAGGCTTCGAATGAGGAGGGCGCATGGGGCTTGAAGAGCTTTACAAAGAGATTCAACCGAAAATGTATGCATTTTTCTATGTGAAAACGCAAAGCAGAGAGGCCGCGGAAGACCTGACCCAGGAAGTTTTCTACGAGGCGGTCAAAGGGCACGGCTCCTTCCGGGGAGACTCGACCGTCCGGACCTGGCTCTTCGGAATCGCGAAGCATAAGCTGAGCAAATACTACCGGTCCAAAAAATACGGGCAGGAGCTGGAGGCGAAGCTTGCGGCGGAAAGCCGCGAATCCGTCACGCCGGAGAAGCAGGTGCTGGACCGCGAGGACCGCGATATTTTGCTGGAACGGATTTTCCGGCTGGATGAGGGTTCCCAGGAAATCGTCACGCTGCGCATGTATGCCGAGTTGTCTTTCCGGGAGATCGGACACATTATCGGCGCTACGGAAAACAGCGTCCGGGTCAGATTCCACCGGATCAAGCTCCAACTGCACAAAGAGCTGGAGGGATACTATGAACGATAAAAATACGGTGCGGCACATTATCGAGGACCTGCTGCCGCTATATGAGGAAGGCCTGCTCAGCGAAGAAACGGCCAGATGGCTGGAAGCGCAGACAGCGGGTGACGCCGATTACGAAAAGCTCGTCCGCTTGTCGGCACAAAGCCTGCCCAAGCCGGAGCTGCCGGAGCCGGCCGAAGATTATGCGAAGATGATGGCGAAGATCAACCGGAAGCTGTCCCTGTACCAACTGTTTTTTATGGCGATATCGTTCGTGCTGGCGATCCGCACGTCGCTGCTTAACGAAAGCTTCGAGTTTGTTTTGTGGTACGCCGTGCTCGGCTTCGTCACGTATTTGTTTTATAAGCAGATGAAGATTGTGTTTTTCCTCTCGTTTGCGCCTGTTTTTTTATGGTCCATAGGAGACAGCATTTATGAGATCGTAAACGTTTCGGGGGGCGGTGGAATGGGCATGTTCGTCTTTTCACCTGTATTCGCAGCCGTTGTGATAGCCTCCATTCATTGTTTGTTTGCCTTTATCGGAAGTTTGATGGGGCTGTTGGCATTAAAGATCAGAAAGATGGGGGAAGAGTCCGAATGAAGACACGTAAGAAGAAAAAGGGCATGTATATCGCCATGCTGGTGCTGCTTGGTCTGCTTGTCGGTTCGCTGTATAACTCGCTGAACGGGAATCCGCTCAGCAAATGGCTGGCTCAGCGCGAGCTGCAGCACTTTCTGGCGGAGCGTTATCCGGAGAAGCGGCTGAGGATCGAGAAAGGGTTTTATAACTTCAAGTTCAAGAATTACGAGTACCGGGTGAAGGAAATCGGGGCGGACGCGGATAAAGGGGAGGCGCCGGAGTATGAATTTTCCGTAGGCGGCTGGATTCCCAAGGTAAGGGTGGACGGCATCCGAACCGCCAACCTCGATACGGCTTTAATGGAACGGTTGAGCGGGGAAGCGGCGGCGGAGCTTCGGGCCGCCTTTGTCCGGCGGGTTCCTGCGGTCCGGGAGGTCACTGTGCAGCTTGAGGTCGTCAAAGGACAACTGGCGGAGAACGCCGCCTGGACTCCGTCTCTGAAGCTGGATGAGCCGCTGTACATCCACGTGGTGACGGATGCGGCGGGCGCTTCCAAGCAGCAGGTTGCCGAAGCGGCGGGTGAGATCGCGGCCGTTCTGGACGCCGGAGGGTACGATTACGGGCACGTGACGATCAACGCGAACGTGATGGACAACAAGGCGGGCAAAGACGGCAAAGACGGCAAAGACGGGTACGGCTATGTAAAATACGTCGCGCGCTTCGATAAGGGCGGGAAGGTGAGCGCGGGAGACGTGGAGGAAGTGACGAAATAACGGACCCGGATTTGCATAGGCAATTGCACAATCGGCTGTACTGCTGATTCCGCTGCCGTGTTTGGCGCCAAAATCCTCGAAAAAGCAAGAACGGTCAAAACTCGTCCTGCCTGCCTTGGTATACTGAGTTCACCCGATACGATCCGTTTACAGTTTAAGGGGGAATGAAGCATGTTAAGTGCAGCGATAGGAACGGTAGGAGCTTTTTTTATGAGTTTGGTACGCGGGGAAATATCCGCCGGTGCGCTGATTTGGATAGGGGCGGCCGTTGTATTGGTCATGATGTGCGAGCTGGTGGAAGGCTGGAAAAAAGGAAGGTTGCAGGGAGCGGAGCCGAATCCGCTTACGTTGACCGCAAAGGCGGCAGGGATAGCTCTCTTGTCGGTAGCGGTCGTGCTGGGCAAGTTTCTATTCGTCGGAACTATTCTGGCCAAATCGTTTCTGGTGCTGGGCTTACCCGAATCCAAAGAAGCTCTCGTCTGGTACGGTTCCTTATCGATCGGAATCACGGTTCTTCTGAGCCCTCTGATCAGGAGGGCGGTGTATGGGGAGGAAGCCGGTCTACGAATAAGCTGTGGTCTGCTGAACGCTCTGTTGACGGCGGCCGGTACGGCCTGGTTAAGCGTGGTGTTTCACGCTCCGGTTCAATTGCCTCTCCAAGGGCATACGGTGATCGGGCTGCTCATGACGATTGCGATGTACTTCCTCCTGCTGCTGGAGCGAGAAATGAAGCAGGGAGATGCGGAACAGTTGGAGGAGGAGACCGTGCAGAATCGCAGCAGAAGTGGTTCGGGGATCTCTGTCTATAAAGGTTCTATGTAAGGGGACTTGCGTGTAAGCTGGTTTACGCAGGCGGGGGCCAGGCTTCCGACCCGGCAAGTAAGGTAAGAAAGCCAACCTATGACCGTCTTTTAATAAGCCAAAAAGGCCGACACCGCGGGCATAAGCTCCCCGGGTTCTGGCCTTTTTGTCGGTTAAGATGAAGTTAGAGCAGTCCGTAACGGTTCACCAGCCTCTGCGGTAAATGACTTTACCGTTAGCGTCTATGCCTTGAACCTCTTTGATCCCGACCGTGCTGTTCATGTTGACCTGTAAAAAAGTTCTTTTGTTCTTATCTAGCTTAAAATGGGACAAATCATTTTTGAAATCGGTCATTCTAATTTCCTTTATTTTATCATTGGTGCAATAACCCGCCATGACGAAGTAGGGCTTTTGGGCATCTCCCGCCGTTACCCCGCCTATTTGAAAATTGGTTATTTCCATATCGGGAAGAGATAGAGCCGTTTCCGTACGAATGATTTTCCAAGCATTATCCTTAAACGTGAGATAGGACAGCCCCTCGTGGAGTTGATTGTCTTTTGTAAAGAAGAAATAAACAAACGTATCCTCGCCTTCACGTTTAATCTCTTGAGGTTCAAACTCCGCAAGGACAATCCCTTGGCTTTTTTCCACATCCTGTTTTAAAAGAAGAGTGAGTTCGTTCTCTTCCATCCTCTTTTCGATTTTAAAAGGCTGCTTCTCTACAGGTGAACAGGAAACGGTCAATAAAAAGAAGGCTAAGATACCCCCTTTAATTAATTTCATTGCGGTTCTCCTTTCCCATAAACGGTCACACCTAATTTTACAACATTAACCAATAAAGGGGTAAAAGAAAAACCGATACTGCAAGCAGTACCGGTAATATCTTCGAACCTATGTGTTTTTCGATGATTCACGCTTACTTCATCCCCGAAATCGAATAATTGTCGATGATGTACTTCTGGAAGATCGCGAAGATGATCAGAATCGGCACGACCATGAAAGCCGAACCGGCCATCTGCAGGGCGAAGTTGCTGTCATACTGGCCTTTCAGCAGCGACAAGCCGACGGACAGCGTGTACAGCTTCTCGTCGTTGGCGATAATGAGCGGCCAGAGGAAGCTGTTCCAGCCCGCGATGAACGTCAGGATCGCCTGCACCGACAGAATCGGCTTGGAGATCGGCAGCACGATCTGGGCGAACGTGCGCAGCTCGCTGGCGCCGTCAAGCCGGGTCGCTTCCAGCAGTTCGTCCGGAATCGTGGACATGAACTGGCGGAACAGGAAGACGCCGAACGCTCCGACGAGGCCGGGCAGCACGACGCCGACCAGCGTGTTCGTCAGCTCGATGGAGTTCAGGATCAGATACACGGGGATCATCGTGACCTGTCCGGGAATCATCATCGTGGCGAGCACGAGGTAGAAAAGGCCCTCGCGTCCCTTGAAGCGGTATTTGGCGAAGCCGAAGCCCGCCATCGCGTTCAGGAACAGCCCGACGAACGAGAACAGCACGACGATCAGGGTGTTTTTCAGGTAGACGCCGAAGTTCATCCGTTCGAACAGGTTTTTGAAATTTTCCATCGTAAACGTCTCGGGAAACAGGGTGGGCGGGATACGCAGCACTTCACTTTCCGGTTTGAACGCCGACAGAATCATCCAAACGAACGGAATGAGGAAGACGATGCCGCCCAAGGCAAGCAGGACAAACACGAGTCCTTGGAAAAAGGGGCTTGATCCCGTTGTCCCTGCGCCAGCCGGACGTAATTTTGCAGCTTTTGCAGCCATAAGCTTTTCCTCCGTTCTTTTTACATGTCCGTATCTTTATTCTGAAACCGGAATTGAATGAGCGTAATAAGGATGATGGCGACGAACAGGATAAACGAACCCGCCGCAGCGTAGCCGAAGTTGCTGAGCTTGAAGCCGTTGTTGTAAATGAAAAGGGCCACGGACGTAGTGCCGTCCAGCGGTCCGCCCTGCGTCATGACGAACGGCTCTTCGAAAAATTGCAGCCAGCCGATCATGGTCGTGATGGACACGAAGAAAATGGCGAAACGCAGCATAGGAACGGTAATATGGATCATTTGCTTCCATGTGCTGGCCCCGTCGAGCTGGGCCGCTTCGTAATACGTTTTCGGAATGCCCTGTAGAGCGGCAACGAAAATAATCATGTTCAGACCCACGGCCCGCCACAAGGCGAGGAGGATCAGGGAGATTTTCGCGATCAGGGGATCGGTCAGCCACGGAACCTTATCGAAACCGGCCGACTCCAGCACATAGTTGAACAGACCGAACGCCGGGTTGTACAAATAACTCCAGACGACAGCTACCGCGACTACGTTGGTAACGGAAGGGAGGTAGTAAATGACCCGGAATACTTTGAAAACGCGGGAGGCTCCGTAATTAATGAGCAGCGCGATCCCGAGCGAAAGAATAACGACGCACGGAACCCCGATGATCACGTAAAACAGCGTGTTGGTAATGGATTTAATAAAAATCGGGTCCTGCAGGACGCTGATATAGTTTTTGAAGCCGATGAAATTAATGTTGGAGTAATCGGCTAGACCTGCGAGATCCATATCGGTGAAACTGATAATGAGCGCAATAAAGATCGGCAGCAGCGAGAAAACCGTAAGCAGGATCAGAGTCGGCGCAATAAAAAAGTACGGTGCTTTGCTGTTGCTGAAGCCCTTCATCTCATGTCCCTTCTTTCACTGTCGTCCAGCCCGGTAAAAGGATGGACCGTTAATAGCCGGACCGGCCCCTGCGGGCCGGTCAGCTTCGGGTTATTCCCTGTCCGTACGTTTACTTGTTCAAAATTTGCTGAGCCTGCTTGTTGAAGGCGTCCAGCTCCGGTTTGACTTCCGCCTGACCGCGGTAGATGCGTTCGAAGCTTTTCAGGTAAGCCTGGGCGATTTCTTCCCAAGGTTTGATCATCGGCATTGGCTCTGAAGCTTTCATCTGCTCGCCGATCACTCTATAGTTCGGGTCTTCCTTCAGAACAGGGTCTTCCCAGGCTTTCTTGGCTGCAGGCATCGATTGTGTCATTTCGAGCCATTTCAGCTGGGTTTCCGGTTTGCTCATATAGGCCAGGAATTTCATCGCTTCTTCTTTATGCTCCGTATGCTGGAATACCGACAAGTTGGAGCCGCCCAGCGCGGAAATGTTGTTTTCTTTCTTCGGAAGGACGGCTGTGGCCCACTTGCCTTTCAGCTCGGGAGCCTTATCGTTGATGAGCTTAATCATCCACGGACCGCTGATGAACATCGGCACGATGCCGTCTCCGCTCAAGCCCTGCACAGCGTCGATACCGAGATCCTTCGGCGCCGAGCCGTTCTTGAAGAAGCTGTTGAGATAATCCACGGCTTCCACGAACTGCGGTTGATCGAACAAAGGCTGTTTGCCGTCCAGCAGCTTGGAGCCGTTTTGACGGGCGAACATGAAGGTCAGGGACTGCTCCTTCGGATCGAGCGAGATGCCGTATTTGCCGCTGCCGCGTTTGGTCAGCTTTTGGGCGGCGTCTTGAAGCTCTTCCCACGTCTTCGGCGCCTCGTTATAGCCCGCCTCTTTAAGAAGGTCCGTGCGGTAGTAGAGCACGCGGGTGTCGATGTACCACGGTACGCCTACCGTTTTATCTTCATATTTGGTCGTTTGGATCGAACCCGGATAGAAGTTGTCTTCTTTGATTTCGGGATATTTGTCCGCCATCGGTTTAAGGTCCATCAAAGCGCCCGCCGCCGCGAATTCCGGAATCCAGGTCGTTCCCATCTGCAGAACGTCCGGACCCTTCTTGGAAGCGACCGCCGTCAGCAGCTTGTCGTGAGCCGAGGCCCAAGGCAGCGCCTGCACATTGATTTTGATAGTAGGATTATCTTTTTCGAATTGCTCCGCGATTTTCGGAAGGGATTTCGCTTCTTCACCCATTCCCCATACGTTCAGAGTCACTTTTCCTCCGGACTCTCCGCTGCCTTTATCGCTGCCGCCTGCGTTACTTCCTCCGCAACCCGATAGAACGCTTGTCAAAAGAACCGTAGTCGCAATGCCTGCCGCCCAATTTTTCCGTTTCATACTGTCTGCCTCCCGTAGGAATCCTTATTATGGTGATAGTTAACCCTTAATCGTAAAAGGTTACATGTTAGCTGAACACAATCGAAACGTTTCGAAATCATTATAAAACATCCTGGAACCGTATTCAAGTTCTATTTTGGATAAGAGTAAACCGCTTGCAAAACCCTGATTTCTTTATAAAATCCGTTTGACTTCACTAGAAAAGGAAGGTTATAATTCAAATCAAAGAAAATCGAAACGTTTCACTTGTCGTTCTATGCAAGTATTATGCGAAGTGCTTCGGCACTCGTGCCCACTAAAATTTCTATAAGTAAAAGCAATAAAAAAATCTGCGCGAGGAGGCGGCGGAATGACGGAACAACAGCTGCTGGCTAGGATAAAGGAAATGACGCTGGAGGAAAAAGTCGCTCAGCTGCTGCAGCTGGCGGGTCCTTTTTTTGAAGGGGCGGACGGACAGATTACCGGTCCCATGGCTTCCATGGGCATTACCGGCGAGATGACGGCCCATGCGGGCTCCGTCCTGGGAGTAGCCGGCGCCGCGCAGGTCAAAGCCGTCCAGGACGCTCACCTGCGCGGCAGACCGAAA
This sequence comes from Paenibacillus sp. GbtcB18, assembly GCF_019091125.1. Classification (NCBI taxonomy): domain Bacteria; kingdom Bacillati; phylum Bacillota; class Bacilli; order Caryophanales; family Paenibacillaceae; genus Paenibacillus; species Paenibacillus sp. GbtcB18. The sequence goes on from NZ_JAGXJX010000006.1 coordinate 109,529, forward strand.
GCGATTCCGCTCTTGTTCATGGCGGACGTCGTGCACGGATACCGGACGATCTTCCCGGTACCGCTGGCAACCGGCTGCTCCTGGGATATGGAGCTGGCCGAGAAAAGCGCGGAAATCGCGGCGAGAGAAGCCGCCGTATCCGGCGTGCACGTGACCTTCGCCCCGATGGTCGACCTGGTGCGCGATCCCCGTTGGGGACGCGTGATGGAATCGACGGGCGAAGACCCGTACCTGAACGGGGAATACGCGCGGGCTTTTGTGCGCGGATTCCAGGGCGCGGACCTGACCGGCGACAAGGAGCGGGTGGCGGCCTGCGTCAAGCATTTCGCCGCCTATGGCGCCGGGGAAGGGGGCCGCGATTACAACACCGTGGACATGTCGGAGCGCCAGCTCCGGGAGATGTATCTGCCGGCTTACAAGGCCGCTCTGGAAGAAGGCTGCGAGATGGTCATGACGTCCTTTAATACGGTGGACGGCATTCCGGCCAGCGGCAACAAACGCCTCATGCGCGATCTGCTGCGCGGAGAATGGAACTTCGACGGCGTCCTGATCTCCGACTGGGGAGCCGTCAAGGAGCTGATTCTGCACGGGACCGCCGCGGATGAAGCCGAAGCCGCCCGCCGGGCGATTGAGGCGGGCGTCGACATCGAGATGATGACCGCGTGCTACGTGCATCATCTCCCGGCGCTTGTCGCCTCCGGCGAAGTCGATGAAGCGCTTATCGACGAAGGCGTTCTGCGCATTCTGCGGCTCAAACAGAAGCTCGGCTTGTTTGAGGACCCGTACCGCGGCGCGGATGAAGAGCGCGAGCGGGAAGTGGTGCTCTGCGCGGAACACCGACGCGCGGCAAGAGAACTGGCGCAGAAATCGTGCGTTCTGCTCAAGAACGAAGGCGTCCTGCCGCTGAAGCCGGACCGCAGCATCGCCCTGATCGGCCCGTTCGCCAAGAGCGGCGATATTCTCGGGCCGTGGTCGTGGCTCGGCTCGCAGGACGAAGCGGTGCCGCTGTACGACGGCCTGGCCGCGCACACCGATCCGTCCCGGATCACGGTTGCGGAAGGCTGCGGCATCGAGAGCGGCACGCCGGAGCAAACCGCGGCCGCGCTGGAAGCGGCGCGCGGCGCCGATGTGATCGTGCTGGCGCTGGGCGAGCACTCGGGCATGAGCGGCGAGGCTTGCAGCCGCGGAGACATCCGGCTGCCGGAAGCGCAGCTGAGGCTTGTCGCCGAGCTGCGGACGCTCGGCAAGCCGATGGCGGCCGTGCTGTTCAACGGCCGGCCGCTCGATCTGCACGGCCTGATCGATCAGACCGACGCCGTGCTGGAGGCCTGGTTCCCGGGCACCGAAGGCGGCGCGGCGATCGCCGATTTGCTCTTCGGCCGGGCGAACCCGTCCGGCCGGCTGTCCATGAGCTTCCCGCACAGCGTAGGGCAGGTGCCGGTCTATTACAATCACTTTAATACGGGACGGCCCAAAGATGCGTTGGACGCCCAAGAACATTACGTTTCCAAATATCTGGATATTCCCAACGAACCGTTGCTTCCATTCGGGTTCGGTTTAAGCTACACGACCTTCACCTACGACACTCCGACACTGGACTCCGCAAGCATGTCGGCGGAACAGCCGCTGACGGTACGTGTCAACGTGACCAATACGGGAGAGACCGCAGGAGAAGAAGTCGTCCAGCTCTATATACGTGACATGGCAGGTGAGGTCGTCCGTCCGGTCAAGGAATTGAAAGCGTACCGGAAACTGTTCCTGAAGCCGGGTGAAACGGCCGAGGTTCGGTTCGACTTAACCGAAGAACAGCTCCGTTACCATCATTCCGACTTGAGTTTTGCAAGCGATCCGGGAGAATTTGCCGTCTTCGTCGGCCCGAACAGCCGTGATACCGCAGAGCTCCGGTTCCGATTAACGAAGTAAAGAAAGCGAGTGAACATCACCATGACCCAGTTGAAGGATCGGTCGTTACAACTGAAATCGGGCAGCCTGCAATTCTCATTCCTGAACAGCGGGGATATTGGGGAGGTGGTATCCGGTTCGACCCTGATCAACCAGTGGATCGGTAATCCGCTGGACGGCTCCATGAACAACCTGTATCTGCGTCTTCATCGTGAGAAAGGCATTCAGGCTTATCCTCTGCTCGGTGTCCGCTCGGTCAGCCTTATAAGCCGGAAGGAGTCCGGCATCGTTTGGAACGGAGAGGTCGAAGGTATTTCCTACGAAGTAACGTTTACGCTGACTCCGCAAAATATCTGGTTTTGGGACGTAACGCTGACGGGAGGAACCGGGGATACTCCGGTTGATATCCTGTACGGCCAGGATCTCGGTCTCGCGGATAAAGGGGCGGTACGGAGCAACGAAGCGTACATGTCCCAATATATCGACCACAGCGTTTACCGGGACGAAAAGCACGGGTATGTTGTCTGTTCCAGACAGAACCAGCCGCAGGGCGGCGCTTTTCCGTATGTGCAGCAGGGGTCGCTGACGGGGGCGGATGGATACTCCACCGACGGCTTCCAATTTTACGGGCTGTCCTATAAAGAAACGGATAAGCCCGAAGCGTTAGCCCGTCCTCATCTCGCGAATGAGATTTACCAGTACGAGTTTGCGTATACGGCGCTGCAATCCCGTCGTATCATTCCGGGTGCGGAGCCGATCCGGTTCGTTTTTTACGGACTGTTCAAAGAAAACCATCCCGAAGCCGTTACCGCTCTTGAGTTCGCCGAGGAAGTTTCTGCCGCCTGGGAACAGGCCGAGGCTTTGAACTCGACTGCCGACGGCAGCCGCGACAGTGGCAGCGGCACTGACACCAGCTCCAACAGCGACACCAACAGCGACACCAGCTCCGTCACCGTCGCCGCAAGCGGCTCCACGGTTCTTGAGCCGGTGCGTTTGGCGGGCGATATCGGTGCGCCGCTTACCGGACTCGCGATGACCGCGGATGAAGTCGCCGGATATTTTCCCGACCGCCGTCTGGAAGAAACGCTGGAAGGCGAGCTGCTTTCCTTTTTCACGGAGACAAATGAGCATGTCGTGCTGAAAGCCAAGGAGCTCCGCGTCGAGCGTCCGCACGGGCATATTCTGATGAGCGGGGATAACGCCCGACTCCGGGAATCCGTTCTGACATCGACCGCATACATGTACGGCTTGTTCAATTCCCAGTTGACCGTGGGCAATACTTCGTTTAACAAAATGCTGACGAACGCCCGGAACGCTCTCAACGTTTCCAAAACGTCGGGACAGCGCATTTATATCGAAACCGGCGGGGAATACCGTCTGCTGACGATGCCGTCCCTGTTCGAGATCGGGTTCAACTATACCCGCTGGTATTATAAACTGGCCGATGACACGGTTATCGTAACCGCCTTTACGGCAGCGGATGCGCCGGAGGTTCGTCTCGAGCTCCGTTCCGTGCAGGGCAAAACCTACCGTTACCTGGTTACTCATCAAGTTTCGATGAACAACAACGAATATGAAGCTCCGTTTCATCTGTCGGTACAAGAAGACGGTCAAACGCTTCTATTCACGGCGGATGCCGCCTCGGACAGTGCGCAGGTATGGCCGGATCTTACCTACCGCATGCAGGTCGCGGGAGCTCCGCTGCGCGTGACCGACGAAACGCGTCTTGCGGCGGGGGCCGAGCCGGGTTCCGCCTCCCTGGCCGTTCTGGAACTGGGAGAAAGCTCCTCCTGGAGTATGACCGTCCAAGGTCTTTTGCGCGGGGAAGAGCTGACGTTTGCGGACCGGGAAGCGGATCTGGAAGCGGAGCGTTACCGTACATTCCTCGGTTCCGTCATGAACGGTTTTCACCTGTACCGGGCAGACGGGGAGAACGATCCGGAGCTGGCGAAAATGAACGTGCTTGCCTGGTGGTACACGCACAACATGCTCGTTCATTATTCCGTTCCGCACGGTCTGGAACAGTACGGCGGAGCCGCCTGGGGGACGCGTGACGTATGCCAAGGCCCGTCCGAATACTTCCTGGCGACAGGGAAATACGGCGAAGTCCGGGATATTCTCCGGACCGTGTTTTCTCATCAGTTCGAAGACGACGGCAGCTGGCCGCAGTGGTTCATGTTCGACCGGTATTCCCATATCCAGCAGGAAGAAAGCCACGGGGACGTCATTGTCTGGCCGCTTAAGGTGCTTGCCGATTATTTGAGCGCCACCGGGGATTTATCGATCCTGGACGAGCAGCTTCCGTATACGAGGCGCCACGGGGGGAACTTTACGGAAGAGACCGCTTCCCTGCTGGAGCATGCCGTCAAGGAAATCGGCTACATCCGCAGCCATTTCCTGCACGATACCCATCTGTCCTCCTACGGGGACGGAGACTGGGACGACACCCTTCAGCCGGCTAACGCTCAGCTGAAGCGGTTTATGGTCAGCTCCTGGACCGTGTCGCTGACCTACCAGGTCTTCCGCCGGCTCTCTGTCGTGCTGGCGGACAGCCGCAGCGCGCTGGCGGCGGAGCTGCGCGGCATGGCGGACGGCATTCAGGCCGAATACATGCGCTATATGCTGCCGTCCGAAGCGTCCGTGATTCCCGGTTTCTTGTACATGGAGGAGCCCGGCAAAGCCGAGAAGATGCTCCATCCCGAGGATACGAAAACGGGAATCACCTACCGCCTGCTGCCGATGACGCGCAGCATGATCAGCGAGCTGCTGACGCCGGAGCAGGCAGAGGCCCATTACCGCCTCATCAAGGCGGAAATGTACTGTCCGGACGGCGTCCGGCTCATGAACCGGCCCGCGAATTACGCGGGGGGCGTCAGCACGAACTTCAAGCGCGCGGAGCAGGCCGCGAACTTCGGCCGCGAAGTCGGCCTCCAGTACGTGCACGCCCATATCCGCTACGTCGAAGCGATGGCGAAGCTGGGCAAGACCGGCGAGGTGTGGCGCGGGCTCCAGATGATCAACCCCGTCCGTCTGCAGGACGTGGTTCCGAATGCGGAGCTCCGCCAGAGCAACGCGTACTTCAGCAGCTCCGACGGGAGATTCAACACCCGCTACGAGGCGCAGGAGCGCTTTAACGAGCTGCGCGACGGCAGCGTGCCGGTCAAAGGCGGCTGGAGAATTTACTCCAGCGGCCCGGGAATTTACATGAACCAGCTCATTTCGAACGGTCTCGGCATCCGGATGGAAGCCGGAAGTCTCATCGTGGACCCCGTGCTGGGCGAGGAGCTGGACGGTCTCTGCTTCCGGTTCCGCATTCTGGACCGACCGGTAACCTTCGTGTACCATCTGAGCGGCGGTGAAGTTTCCCGCGTCACGATAAACGGACGGGAAGCGGCAGCCCGGCGGCTGAACAACCGCTACCGGACCGGAGGGCTGCTCCTGAGCGGCGAACAGTTGGAAAGCCTGACCGCGGAAGGACCGAACGTGATCGAAATCTACAGCTAAAGTCAAGGCGAAAGGCGATCTTCACGGATCGCCCTTTTGCATCTCTTTTACCTGTTCATTTAATGGTATAGTAAATAAATAGAAGCGTGAGTACGGAGTGTGAGAAGGTTAAACGAGACCAGAGAAAACAGCGAATGCAACAAGGTTAGGAGCGAGAATAGTGGTAAGCATTAAAGATATCGCAAAAAAAGCCGGCGTATCCATTTCGACGGTATCTTACGCGCTGAACGGCAGCCCCAAGGTAACCGACGAGACGTGCGCCCGGATTTTGGCGATCGCCAAGGAATTGAACTATACTCCGAATGCGGCGGCCCGCACGCTAAAAAAGCGGGAAAGTAAAATTATCGGCGTCTTTCTGACCGATTTCAGCGGACCTTTCTACGGACATCTTTTGCAGGGAATCAAGGAGTATTTAAACGGGCACGATTACGAGCTTATCGTCTGCAGCGGGTCCCAATCCCACCGCTTTCTGCCGGAACGGATGATCGACGGGGCCATTATCCTGGATGCCGCTTTTACCGACGAAGAACTGCTGCAGCATGCGGACAGGGGCCATAAAATCGTCGTGCTCGACCGCGAGCTGATTCACCCGAACATCAATCAGGTGCTTCTGGACAACAAGGCGGGGGCCAATTTGGCTGCCGATTACGTCCTGGAAAAAGGGCACCGCAAGCTATACGTAGTAGCGGGACCGCAAGATTCTTACGATTCCGCCAAGCGCTTACATGCCGTCCGGCAAACCGTAGGGCGCTACAAGGATGTGGATTGTACCGAGCTGCCGGGCAGCTTCGATAAAGAGTCCGGGGAGAAAGCCGCACGGCGCATCCTGGAGGCCTATAAGGAGCCGGCTGCCGTTCTTTGTCTCAACGACGAGATGGCGGTTGGCGTCTATAATACCGTGGCGGAATCGGAGTACCGTATCGGCGAGCATATCCATATTATCGGCTTCGATAATATCGAGCTGTCGGCGTACGTCAGCCCGCGGCTGGCCACGATCGACTATTCCAAGCACAAGTGGGGCGCATTGGCGGCGGAACAGCTTCTGAAGTTGATCGCCGGCGAGAAGGTCGAGCATGAACGGATCTACGTCACGCTGGTGAAGGGCGAGTCGGTGGGGAATGCGTAGGGGGGAGAAGATTATTACGCTTTGTTTGTATTTGCACACAAATGGGGGCTTGCAGCAGGAGAATACAATATAAGTTCTTATTTTGTGAAATTTAATGGGATAAATTAGATACAACTTTCGGAAAACATACTATACTTGGAGTAATATTCATTCCAAGGAGAGTTTACATGAGTAGAAAGTGTATGTGTATAGCTTTTTTAACGGTCATCTTCAGTGTGGTCTCATTAGCTGGTTCAGGATTTGCTTCAAGTGCTGCGTTTCCAGAAGTTAAATCCGAAAATGTTCCTTTTAAGCTGGAATTTACATTAAACAGCAAAAAAGCTTTAATGGATGGATCTATTACGGAACTGCCGGCGGCACCTGTTTTAGTTAATGATACGACCATGCTGCCGCTCCGTTTTGTCGGAGAGTCATTCGGAGCAGAAGTAAAGTGGGAAAACGATTCGAGAAAGGCTATTTTGACTACGTCTGAGAAAGTGATCCTATTACATGTGGGTCAACCTACAGCAACTATTAATGGGATTGTAACGGAATTGGAGCAGTCGCCAGTAATCGTTAATGATACGACCCTTGTGCCGCTTCGTTTTATTGCTGAAAGTTTAAACCGAACGGTTATTTATGATAATGAGACTAAAATAATCAGCATTACAGGGAAGGATGAGGGTAGGAAACCGCCAATTCCGCCGATTGATAGGCCGGAAGCTCCCATAAAGGAAAAGCTGCCACAGCCGTCTGTAGATAATTTAGCCCTTATGCCTGGGAAAACGGTTATTTTTGTGCGAAACGAAAACGGAACAGGTAGCAATTTTCAGCAAGAATCTGTTTCAAGCTTTGTGGCGGATAAAACTGAGAATGTATACATGATTGATTTTAATTCAAGCCGTCCGGGCGACAGCGGCTACCGAATATCCGTGTATAACCAGAAACAAGGAGACAACAGAAGATTACAAGAGGCGGTTGCTATAAATGAAAAGTTTAACCTTGAGTATACGGATAAAAGTGATCAAGTCCATAAAGTAAGCTATCGGGATATTAAACCCGGAAAACTTTTTTATGATGAAATCAACGATAAACTTTATATGCTTGCCAATGCCGGTACTCGTGGACAAGAGAACATTACGGTTTTTTATGAAATCTTGCCGGAAATCAAAGTGATTACCTATCATCTAGAACAAACTGATGAAGAAGGTATGAACGATTTCTTAACAACCCTGGATGGACAAACTTTCTTTTACAGCAACACGTTTATGGAGAGGGTTTACACTCAAATAAACAAAGAACGGAAAACCACGGGTTTTTTAAAAGAAGGAACAAAGCAACGGCTAACATCGGTAGTCAAAGACGGATCGATCTATTTATTAGACCGGGCTAATAAAAAAATAAGCCGTGTGCGGGAAGATGGTTATCTGGTAGAAGTGGCCCAGGTAAATTTAGAGTCAATTAATAGTGCGGTTGCCCGTGACGGGTATTTTTACGCCGCAGATAAGAAAGGCTTTTACCGGATAGATACCGACGGTAAAGTTGAAAGCTATTTTAAAATGGATGAATTGATTTATAATCAAGGTTTATATGAGCCCAAAAGCGGAACATATGAAAGAATGGTACCCGGAGTGGAAGGTTATGTGAAGTTCCCTCAGAATAACGTTACTCATGAGGGGGAGAAATTGACAGGGCCTCTCCAATTAATCACTTACTCTGACTTCACGATTGATAATATTGGAAATCTGATCCTTTACGATCCCTATGACCGTCTTCTTAAACGAATAAATATCTATAAGACGAACAAATAACTTGAATGTATTAAACTCTGTTACCCGGTCCTTAGCCGCTTTGTAGGCGGCAAGGGCCTTTTTTACGGAATAAGGACGGGCAGCGGCAGCTTCCCGGATGTCCGTCTCAAGAGGCTTCTCCATTAGGGTTTGTCTGTCTATCCGCGCGGTGATAAGATAGGGGGGAGGAAGGGGAAGAGGGTTATGGCGAGACAACGGGCGTTTACTAAATCGGAGCTGCTGGACGCGACCGAGCGCTTATTGATGGAGCGCGGCTATGACGGCTTTCATCTGAAAGCCTTGTCCGAAATGCTGTCGGGCGCAAGAAGCACAATCTACGAATATTACGCCAACAAGGAAGAGATCGTCGCGGCCTGCATGCGCAGAACGATGGAGCAGACGATCGAGGCTTGCGAAGGGATCGAGCAGCTCGAACCGGTAGCGGCCATAAAAAAAGTGCTGCTTATTTTTCTGGAGCTGTCGAACTTCCATACGCTGATGCTGGCGGCCCCCAAAATCGACGAAACGGCCTCGGACAAAGCGAGGCGCGACCTTGAATTTTTGAATGAAGGCCATGCGGACTTGAAAAAAAAGCTGACCGCTCTGTTCCAGAAAGCCCAGGAAGCGGGCGCGCTGAGGGCGGATATTCCTCTTCCGGTGATCACGGCGGTTTTTTTTCATGCGATCGACACGCCGAATTGGCTGAATGTGCCGACCGAGGAATGGGCGGACATGCTTTTCGGCCTCTGGTGGAACGGCGGAGGGAATCCTCTGACTAAATGAACCGGGGTGTCGTATAAAGGAACCGCGGAGTTCCGGCAGGCCCCTTTTTCATAACTAAATTTGACGGCTAGGTCGATAAAAGACGACTGCCGCTAAAGCTGATGTTGCTGAAGCTGTCAGCCGGCGGACATGCCGGACTATAAAAAAAGCCATCTTTCCGGCTGCCCTAAGGCCGCCGGAAGATGGCTTTTTTGCTGACGCCGCTGACATTACTGGGCGCAGCTTACTCCGTTGAAGAGCCGATCCGCCTTATTCGGCAAGCGCGCTCTCATCGGCTGTCTGGCGCTGCGGAATGGACGATTTGCTCAGCACGACAGGAACTTTGACCGTGGTTTTGGCGGCCGGGTTCTTGACGGATGAAATGGTGACGGTCAGTTCGACGTTGACGATCCCGCTGTTCGGGACGAACTTCAGAACACCGCTGTTGTCGATGTAAGCTTTATTGGAGCTGTTCGTGACCTTGTACACGATTCCGTCCGTTTTAGGGAGCTGCAGAACCGGCTGGTTGATTTTGCGCGTATTGACGATTTTAGCCGTAAAATCGTCTTTCGCTTTGGCGACGCGGTCGTTCTCCAGATTGGCGATACGCAGGGAGCTGTATGCCGTGTAGGAGATACCGTCCACGTTGTTGCCGAACTCGTCGATCTTCTGAGCGATTACGGAGAGCTTGTAGGTGCCTTCCGCAAGCTGTTTCACCTTCAGGTTACCGTTCGCATCCAGCTCTCCGTCCACATAAGAACCGTCGATGCCTTCGAACGAGTAAACGCCGGGCTCGATCAGTTTGAGACGGCCGTTAGAGTCGGTCCGGGTGATTTCGTCGAGGATGCCGATTTCTTTGTCATCGAGTCCCACGGCCCAGAGGGAAATCGCGTTCACGTCCTTGGCCGTCAGGCGGAAGGACAGGTCGGTTGTGGTCGGGGAGCCGTCGTGATTATCGGGATAAATGGCATTTTCCGTTTGCTCCAGTTCCTGCAGACCGAATCCGTTTTCCGGCTTATCTTGGCCGACATGTACGGCGAAAGGCAGGTGCAGCGAAGGCTGGCCGCTTCTTTCCAGAAGCACTTCGCCTTCATAAACGCCTTTAACCGCATTGTTCTTCGGTGTTACGGACAAATAAAAACCTTTGGAAGCGCCGGCCGCAACGGTCAGTTTACCGTTTTGCAGGCCGAGCAGTTGGGCGGTCAGGTTCGCGACATCCGGAGTTTGGGTCGGAGCGTTAGGGTCCGACGTTACGTTCGGATGCAGCACGACTTTGGCCGAGTAGGTCACGCTTTGCTTCGATACGTTCTTCAGTTGAAGCTCCTTCTGGGCGTTCGTTCCCGGTGCCAGAAGGCCGAAGCTGACGGACGGATTGTAGTTCGTCACGGCTTGCGGCTGCCAGTACTTATCGAGAATCGTGATCGGCTCCACGGATTGGAGCAGCGCCTGCGTCTTCACGGCAGTGCCCACGTTCACACGGCCTGCGCCCTGCGAGTAGACGTCGTACAGCTTGCCGTCCAGGTCGCTGATTTTGTCCGACGTGTTAGCCAGCGCAGCGCGGATATCCAGCGGCGACCAGTCCGGATGCTGCTGTTTCAGCAGCAGCGCAAGGCCGGCTACGTGCGGAGTGGCCATGCTGGTACCGCTGATGCGGCTGTAGGCGGTATTGTAGCTCGCATTCGGCTTTTGCTTGCCGTAGGCAGGCCATGTGGACAGAATGCTCACACCCGGAGCGCTGATATCCGGCTTGATGCTCAGGTCGCCGTCCACGTTCGGACCGCGGGAGCTGAACGTCGCCATCGTATCGCCCGGGATTTCGCTCTTCGGATAGTTGGCCCCGAAAGCGAGCTTCAGCGTCTGTCCTTGAGCGGCCAGCGCTTTTCTGGCGAGAGCGCGGCCTTCCGTGCCTTTCATGTCGAAGGTCGGAATGTACTCGAAGCCGTCGCCCAGGTAAGCGGCGGAACCGACAAAGCCGTCACGGCCGATGACCGATTCGGAAAGATCGGCTTTAGTCGCGTCTCCGCGTTCGGTGTTGCCGTTGAAAATAATCGCCGCTTTCGCGCCTCTTTGCTTGGCGTTGGCGATTTTGTCCACGAAGGCGAGATTCCCGCGGGAAATCAGCACGACTTTGCCGGTAACGTCTTTGCCTTCATAATCCTGAGGCTGACCCAGGTTGACGTACACGACGTCCCTAGGGCTGGTGCCCAGAATGGAGGCGAAGTTTTCCTGGCCGGTTTCCCAGGCCATCACATTGAGATTGTATCCGGCGGCGGCAGGCGTCACCGGCGGCACTGCAGCGGCGCCCGGGGAAACAAGCGGCGTATAGACCGCTTCCGATACGGATGCCGTGTACTGCGTTTTCGGGCTGGTGACGGCGCCCACGGAGATAGCGAGCTGCGAAGTGGCGGGCGAGCCCAGCGAGTAGTAGTAAGGCCCTTTATCCGCCGCATTGCCGTTCGCGATAACGGCCGTTACACCGCCGAGAACGGCGTTGTTGATGGCGACAACGTCGGGAGAGTTCGGGTCTTTCTCGGAGTCGGAGCCGAGCGACAGGTTAATGACGTTCATGCCGTCTTTAACCGCATGCTCGATGCCGTCGATAACCTGCGCCGAGGAGCCGGAGGCTCTACCCGTTTCGGGATTCCGGCCGAGCACTTTATATACATACAAATCGGCTTCGTAAGCGACGCCTTTTTGAACGATGTCCGAGCTTGGGTTCGATGCTCTTCCTACGATCGTTCCGGATACGTGGGTGCCGTGCGACGTCCCTTCAAATCCGGTGCCGTAAGGGTCTTCCTCCGGAGTAAGCGGAGGCTCTTCGTAAGGGTCGTTATCCTTCTCGAAGGAATCGTAGCCGCCTTTGTAGGCATCCTTCAAGTCGGGGTGAAGATAGTCGACTCCGGTATCGATAACGCCGACTTTGAGGCCTTTGCCTGTGAGGCCTTTGGCCCAGGCGACATCCGCGCCGATCTGTTTCAGCGGAGTGATGTCATAATTGGGGCTGCTGACATCCAGCCCTTTCGGTTCGTCTACGGGAATCGGGAAATAATTGGCGCTGGGGTGAATCGATTTGACGCCGGCCAGTTTTGCCAGCGCGGGAATTTTATTGGCGGGAACGGTTACTTCCAGCCCGTTTAGGACTGTATTATACTGGTAATTGACCTGTAGGTTAATTCCGCTGCTTTTGGCGGCGCTGACCAGAGCGGTCTGCTCCTGCGTAATGGCCGATTCGGTAGATTCGGCTGCCAGAGCGGACATGCCCAGCTTAGCGGCGTATTTGCCTACGGCGACCGGCTGATTTTGCAGCTGGACAATAACACGGACGGAATTCGTGGAGGCCGTATTCAGTTTCGGGGAAATATACCCTTTGACCTGGCCCGGGAGCGAGTTTGTACCGGGATTCAGAGAACCATTGAGCTGGGTGCGCGGTTGGATGCTTTTGCCGGACTGGGCTGCGCTGGCATGAGGCAGCGCCGTGCCTGCAACGAATGCAAACGCGAGCGACATCACGGATAGTTTTTGGATGAGATGGCGATTTTTCAACTAGTTCCCTCTTTTCATTCATATTTGAACAATAAACGAGCTAGTGAACGATCCGGAACCTCCCCCCTTTTTCGAGATTAGGCCTGTACAATATGTAAGACAGTTTCTAAAGGGAATGTATTCCATAAAAAATGGATAATTTCAGCCTTTTTACAGAAAATATTTTTTTTCATGAAAAATGGGTTGGAATTTGCCTTCGAAATGAGCCTTGCTCGGCTTTTCTTGCGGGATTATAGTGGAAGATAGAGGATATAAGGGATGGGAGGGATTTTCGGGACGATGGACGCCAGACTGCACGACCTATTCCGGCCCGTTCAGGCGAACGGAAGAGTTTCTACCTATATATATGAAGAAAAAGGGCCGTCCCCCGCTCTTAAGCCGTACGTATGCTGTTACTGGCAGTCCGAACCGCGCGGATCCGGGAGTGCGCAGCTGCTTCTTCGGCCGGATGCGGTGGACCGGGTTCTTCCCGACGGCTGTACGGATATCATCTTTACGGAGAATTTGAAAACGGGTGAAATGGACGTAAGGTACTGCGGCACTTTCCAGCAAGCTTTTTCCATTTCCTACACGGAGGGGTCGCTGTTGAGAAAGTTCGGAATCCGCTTTATGCCCGGCGGTGCGTATCCGTTCCTGCGGACGGCCTTGTCCGAATTTCACGATCAGGCGGTTGCCGCCCGGCAAATCGGCCCGGTTATCGGGAGAGAAACAGAGGAGCGGGTTCGGGAGGCCCGTTCTTTCGGGGAACGAATCGGAGCGGTTGAAGCATGTCTGATGCGGCAGTTGAGCGACAAGGGGACGGACGGGGACAATCGGATGAAGAACGTACTGTACCGCGTTTTTATTTCAGGCGGCGGGGAGACGGTAAGCGAATTGGCGCGGTCCGAAACCGTCAGCACGAGACAGCTTCACCGTTCGTTCAATCAATGGGTGGGCCTCAGTCCGAAAAAGTTCGCCGAAGTGGTGCGGTTTCAAACGCTTCTCAGGGACATTCGGGCCGGTTCCGTCACCGATTGGGCGGCTGCGGCCGCGGCGCGCGGATTTTTCGATCAGGCTCATATGATCCGTGAGTTCAAGAGATTTTACGGGGCATCGCCGATTAAGGCGGCGGCCGAATACCGGGGCATGTCCGATTTATCCTATCTGTAGGCGGCCATGTTTGGTTATACTGATAGATATCTCGGATGGAACAAGAAAGGATGGGATTACGTATGAGCGGAGTTTTGCAAATCAGGGATCATCTTCTGGACGAGCTGGAGCTGTCGGTCCGGACAAGCGAGGCGCTGATCCGGCGGATCAGACCGGAGGAGTGGGAGTTCACCCCTGGGGAAAATATGCGGACGCTTCTGCAGCTCGTCCACCATATCGCCGCCTTGCCCGCCTCGGACCTGGCAATTTTGCAGGAAAAATCGCAGCCGGAGGTTGAACTTGTCGAAAACGGCGGGCAGGATATTACGGACCCGGAGCAACTGGCGACGCGGCTACGGACACACTTCGACACGCTGAAAGCTTATATGGTTTCACTGAGCGAAGACGAGCTTTTGAACAAAGAGACGAAAGCTTTCTATCTGGAGCACAGCATGCCTCAAATCAAATGGCTGATCGAAATCGTGACGCATCTTTTCCACCATCGTTCGCAGCTGTACAATTATTTGAAGCAGAACGGTCATGAATTGAACTTCTTTATGCTGTACGCTTAACATAAAAAAGCAGGAAGGAGCCGCACTCCTTCCTGCTGCCAACCGCCGTTAATCCGGCGGAAGGATCGTCATGCGGAACCCGCCGGTTGAACGGCGGGTTCTTTCTTTTGAGCAGGTACGGGGATTAGGAGCGGGGGCGGTTCAGGCGTCTTCTCACCGAGAGCTGTTTGTACCGGAAGTAGACCGTGCAGGAGATGCGGCGGCCGAGCAGAGCCGTTCCGGCGGCGGCCTCCACCCCACGCTTACAAAATCTTCAAGCATACTTAACGCAGCGTTGACATAGTACTGGTAAAGTAAGAGTCATGCAGGAACAACTGAATATCCAAGGGTAAGAGTCCAGGAGAAAACCCTTTATGCACAAACGAAAAATGTCTTGCTTCGGCATTTTCCGGTTTGATGGATAGAGGGTTTTTTTGTTGTTCTCGCCCATGGCCGTCCGGAACCGATCCGGATATCTCATTCGAAAGGAATGGATCAGAAATGAGAAGATTCTCCCGGTTTTTGAGCCTGTTTCTAACCGCCGCTTTACTGTGCGGTACGGCTCCGCTTGGCCTGTTCGACGCGGCGGCATACGCTGCCGACCCGGGGAGGAAGGCACTGGATGTCCGCAAGACGCTGACTCCGCCCGTAATCGACGGCAAGCTCGATGAGTCGCTCTGGAATGTCAGCGAAACGATGAATGTCCGGACAGGCGAAGGCACGTTCAAAAACGCCCGGTTCGGAATGTTGTGGGATAACAAGTACTTGTACATCGGCGTGAAAGCCGAGGACGACACGCTGTTCTCAAGCGGGACGGGGTACTGGTTCGAGCAGGACAATATCAATTTCTTCTTCGATCCGACCCTTCATCAGTCGGCACCTTTTGCAGCCGACGATATGCAGGCGGGATTCGTGTACAAACCCGGCTCTACGCCGGAATTTCATTTCGGGGCGGCGCTGGGCAACCACAGCGGCAAAGACGAGAAGAAAATTTTGAGGGCAGTCGGCACCGACCAGGGCGGATGGACGCTGGAAACCGCGATCCCGTGGGAGATGCTCCGTTTTGACGCGGGCTTGCAGAAGCAGCTCGGCTTTGAGATCGGTGTAACGGACCGTTACGAGGCGGACACGAGCAAGCAGCGGACAAGCTACTGGAGCGCGTATAACTCCAAATCGTTCTGGAACGACACGGCAGGCTACGGAATTCTCAACCTGAAAGACGAGAACCCGGTTTCGGCTCAGCTGGACCCTGTGCTTCTGCAGGATAACTTCGACGGCTATCCGGCAGGACATACTCCGGCAGGCTGGATTTCCGATACGAACGCGGGAAGCGATCCCTTTACCGTCGTTCAGGATACATACGGCAACGGCCGCATGGCTTTCGACGGCAAAGCCTCCGGCAAGCAGGCCCGCATCTCCGCGCCTGTCCAGTGGGACGATTATATCGTCGAGGCGGACATGCGGTTTGAAGAGGTGCTAAACGATGCGAGGTGGGCGGCCCTCATGTTCAGGGGTGCGGCCGACGGGAAAAATCCGTACAACCAGATGGCGGTCCGCCGCAACGGGACTTTCGAGCTGGCTTACCGGATGCCCAATAACAACTGGGCTTCGCCTACGCCGGTAAGCGGCATGTGGAAACCGCTGGAGTTCAATAAGGACTATACGTTGAAGGTGCGCGCAGTCGGAAACAATGTCAAAGAATATATCAAAGCCAAGGACGAGGCGGATTTTACGCTTCTCATGGATCAGAACTTTTCATCCAATCTGCTTGAAAAAGGAAAAGTCGGCTTTCAGGCCGATCAGAGCAAAGTTTCGTTCGATAACCTGAAAGTGACGCGGGTAACGGCCGAACGGCTGGATGTGACAATGCCGGGCACGCTGGAGGCTTTGACGGGTCCCGCGACCGTTACGGGCAGCGTTTATTACTCGGACGGGGTAACGGAAACACCTGCCCCGGGAGCGATTCGTTTGTATTCTTCCGATGAGACGATCGTGAAAATCGTGAATAACGAGCTCTATCCGGTAAAAGCGGGCAAAGTGACCGTAAAAGCCGTTTACGCCAACGCGGAAGCGGCGCGTGAAATCACCGTCACTCCTTCGGCAACGGGCGCTCAAGCGGTTAAACTGCAGCATGCGGAAGGGTATATGCTGACGGATACCGGCGTGAAGCTGGATCTCAATACACTGAGCTTCCAGGCGGAATTCAGCGATTTCTCCAAAGGGACGCTGAAAGGCGGCGAGCTTCAATGGAAGCCTGCCGGTCCGGAGGTTGCAGCCGCAAACGGCACCTTGCAGGTGAACAAAAAAGGCGTTTACCCGGTTACGGTCCAGAAGGATAACGCGTCGCTCATCCTGATGGTCATAGCCAAAAATCCGGGGGAGAAGGAATACACCCTCTATGAGGAAAACTTCGATCAAGTGGCCGAAGGCGCCCTTCCGAAAGACTGGACCCGAAAAGAAGGAACGACCGCATCCGCGGCGGCCGTCAAGTCGGGCGCATTCGTACTGAACGCCTCCGCCGCCCCCGACAATCCTTCCCGCGTACTGCTACCCGAGTATCTGGGACTGTTCGGGAATTACAAAATCGAAGCGGATATGACGCATTTGTCCGCTAACGATGCAGCCAGATGGCATTCGATCATGTTCCGTATCCAAAACGACAACGTCCCTTATTGCCAGATGGCCGTGCGGCAAAATGCGGCAGCCGTCAACGGAGTTGAATTCGCGGAACGGACACCCGCCAACGAATGGAATGTTATGGACCGCGCTTCTTACACCGAAGCGATCGACCCTGCGAAAATGTACCATTATACCGTAAAAGCTTACGGCGATCGGGTACAGGAATGGATCGGCGACAAGCTTCTCGTCGATACCGATAACGCCGGCGCTTACAAGAAGGGCCGCATCGGTTTCCAGGCGAACGGAAGCCGCATGAAGGTGGACAACATCCGCGTCACCCTGCAGCAGGATGCCCTTCCTCCGCTGCCTTCCGAGCGTTTCGTGCAAGTCGTGGAGCCGGAAACGAAGATTTCCCTGGCCCCTACCGTAGTCACAGAGCTGAAATCCTCCGCCGACCTGGTTAAGCTGCAGGGAACATCCCTTCCGGCGACGGCCATGATGTACGTGAACGGCAATCTGAAAATCACCGCTCCAGGAGGCGCAGAAATCGCCGGCTTGGATGAAATCTTGGGAGCGTTGAACAACAAAGTGATTCCGGCTTTCTATGTCCGGGATGAGCTGAGCACCGACAAACTTGTCGAAGCGCTGAAAACGAGAGGAATCGAAGACGCGTTCATCGTGTCCGACAAAGGCGAGCTGGTCAAAAAAGCGCGTTTGGCCTATCCGATCATCCGAGGCATTCTGGATTTCCGCCAAGCCAAAGCGGATACGAACGAAGATTTGATGGAAATACGCCGCAAAACGACCGTTAATCTCGCCAAAATTGCGCTGCTTTCCCAAAAAGCGGCTACACGCGAGAGTATGGCTTATCTTCAGCAGCGGGCTTTAGTGGTGTGGGCGCAGGACCAGTCCGTTCAAGCGGACAAAACCGTGTCCCTGCATAATCTGATTACGGGCGGAGCGAACGGCATCGTGACGGATGCGCCGGAAGCGGCTATCCAGGCACTGAAGCTGTATTCCAACGGAACGACTCTGATCCGTAAACCGTATATTATCGGCCACCGGGGTATTCCTTCCGAGGCTCCGGAGAATACCATCGAAAGCAATGCGCTTTCCCTCGAGTACGGAGCCGATTATATCGAAAACGATATGTACTTGACGAAAGACGGCCATCTGGTCATCGTTCACGATTCGGTATTGGAAAATACGACGAACGGTAAAGGGAGAGTCGAAGACTTTACCCTTGCCGAGCTCAAAAAGCTCAACGCGAACAAGCCGTTCCCGACCGGGTACCCCGATGTGAAAATACCGACATTGGATGAACAGATCGACCTGGCCAGATCCAAAGGGCGCATGGTAATGGCTGAAATCAAAACCAGTACGCCCGCGGCGGTCGATGCTTTTGTCAGAATCCTCAAGGAAAAGAAAGCCCAAGACATCGTCGACGCGATGTCCTTCGATACGAATCAGTTGAAGAGGCTGGCCGAGCTGATGCCCGAGATGCCTTCGGGTCTGCTTACAAGCGGCTATGCGAACGAAGCCAACGTTAACAAATCGCTAAGGGAAACGCTCAAGGTGCTTCAGCCTTTGAACGCAACCTTCAACACAAGCTACGGCGGACTCGGCAAAAACTTTATGGAAGCCGCCAAACACCGGGGGGTTATCATCTCTCCGTGGACATTTAACAACAAGAACGATTTTATGAAGTTTTTCGGGCTCGGCGCCTTCGGCATTACGACCGACTATGCGTCCTGGGCCGCGGATTGGGCCGCTTCCGTTAAGCCGGGGAAGAGTGCGTACACCCTGTCTCGGGGCGAAAACGTGGCGTTGTCCTTGGAAGTGGAGTCCTACAGAGGGACGAAAACGAACGCCGCACCGGATATCGTTCTGCTGGACGGTCAGGATGTCGTGGAGGTAAGCGGCAGCAAAATCACAGGCAAAAAAGCGGGCAAAGCTCATGTTCTCCTGCGTTACACGGCTTCTATGGATGCCAATAACAAATATGACCTCTACACCCAGCCGGTTACCCTGGAAGTAAAAGGCGGCAGCGGCGGAAACGATGGAGGCGGCGACAATGGAAGCGAAGGAAACAACGGCAACAATGGCAACAATGGCAACAACGGAGGAAACAACGGTGGAAATAATGGTAACAACGGCAATAGCGGCAATAACGGAAATAACAACGGCAACAACGGCGGATCTGCCGGCAAGGTGACGGCGTCCGAAGGTGCCGTAGACGCTTCCGCTCTGCGGGAAGCGCTCAAAACCCACTCGACCGTAGAAATCGCCTACACAGGCGATACGGTCGAAATCCCGGCGTCCGCACTCATGGACGCCCCTCAGGGCAGCCGGACACTCGTCATCGCGGGTCCGATAGGCAAGTACACCGTACAGCTCGCGGATTTGAAGCTGGACGAAGCGGCCCGCAAGCTGGGAGGCGAAAGCCGCGGCATGACCGTGCGCTACACTCTCCGCTATGCGGTGGGCAGCGATGCGGCCGCGATCGGAGCGGCCGTAAAAGCGGCGGGCTTGCAGGCGGCCGGAACGCCGGTGCAGCTCGAAATCGCCGCAAAGGCCCAGTCCGGCGGCTCTGCGGCGCTGGAGTCACAGGGACAGCTGGAGCTGACCCTGGACGGGACTTTCGACGCGAAGAGAGCGACAGGCGTGCGCGCTTACCCGAATGAGAAGACAATCTCATTCGCGCCATCCCTCTTCGCACCGGCAGGCACGGCCAAGACGGCCGTGACGTTTAAGCGCAGCGGCAGCGGCTTCTACGCGGTCGTAAGCGGCGCGCCGGTCTTCGCCGACATGGCCGGCCACTGGGCGCAGGCCGATGTCGAGCTGCTCGCGGCGAAGCTCGTCGTGGAAGGCAGCGGCGGCGGACGGTTCGACGCCGAGCGCAGCGTTACGCGCGCCGAGTTCGCGGCGCTGCTTGTCCGGGCGCTCGGCCTGCCGAAAGCGGCCGGGCCGGCAGGCTTCGGCGACGTCGGCTCCGCCGACTGGTTCGCCGGGGATGTGGCCGCTGCGGCGGCTGCGGGTCTGATCGGCGGCTATGAGGACGGCTCGTTCCGTCCGCAGCGCCCGATCACCCGCGAGGAGCAGGCGGCCATGCTCGTCCGCGCCCTGCCTTATGCGGGCGCGGCATCCGCTGCGGCGATCACGAAGCCGCAGCAGGAAGAGATTCTTGCCCGGTATACCGATTCGGGCAAGATCGTCTGGGCGCAGGCGGAAGTAGCCGCAGCCGTTCAGGCCGGTCTCATGAACGGCGTGACGGACGGCACGCTGGCGCCGACAAGCGAAGCGACCCGCGCTCAGTCCGCGGTGATGCTGGGGCGGTTCCTTGTCACCGCCGGCTTCATCAACTAAAGCAAGCGAAAGCGCCCGATCCCAAACCTGCGCGGAATTTCTGCGCAGGTTTTTGGTGTTCACGGGCTTTTTCTCACCATAACAGGGCTTCGTCCTATACGCTCCAAGTGCTCTTTGGAGGCATTCAGCTAAGTGTTTACTTCAAAAAGTAAACAAATTAGGTCTAAAGACTCACAAACATGGATGGAAAAACCGATAAATACAGGAGAAAGATCCTGTTATAACCACTGTAATGTTTGCGGGGGAATATTTTGTGAAACGGAGAAGGGGGATTTAAAACGTGTTGAAAAAAACATCTTTTTTGGCGGCGCTTCTTTTGATGATGGCCGTGGTTAGTTTCACGGGGGCGGCAATGGCGAGAGATTATCTTCTGCCCCACAGCGCTTATATCGGGATTTGCGAAGAAGATCCCGGTGATGAGCTGTGTCAAAACTTCTGTGAAGACTTTCCGGACACGCCGGTTTGTTCCGGACAAGAAAGCGGAGGGCAAGAGACGGGGGATAATGCCGTGCAGGCAAGACTCGATGTCCAGTTTAACCGGATGAACATCAAGGTGAGCGGCAAAGAGTTCGTGGCGCCTAATATTTTATATGAGGGGACTACATACCTGCCTATAAGGGATCTGGCTAACCTGCTCGAATTAAGCGTGAATTATTACGGGGCTACCCAGACGGCCTATATCGGCCAACTGCCCGCCGGTGAAGTCCCGGATGAGGTTATCGACGAATGGGAGAAGCAGCTATCGGAAGAGGGCGCGAATGGGGATGCGGCAGCCGGAACGCTCGTGCGAGGCGGCGGAACCATCGACGTTTATCTGGATCGTGTGCAGGTGAAGGTGCATGGGGAGCGCATCGCCGATAGTACGTTTCTTTACGACGGGACGACGTATGTTCCGATGAGAGCCGCCTGCGACATTCTGGAGCTTCCGGTCAACTACTACGGACCCACGTCTACCGCTTATATCGGAGAAGTTCCTGCAGGTGAAGTGCCCAAGGCTGAAGTTGATAAGTGGAAGTCCGGCAAATAAACGGCTTTTTTAACTGAAAATAAGAAGGGAAGATCGCAAAAGATATGGCCAATACGACGATCAACGTAACGCTTCCGAAGGATTTGCATTTCGAGTCCAACCGGAAGCCGCAGGGCGGAGCATCTTATTTTGACGGAGGCCTGCTGGAATTGATAGGCCTGTATCTGCTCGGGGCCATCATCACGGCTCTAACGGCAGGGATTTGTTACCCATGGAGCCTCGTCATCATTTATCGCTGGAAGATTGAGCATACCGTTATTGAAGGACACCGTCTTCGCTTTGAAGGAACGGCGGTCGGACTTTTCGGATCGTGGATCAAGTGGTTTCTGCTCGGCATTGTCACATTCGGCATTTATTTCTTCTGGGCGGGCATCAAGCTGGAACAGTGGAAAACCAAGCACACGTATTTCCGGTAAAAAAGAGCAGATACGCCCGGCGTTACCTGTCTGCCGTACGGCAGCATCCGTAAAAAAAGAAACCGCAGTCGTCTCCTAAGGAGGACTGCGGTTTCTTTATTGCCGGCGGTGCGGCAGCCGCAAACTTCGCGGTGATGCCCCCGACGGACTAGACTTTAAGGCTAAGCCGCCCGCTTAATTTACGCCGACTGCGTCGTAGGCTTTGCCCACGGATACGGCTTCGGCAGAGCCGGCCCCGTACAGGTCTACCGCGGATTGTACGGCAGCCTTGCGGATGTTGGAGAAGTTGGAATATGGAGACAGGTAGTACGTCAGGGCATGGTAGTAAATGTTGATAGCTTTGTCACGGCCGATGCCCGTTACGGAAACATTATAATGAGTGCCGCCTTGCGCGAGCAGGTAGAACGCTTTGTTGTTGATGCCGCTGTTCGTGTGAACGCCTCCGTTATCGGAAGTGCCCGTGTACCGTTTGCTGTAGTGGTTAGGCTGGTTGAACTGCTCCGGATTGGACAGGGAGCGGATCGCGTCGCCCGGTTTGCCCGGCGTGTAAATATCGTCTCCGAGCAGCCAGTTGGTCCCTTGGATCGTATTGCCGAAAATATCGGAAATCGATTCGTTCAGGGCCCCGGACTCGCCGTAATACTCCAGGCCGGCCGTGTATTCGGTTACGGCATGCGTCAGCTCGTGGCCGATGATATCCGGATCGCCGGAGAATGGCAGGAAGTTGACGCCGTCGCCGTCTCCGTAAACGATCTGTACGCCGTTCCAGAAGGCGTTGTTATAATTTTGTCCGTAGTGGACGGTTGATTTGATCAGCTTTCCGTTGCCGTCCAGGCTGTTGCGTCCGAACTTGGTTTTGTAGAAGTCGTAGACTTTCTCCGCGTAAGCGTGAGCGTCTACGGCCGCCCCGTCCGTCCAGTTGGTATTGTTGGTGCTTGTTTTAAGTACGCCAGGCAGAGAGGAACCGTTGTTGGCGCTGTATGTTTCAATGCCGTTGCCGCGCGTGGTGTCCTTCAGCTGGAAAGTCGAGCCGCTCTGTGTCGTAACGAACTGTTTCGTATCACCCAGCACGCCTTTGCCCGTACCGACCGCATGGTCGAGCAGGTCGTACTTCTTCACGATAGAACCGTCAACCGCATCGATAAAATAACGGGTACGGATCGGCGATGGCTCCAATACGTTCACCTCTGTCGCATAGGTGAGCACGTTCTTGCCTTCCAGCGGATAGATCGTCAGCTCCGCTTGTGCGGGCTTCTGCTGCTGGCCGAGTTTGCCGACGGCTTTCTCGGTGTCCGCAATAGCGGTTTTGATCGCATCGGAAGCGCTGATTTTGGCCGTAACTCCGTTAGCCACTTCTTGCTCCGAATCCGCCAGCAGGCTTCCGAGGTAAGAAGTCACGTTCCCGTTCTTATCCAGATGGACCGTCTGCTCCGCTCCGTAGACCGGGATTCCTTTGACGTATTGCTTCAGGCGATAGTGATTCGTTCCGCTCGCAGCGTCGGTCTGCTTGGTGACAATCTTCAGATTGTCTTTCAAGCTGCCGCTAAGGCTTAGCGCTTCTTTCTTGTGATCGAGGAAGCCCCACACTTTCTCATCGTTTGAAAGTCCTGCCGGCGCTTTCCACGTCTCCCCGATAAATTTAGGGGTTACGGATTTCGGCGTTGCAACCTCGGCGGTTGCTGCACTTGCAGGCAGAGCGGATGCAATCAGGAATGTTCCTCCGAGTACGAGCGAAGTCAGCTTCTTTTTCATAATAAAAAATCCCTCCTAGGAAATGGTTGATGGCCGCTGTGCGGCGCCTGGGCAAAACGCGTTAGCCGGTTAATCTTAGCTGCGACCTTGCAAACAGCCTTACAAACCGAGTGGCATCACCCCTTTCCAAGTGGGTCGGAAAAGCTGCCGTCTGGAACGGCGGGACTATGAAGCGACGATAAAATCAATATGCAAGTAAACGGGTAGGAAAACTTGTTTTTGTATTTGTAGTATAGAATGGGCCGGTGTCCTTGTCAAACATTTTTTATAAAATTTAACTAAAATTAGCAATTTTGAGCGGCGGAAAACCCTGTTTCAGCGACGAAATACCGAGAGAGGGGGACGAAAGGGGGCAGCTGGAATTGACCGCAGGTTATTGACCGTGGGTACAATATTGACAGTGCCGTTCACACATCCGTCACGCTTTACATAATAAATATATTTTTTTATGGCGAATCCGAAAAGACTTGGCTGGCGCTTTATTGAGTAAGGCATCCGGCGGCTTTTGAAGGGGCGGGGTGTCCCGGCGCCGAATTATAGATTTGGAAACCGATCTTTATTCAGCGAGGAGTGCGAGCGCATGCAAAAAACATGGTGGAAAGAAGCGGTTGTCTATCAAGTGTACTGGAGAAGTTTTTACGATACGGACGGAGACGGGTACGGGGATTTGGAAGGCGTTATCCGGAAACTGGATTATATAAAAGAGCTCGGAGCGGACGTAATCTGGCTCAATCCCATCTACGGATCGCCGGATGTCGATAACGGGTACGATATATCGGATTACCGGACCGTAATGGCCAAGGCCGGCACAATGGAGACGTTCGAGAGACTGCTCGGTGAAGTTCATGCCCGGGGCATGAAACTGATTATGGACCTGGTGGTCAACCACACGTCTGATCGGCACCCATGGTTCACGGAAGCCCGCTCGTCCAGGGATAACCCCAAAAGGGATTATTACATCTGGCGCCGGGAAGCGAACAACTGGAGATCCTATTTCACACCTTCCGCTTGGGAATACGACGAACGGACGGGCGAGTATTATTTTCACTCCTTCGCAACGGAGCAGCCGGACTTAAACTGGGAAAATCCTCGGGTGCGCGAGGAAATTTACGAGATGATGCGCTTCTGGCTCGACAAAGGCATCGACGGCTTCCGGATGGACGTCATTAATCTGCTTGCGAAGCAGGCGGGTTTTCCCGATGCGGAGCATCCGGAGAATATTTCCTATCTGGGAAATAATCCGGGGATACACGAGTATTTGCAGGAAATGCACGAGCGGGTCCTGAAGCATTACGACGTTTTTACGGTCGGGGAAATTCCGTTTGTGACGCCGGAGGACGGCCTGCTCTATGTAGGCGAAGAACGCGGCGAGCTCAACACCCTGTTCCATTTCGAGGTTTGCGATTATATGGCTCACTGGGAGATGGACAAGTTCAAGGCGATTCAGAAAAGGTGGTATGACGGCATGTGGGGCCGGGGCTGGAACTCCCAGTTCCTGAACAACCATGATCATACCCGGCTTGTCACCCGGTTCGGCAACGACAAGGAGTACCGCGTACAATCGGCCAAATGTTTTGCCGTGCTGCTCCACACCCTTCCCGGAATGCCTTACGTCTACCAAGGGGAAGAGATCGGCATGACCGGAGTGCGGTTCGATTCGATCGAGGATTACAACGATATCGCGTTAAAGAACAAGTACAAGGAAGAAGTGGAAAAAGGCCGTGATCCGCAGGAAGTTTTCCGGAGCCTGCTGCACCTGGCGAGAGACAATTCGAGAACTCCCGTGCAATGGGACAGCTCGGCCAACGGCGGTTTTACGGAGGGCACCCCGTGGATCAAGGTGAACCCGAATTTCCGGGAAATCAATGTGGAGCAGGCGCTCGCCGATCCGGATTCCGTTTTTTACACGTATCAGAAGCTGATTCGCCTCCGCAAGGAAAATCCGGTGATGATCTACGGGACTTACGAGCCTCTTCTGGAAGAGGATGACCGGATTTACGCATTCCTGCGCGAGTTGGACGGCGAGAAATGGCTGATCCTGCTGAATATTTCGGACCGGAGTACGGTTTGCACGCTGCCCGGCTCCATAGCTTCGGCGGAAAAAGAGCTGATTCTTGCGAATTACAAGGTGAACGGTCCGGACGGTTCTTCTTGCGAAATGAAGCCGTACGAGGCCCGGATTTACCGGGTAAAGGGCTAACGGAGGGCTAAAATCACGATAGCGGACGTGGGGCTGATTTTTCACCCCCTCAATGATTGATGGCTTTAAAAGGTTTGACCTGTCACGAAAACGCGCCTTCCTTTGTTTAATAGGGGAAAAGAATCCCGTTTAGGGGAACTTGTACAGGAGGGTTGGAGATGAATGTTTTTGTGGCAGGCGCTACCGGAGCGATAGGACGATTCTTGCTGCCGCTGCTGGTAAAGGAAGGGCATGCCGTATACGCGATGGTTCGCAGCGAAGCCGGGAAGGAAGCGGTGCTGGCGCAAGGGGGAGTACCGGTGGAGGCGGATGCCTTCGACCGGGAAGGACTGATTGCGCAGCTTCGGAGGGTGCGGCCCGAGGTCGTGATTCATCAGCTTACGGCGCTTAGCGGTTATAATCTGGAAGAGAACGCCCGGATCAGGAAGCAGGGCACGCGCAATCTGGTGGACGCCGCACGGGAGGCGGGTGTCCGGAAAATGATTGCCCAGAGCATTTCGTGGATGTATGAGCCGGGGGAAGGGCCTGCCGGGGAAGAAGTGCCTCTTGATCTGGAGGCGCCGGAGCCGAGGAAGACGACGGTGGACGGCGTAGCCGCACTGGAACGTGCGGCGGCGGAGATGCCGGAATCCGTCATTCTGCGTTACGGGCTGCTGTACGGCCCCGGAACCTGGTATGCCCGGGAGGGGGCCATCGCCGGCAAGATTCGCAGCGGCGAAGTGAAGGCGACCGAAGGCGTCAGCTCCTTGCTTCACGTGGAGGATGCCGCACTGGCCGCGGTTGCTGCGCTGAAGTGGCCCTCGGGGGCGGTCAACATCGTGGACGACGAGCCGGCCCCGGGCACGCTCTGGCTGCCCGCTTACGCTACGGCGCTCGGAGCCCCCGAGCCGGAGTTCCAGCCGGGCCAAGGCCGGGGCGAACGCGGGGCGTCCAACGCCAAGGCCCGGCGCGAATACGGCTGGGAGCCCGTGTACCCGAGCTGGCGCGAAGGGTTTAAAGCCAGTCTGGCGCAAGGGAACTAAGCGCGCCAGTTGATGGAAGGACCGGAGGTGTATGTGCCTCCGGTCCTTTTGGTTTGCGCGGGCGGTGCGGTCCGCTTCCGCACCGCGTCCGGCCCCGGGGCGCGCAGTGCGTGGCGCCGCGTTTCGGCCGTCCGGGCCGGATGCGGGAGACCGCGCCAGGCGCGGCATTACCCGGGCCGCAAGCCGCCGGGTCCGGCGTCGGTCCGGCCGAGAGCTGCCAGGCCCGGGCACCGAGCCGGACTGAACGCTGCCCGGACCGACCGTGAGCCGCCTGGCCAAAGCCGCGGGTGCCTCCGGACGAGGATGCAAGAGTGGCATCCAAGCCCGCAAGCCCGCAAGCCCCACGGGAACCCTCCGGCCTGCTTTGTCTTTATGCTGTTGGAACCTTACTGTCCCCACTTCAGGGACATCGTAAGGACGCAGCATGCGGGGTCTTGAACGCCGGGAGTCACGGTCACGATAAGTCCGCTCGGGGTGTAGCGGGCAGACAGGACAGAGGAAATGGCGATGTCCTTCATGAGCCGGTCGACCTCCTGCTTGCGGCCGGCCTGTGCCGCTGTCATCAGCCGGCGGGCGAACGGCTCGTCGGACAGCCGGGCGAGGACCACATTGCCGTCGGCGAGGAGTTTGCGGAAAGAAGCGGCTGACGAGATCAGCTGCTTCGGTTCGACGGGCGGATATCCGGATCCGGGATTTTCCGGAAACCGGGGATACGGGCCCGGTCCGGCAGGCAGACCGTGAACGGCCGATACGAACTCGGGGGGACAGAAAGGATACGGGACGGGATAAGGGGGGCTGTACATGCTTACAGACTCCTTTTCGGGCGTTCTTTTGTACACTTTATGAAAAATCAGGAGGGTTGGTGTCCGGCCGGTCCCCTGGACTTCAGACGGGGAAGAATTACCTTCGCAGGTCCAATGCGGACAGTCAATATCTGGTGATATACTTGGAAAGCGAGGTAAGGCTCGGCTGGATTCAAGAACAATGTCGGTTGATTGGAGTGGAGTGATTACATGAGAAGAAATATGGGTTTTCTGCTGATTGGCGCGGGGGTGCTGGCGCTGCTGTATTATTTTAATCCGGTGGGCGTGTTCTCCTGGAACGGACTTTCTTTTAAAACGCAGGCCATACATCTGGAAAAAACGGCGGAAGCGGCTTCCTTACAAAATATTACCGTACTGACAGGAAGCGCCGATACCAGAATCGTCAAAGGCGAAGGGGAGCAAGTGAACGTACGCCTGGACGGCAGTGTCAGCAAAAAGCAGGCGGAGAAATTTCGGCTCAAGGTCGATGCCCAAGGCGATACGTTATCGGTCGGAATTGAGGAACCTAACGAAATCGGAGTAGGCGTGACGATTATCGATGTAGAGCTGGTTGTGGAATTGCCCGAGAAAAACTGGAAGTCCATCCGGGTACAATCCGGGAGCGGCAATATCGACCTGGATTCTCTGAAAGGAGATTCCGTCCAAACCAAAGCGGGAAGCGGCGACACCTCTCTCCGTGAGATTAAATTCGCCAAGCTGGTTGCGAATGCGGGAAGCGGCAGTATTAACGTGTCCGACGTTCAAGGGGACGCTATTACGCTAAAAGCGGACTCCGGCGATATCAGAGCCGAACAGTATGCGGCGAACGACCTGAAATTCGAAGGGCACAGCGGAAATGTCGAGCTTAAAGAGGGCAAGGGCTCTCTGCAAGGGGAGACGCATTCCGGCGACATCCGCGTGGAAGCGGGCGAGCTGCTGCGGGACGCGGATTTCAAATCCGGCAGTGGCAACGTGAAGATAGAACTGACCGAGGAGCCCAAATCGCTGGCCGTCGACTTCGAGGGCGGCAGCGGCAACGGAAGCATCGACTTGGAAAACTTCTCCTATGAAGAGAAGAACGATGAGAAAGATCGGCTGAAAGGTAAATTCGGCAGCGGCGAAGTGAAGCTCAAAGTAAGAACCGGCTCGGGCAATTTTAAGCTGACCAAATAATTTAGAGCATGAACCATCCACGTATGAAAAAGCCTTGACCCGGAAATGGGTTAAGGCTTTTTTGCTAGCAGTCGAACGTTTTTATAAAATTCTTTTGGTCCTTTGTAAACGCATAGCCGCGGTTTTCATAGAATCTGTGAGCCGCTGTCCGGCTCGGATGGGATAATAATTTGATTCCATAAAATCCGTTGGTTTTTCCCCAGGCTTCAAGACTCTCGATCAACATACTGCCTGCGCCCTGATTTCGGAACGTTTTCTTCACTACAAATCCCAAGATATTGACTAATGAATCGGAAAAAAGCAGTTCATAGGGGCTTCCGTGGATATATCCGATAACTTCCTCATCTTGTTCACAGACCAAAATGATGTCGTTTGTCTTTTGGATGATGATTTCAATCTTTTTTTTTACTTTTTGTTCAGAAAACGAATGCAGGCTCGGATTGAAGTCTTGGTTTAACAAATAAATGGCCGGATAATCGGGCAATCGGATTTCCCTGACCTGTTTTTCTTTCATTTTTCCACCGCCTCCCGTTCTCATTTGAGTTTGCCAAGATTCTCGGAAAATAGAAAGGCCAAAAAATGGTTAATAATAAAAAGAACAGAACAGGAGGAGGCCAATATCATGAGAGAAACGATCAAACGAGGCAACGGCTATGCGGTGATGGAAAACGGGGAAGCAGTCGCCGAAATTACGTATCAGCCGCTGGGCAGCGAGTCGCTGGTGATCGATCATACTTTCGTATCCGAAGCTCTGCGAGGTCAGAAAGTGGGCGAAGAGCTGGTCCGGGCGGTCGTCGATCAGGCGAGGGAAGAGAAGAAGACGGTCGTTCCGGCCTGTTCGTACGCGCATGCCCTTTTCAAGCGGCACAAGGAGTATCACGATATTTGGCGGCGTGAAGAAGAATAGACTTCAGCGGCGAAGGCATGTGTACCCGGCGGGGATCTTGAACCGGCGGACGGAATTCGGATCGGGGCGGTAGGGCCCCGTTTCCCGGCAATTTGACGACGAGCGTTCATTCCAGACGGAATGGCGCTTTTTTATATGTCTGATTCTGTAATATTCCCCCTATATTCAATAGATTTATCCCTACTTTTGGTTATGTACCCGTGTTTAAATGGAAGTAGGAAAGGGCTTACATTTCTTTCGCCAACCGTTTTTTTAAATCCGTGAGGAGGTGGGAATACGCTACGCGCTTCGGATGCAGCATGCATTCCATTCCGCGTTCCCCGGAACGCAGATCAACCAATTCAGGAGGGATCTTATTTATGAAAAAAATTTTAACCGGTCCAAAATCGGTTGTGAAGAAAACCGCCGGTTTTCTGCTGACCGCGACTTTGTTCGCCTCTTTAATTCCCGCAATGGCTTCGGCGGCCGATCGTGGAGCATGGGCGGCATCGACTTCCTATGCGGTTGGCGATACGGTCACATACAGCGGCAAAACTTATCAGGTCGTACAGCCGCATACGTCGTTAAACGGCTGGGAGCCGCCTAACGTTCCCGCCCTGTGGAAAGAAGTACAAGGAGGAGGAACAGTCGACAACCAGGCACCTACAGCGCCGACAGGCCTGAAGGTTTCCGGAACGACGACTTCCACCAGTATCACGGTTGCCTGGAACCCGTCTACCGATAATGTAGGTGTTACGGGCTACGATATTTACAGGGACGCTACGCTTGTTGGAAGCGTTTCCGGCAGTACGCTGACTTACACAAACACGGGATTGACCCCGAATACGGCTTATTCGTACACAGTGAAAGCGAAAGACGCCGCAGGCAACGTGTCGGCGGCAAGCAGCGCGCTCAGCGTGACTACACTGCCTACGAGCGGAGGCTCCGACACACAGGCGCCGACTGCACCGGGCAACTTGACTGCGACGGGATCGACTACGTCGAGCGTCTCCCTGTCCTGGAGCGCGGCAACGGATAACGTCGGCGTTACCCAATACGATGTGTACAGCAACGGCGTCCTGGCGCAGTCGGTAACGGGCTTGACCGCTACCGTAACGGGCTTGTCGGCCGACACTTCCTACACGTTCACGGTGAAGGCGAAAGACGCGGCAGGCAACGTATCTCCGGCCAGTGCGGCCGTTACGGCCAGAACCCAGCCGACCGGCAGCGGAGGCGGTCAACTGCCGAAGCACATCGTGACCGGTTACTGGCAGAACTTCGTTAACGGTGCGAAGAACCTCAAGCTGAGCGAAGTGCCGGCCGAGTACGACATCATTGCCGTATCCTTCGCGGAGATGGACCGGACCAAGCCGGGCGGCGTTACCTTCGGCATTGACCCGGATCTGTCCAAAGCTCTCGGCGGTTATAGCAATGCGGATCTGATTAACGATATCAAAGCGAAAAAGGCGCAGGGCAAGAAAGTCATCCTGTCCATCGGGGGCGAGAAAGGCAACATCGACCTCAGCAGCGCTTCGCCGAACGTATCCAACTTTGTCAGCACCATGTCCGGCCTTATTACGGAATATGGATTTGACGGCCTCGACGTGGATTTGGAGCACGGCTTCAACGTTCCGAACCTGACCACGGCGGTCCGCCAGATTCAGGCGAAAGTCGGCTCCGGCTTCGTCCTGACCATGGCTCCGCAAACGATCGACATGCAGAACAACCAAACGAGCTACATCCAGTTCTACAACAACGTGAAAGACATTACGACAGTCATCAACACCCAGTTCTACAATTCCGGCTGTATGCTCGGCCGTGACGGCAAGTGTTACTCCCAAGGAACCGTCGACTTCCTGACGGCTCTTACGGATCTCGCGATCCAGTGGGTATCGCCTAGCCAGCTCGGTATCGGCGTTCCGGCAACCTCTTCGGCTGCGGGCGGCGGTTATGTATCCGCAT
Source organism: Paenibacillus sp. GbtcB18 (assembly GCF_019091125.1). Lineage (NCBI taxonomy): Bacteria > Bacillati > Bacillota > Bacilli > Caryophanales > Paenibacillaceae > Paenibacillus > Paenibacillus sp. GbtcB18. The sequence goes on from NZ_JAGXJX010000006.1 coordinate 141,040, forward strand.
CGGTTGTGAACAACGCGCTGAACTGCCTGGCAACCGGCAACAGCTGCGGAAGCTACAAGCCGGTAGCGAAATATCCGGACATCCGCGGTGCCATGACCTGGTCCATCAACTGGGACGGCATGAACGGCTACAGCTTCGCGGAAACGGTCAAACCTTTCCTTAACCAACTGCCTTAATGTCCGTCTTCAGGCAAGCTAGGATTTGCTCCAAAGACTTCCCGACGATCCACGTCGGGAAGTCTTTTATTTTTGTAAGAAAAGTTTAAGGAAAATTGAAACATTCTTTATAAAGAATTCGTTACTCACTAATGAGAACTTGATACAATGAAGTGTATCCACCATAATCTTCAAATACACACGGGATTATCGGGGTGGGGAACATTTCACCACACGTAAGGGGGAGAGCCGTGCAGCAACCGGCAAAATTTTTCAAGTACCTGAAACCTTCCACAGGGAAAGAGCGCAAACAGTCGACACGTCGTTGGAACATTTTCTATGTGGGAGTTACGTTGGCTTTGGTGGGCATGGCAGTTCCGTTTCGTGCGGGGATGCCGCAGGCTCACATGGCCGATGCAGGAAGTCAGGCGCTTGGAAGCGGCACGACGATTGCAGGCGGAACCCCGGATCACCCGAGCATCTTATCAGATAAAACGAAACAAACCGGAGCCGCAACAGCGGCAGTTTCCGCCGGAAGGGGCGGGACGCCTCCACCCGTCGGGGCAGGCGCGGGTGTCGCCGCACAACCGGTGAAGCAGCCCCCGGTACCCGGGAGCAAGCTTGTGCAGGTCACGGAGCCGGAGACGGGCATCGCCATCGCGCCGACTATCGTGACGGAGCTGCGCAGCAAGGAGCAGCTGGAGGAGCTGTCCGGTCCGGCAAAGCCCGCCACCGTCATCCTCCATGTGAGCAGCGGACTCCGGATTACGGACCCTTCCGGCAAAACGGAGCTGGGTACGCTAGAGGCCGTTCTGGACAGGCTGGGCCGCCGGATGATCCCGGCTTTCTACGTCCGGGACGAAGAGACGGCGGACAGCGTGGCCGGGCTGCTTAAGAAGAGCGGCATCGAGGACGCTTTCGTCGTGTCCGACCGGGGCGAGCTCGTCAAGCGGGCCAGAACGCTGTATCCGGCCTTACGCGGCATCGTGGATTTCAGCTCGGCCGGGAATCTGTCGGCGGACGATCTGCTGAACATCCGCCGCAAAACGACGGCCAGTCTGGCCAAGATCGCCATTCTGCCCGGGGCCTCGGCCTCCCGTTCCTCCGTCGCGTACCTTCAGCAGAGGCTAATCGTCGTCTGGACGAAGGAGGCGGGGACGAAGGCCGGTCCGGAGCTGGGTCTGCACACGCTGATTACGGCGGGGGTTAACGGGATTGTGACCGATTCGCCCAAGGCGGCCTTCAAAGCCCTGAAAGTGTATTCCCACGGGAATACGCTGATCCGCAAGCCGTACATCATCGGGCACCGGGGAATGCCGTCGAAGGCTCCCGAGAACACGATCGTTTCCAACCGTCTCGGCCTGGAGGCGGGAGCGGATTTTATCGAGAACGATATGTACCTTACCAAAGACGGCCGGCTTGTGATCATTCACGATCCTTTGCTCGAAAGCACGACGAACGGCAAAGGCAAGGTCGAGGACTTTACCCTGGCCCAGCTCAAAAAGCTGAACGCCAACAAACCGCATCCGGCCGGATTCCCGTACGTTCAGATACCGACGTTCGAAGAGCAGATCGACCTCGCCCGTAGTCAGGGCAAAATGATTATGGCCGAGATGAAATCGAAGAACCCGGCGGCGATGGATGCTTTTGTTAAGGTGGTTAAAGATAAAGGCGCCGAAGATTTAATCAACATGATGTCTTTCAATCCCGACCAGTTGAAACGTCTCTCCGAGCTGATGCCCGAAATGCCGATGGGGCTGCTGACCGGGGAAACCGCCAATGAGGCGAATATCGACGGGTCGCTGACCAACACGCTGCGGCTGATGCAGATGAGAAATACCACGTTCAATACCACTTACAAAGGGCTGGGACCGAACTTTATGGAAGCGGCCAAGCACCGGGGAGTTCTGATTTCTCCCTGGACGTTTAACGACAAGAGCAATTTTGCTAAATTTTTCTGTTACGGCGCATTCGGCATTACGACGGACTACGCGTTCTGGGCTTCGGATTGGGCGGCCTCCGTTAAACCGGTGCAGGACCATATCGTCGTCGGCAACTATGAAAGCAAGGACTTGTCCGTCCTGATGGAAACGTTCAAAGGCGACCGGGTTGAGAAGGCGGCCGATGTGATTCTGCTTGACGGCGAAATCAGTGTGGAGGCTTACGGAAGCCGGATCACGGCGAAAAGACCGGGCAAAGCCCACGCTCTTCTGAGATATACGGCGGTCATCGACGGCGGCAGCAAGTACGACTTGTACACGCAGCCCATCACGCTGGAAGTCCGGGATGTTAAAGAACCGGGCTGACCGAAACTTATTTTTTCGCACCCGGCGGCTTCGGGAAATTATGCGACGCGATGCGAAAAGCGTACGATCCTGCGGGATCTGTGCGCTTTTTTTATTGGAAAAGGGAACGCGAAAAAGCCCCGATTTCCTCGGGAGGAAACGCGGGACTCGGGTCGTTCGGCTGTTACTTGTTTTTGACGAGATCGTTGGAGCTTATGCCGAGGAAATCGAAAGCTTCTTTCAGCATAACTTGATCTTCTTTGTTCCAGTAGCTTTTCTGAATATCGGAAATGTTCGAATTTCTGGAGATGCGGTCCATCTGCATCTTCATGATCGAACCGCTGCACAGCACGGCAATGTGGGAAACGTGAGGGAATACGGTTCTTTGCGCTTCTTCCCAGATGCTGTTGACTTCCGGTGTAAACACGATCGGACGTCCGTCGCGCTCCATAAAGCGGTTGTCGACAAGCAGCTTGACTTTGCCCGCTTTGGCGCTATTTGCCACAGTTTCGGTAATGATGCGAGCAGCCTCTTGGGCTTCCTCGACCGTCAGGTTATCGACGACCTGCCAGGCAAAAACCAGGTTGGCTTTATCCATGTTGGAGCTGAATTTATCTTTTAGTACAACGCTCATTTGGATACCCCTTCGCGAATTATTTAAACCAGGATGCGAGCATGACGTCCAACGTGTTGCAGGTATACTTAACGAGATGCTCGGCTTCCTTCAGTTGTTTCTCGGTCATGTTCTGGATGAGATGATACACTTGGCTGTGTTCCTCGTCCGCCTCGCAGTGAATCGCCCAGTACTCGAGATCCGTGAAGCCGGTTTCCTGGAGAATTTTGTAGGCGTGAAGATAGACGGCGTGAGCAAAGCCTTCGCTCGTGCTGTTGATGATCAGCAGCGACATATTTTCGTCCATGGCCGCAACTGCGCGGTATTGGAGGGAGATAAAGTGTTCCGTCTCGTAATTGGCCGTATGGTTTTCGGGATCGTCCAAGCCGATGCCGATCATCCATTTGCGGAGCATTTCGGCATGGTCTTTCTCTTCGTCATAGTGAGTGGAGAAAACATCGTGGTCCACATCGGGGAACCGTTCCCATCTAAGCTTCAGCAGTTCGCCAAAATGTTTGGACAAATGATAGAGGTTGTTGCACCAGACGAAATACTGCGGATTTTTTTCCGCCGGGAAGTTCAGAAAGAACGGATTTTCAGTTTTAACACGCTCAAGCTCCGATGAAATGATCCCGCTGATTCTTTCGATAACTTCTTCTTTGGTTGTTGTAACGCTTGTCATTCAGGTATCTCCCCTTTCTACATATATATCGACAAAATAATGTAAATTATTAAGACAAATAACGACAAAATTCTGTAAAATTTTATTCTCTTCTGTTAAATTATCTTCTCTTGAAGTTTCAAGACAGGTTTGGGAAGATAAGAATGAAGTTGTGGACCGGAAAAGCAGGATCTGTACGATAAAAATTAGGAGGCGCGGCACTCGGCAGCGATAAGGATGCCGTATGCCCAGTGTCTCGGGTCGGCCGGAGGAAGCATCCGGGCTTAGGAGGTGCGTCGCGTCATGCGTGAATTTACACTGGATTTTTCGGCCAGCAAAAAGCCGATTTTTCACCAGTTATATACCTATTTCAAAAACGGGATCCGGGAAGGAAGGCTGCGCAGCGGAGAATATCTTCCTTCGCTCCGCAGCAGTGCCCGGTCTTTCGGCGTCAGTAAAAATAGCGTGGAAAACGCCTATCAGCTGCTGATATCGGAAGGATATCTGCGGAATATCCCCCAGAGGGGCTTCTGCGTGACGTACGAGCCGGATGCCTCCTCGCGCGAGGTTATCCGGTCGGAAGAAGCAAATACCCCCGAACGGACGGTCACGACGGATTTCCGCTACGGCAATATTGAGCTGGGGACGTTCCCCTTCCGGCATTGGAACAAGGTGCGCAATCTCCTGGTCGCGCAGTACCAGAGCCGTTATGCCGTCGAGGGAACGAGCCAGGGGGAATATCCGCTCCGTAAGGAGCTGTCCAGGCTTTTGTATGAATCCAGGGGTGTTTTGTCTACCCCGGACCAGATCGTCGTGGGAGCGGCCCCCCAGCAGCTCGTGATGCTGTTAAGCCAGCTTCTCGACGTGAAGAAGCACAGGATCGGTGTCGAGAATCCCGGTTACGACGGGGCCCGGAATACGTTTTTGAATCTGGGGTTTCGCGTCCACCCGATTCCATTGGCCGGCAGCGGTGTCTCTCTTCGGGAACTTACGGAAAGCGCCGCGAACGTGATGTATGTAAGCCCCTCCCAGCAGTTCAGGAACCGGATGACGATGCCTGCCGATAAAAGAACGGAGCTGGCGGATTGGGCCCGCTCCCGCGAATATCTCATCGAGGACGATTACGAATGGGAGTTTAAATACGAGGAAGGGATTCTTCCGGCGATTCAGAGCATGGTCCCGGACAAGACGGTTTATATTGGCCGGATCTCCAAGGCGCTGCTGCCGGTGTTCAATCTCAGCTACATGGTGCTGCCCGCCGGGCTTCTTTCCGAGTTTCACTTGAAAGTCCCGGAGTACGACCAACCGGTTTCCACATTGGACCAGCTTACATTCGCCCGGTACTTATCCGACGGATACTGGTACAAGCATCTGCAGCAGATGCGGAGGCTTTACGAGGAGAAGCGGCACTTTTTCTCGGAGGCCCTCGAACGGTATATGCCGGGAAAAGCGCAAGCCGAGGGCAAAGACACGGGGCTTCACGCTTTCCTGACCGTACGGACGGACCGGTCGGAGGACGAGCTGATCGAAGCGGCCCTGGAAAAGGGCGTGCGGGTGTATGGCACCGCCCGGTACTGGCTGCGGCCCAGGGACGAGCATCCGACCGTGCTGCTCGGATACGGGGCGCTGGGCCGGGAGGAAATTGCCGCCGGCGTGAAGGCGCTGGCGGAAGCGTGGTTCTGAGCCGCCGCATTGCGGGGGCGGCGGGCCGCTTGTTCCCGCTGCGCAGGCTCCGAGCGGGAAGGTGGGGCCGTGCTCTGTACGCCCGGCCCGCGCCGTATTGCGGGGGCGCGGCTGTGCCGGTACCGCCCCTTACGATTCGCGGGCCTGAGAGGGCGGTAGGGGATTCGGGCGTACATCGGCCGCACACTTGCCGCAGCTTGCCTGCAAGCCTGCCGCACGCCTGCGGGGTGTCCTGCTCACTTTGCGCGTTCTGTCCCTTTAACGGACGGGCCGTACCCGTTACGATTAGGTACATCAACCGAGTAAGGTGGGCGTGAACATGAACTTTATTTTTGATCTGGATGGAACGATTTGCTTCAAAGGACAGCCGATTTCGAAACGCATTCTGGATGTTTTGCTGGAGCTGGAGGAAGCCGGGCACTTTGTGGGCTTCGCATCGGCACGGCCCTGCCGGGATATGCTACCCGTCCTAGACGATAGATTCGGCGGACATCTGCTGATCGGGGCGAACGGCGCGATGACGTTTTACCGCAAGCAGCCGCTGGCGTACCAGCCGATTCCCGGGCCGTTAGCGGGGCAAATCGTTAACCTGCTGAACGATTATGAGGCCGAATATCTTATCGACGATACATGGAACTATGCTTACCGTCTGAGTCCCGGACACCCGTTCCTGGCTAATGTGGATCCCCGTGGGCTGGCGAGACGCGTGGAGCTGGACGACATTCAATCATTTGTCAAAATCGTCGTGCTCTCCTGCAGCCGGTTTGAGGAGCTGTCCGCGAAGCTGAGAGCCTTGGACGTTACGATCCATCATCATTCCTCCGAGGGTATTCTGGATGTGACCAGCCAAGGCGTCAACAAGATGGCGGCCTTAAGCGGCTGCGGGCTTCAGCTGGATGAGTTCATTTGTTTCGGCAACGACAACAACGATCTGCCGCTTTTCCGGAAAGCGAAGCATTCGGTGCTGATCGGGGACCATGATGCGCTGGCTGAACTCGCCAAGGAGAGGATCGCCGTCGACGACCGGACGGAGGAGAATATCCTGCAAAAATTAAAGGAGCTCGGCACGGTACTCGTTTGAGTGCCGTGCAGGCTCCTTTTTTTTGGCGGATGATTAGTCCACCGTCAGCAGCTGCTCGAAAAATCCGCCGATCTCGCGCTCGCGGTCCACAAAATGGATCTCTAAGATCCAGTCGCGGAGCAGGCCGTTTTTATCGTTATCCCGCATCTTAATGTGGTTGTCGGGATGGATATAATTCTCGACCTCTTCGCCTTGTACGATCTCGTGGGGGAATTCCCCGATAAGATGACCGGCGTGAGGGCCGCCATACTCCCAGCCGTAATCGCGGGCCAAAGCTTTCATAAAATCGTAAAGCTCGCTGCCCGTTATGTCCGGACGGGAATCGAAGAAAGCCTTGCCGTCATGCCAGGCGAGTTCAACGTCCCGCCGCAGTTTATTTTTGAGGGGATCGTCTCCAAACACGTAGGTGCGTCCGAAATCGGCTTCCCAATCTTCGAAGATCGGTCCGAAGTCGATAAAGAGAATGTCCCCCGGCTCCACCATTCTGTCGGGCGGATTTTCCCGGTACGGATGAAGCGTATTGCTTCCCGCACGCACGATCCGCTTGTGCCAATATTTTTTAATCCCGTAAAGCTCGAAGGCGAACTCATAAATTTCACGGTTCAATTCTTTCTCCGTAACGCCGCTGCGCAGAATTCCTTTCGCTTCGGCCAATTCGAAAAGCGCAAGGGCTTTCTTTTCCGCCTCGCGTAAATTTGTATGACGTTCCTGTCTGGATGCTGCCATGATGTTGTACTCCTCTCTCTAACGGGCTTCCAATTATCACCTCCCCTATTGTACGGGTTGATGGACAAGCTGGGAAGTTACAGATCCGGCAGGGTCGTAGGGACAGGCTGCCGGCATTTTGCATAATCAAACAAAAAAATGCATAAAATAAGTCCAAAACTGTTTCGTGAAGGCGCAAAATGTGTTATCATAGTTGTAACAGATTACAAAAGGGGGGAGACGATGAAGCAACGGAACGCGATCATTCGCTGGTGCCTGTTTCTTGCGCTTTCTTTTCTGCTGAGCTTCTCCGCGCCCGTGCCTCTGACTCAGGAAGCCGCGGCCAGCCAGTCCTCCTCTACGTACGAGTCTGTCCCTCCGCTTGGCGAACACAAATCCAAGTATGTGATCCGCAAAGCCGTTACCCATCATTTTGCCAAAATGGTGAAGGCGGCCAACACCCTCGTGGTCTTATTCGTGCTGTGCCTGTTTACCCTCTTTAAAGCCCCCATTCCAGGGCTCCGGTACAAACCCTTCATCTGCCTGTTAAGGCGCAAACAATTCCTTCTTCCGATCAAATTCACGTCCAATTACGTGGTTTAAATCCTCTGCCGTTATCCGGCCAATCGTAAGTTCCGTTCATCCGAATTTTGAACAAAGTTATTTGCCCGTATCATTTTTTTCGGCCGCTTTGAGACGGTTTCTTTGAGTCTGTCCGAATTCTTCCCGAATGCATAAATTATGCATAAATATGTATAAAAATAAAATGGATGATACAGGAAACGTTGATGAGCCTCGGCAAAAAAAATAAGCCGGGCGGCAAGGCCCCCGTCTGTCCGAATTCTTAGACTCCTTACGGCGCTAAGCGCATGGGCAGTCTGAAACAGGACCGGACGGTCCATAATTACACTCATTTATAGGAGGCTATTCCACTATGTACGTAAGAGAATCCGATTTGCCGGGGATAGGAAAGAAGTTTCTGATGAATACCCGCGGCGGAGATAAGATCGTCGTTATCCTTCATGACGACGGCAGACGCGAAATGTACCATTTTCACTATGACGATCCGGACGAGAGCTTGTCCATGGTTACCCTTGACGACGATGAAGCCCGTCAGCTTGCCGCAATCGTAGGCGGATTGACGTATAAACCGAAGGCGTTGGAGTCGATCGAAGTGGCTCTGGACGATTTGATCATCGAATGGTACAAGATGGACCCGGAGTATGCGTGCATCGGCCAATCAATCGGCGAGCTGGACGTCCGGCAAAATTCGGGAGCGACTATCATTGCGGTGGTCGACAAAAATCACGGCAAGCAGATCAATCCGGGACCGGATTATGTCCTATCCGCCGACTCGACTCTGATCGTGGTCGGGGAAAGACAGCAGCAAAAATTGTTCCGGCACATTTTAAAGAATGGAAGTGGTTGAATAGATGAATCACATGGTATTCGAGGTAGGTCTGGCCATCGCGCTTATTGCGGCGGCCGGGTTGTTGTCGGCCAAACTCCGCTTCTCGGTCATTCCTTTCTATATTCTGATCGGGATGGCCGTAGGTCCGCACGCGCTGGAGATCTGGCATTTTGATTTCCGGTTCATTGAAAGCGCGCCGCTGATCGAGTTTATGGGCCGGATCGGGGTCCTGTTCCTTCTGTTCTATCTGGGACTGGAGTTCTCGGTAGGCCGGCTTATCAAGTCGGGGCGTTCCATCGCCGTGGGCGGTACGATTTATATCCTCATTAATTTTACGCTGGGCGTCATATTCGCTTGGGCGCTCGGTTTTCCTCTAGCCGAAATTCTGGTGATTGCCGGAATTACGACGATTTCCTCCAGTGCCATCGTGGCCAAAGTTTTGGTCGATCTGAAAAGAACGGCCAATCCAGAAACCGAAATGATCCTCGGTATTATCATGTTCGAAGACGTCTTCCTCGCCGTCTACATTTCTATCCTGTCAGGACTCGTCCTAAGCGGTTCCACAACGCTGGGAGGCGTGCTGCTCTCCGCGCTCATCGCGCTCGGATTTATGCTGGTGCTGCTCATCGCGGGCAGAAAAGCCGTCCCACTCCTGAACCGGCTGCTGAACATCCGCTCCAACGAGCTGTTCGCGCTCGTGATTTTCGCGGCGCTGTTCCTCGTAGCGGGCTTCTCCGAAACGATTCATGTCGCGGAAGCGATCGGGGCCCTTCTCGTCGGGCTTGTCCTGGCGGAGACGGAACACGCCAAGCGGATCGAGCATCTGATCATGCCGTTCCGGGACTTTTTCGGCGCCATTTTCTTTTTCAGCTTCGGGCTGACCATCGATCCCCTGGCGCTCGGCGGAGCCGTCTGGATGTCGCTGGGAGCCGTCGCGATTACCTTGATCGGGAACTTGGCCGCCGGACTGCTTGCGGGGCGAAGCGCCGGTCTGCCTTCGAAGGCTTCGGCCAACATCGGCCTGACCATTGTGTCGCGCGGCGAATTTTCCATCATTATGGCCAATCTCGGCAAAGCGGGCGGACTGCTTGCGGTTTTACAGCCGTTCGCGGCTCTGTACGTACTCATTATGGCGATTCTCGGGCCGCTGCTTACCAAGGAAAGCAAAACCATTTACAAGTGGATGAATAAAGTGATTCCTTTCAAAGACGCGTCCGGCAAAAAGGAGGGCAAAACCGTTCTGCAAAAGGAAGGAAGCGGGTAACGCCGCGGGATATTCGCACTCGGACGCTGGCTGATTGTACGGTCCTGTAAGGACGTAATCTAAGCGATGAGGAGGAATTCCGATGAAGCTTTTGCAAAATGTCCGTATGAGTCCGGCCGGAGAAGTACCGGGCGGTTGGTCCTTGGCACAGTGGTGTTTCAAGCTCTTGATGGTGATTTGCGGGAGCGTGCTGGCCGCAGTAGGGCTGGAGCTGTTCCTGATCCCGAACCGGATGCTGGTCGGAGGGATGACGGGTTTGTCCGCTTTGGCCGCTCACTTTACGGAAATGAAGCTCGGCCTGTTTCTGTTCGTTCTGAACCTGCCGCTTATTCTGCTTTCGTACCGGAAGGTCCGGCGAAATTTCGCGGTGCTCACGGTTCTCGGCCTGCTCGTATTTTCGCTCAGCGCCCTCATTCTTCATCCGGTACCGGCTCTGATCGAAAATCCGATGACGGCCGCCTTCTGCGGAGGAAGCGCGCTGGGGCTGGGGATCGGTCTGGTCATCCGCTACGGGGGGACTCTGGATACGCTGGAAACGCGGGATCACACCGAGAAACTGGTGAAATTCGGCTTCAAAGATCAAGATTTCATGCTGCTGAACTGTTTTATTTTGGCGGGGGCCGGTTTTATTTACGGCTGGGATCAGGCGATGTATTCCATTCTCGCTTACCTGCTCGCGTATGAAACGGTCCATTTCAGTCTGCGGGGGTTCTCGGTACACCGCCGGATTACGATTGTAAGCGGGCACTGCGCCGAAATCGAGAAAGAGATGGAGGCCAGGCTGGGACGGAAGGCCTCTGACTGTGAAACTGAAGAGGCGGAAAAACGCGAGGCGGCTGCAAAAAGAGCGATACCGGAAGAGCGTCACGTTTACGGGCTGGAGCGGGCCGCCGAGCGTTTCTTCAGCAGACGCTCCAGGCGGGTCATCGCGAATTTCCGGCCTATCGAGCCTCGTGAGTCTGCGGGGGGAGGGGCGGCAGGGAACGGCCCCGGGCCGGACGATGGAGCGCCGGATGAAGCGAGGAGCGAAAGCTTCAGCCGCAGCAGAGACTGCAGCCTTTCTTATACCATTCATTTTATGGAAGAAGCCCGCCTGAAAGCCATTGTGAAAGCGATCGACCCGGCTGCCGGTATCGTGACGGATTCGCGGGGCCGAAGAAGGGACGGAAGCTTGGCGGAATAGCGGATTGGTGAGCGGGAGCTAGGGCAAGAGCAAGACTAAAAGCAAAGCACCGCCGGGAGGTTTGCCCGTCGGCATAAAAGGCACCGCAGTAATAAACTGCGGTGCCTTCTTAGCGTTTTACGCAGCGGCCCCCAACCAATACCTCACTCTTTCGAGTAAGTGTTCAGCACCTGTTTGCGGTATTCGTCGGCCGTCAGGCCGGTAAACTTTTTAAACGTCTGGCTGAAGTGAGACAAATGCTTGAAGCCGACTTCATAGGCGGTTTCGGTGATGCTTTTTTGGGGTTCCAGGGTGAAAAGAACTTTCGCCTGGTTGATGCGGCGCCGGTACAAGTAATGAAACAAGGTGATACCGGTCGTTTCCTTAAACATTTTAACGAGATAGTGCTTGTTCAAGTGGACGGCTGCGGCGATGTCATCCAGGCGCAAATCCTCGGTGTAATGCGCCTCCACATAAGAAATGAGCTGCTGCACATGCTGCTGTCGGGGTCCGGCGGGCTCGTGGCTCCGGTTACGGGGTTTGTCCGCGATTTCATACACTTGAAGCAGAACCCGCATAAAAGAAGCGAGAAACCTGTCGCGACATAAAGAATTGCTTTCTCCGGATAGGGAGCACAATTCTTCCAGCATGGGTTCCAAAATCGCCCGTTCGCCAGGCTCCAGAGAAATCAGCCGGTTATCCGTTCTTTTGAACGGGTTCAGCACCGGAGTGTGAAAGGGTGCAAGGAACAGCCCCTCGGCATAGGCCGGATCGAAATGAACAATCGTGCGGCAGTACTCGAAAGCCGGGTTGATTTTGGGATAATGCAAAGTCATGCCGTTCATCAGAAGAAGGTCGCCCGGGGAAAGGTTATAAATCCGGTCCCCGACCAGGTAGCTGCATTGTCCGCTGTGAAAATAATAAAGTTCATAATAAAGATGGGAGTGAAAACCGGCGGGGATGCGGGATGTGTTATACAGGGCTTCTATCGGCCTCGTAAAGGTGTCCATCAGGCTCATACGGCTGTCCTCCGGATTTTCGATTTTGAGAGTAAGCGATAGGAGAAGTTACGAACAGTTTAACACACCCGCTTAAAGATCACACCAACTACATATAAATGAACAAAGCCAGGTGCATAACGAGAAGAAAGCGTTTTACAAGTGGTCATGGTACGGTAAGGGCAGAGATATAAAGCGCAATCGTCTATGTTTTAAAAAAAATCGGCTTATCCTGGGGGAACATAGATTGTGTCCTTGTTATATTTAGTAGGACTATTCCCCGGAAGCCGCAGCAGCGAAAAGGAGTCAACCTCATATGAATTTATTCGATTTGACGGGCAAAACGGCAGTCGTTATCGGCGGCAACAGCACACTGGGCGGGGAGATGGCGGCCGGACTGGCGGGACACGGAGCGCAGGTGGCCGTTGTGGGCCGCAATCCGGTTACCTCCGCGGCGGTCCGTGACCGCATCGAGCAAGGGGGTGGGGAGGCCCGCTGCTTCCAGGCGGATGCGACGTCGTCGGGAGATTTGCGGCGTGTCCTGGACGAAGTGCTGGACTGGACGGGCAGAGCCGATATTCTGCTCAACTGCCCGGGCAAAAACAGCGCCACTCCTTTTTTCCAGATCACGGAAGAGGAGTGGGACAGCATCATGAGCGTCAATCTGAAAAGCGTCATGCTGGCCTGCCAGGTCTTCGGCAAATACATGGTGGAAAGCGGGCTCGGCGGGAGCATCATCAACATTTCGAGCGTATCGGCCGATCCGCCGTTGTCGAAGGTGTTCACCTATTCCGCCTCAAAGGCCGGCGTGAACAGCGTGACCCAATATTTGGCGAGGGAGTTCGCTCCGGCCGGAGTGCGCGTGAACGCGATCGTACCGGGATTTTTCCCGGCGGAACAGAACCGCAAAATTCTTTCGGAGGAGCGGATTTCCTCCATTATGAGCCATACGCCGATGAACCGATTCGGTGAAGCGCGTGAGCTTCAGGGTGCCGCCGTGTACTTGGCCTCTTCCGCGGCGTCGGGTTTTGTAACCGGCTCTATCCTGCGGGTCGACGGGGGATTCGGGGCCATGACGATTTAGAGCACAGCGCTTCTTATCGGGACTTTTTTGCAAAATTTACCTCTATCAAAGGATGTGGAACCGTGAAAGCACAAACGATCCAAAACGCGGCGGAGCTTAGAAAAATCGTCGGGAGGCTGGCTGCCTCCACCCCGGTCACCGATATGCATACCCACCTGTATTCCGCGGACTTTGAAGATTCTCTGCTTTGGGGAATCGATGAGCTGCTGACGTATCACTACCTGATTTCGGAGTCCTTCCGGTGGTCGGAGGACTCTTATGAGGCTTTCTGGGCGATGACGAAAAGGGAACAGGCGGATGCCATCTGGAAAAAGCTGTTCGTCGATCATTCTCCGGTGAGCGAGGCCGCAAGCGGACTGATCACGATTTTGGACCGGCTTGGACTGGATGTTTCCAGCCGTAATCTGGAAGAATACCGCCGCCACCTGGCAGGCCGGGATTTGCGCGGACAGCTCGACACGGTCATGAAGCTCGCCAAGGTGGAGCACATTGTCATGACGAACGACCCGTTCGATGCGGCCGAGCGGGCGGTGTGGCTGGATCGCGGAGGCAATACGGACCCTCGTTTCTCCGCGGCTCTGCGTGTGGATGCGCTGCTGAACAACTGGCCGCAGGCAGTGCGCGAGCTGAAGCAGCTCGGATACCGCGTGGAGGAGGCATGGACGGAGGAGACGCGCGGGGAAGTCTGCCGTTTCCTGTCGGAATGGATCCGGCGGATGGATGCGCTCTATCTGGCCGTCTCCATGCCGGGGGATTTCGTGTATCCGTCGGACGATCACCGCAGCCGGATGATCGACGAAGCGATGGTCCCGGTATGCCTCGAGCACGGCATTCCTTTTGCGCTCATGATCGGGGTGCGGCGTTCGGTCAATCCGGGCCTCCGTCTGGCGGGCGACATGAGCATGCACTCGGACGTGACCGCGGTGGAGGCCCTCTGCCGGCGGTATCCGGACCAGAAATTCCTGGTCACGATGCTGGCCCGCGAAAATCAGCATGAGCTTGCGGTGCTTGCGCGCAAATTCCGCAACCTGATGATTTTCGGCTGCTGGTGGTTCCTCCACGTGGAATCGATGGTGGAGGAGATGACCCGCTTCCGGGTGGAGCTGCTCGGAACCTCCGTCATCCCGCAGCACTCGGACTGCCGCGTTCTGGAGCAGCTTATTTACAAGTGGGAGCATTCCCGCTCCATCATCGGCCGGGTACTTGCGGACAAGTACGAAAAGCTGCACGGCAGCGGCTGGTACGTGACGGAGGAAGAGATACAGCGCGACTTCGACGATCTGTATCATCGCAATTTCTGGCGGTTTTTGGGCAGAGAAGCGAGGTAGGCGGGGAGTAAAGTTTATGATTCGAACAAGCTTTTAAGCTGATTATGAAGCTGTTCTGAAGGAAGTATATATACGTTCCCGATGTGGCTATCCGTAAAGCCGAACTTCAACTGATCGCCTTCATATAAATTTGCTGAATATCTAAAGCCCGTTCTCTTTTCCTGGTTAGGATCGGGGGTTATCTTTATGCGGCTGGTTTCGTCGATCCATTTTCGGAGGATTTCTTTTTCCTTAAATGTTCTTAGTTCCCCGGTGGCGCCGTTGCGGATATCGATCCGATCCATTTTGTCCCAATCGGCTTGGTAAAAATCCGCTAATGGTTTTGGGGCCGGTTCGGCTTCGGGGCGGTTTTGACATCCTGTTGCGGATAAAATCAGGAGTACGAATACAATGATTTTCTTTATGACGAACCTCTCCTTTCTCTATAGTTTTAGAGCATTTATTATAAGAAAGTTTGAGCGTATACCAAAAATGGGAGAGCAATATACGTTTCATTATATATGGATAATATTGGAATGTTAAATGGATGTTGCGCAAAGTCGCCTCCGCCCCTCCCGAAAAAGCAAAACCAGCCGGAAAATCCGGCTGGTTTCTTAACGTGCGAACGGTGCCTCTATGCTTCGGAAGGCTGCATCAGCTCGTTCATAAAAGCGCTGAACTTCTTCAGCATCTCAGGACCCGGCAGCTCGCCGCTGAAATCTTCGACGCCCAGCCAGCCCGTGTAGCCGACCGCCCGGAGATCCGCGACGACCTGCCGCCAGTCGGCCATTCCCCGGTTCATGGGGCGGGCGGCGGAAACCCAGCGGGTCATGCCGTTCTCATCGGCACCCGGCGCCCAGCCCCCGTTCTTGACGTGCACGTGGGCGAGATAAGGGCCGAGAATTTCCATCCCCATCCGGTAATTCTCGAAGCCTTCGTAGACCATGTTGCCCGGGTCGTACAGCACGCCGATATGCTCGGACTGCAGCCCTTCCACAAGGCGGTAGGCGCGGCGGAGGCGCTCGGCGCAATCGTGACGTGGTGCGTCTCGACGAGGCCTTTCACGCCGTACTGGCGGCATAGGGCTTCCGCCTCGCGCAGATAGGCCCGCTGCAGTCCGAACAGCTCGCGGAAGTTCCGCGTCCGGTCATAGCGGTGTACGCCGAGCCGGATGAAGGAAGCGCCGAGCCGCCGGGCGGCGTCCAGCACGCGCTCCGCGCCTTCCAGATCACCGGCGTCGAGGTAAGGTGTCACGCTGAGGGAACGCAATCCGTGACGCTCGGCGGCGTCTTGGAAGCGGCTCAGCTCGGCATCGTCCCACTCCGGCGAAATGGAGCAGAGATTGTTGCGCCAGAAGGACGGCGCTTCACCGGCCATTTCGGGCGGAATCTCTTTGTATCGCCATTCGATGCCGGAGATTCCGGCTTCTTTGGCAGCGGCGGCAAGCTGCTCCGGGGACAGCTCGGGTGTAGCGACGGTAAACACGGACAGTTTCATTCGATTGGGCACCTCCGGTCGGAAAAGTTGGTTAAGTATAAATCGCTATACTGCGGGCAGTTCAAAGCGCTCGATGGGATATCGCATGACTGTGGTCACGGGGCTTGGGGCTGAGGGTTACCTAGTCCAGTTAAACTCTGAATGTCCAAGACATTAACCCGGGAATCAGACAGCGAGCCGCTAAATCCGTTGTCATGCAGTCCGGATCATCAGCTATGGTGCTCAATCGCTTGAAGTGGGAAAGGATGTAGAACTGCACAGACAACCAGGTTGGCTTAGAGGCAGCCATCATTTAAGAGTGCATAGTAGCTGACGGGTCGAGCGACTTTGCGCCTGAAATTTAGCGTCCGTAAAAGACGGGATTTCCGCCGCTACTCGGCCCTGACCGCTTTCTGCTGGGCAAGCAGGCAGAGCTCGGCCGCTTTGAAAATATGCTCCTGGGTCATCGCATGCTCCGTACGGTTCAGACAGTCGAGGATCAGCTCCCCGAAAAACGGGTAGCCGACTTTGCCGCTCAGCTCAAGCCGACGCTCGCCCTCGCCGTTCACGAGGTACAGGTTGTCGCCCTGCGTGCTGCGGGCAATATCGACGTATTTCCTCAGCTCGATATAGCCGTCCGTGCCGAGGAGAACGGTGCGTCCGTCCCCCCAGACGGACAGGCCGTCCGGCGTCAACCAATCGACGCGGAAATACTGGGTCGCCCCGTTGTCTCCGAGCAGGGTCGCGTCGCCGAAATCCTCCAGCTCCGGATACTGCCGGTTGTTGTAGTTGGCGACCTTGCTGTGCAGCACCTGTGCATCCCGGCAGCCGGCAAAGAACAGGAACTGTTCGATCTGGTGGCTGCCGATATCGCACAAGATGCCGCCGTACTTGGCCCGCTCGAAGAACCAGCCGGGCCGAGAAGCGGCGTTAAGCCGGTGCGGGCCGAGACCAAGCACCTGCACGACGCGCCCGATCGCTCCGTCGCGGACGAGCTGGCCCGCGAAGACGGCGCTCTCGACGTGCAGGCGCTCGCTGAAATAGACCGCGTACTTGCGGCCGGTTTCGGCTGCCGTCCTCTTGGCCGATTGAAGCTGGTCCGGCGCGGTAAACGGTGTTTTGTCGGTGAAGTAGTCCTTGCCGCTGCGCATCACTTTCTCGCCGAGGGGACCGCGGTCGCACGGAATGGCCGCGGCAGCTACCAGCTTTACTTCTTCGTCCTGTAAAATCTCCTCCAGCGACGCGGCGGGGCGTACGCCGGGATAGGCGGCCAGGAAAGCTTTTACTTTCAGGGGATCGGGGTCGTAGACCCATTTCGGCTCGCCCCCGGCTTCCCGCAGTCCGTTGCACATGCCGTAAATATGGCCGTGCTCCAATCCCGCAGCGGCGAAAATAAAGTCGCCCCGCGCGACGACCGGCGCCGGTTTTCCTTCGGGGGCGTAGTTCATGCCGTCTTTTTTATGCAAAAGAAATCCTTCCTTTCATGGCTATGAGCCGATGCTGGCGTAGGCCCGAGTCCGGTTCGCGGTTTTATTTGCCGAACGGGTGGTGTGAATCCCCCGGCCTGTGTGAACCTTTCTCAATGATGCCAATCCGGAGGCTGGCCGTTAAGAACTTAAGAAGAAAGCTGCTCGCGGACCGTTTTCTTATATTTTTCCGGCGTAAGGCCAACCTGCTGCTTGAACAAGCGGCTAAAGTGGGCGAGATGCTTGAAGCCAACCTGCAGGCACACATCAGTCACGGAGTGGCCGGGATTGTGCAGGAACAGCGTCTTGGCCTCGTTGATTCTGCGGCGGTACACGAACTGAAAAATAGTCAGCCCCGTGATTTCCTTGAAAATTTTAGATAAATAAAATTTACTGAAGTTCAGGTGTTCCTGAAGATGCTCCAAGTGCAGATCGTCCGCAAAGCGCTCTTCGAGAAAGCTGACGATACGCTGGACGTGTTTTTCTTTCTCGGAAGAAAATTCGCGCCCCGCGCGCAGCGTCCGCCGGCACTGCTCGCGAACGAAATACAGCAGGTCCAGAAATGCGAGGTGGAGACGGTTGTAAGCGATCAAGCCGTCCGTCTTGCGGTGGATGCTCATTTCATGCAGGATGCGCTCCGCTTCCTCTTTGTCGGGGCCGCGAAGAGTGAGGCGGCAGTTTTTCAATTCCTGAAAAGGCTGGAGAACATTGACCGCGTGAGGAAGCTCCAGATACGGTTTGAGGGCCGCCGGTTCAAAATGCACGGTCGTCCGGATATAAGGGACGGCGGTGTCGACCTTGGGGCAGTGGAGCGTCATGCCGTTCATGAGGATGAGATCCCCGGGCTGAAGCATATAGATGTTGCCGCCAATCAGATAGTTGCAGCTTCCGCTGTGGAAGTAATAAATTTCGTAATACGCATGGGAATGAAAAACGGAATCGACCTTTCCCTCGTTGCGGTAGCTCAGGCCGAGCGAATCTTTGCGATCGTGCTGGTTCGTGAACATGCGGGAGAGCACCACGCTTTATCGGGATGTAGGGCCGCCCGGAAGCGGCCTTTCTGACTTTAGTGTAGCATGCAAGCGCTTCCCGTTTCTATTTGCAGGCAATGCGTGTCCAGAACGTCGTACGCTGCGGCACCCTGTGTGACTATGAAGCCCCGTCCTTTGGACGGCAGTCTATCACAGGACATGGGGCAGTGCCCTCAGTCGCACTGCACATCGTGCGGCAATCCCCTAAAAATCCCGCAATCGAAGGCGGGCTCCTTATGGCGGCATTTCATGGATGCACTCTGCGCAGTACCGGCCCCTTCCCGTCAGTAAGAACCTGTCGTATCGAGCGTCTTCTCCTCCGTAGTTTTCACCGCCCCGGAAGCCTCTATTTTCTGTCGGAGCAGCCCGTAGAACCGGTCTTCGTCCAGCGGCAGCTCCGCCCATTCGTCCGTCCATGCGGACAGCAGCATGGCGTTCGAGAGCGTGAGCCCTTTCAGGCCCTCTTCGCCCGGAGCGATCAGGGGAGTGCCGTGAAGAATGCCGTTCACCCAATCCTGGGTGATGAGGTGGTGCTGCCCGCGTTGGCCTTCGACGGGAATGTCGATTTTCCAAACCTCGGGCTCCCCGAAGCCTCCCTTATAGGTACGGTTGAACTCCGTCTCCGACTGCCGCAGCCGGTAGAAGGTCAGCTTGTCGTTCTCGATGACCATCCGGCCCAGGTCCCCCACCACTTCAAGCCGGTTAGTACCCGGCGTTTCGCAGGCGGACGTGATGAATACGCCCGTCGCTCCGTTCTCGTACTCCGCGTAGGCGGTCACTTCGTTCTCGACCTCGATGTCCCGGTGCTTGCCGAAAGCGCAGAAGGCGCGCAGCCGCTTGGGCATCATGCCGGTCACCCACTGCCACAGGTCGAGCTGATGAGGCGACTGGTTGATGAGGACCCCGCCGCCTTCGCCCGCCCATGTGGCGCGCCATCCGCCGGAATCGTAGTAGCTCTGGGACCGGTACCAATGGGTGATGATCCAGTTAATCCGGCGGATTTCCCCCAGCTCGCCCTGCCCGATTAGGTCCCGAAGCTTCTTGTAGAGCGGCTGCGTGCGCTGGTTGTACATGATGCCGAACACTTTGCTGGACGCCGCGGCGGCTTCGTTCATTTCGCGGACCTGCTTCGTGTAGACGCCGGCCGGCTTCTCCGTCAGCACGTGCAGGCCGTGCCGGAACGCTGCCACGGCTTCCGCCGGATGGCCGTAATGCGGCGTGCAGATGATCACGCCGTCGATTGTGCCGGAGGCGTACATCTCTTCGATTCCGGTGAAGCGTACCACGCCTTTTCCGAATTCACGGGCCGCCCACTCCAGCCGCTCGGTTCGCGCGTCGCACACCGCTGCGAGTACCGCGCCTTTTACTTTGTTCTCAATCAAATATTTCGCGTGCGCCGATCCCATATTACCTAACCCGATGATTCCGATGCGGACAACTTCCATCTGTAAAACCATCCTCTCCGGCATAGATCAAGGCCGTTTTGTACCAGTGTAGCACGGCTTCGCGGGGGGATGTTTTACTGCGCTTTGCCAGTTGATCGGCGGATTTGACTCTGGTTGTTCAGTTGAAAAATTCCACAATCTTGAAAAAGTAAACCACAAACCTTAATTTCTTGCATTGTTGAAAGCGCTCTAAACGATGATAATAAACTTACATTTCGAACTTAATGGGGGTCAGGAAAAATGGGCAGAAAAACAGCTCGCATCTCCGCCGCAGCGCTGGCCGGTGTCTTGGCGGTCGGCTTGGCGGCTTGCGGAAGAGCCGACCAATCCGCGGGTACAGGGAACACACAGGATACGAATACGGGATCCAAGGGAGGGGACAAGAAAGTCACCATCACGTTCCAGAACATTTACCCCGATCCGACGACGCCTACGTACAAAATGCTTCATAAAATCGTGGAACAGTATGAGAAGGAAAACCCCAATATTCATATCGAGCTTGATTCCATGAACACCGACCAGCAGAAAATGAAGCTGAAAACCCAGGCCGCTTCCAAAGAGATCCCGGACATCACGATCGTGAACCCGGCGGCCCAGATGAAGCCTTTCGTCGATGCCGGGCTGCTCGCCCCGCTGAACGACATGCTGGATAAGAACGGCCTGAAAGGGACTTTTCAGGACGGGCTGCTCGATTACTACAGCTTTAACAACAACGTGTACGCCCTGCCGGACGGCAATAACATTCAAGTCGTTTACTATAACAAGGACTTGTTCGCCCAGGCAGGCATCAAAGATACGCCGAAAACGTTCGAGGAACTGCTGGAAGACGTGAAGCTGCTGAAATCCAAAGGCATTACGCCGATCGCCATCGGGGAAAAAGATTCATGGACAGGTTCGTTCCTGTTTATGAATATGCTGCTGCGCACAAACGGCGGTCCGGGCTTCCTCCAGGACGTGCTCGACAAGAAGAAGACGTTCAACGATCCGGCGTTCACGGAGGCCGTTTCGAAGTTCCAGGAGCTGGTGCAGGCCGGCGCGTTTAACGAAGGCGCGACGTCCGTCGACTATAATGCGGGCGGCAACATTTTCAAAACGGGCAAAGCGGCCATGCATATCATAGGCACATGGGAAACGGGCGCCATCGACGCTTCTTCCGTGGGCGGCAAGGTCGGCGTATTCCAATTCCCGACGGTAGGCGGCAAGGGCGACGTGAACCAGTACATGATCGCACCGGGCAGCGCCTTCGCCATCTCGGCCAATAGCAAGCATCTGCAGGAGACGAAGGACTTCCTGAACTACTTCACGCTGAATCTGCCGAAAGTCCAGTTTGAATTGAAGAACGCGGTGGGCATCGGGCAGAAGGTAGAGGGAGATTTTAAAGCCGCGGGTTACTCCGATCTGGCCATTTCCATCCTCGATCTGTTTAAAAACGTCAAAGGCGGCGACCTCGCGTTCGACAACACGATGAACCCGGCGACCGCTCAGGTTCACTTGGGCAGCATTCAGAATTTATTCATCCAGAAGGCCGATCCGAAACAGGTCGCGCAGGAGCATCAGAGCGCGTTCGAGGCCAACATCAAATAGAATGAGGCGCTGCGATGGAGGGGGTCGTACCGGCCCCCTTTTTCATCGACATTTTTTTGCAAGGGCCGCGGCGGAGAGAGAAAGAGCAAGCGGCCGTTTGTCTACAGGAGGCGTACTAGAGTGAATGTGTTAAAAGTACCTGCGCGCACCATCGCCGTCTTCGTGCTTCCAAGCCTGCTGCTGTACGTCTGCATGGTGTTCGTCCCTATCCTGGTCTCGTTCTATACGGGGCTGCTGGACTGGAACGGCATATCCGGTTCCAAATTCGTGGGCTTGGCCAATTTTAAAACGATGTTTTTCGACGATCCGGTCTTCTGGCCGTCTGTCCGCCGGACGCTGCTTTACGGGGTCTTTTCCATGATCGAGATTCCGATTTGCCTGATGGTGGCGATTTTGCTGAACCGGTACGTGAAGAAAGCCAACTCCCTCGTATCGATCTACTTTCTGCCGGTGATTTTGTCGGTCGTCATTATCGGGCAGCTCTGGAAAACCGTCTACAATCCGGCTTCGATGGGCGGGATGATCAACGGGATGCTGACCGCATTCGGCTTAACCGAATGGACGCATAGCTGGCTGACCGAGCCTAAGATTGCCATGTTCTGCCTGTACATCGTGTCGCTGTGGCAGTATTTCGGCTATCACTTGCTGATCCAGTTCACCGGCGTGCAGAACATTCCGGCCGAGATTTACGAGGCGGCCCGCATCGACGGGGCGGAAGGTTTTACGGCCGACCGTTACATCACGTTCCCGATGATCGTTCCCATTCTGAAAATTTCGCTGGTGCTCGCTTTTATCGGCTCTCTGCAGGCGTTCGATCTCGTGATGGTCATGACGGGCGGCGGTCCCGCACACTCCACGGATGTCATTTCGACGCATATGTACAACATGTCGTTTCTGTCCCAGAAATACGGGTACGGCAGCGCGATTGCCACCTTCCTGGTCATCCTGTGCCTGGCATTTACGGTGCTGATTAACGTAGTTTTCAAACGTCTGGAAAATAAGGTAAGCTAGGAGGAGGACCACCTGTGAAAGCCGTCAAAAAAGGAATCGTCTATGCGCTTTTCGCGATTCTGATCGTCACTCAGATGTACCCTCTTCTCTGGCTGCTTACTTACTCCTTGAAGACCAACGAAGAGATTCTCGGCAGCAGCTTTTTCTCCCTGCCCGCGTCGCCGAGGTGGGGCAATTACAAAGAAGCGTACGAAGCGGGGCACTATCTGCAGTATTTGTTCAACAGCGTGTTCGTCACCGTCGTGACGATGGTTTGCGTCATTCTGCTGAGCTCCATGGCGGCCTACGCCATTTCACGGTTCCGCTGGAAGCTGGCCCCCGCGGTCATGCTCGTTTTCCTGATCGGGCTGATGATTCCGCTGCAAGCTACGCTGCTGCCTTTAATGATTATTTTTAAAAACATGAACATCCTCAACACGCACTTGTCCCTGATTCTGCCTTACATCGCGTTCCAGACGCCGGTTGCCGTCTTTATTCTGAGCGGTTTTATGAAATCGGTTCCGCACGAAATCGAAGAGTCCGCTTATATGGACGGAGCGAGCGTGTACCGCATTTTCCGGAGCATTATTCTCCCGATTTCCGTACCGCCGGTCATGACGGTGTGCATTCTAACGTTCATCAACATCTGGAACGAATACATCCTGGCGGCGACTTTCATCTCCTCGGAGAAGATGAAGACGCTTCCGTTCGGCGTGTATACCTTTGTGAGCCAGTATTCCGTCAACTACGGCAACATCGGGGCTTTCCTCGTCATGGGGGCGGTGCCCGTCATTCTCCTTTATTTCATTCTTTCGGAAAAGATCACGAAGGGCATGGTTGCCGGGGCGGTAAAAGGGTAGGCGCCGCACGGACGGCATGGGGAACCGGGCGAAACAACGAAAGGGGACGAATCCTTGAGACGCGGCTTCCAATCCATCCACCACCGGTTGTTTTTTCTGTTCCTGTTCTGCATGTCCGGCATTCTGATCATCATCTCCCTGCTGTTCTACAGCCGCACGACGGAACAGTTTCAGACGAAGATCAGCGACCTTTCCCGGAAAAACGTTTCGCAGACCGTCGATCTTTTCGACCTGCTGCTCAGAGGCTACGACAGCTTGTCCAAAACGATTGGCAACAATTTCGATCTGGTTCGTCTGCTGACGGAATCGCCGCAAGAGCCCGCGCTCGACTATATTAACACTCGCTCCGTCACTAACATGATCGGGGCGATTTTCTACTCCCGGGAAGATTTGATCGGCATCCACGTCATCATGGACAAAGGAAAGATCTACAATTACGGCAACTACATGAACGTGGTAGACCCCGAATACCGCAGGGCCGACTGGTACCGGGACGTCCGTCAATCTTCGGGCAAAATGGTCTGGCTGGGCGTATTTCCGCACTCCCTGATCGACCAGAACGAGAAACGGACCGTGTTTGCGTTCGGCCGCCAGATTTACGATCTCAACGAGCATAAGCCGATCGGGATCGTGCTATACGAAGCGAATCCGCAGGCGATTTTGTCGGCATTGAACAATTTGAAGCTCAGCGAACACAGCGAGGTGTATCTCGTCTCGGACAAGGGGCGTTTCGTGTCTTCCACCGCCTCGGCCGAAGCGCTGCCTTCCCTCCAGGATATCCCGCTGCCGGACGATTCCCAGGAAATGACCGTGGATCAGAAGAACGGGCGGCTGGCGGTAGCTTCCAAGCTGCCTTTTGCCGACTGGCTGGTGGTCAGTCTCACGCCCTACAAAGACCTGACGGTCGAGCTTGTGCAGATGCAGCGTTATATTATTTTGATCGGAACGATTCTCGTTCTCGTCTCGGCTTTTATCGCGTCCATCGTATCCAAACGCATTTCGATGCCGCTCATCCGGCTTATTCGGCAGATGAAGCAGGTGGAGCAGGGCAACTTCAAAGGAATCGTGAACGTAACGTCCTACCGGGAAATCAACATTCTGGTCGGATCATTCAATCATATGGTGAACCGGATCGAGGAGCTTATCGAACGGGTGAAGATTTCATCGGTCAGCGAAAAGAACGCGGAGCTTCATGCGCTCCAGTCCCAGGTCAATCCCCACTTCCTATATAATACGCTGGATATGATTTATTGGATGATGGACGAGAAAGGCAACGACAAGCTGGGTGAAGTCGTCCTTTCGCTCTCCCATATGTTCCGCTACAGCAGCCAGTGGGAAGAAGGGGCGGAGGTTACGCTGCGCGAGGAATTCGGGCAGATCCACCACTATCTGACCATTATTCTCGTCCGGCTCGAAGGGCGTCTGGAAGTGGAGCTGAAGACGGATGAACGGTACATGGACATCCGCATTCCGAAGATGACGCTTCAACCCATCATCGAGAATGCCGTGAAGCACGGTCTGGAACCGCTGCTTAACCGGCCGGGGATGCTCACCATCTCGACGGTTGCGGACAGCCGGGAGCTGGCGATCCGAATCGAGGACAACGGTGTGGGCATCGAAGAGGAGAAACTGCGCCGGCTGCTCGAGTCGCTGTACGGCGCATGCACCGCGGGCGGCAGGCGGAGCGGGGGAGGCGCGCCGGATGCTGCGCATGGCCCGGACGTCCCGGGCGCAGGCGGCGGCGCACCGCGAACGGATGCGGCTGTCGCGGCAGGCGAGCCGGGCGCCCGGGAAGTCGCCGGTGCCGGGGGCGCAGCGGCCAACGTAGCCGCCGGAGGTCCCGGCGATGGCGGAGCATCCGCCTCCGGTGCCGGAGCCCCGGGTGCCGACGCAGCCGTCCCGGGCGCCGTCGCTGTCCCGTCCTCCGGAGCATCCGCAGGTACCGGTGACGTCTCAGCCTCCGGCACGCTCTCCGGTGCTGGCACCGGGCCCGCGCAGGCCTACGCATATGGCGGCATCCCGGCTCTTGGGACCGAACCGTGGTTTCCGTCCCGGCAGGTTGCAGCCGGCAGCGAGGAAGAGGCATCGTCCCGGGGAGGCATCGGGCTGCAAAATCTGCACCGGCGCGTGCAGCACATGTACGGCGAAGCATACGGCGTCACCGTTGAAAGTTTAGCGGGCGAGGGGACGACCGTCATCGTGCGGGTCCCGCTTCCGAAGGAGGAGAGTAACGTATGAATATTCTGGTTGCCGACGACGAGAGCGTCATCCGGGAAGGGGTGAAGCGTACGATCGAGAACGCCTACCCCGAATACGGCGTTTTTTTGGCGGCTTCTACCGAGGAAGCGGTTAAGATCCTCGGCGGACAGCACATAGACATCGTGCTTACCGATATTATTATGCCGGGCATGACCGGCCTCGAATTTATGCGGATTTCGAAGCGGAAGCATCCGGCCATCAAGTGGGTCGTCATTTCCGCCCACTCCGAGTTCGCTTACGCGCAGGAGGCGGTCCGGCTTGGCGCCCGCGACTATTTGCTGAAACCGATCGGCAAGCCTAAGCTGATCGAGTTGATCGAGAGCCTCACCGGCGAGATCAGACGCGAAAACCTCCAAAGCAAAGAGAGCATGAAGCTGAAGTCGAGCCTGAAATATTTGCGCGAAGCGGTTTTTCTCCGGCTGGCGGCGGGTTTGGATACCGGCAACCTCGATATTCAATCGTTCGTGGAGGATTTCCCGGACTATTACCTCGTATTCGTGCAGATGGATGCCGGAAACAAGAGCGTTCATCTGGAGCATTTTATCGTGGAAAATGTCCTCTCCGAGATGATCGAAACGCATGGCCAGGGATTTGTCGTCAGCTACGACCGCCAGAGCCTGCTCGGTCTCGTGGCGCTCAGCGAAGGTATCCGCATCGAAACCCTGCTGGATGCGCTGAAAAGCCATCTCAAGCACTATTTGAAGGTGCCTTTCCAGATTTTGAATTCGGGACTGCATCATGACTTTAAAAGCGTACCGCAAACCGTCACTCGGCTGAGGCAGGCTTCCGCTGCGGTTGAGTACGACAGGATCAAAGTAAGCGGGGACAAATCCATCGAGGTTGCGCTTCAGTACATCAAGGCGCATTATTCCGAGGACTTGTCTCTGGAGAGAATGGCTTCCGTTGTGTTCCTGAACCCGGTCTATTTCAGCCAACTGTTCAAGCAGAAGACCGGCCAGGGCTACAAGGAGTATGTAACGGGTCTGCGGCTGGATCAGGCCAAGCAGCTTTTGTGCAACCCGCTGCTGAAACTGGCGGAAATCGCCGAGCGAGTGGGCTACCAGGATGTGCGGCATTTTACGCAGGTGTTCCGCAAGAAATTTATGCAGACGCCTACGGAATACCGGCAGGAGCATAATGTGACGGTGGTATGAGCGGGAATCATCCGTGGGTTGGCAAGCAAGTCCGTGCTTTACACGATATGCCGGGTTTCCTGCTTGTAGAGGGAACCTTTTTTTATCGCGCCTCTTTTTAACAAGATTAGTATTAACCAAATGGTGGGCCATATGTTAATATGAGCATATTATTTGAGACTTTATGGCATCGATAGAATGCTGCCTTCTTGGCAGAGGAGCGAGGAAGCGGGGAGTATGTCGGTAAGAATTGAGTACGGGCTGGCAGCGAAAACATTCATTCACGATGGAGCTTACCGGATCGGTAGAGTTCTTGCTTGCAGTGAGCTGTCCGTTGTCTATGCGGCACGGGAAACCGGAACAGGCGCGGCGTGCGTCGTAAAAGAATTTTTTCCTAAAAGTTTGGCTTTGAGAGATGTGGATGGGAAATCCGTACTGTGCCGGACCCCTTCTCTAAGGAGCAAATACGAGACACTGAAGTCCGTCTTTTTGAATGAAGCGGTGATTCTGGAGCACTTGCGGCACCCGAACATCGTGAAGCTAATCGGACATGTGGAGGAAAACGGGACGGCCTATCTTATTCTCGAACGATGCCTCGGGGTGTCGTTGGAACGCTGTATCCGTAAAAACCGTTTACGCTCGAAAAGCCGATTTTATGCAAGAACGGTGCCGGGTCTCCTTGATGCTCTTGAGTATATTCATGAGCAGGGCGTGCTGCACCGAGACGTCAAACCTTCCAATATTATCGTCGGCCCGGATGGTCAGGCTAAGCTGCTTGATTTCGGATCGGCCGTCCGCTCGGAGAGTGAGGACAAGCCTATTTTTACGTCGGCGGGGTATTCTCCTTTGGAATTTTATTCGGCCGCATCCAGTCAAGGTCCTTTCTCCGACCTGTACAGTACGGGGGCAACCCTGTATTACTGCCTGTGCGGAGAGGCGCCGGTTGAGGCCAGCCGGAGATTGTTCCAGGACCCGGTTGAACAAGGTTTACGTAAGCGGGGCGGCAGAGCGACGCCTCTACTGTCCCGCCGCATTATGAACTGCCTGTCCATGGATGCCGGACAAAGGGGGAGCTTGCAGCGTTTGAGAACCGCGATAAAAGCGGAGTCGCTTTTGTGGAAAGCGGTAGAGGGCTTTCGTGCAAACTTCCGCCCTGGGAGAAATTCCTCCCCGACAAATGAGGCTTCCTCCGGAAAGAAGAAGGATTTGGTCAAGTCAGATGTCTAGTCCTTCTTAACGCCCGCCCGGTTCCTTCAATGAAAGCCGATCACTACGATTCGGAGCATGCTCCCGAATATTAAGAAGCGCAAACCGCCCGGTTATGTCCGGACGGTCTGCGCTTCTTGTGTTTGCGGCTGATAACTGGCCTTCACGGCTTTATAACGAAGCTCGATCTCCGTAACACCGTCTTCGAAAGTGATGTAGAGTTTATCCCCGTATTCCAGCTTGTCTTTCTGCTTCTTGCCTAGTGGTGACGCGCCTTTCTGCACCGCACAGCGTGTGCTATGGCGGAACAGGAGGCTGCCGTCCTTACGTGCCTCGAAGAAGATACGGTCAGCCTCGGGCAGCGATTCGTTCACATTCAGGCTGCGGAACAGATCTTGGAGACTGATGCTCCGCGTATCAAAAGATGTCAGCGGCCAGTATTTTACCGGGATGTCGTTGCCGCTGGCGGTATGGAGAAAATAACCTTCCAGGCGTCCCGTGAATTTGGGCTTCGGACGAAGAGTGAAGTAAAGAATCGCGCCTAGAGCTGCCGCAGCCGCAACTCCGAGCAGAATTTTCGTAATTAGCGTCCATATCGAAACGACTGTTACAGCCAGGATTGCCGTTGCGCTCGCGCCCTCTTCATCGGTTGCCGTAACCCGCAGTTCGCTGTCTCCGGTATTCAGCGGATTTAGGAGCAGGAAGCCGTCTTGGAATTTCGCTTCCACAGAATTCGGGCCGCCGTCTGCGGTAACGGTGTACGTAAGTTTATCCCCGTTCACGTCATGGAAGTATTCCCCGAGGTCAATCTTCTGTTCGCCGTCCTCCCGGCTGATTTTGATCGTTCCAGGTTTTGCTTCAGGCGGGGTATTGAGCACTTTCAGCTCGGCCGGCGTGGTTTCCCGGTAAAAATCAGGGGCGGTCATCACGATTTTCCACGGATAAGTGCCTGTTGCCGGGAAAATATGCGCGAGCTCGAAGCCGTTTCCTTCCTGCTTCAGCGGAAAACGCTCCTCTGTTTTCTTTTGCGGATTGGTCACGACTAGTTCCGTTTTCATGGAACCGTATAGGTCGGAATCCCCAAGAGGCTTGCCGTCGGGATGATACAGGCGTGCCGTGAAGGGGGAGGCGACTCCCTTTTGCGCTTCCTCCGGTAGTTCAACCCCTGCTTGGAGTTTATAGCCGGCGAGGAGGTTCACCTTCACAAGATCGCCCGGTTTCCCCCGAAAAATGACCCTCATATTGCCCTTCTGGGGCTCGATCACTTTCAAAAGCGTATAATTGTCCGACTTGTAAAGCCGCACGTTTTTGGAGGTGGAATAGACTTGCGCCTCTGTTAGCGGATTCGGAGACAAAAGAATAAGGTTTGCCTCGCTTATGCTCGAATTCGCGATGGGTACCGTTACTTCTTGAAGCTCGCCTGTCGCCGAGACCGCAGATACGGAAACAAGAGACGACTGCAGCTGTTTGGCGAAGATGAGATTAAAAATCTCCGGCAAATCATCCGCGCTGCCCGCCATGAAGGAGGTGCCTCCGGTTTCGGTGGATATGCTTTCCAGTTCGGATTTACGGGCGGATCCGTCTCTGTTCAATCCCACGGTATAAATCGGGATGCCTAGCTTTTTGGCGATGCCGATAGAGTCTTCCACGTCCCGACCCGAAATGTCCGCGTTTCTTCCGGCGTGCTTGCCGAAGTCGGTCCCCCCGTCGGACAGCAGAATAAGGAACGGTTTACGGGCGGGATCGTAACCGGTTTCCATCAGCTCGGCCGCTTTGCGCAGACCAAGCCCCATATCGGAGTACCCGCGGCGTTTGATTCCGTCCAGTGTTGATTTCCAGGCGTTGGAGCGGTCGCTCGACCCCAGGTCCGAAAGCGGAAGCGAAGAAACAATTTTATCGTTGTAGGCTACGTAGCCGACCCGCGACTGGCCGGTACCCTCCAGATCCATGAACATTTTGACGACTTCGGCGGCAATGCCGTCTTTGTCTGTTTCATTCATGGAAAAGCTTGTGTCCAGCACAAACATGGCATCAAGCCCTCGGGGGGGTTCCACTTTGGCGGCGGAAATCGGCCGGGGATGAATCAACAGACCTGCAACTAGAGACACGAGTAACGCGGCCTGGAGCCAGTTTTTAGAGCGAATAAGCTTGCGGACGAGAGACATGACATCACCTTTTTGTAAAGATATCGGACTATATGACTATCAACATACAAATAATTGGTAAATTTTCTTTTATTGCACAATATAACTTATCGGATTTAAAAATGAAAAATGTTAGATCGTGGATAAAAAAAGTAAATTTTTATTTTTAACCTACGTTTTTACTAATATAAAAGGTGTTCTATCCCTGTTTTCATAAATATTGACAAATTCAAACACAGATCATTATGATAACTTCTAAAGTCACAAACCGGATATTTTTCCATTCTCGGATTGTGAAGTTAGGTTTTTACATAAATAGTTCTTTATAACTACTTAATTAGAAGAAAATAGTTCCAAACTCACAGAAAGGAGGGGGCGGCAGGTTTACTGTTTCGCTATTAAACAAGCCTTGCCTAAGGGCTTGATCAGGTAAACTTTCCGCCGACCGCTATGGACATTATCAATCAGACGAACCGAACGATGCTTTTTGAGGAGATCAATCCTGAGAAATTAGACCTAGTGACTATCGTAGGAGATGTCAAAGCCATTGACAGCTTGAGCGATGACAAAATCAAGGAAATCAACAGGCATTTGCTTGTACGTAATTTCGACGAGTTTCTCGACAAATTTTCTCCCACGGTCTACTCCTTCTACAATGCGGCTAATCAGAAAGTGATGTACACGCTGAAGAAGCCGGAAGGATTGGCGGATGACGCCATCTCAGAAATCAGGATCGACCAGAACAATGATTTTCTTAAAATGCTCTTCACCCTGATCGACACCAAACGCAGCCAGGGTATCCCGAATGTGGACTTTAAGTTCGAGAATTTGCTCGACATGATTTCTCCAAAAAAAGTGATGGACGATATCCGCCAGGTCCGGAAAGAAATCCATTATTTATACGGGCAGTACGAAAAGCTGGATGAAGGCGATCCGAAGAAATTCGATCTGGGTGACAAGCTCAACGGGATGTTCGAAGATGCGAGCAAGAATTACAACAACGTCATGGCGATGCTTCCGCTTGCTATCGAGGATATCAAAACCCGGCTTCTGCTCGGCAGCGCGCAGGAAGAGAACAAGTCGGAGGCGTTCCAGATCGGCATGCTGACGATCGGCAATAACGGCGAGCTCAAAATTATCGAGGCGCCGAAGAGCGGAAGCACGGAACTTATGCTGCTCGACGATAACAGCTCTAACGAACTCGTTTCCGTGTTCGAGGAAGATTACGAATCCATCACGGAAACGCCGTCGGGATATGTGAAAGATCTGGTTGTCCGCACGTTCTGTCCGCTTCCCGCTGTGCAGAGCACCGTGGATGTGGAGACGGAAGTACAGAACTACAACACCTATCTGGAATTTTACAAAAACGCCAAGGACGACTTCGTCAAAACGGTAAAACCTCTCGTTGAGAAAATACTGGGCGTCAAAATGTTTTTCGAACAGTACGCCACGAAGAACAAAGGCATGCAGCCTACTCTTCTCGTGACGAACAGCAAGCTGGACATGACGGTGAAGAGCAGCAATATTCCGCGTCTGGAGACCTACCTCAATACCGTCAACTCCAAGAACGATTTCAGCGATACGATCTGGTTCGGCATCGTACCTTCCGTTGAACTCGAAACGGCCGGCAAAGTGAAAGTCAGCCGGGAGCGTTTCAAGGGCAACGAGAAGGTCATGAAGCCTGACGGAAACACGATGGAATCGCTGTCCATGCTGCTCCAAGTCCTTAAGGAGTATAAAGTGCAGCTGTTCTTCAGCTTCGAATCGGGCGAAGACACCACTTTCAGCAGCATGGCGACTGCGGGAATCGATAAATATATCGATAAATGCGGTGTGCTTGTGCGCAAAGAGTACAGCGAGTTTGCTGTCCCGTGCGTGCCGAACTTTACCATTATCCCGAAAGACAAATCGGGCGTGGTGATCGACAGCCGTATGCTGCATACCGAAGACGGAGCTCGTCTGTCCCAGGAGAAGGAAGACATCCTGAAGCTGTGGATCGAAGGCGTTTATATCGGCGCGAGTTACGTGGCGGCCGGTCTGGTATCCGCGTACCAATGCCCGGAATATTTGCGGGAGCAGTTTAAGAGCGTCAGCAGAGACTATCCGGGGGTGCGCTTCGATATCGAGGCGGGCGATCACAGCCTGAGGGCCGTGTCCACTATGGCCAAGGAAATATCCGGCTTCACCAACAACATCAAGGATGCCATTAACCGCAAAAACTTCGGATTCATTTTCTCTTCGGAGAATGCCCAGCTTCAGGACCGGGATATCAAACGAATTACCGTGTATAAGGCCCGCAGTCTTGCGATGGCGGAAGACGGATTCGATTCCATTTATAAAACACTGGTGAGCACTTACATAGAGCGGATTCTCCGCTTCCAGACCGGTGATTTCAAGCACGAGAATATCGTTAAATTTTTCAGCAACAATCCAAGCAGCCAGAAGAGCAAATGGCTCGGCACCCGGGGATTCGTAAACTCGATCATCCAGGATGGAGACGATATGAGCTACATCATCGACGACAAGAGCAACCTGTGCCATATCGATCTTGTATTTAACGGCAACGTGAAGAACCTGGAAGTGACGATTACGAAGGGTACGTCGCCGGTCAAAGTATGATCGGTGCGCTAAAACGTATGTTAAAGGCATGGTTTCCCAAACCTGCCTTTATACATAAATCCCGTAAGCAATCCTTGCCTGCGGGAACCTTATCAACCAATTTCAAGGAGGTAATACAAATGGGTTTCAGACTTAAAGTAGAAGGCGCAGAAACATTCGAATTGGGCATGGATAACATTCAAACGGTAACTTACGATACCGACACGCCGAACGATTCCAATGCAAGATCGACCGACGTAGGGGCAACGCTCCGTATCTCGGGCAAAATTATTACGGCTACCGACGGCGACAGCGCGGATGACACGCTGAAGCTGGGTCTGTGGTCCCTGGTTCCGGCCGAGAAAGCGGACTGCTACAGAAAAGTGACGCTTGAAGTCATTGCGGCTGACCAAGTTGTCCGTAAGATTTATTTCCCGAATGCTTTCGTAGTGGACTACACCGAGAATTTCGGAGACACCGAAGGCGTTGGAAGTTTCAGCCTGTTCATTAAGCAGAAGAAGGACAAAACCGAATTCGCGAAAGTCGAAGGCGGCTACTCCGTATAACTTCCGGACGTTCATCGGAGCAGAATTTAAGAGGCGTTATGCCTCTTGAATTCTGTTCCGGAATTTTCCGGCATGTATGCATCGGAAAGCGGTTCTGATTGGCGAATAAACCTACCTCTACACCGCGGTCGTTTATTTTCGGAAGACCTTGGCAGAGGTTTATCTCATATGTGCAGGGACGAGGGCAGAATGGATTATTACCAGGTGCTTGGCGTGGCAAGGAACGCTCCGCAAGCGGAGATCAAGAAGGCGTACAGGCTGCTGGCCAAGAAACACCATCCGGATCTTAATCCGGGCAATCCGGATGCGGAGCGCAAGTTCAAGCAAATCTACGAAGCATACCAGACGCTGGAGGATGAAGCGTCGCGAAAAGCTTACGATCATAAACTCGACGGGCAGAACCGGCGGGAAAGCAGCGGCAAGGGCCCGCATGAGAAAGCGGCAGGCAGCCGTGCCGGAGCGCGGCAGGCTGAATTTGATCCAAGCGACGTAAGAAAGAATTTTGAGCGCTTTTTCGGTTTTGCCGGCAAGGCCGGAGGCGGGGAAGCCAAACCATCTCAGAAAAATCCGATGGATACGACAGACCTCTTTAACCGGTTCTTCGATGCGAAGAAGAAGTAGTCTGCTTCGGTAACAACGCGTAAGCAAAGTCGGCTTGCGGGATGTCCCTCTGGTGAAGAAGCTGGCGGGTGCCAATGAAGCAGTATGTTCCACTTCTACGGTGTAGGGGATGTGTCGGAGACATCTTGCCGCAGGAAGGGAACTTTTTTGCGTTCCCGATGGCGCGAATGTTGTGACGCAATAATGCGAAGGACATGGGGGAAACCGGCGTGAAAGGCAGAAAATCCGGGTGGATTACTCTACTGGACGTACTCATTGCGGGGCTGGCGGCAGCCGTCCTGATTTATGTCTATTTTATCAATACCGACAATACGCTGAAAATGTTCGTCAGTCTTCTTATGGCGCTAGGGCTGTCCGTTCTGGGGTTCGTATATTACCGTATGCCGGTAGAAAAGCCGGAACGGGAGGCGATCGCGAAGCTTGTCCTGCTTAATGAGGACGGGGAGAGCGTGAAGGAGTGGTATATCCAGGGGGAAACGTCCTTGCTGATCGGCAAAAGCTCCGGTCAAAACGAGGTTGATATAGATCTGGCCGATACCGAATACGCATCACTGATCCAAAGCGAGCATGCCGTGTTAAACCGCAGCGGCAGAGAGTGGTTTATCGAGGACGTCGATTCCGAAAGCGGCGTGGGCATCCAGAAAAGCGGCAGGGGTCCCAGAGACAAACAAGAAGTCGAGGAGCCTCATAAGCTGGATGTCGGAGATATTGTATACATAGCCAATACGAGGCTTTTGGTCAAATAAAGAGCAAGCGGAGAAGAAGCTGACAGCCGATCCGACAGGACAAACGGAGGAATGAACAGGATGAGTTTGACAAGATGCGCCAATGGACACATGTTCAGCACCAGAAAGCATGGCAATACGTGCCCTTACTGCAGCATTGTGGTCGAGCCGCCGGCATCACGAGCCGAGGAATCAAGGGCCCAGAGATTGCAGGAAGACGATAAAACGATGCCATTTCTCGGCGAGACGACCGGCATTGAGCCGGTTGCGGGATGGCTGGTTTGCATCGAAGGGCCTCAAATGGGACAAGATTACCGCATCATGGCCGAGAAAAATTTTATCGGCCGCTCGGAAGAAATGCACATCCGGATTATCGGGGACAACACGATTTCCAGACGGAACCACGCGGTCATTGTCTATGACCCGAAGAAGCGGAACTTTTACCTGCTGCCCGGAGATGCGTCGGGTTTGGCGTACCACAATAACGAGGCGGTTTATTCGCCGGTGGAATTAACCGCTTATGATCTGCTCCAGCTCGGGCGGAGCAAATTTGTTTTCATTCCGCTGTGCGGAGCCCACTTCGAGTGGAATAATACGGCCGCTGCGGGGATCGGCTAATGCCGGCGGGATCAGACGGAACGCCGTATCTGATTGTCGGGGCCTCCATTCTCCTCATTCTGCTGATGCTGTATGTACGGAGCCGGCTGAATAAGCGGAAGCCCGAAGTGCCCGGGGTACGGATAGGGAACGGACAGACCATCGGAGCCAGGAACGAGCAGGATGATTACTTCGCCAGCACCACGACATCCATCGGAACTTTGGCCGTACTGGCAGACGGAATCAGCGGACTGGCGAACGGCAGAATGTGCAGTACACTTGCGGTGTCCACGTTCTTGAAAAATTTCTTGAATGTGGAGCATGTGCGGCATATCCCTTATTTTCTCAGCGAAACGGCTCGCAGGGTGAATTCCGAGATAGTCGAGCAGCTTAGAGGGGCTCAAGGCGGTACGACCCTAGTGGCGGGAATCCTTAACGGGGATCACCTGTATTGGGGCGCTGTCGGTGACAGTGTGATTCTGATTTACCGGCAGGGGGAGTTTCTTCCTGTTAATCCCAAACATACGTATGGGAACGTACTGGAGCAGAAATATTTATCGGGTGAAATTACAAAGGATGAAATGGAAGCTAACCCCAAGAGAAGACAACTGGTCAACTACCTCGGGTATGAGCAGTTTCAGAACATGGAAATCAGTGAGACCCCGTTCCCGCTAAAGACAGGGGACAAAATCATTTTCTGCAGTGACGGAGTGTACAACACGTTAACAGAGGTTGAAATGGAGCAAATCTTGACAGGCAGCGGTTCGCCTGAGGAATCTGCACAGGGCATGATCGATGCGATTGAAGCCAAGGGGCTTCATAAGCAGGATAATGCGACGGTCATCATTTTGGAGAAGGGCTGACAGTGCCGGATGAAGGAAACCGGTTTTGACCAAAGGGAGCGGGGGGACGAATGAGAAAAGAAAACAGCGATTTCAAGACCGGTTTCGTTACCGAAGCGGGGACCTTTGTGCAGAACAGGGACTACTTTGCCTTTGTCGAGCTTGAAGATATGGCTTGCTGGGTGCTGGCGGACGGTCTTGATTCGGACAGCGAGGTAAACAGTGCGGAAATGGTTGTCCGCAGTATTTTGTCCCGCTTTTTGAATAAGCCTACTTTGTCGGCCGCCCGGCTTAAGCGTTACATGCAGGAAGCCAGCGAATGGCTGAATGAGGAAAGCCGCCGGGTCCGCCTTAAGGCGAGCGTGCTGATCGTCGTGACGGATTATACGAGAATCGTATGGGCCGTTGCGGGCAATGCGCGATTATATGTGATCCGGGGAGGCAGGCTCGCGGAACGGAGCCGGGACCAGAGCCTGGCCCAGTCCTGGGCGGATGAAGAACGTATTCCGCTTGAAGCCGTGGACCGGCATGAAGAAAGGCATAACCTGCTGAATTATGCGGGCAAACCGGATGTGTTCGAGCCGTATGTCTCCCGGAAAATCATGCTGGAAGACGGGGATGTGCTCTTGATGAGCACTCCGGGAATGTGGGAGAACGTCGCATCCGCCGAGATGGTGGACGCCGTCGAGGAAGCGAAAGGGCCGGCGGAGCTTGCGGATCTGCTGGAAGAAGTTCTTCTGAGCAGGCAAAAGCGGATGGTTCCCAACTATACGGCGGCGGCTGTTTATGCCAACAAAGTCTACAAAGAAGTGAAGGGGAAGAAGCGGAAGTGGGCTAAACGGATCGCGCTGATTCTCATTCCCCTGCTGCTGGTCGGAGGCGGAGCCTACGTGTACGCGGCCAAAGAAGCCGCACGTAAAGCGGAAGCGGCCCAAGGCATGCTGGAGCACGGAAAGAGCGGGGACGACTATGCCGCCGAGGGGGATTATGCCAAGGCGCTCAAGGAATACAGCGAGGCGCGCAGCGATTCCCAGAAGATCAAAGATAAGGTACACACCGTACTTTTCACCAAAAAACAGCGTGCCGCCCAGTATATCGTGGATGGGGACACCTTCCTGAAGGAAGGGGAATACGATAAAGCCGCGGCGAGTTTTACCAAAGCCCAGTCCGAGATCAAAAATCAGGACGATTTTAATCCTCAGCATCTGGAAGAGCGCTTAGGGCGTGTCCAGGCTTATTCAGCTGTCATGAATACGGTCAAAGAAGGGGATCAGAAGTTTACCGCTCTCGATTACATAGGCGCTCTCGAGATTTACCAGAAAGCGAAGCAGGCGTCCGCGGAAGCTTCGTTCACGGACGGGGACAAGCTCATCAAAGGAAAGCTGGATGAGACTCAGGAAAAGATCGCCGGCCTCGAGAAAGAGACGAAGCTTCTTGAAGCGGACAAGCTGGACAAGAAGGGAGACCGCAGCATGGCCGCCCAGGACTACGCCGGGGCGATCACGGCTTTTGCTTCGGCTCAGGAAATTTATCAGGAAATCAAGATGCTGGAACGGGTGCTTGGTATGGAGAGGAAGATTACCAAAGCCGAGGAAAAGCAAAATCCCGTCCCGTCGGCACCGCCCGCAGCTCCTGCGGCTCAAGGGGGACAAGCTCTTCCGGGTCAAGGATCGGGGGAGCATCCGTCCGGACCGAATCAGCCGGTACAGCCGCAGACGCCACCATCCGCAGGAGGACAATCTCCTTCTTCGGCGGCGGGGGCATCGGGGTCACCGGCCGGCGGAGAAGGGCAGGCTCGGCCCGCTAAGGGCGAAGGAGGGGATTCCCCCGCATGAAGGATATTATTTTGGACCGGCTGAACAAAATGGAGGATTTGGAGCAGCGCCGTATGCTCAAGCAGTTGATGACGGGGCTTTTTCTGAATCTGGTGGACTATCAGGAGCAAATGAACCGGCAGCTGGAAAAGCGGGTTTTTGACGAGATTGAAGATTGGGAAGGCCGGTTTGATATTTATGCCAGCTTATGTTCGCGGGATGAATGGGACCCTCTCCATGAATTTTTGTATCCCATGTGCCCGGAGGATGTGGAGAATACTTTGATTGATATGCTTCACGTCATCGAAGGGCTGAGGGACGGCAGAGAAGAGAGGCTGATCTCTCTGTTCCTGGAATGTGATTCCGTGCGTATCCGGGAGTTAACGAAGAGCGGCAGGCTGTTCGACGGGTATATCAAAACGCTTTCGGGAACCTACCCGATTAAAGTGGCGCTCCGGCCTTGTCAGAAGTACATCAAAGAGATCGAGAATCTGTATCAGATATTCTTGAAAAACGGGATTCCATGGCGGACCATCAACCATCCGTTTGCCTATAAATTTATCGACGTCGTCCTGACGGAATGCGCCGCAATACCCGGGGAAGACGAGACCGTTACGGAAATCTCAGTGAATCTGGAAGAGTTCGAAGCGTACAAGCGGACGGACCGGATTCCGCTTTGGAATATGGAACGGCTTGAGATCAAGAACAGCGGATTTCCGGTTCCCGCTTCGGACAAGGTTAATTTCGAACATGTTCTGTCACTGAGGAAAACGGGGATGGAGCATGGGTATCTGGTGGATGGGCACACGGACGATATCCGGTACATCAAACGATCCGGGGAAGAGCTGACGATCGTTTCGCCGCAAGAGAAAGCGGGAGTCTGGAACGTGCTGAAGGTTGTGCAACCGGTGGATATCCAGATCGGGAGACTTCAATACGCACTTGTCTCGAACCGCTGCGCCAGCAGTTTTGTCGGCAAGTATGCACGAAAGCAGGCCACGATTGTGCGCTCCAAAGGGGAAGTGGCGCGGATCGTGCATTCCCTTGAAGCTTCCGAATATTTGACGCTGGAGGATATCCGGATCGTGGACAAAGCCGATTCGGCGGCGGTTACGTACGAAATGAATCCTTTTATCAGCGACCAGGTCCGGGCGTCGAACGGCAGGGCCACGCTGTGTCTGAGCTTTCGGCCCGGCCGGTCGTTCGGAAGGGATGAATTTATAAGAAACGACTTCATGAGCTTTGTCGTGTCGGAGGTTCAAATGTACCTGCCCGAATACACATGCGAAGGGGTATGGGTTTGAATTACATATGGGATCTGTTGATCCGGGCCGAGCAGTGCGGTCTGGACAAGAAAGACATTCAATTCTCCGCCGCTTCCGTATACTCCCCGTATATGGAGCTGAGCTTGGAGCATATGAACGCAAGCCACGTCGAGAAACAGGTTGAAATTAATCCGTTCTACCGTTTTGACGAGATGTTCCGGGGAATGCTCGATATTAATTACACGGAGTACCCGGAATTCAGAGGTGCCTTGTTTGATATTCTCATTCATTTTCTGGGTGAGATCGATCTGCTCCAGGGAATGAACAAAAGGGAATTTTACATCCGGTTTGTCCGCCGTGACATAGAAGCCGGGATTTTCGGGGACAAGGTGCGCCGGAACTTTCAGAAGTGCGGCAAGGAAGAGCAGGATATTGTGGCGGCAAGTGTCCTGCAGACGGTTCAGACGGGGGATGCGCTCTTTACCTTGAAGCGGACAGCCCGTCTTTTGTTTCCCGGGTCCACTATCTATGCAAACTGTGAGGAAAAGAATGAGCTTCTCTTCTATATCAACCAGGAGGAGAGCGAGTCCGGCCGGGCCAAGATCAGTTTGCTGCTGGATCTGCTGCTCCCCGTCCGTTTTCATACCGAGCTGTATTGGAACCGGCATTTCGGCATATTGGGCGTAGAAGAGACTATGCGGTTGGACCGCATTGCGATGTATTGACCAGCCGTGAAGGAGGACAACGATGAACGGATACTCATACAGGCTGTATCAACATCCGGAGAATAAAATGGCCGATCCGGGCGTCGTACGTTACAGCCGCGAGGAGCTGACGGAAATGACGACATACCAGCTCCGGACCATTTGCAGTAAAGAAAAATTGATTGAAGGGTTCGCCAATCCGCTGGACCGTGAAGGCTTCATCGCCACCATCCTCAAATACAGGGGGACGGAAGAACGCCTGTTGATCGAAAGCCCGGTTCCGGGCGGCGAAGAACGGCTGCAAACCGCGATCCGGCGCTATTTGCGTACGCCATTGGGGGAGAGGGGCACCAAAGTCCCGGCCAGAATCACGCTCTACGAGGGACTTCGTCTCGATGAGCGGGACGGCTGCAGGCTGGAGGGGGCCGCCGCTTTCTCGGGAACGAACGCCCTCCTTGTCAATGAGCAGATGGAGCTGTGCGGCATACTGAATGTGGTCGAGAGTGTATCGAAGCCGGGTACGTTCTGTCTGACGAGGAACCGGGACGCCTACCTGAAGCGCTCGGCCAACCGCAACTACAGCTTGCTCTTCTTCAGCCGGAACGATTCCGATTATTTGTACCGGATCTACCACCAGAACAAACCCCTCCCCCCGGTTAATCTGCATTACTGCCGCCTGCCGGCGGCCGATCTGGAAATCCGGGAGCCGGAGCTGACCGAGGCCGTATTGGCCATAGACTTCGGCACCTCCAATACGACGGCGGGGGCTTATCTCGACGGCGCCTATGTTCAAACGCCATGCAGCCAGGACCTCCTGAACGGAACGGTCCGGCTTGACGCGATTAACTACGCGGCGTTCCCCGATCCGGCCGCCCCGGACGGTCAATGGATCGAGCTTCTGCCGACGGTCGTCCGCGTGGCGGATTGTTCCGATCCTTCGAATATCCGGTATCAGTTCGGACACGAAGCCCTTCTATACCGGAAGAAGCTCGGATCCGGCACGCAGGCGACCGTATTTTACGGGATCAAACGATGGGTGAACGATTACGCGAGATCGGAGGAAGTAAGCGATGCGAGCGGCAACAGCACGCATGTGCGCAGAAGCGACATTATCCGCGCCTATCTCGCTTATATTATCGAAACCGCCGAGCATCAGTTCAAATGCCGTTTCCGGAATTTGCACATGTCCAGCCCGGTCAAGCTTAAAGCCCAGTTTCTAGACATGTATGCGGAAATTTTGCCGGAATACCGCCTGGAAACGGAAGATTCGCTGGATGAAGGGATGGCTGTCCTTTATAACACGATTGCGGACCGCTTCCAGCAAAACCGTTTTGAAGACGGGGAAACCTACAAAGCCCTTGTGATCGATTGCGGCGGAGGCACGACGGACCTGTCTTCCTGCCGGTTCCGTATCGAGGACGGCCATATGTCTTACAGGCTTGACGTTCAGACTACGTATGAGAACGGCGACACCAACTTCGGGGGCAATAACCTGACTTACCGCATCATGCAGTATATGAAAATCGTGTTCGCCGAGTACTACAGCTGCGGAGAAACGGTGACGGACATCGACAGTCTTATCGGGATTCCGAGTGGAGATGTTTTCCGGCATGTCGATGAGTTTGGGGTGGCGTCGGTATACGAACGGCTGGAAGAACGGTACAGGGAGGCGGAGCTGCTGCTTCCTACCCGTTTCCGGGAGTATGGCAGCCATACGCGGGAGGATTACAACCGGGTTCGCAACAATGCTCACTTCCTGTGGGAAATGGCGGAGAACATGAAGACGGAATTTTTCCGCAAAACCGGCATCTTGAGGAACCGGTTTCACTCCGGCAGCGGAGATGTCCGCGAGCACGACCTCAAAATCACGGGAGTGGATCGGTGGTATTTGTCCGTGCGCGAGCAGGGCAGGTTCAAGG
This sequence comes from Paenibacillus sp. GbtcB18, assembly GCF_019091125.1. Lineage (NCBI taxonomy): Bacteria > Bacillati > Bacillota > Bacilli > Caryophanales > Paenibacillaceae > Paenibacillus > Paenibacillus sp. GbtcB18. The sequence continues at coordinate 182,694 of NZ_JAGXJX010000006.1, forward strand.
ACAGGTATGAATTCCCGGATGTGGTATTTACCATTCAGGAAATTAATCATTTGATCAAAGCGGATATTTATGAAATTGTGCGCAAGTTTCTGGAAGATTTCTACCAGAGCGGCGAGCTGCAGACTTACTCCATCATCAAGCTGACGGGCCAGTCCTGCCGGATCGATGTTTTCCGGGAAGCGCTGAAGGAGTTTGTCCCCGGCAGAACCATTCAATTTACGCAAAAGGCGGGAGAGACCGATCGGGTGCCGGATTTGAAGCTGGCTTGTCTGAGAGGCGCTATCCGTTATCTGGGGGACAAAAAGGCCGGAGTCATCCAGACTCATGTGACGCATCAGGCTGCCGTTATCCCTTACGCGGTCACGGCTTATACGCACAGCCGCAGCGAAAAGGTGCTGATCAGCACGCTGGACCGCGTCAATACCGCGCAAGGCTCGATTTCGAGACCTTGGGGAGCCGCCGAGATCGAGTTCCGCCTCAAAGATATGAACGGGAAGCTCCGGCAGAAATACAGCTATCCGAGCCGGCCCGACAGTTTCCAACCCGTGCTTTATGAAGATATCGCGGAGACATACGGCCGCAACATACCTCAGGACGAGACCGATTCCATCGTCAATGAAGAAGTGAAATTTTTCGTCTTCGGAGGAGGTCAAAATTGGGGGTTCCACGTAGTGCCGGTAGCGCGACGCCGGGAACAACTGTATTTGGGCGCCAAACGATTTTTTGCCTTTGAAAATGATCTGTCGGAAATTGATTTCTTCGACGGCTTGAAGTAAGAAGCGCGGACGAAAGGGGGGTGTTCATGTTTACCCGATCCTATCCGAATTTCGCCAAAGGGCGGATTTTGAAAACAGAGATGCTCGAAAATTTAAGGGATTTCCCTCACGAGCTGACGGATTTGTTTCTCAGGGATTATTCAGACGGTATCGTGGCGGGGACCGAAATCCGAATTGGCGAAGACAGTTTGTGCATCGGACCCGGAATCGTTAAGCACGGAGGGCTCATCTACACGCTGACTCGCGAGGTTGAGCTTCCCTACACGGCCACGGGGCGGGAAACCGTATTAAAAATCCGGTTCTATCCGGCCGAAACCGAGGGTGACTTTACCGTCTGCCGGGCCGAGCCCTTGCTGGACGAACACGTATCTGTCTCTTCCGGAGAACTGGAGCTGGCGCGGTTCAAGCTGAAGGAAGGAGCGAGGCTGCGCTCGGATTACCGCAATTTCGCGGACTTGGCGACCGAGTACAACACGCTTAACCGGCTTCATGCACAATATGCGGGCTTCCGGCAGAGTACGCTTCACCCGGAAATCACGCGGTATTTTGCGGCGGAGTTGATGAAAAGCCGGGCTTCCGGCACCCAGGACTTTGCGTTCGCCATGCAGTGCCTGAGTGTGCAGCCCGTTGACCGGGAGGCGATTCTTCATTACTTGGCGCTCCGGCTCGGCAGGGAATATAAGACCTATACCAATGTTCAGATCCACACCCATTTGACCCGGATTCTGGAGGAAGCGGGGAGTGGGGGCCGGCCGGTAACCGGGGGCAGATTCGGGGCTCCGCAGCGGATGATCGTGGATTAATCCAGGAAGAAGAAAGGGCGGGATGTGCCGTGGCGTTTTCGGACGAGAAGATTATTGCGATGCTGAACAAAATGGAAGAATCCAAAAAAACAAACACCATTGAAGAAGGGCCTGTGCGGATCGGACAACGTTTTTACGAGTTTGAACAGCAGGCTTTTTACGATGACAAGCTTCTGGTATTTATTCCGAAAGATTTCACAGACATGCCCGAAGCATTAAGTGCCATCAAATACCCTCATTCCCAGCGGCCGGAAACGATCAAAACCAATGAAGACGGCAGCATCAATATTACGCTTAACCGGATCGATCAAGACCTGGAGGAGGGATGGGTCGAGGAATTGACTCAGGGGATGAAGACGATCCTTAAAAAAGTGAATCCCTCCAACGTGTTTTTTACGGACGGGGTCGAGGAAGTCCACGGAAAACAGGTCGGCTATTTCGAGTTCAAGAGTCCGGCGCTGGATGCTTTTCTCTATAATCTGATGTTTTTTCTGGAGCTGGGAGGCAAGACCCTTATGGGAACTTTCAGCTGCAAATACGACGAGTATGAGGCTTGGAGGGACGTAGCTTTTCAGATCGTGCGAGCGGTCCGGGTCGTTCAAGTCGAGGAAGGGGCGGAGCCAGCATGAGCCAAACGGTGTTTTCATTTGCCGACATTTCCGTTGCGCCGTACAAATTCGAGAGGATTATGGATCTCCATCTGGACAAAGCAGTCAATGAGCATGCCAAGCTGACGATCAGCGGGATCGTTCCGGAAGAGATGCTGGACCGGTACGTGGAGCAGGCCGATGAGAATGAACAGATTGCCGTTTCGGTGCGTGACGGAGAGCGTACGACCGTCATTTTCCAAGGAATCGTGACGAATATGGCCGTAAAGGCCGTACACAATGTCCGCACGCTAACCATCGAAGCCCAAAGCTCGACACTGCTGATGGACATCCGGAAGGTCACCCGGTCTTTTCAAAATAAGCAGATGTCCTATCGCGGGCTGTTAGATCGCATCGCGGGTTCCTATCCGAATTCGGACGTTGTCGTGGAGGCTGCGGGAGGAACAAGTATTGGCGGACTGGTCGTCCAATACAAGGAAACGGACTGGGAATTCGCCAGGAGACTGGCTTCCCGTCTGCATCTGCCTCTGATTCCGCTCTGTTCGCAGAAGGGGATGAAATGCTATGTCGGCGTGCCGGATCTTGGAGAGCCCCATAAGCTCGACGCCTACAACTACAGCATCCGCAAAAATTTGAAGGACTTCAAGCGGAAGTCGGAGAACGGCGTCTCCGGCATCGACGAACAGAACAGCATCAGTTACGAGGTCAGCAGCAGCTCGATTTTGGAGCTGGGCAGCCCGGTTGCGTTTCAGCGGAGGAAGCTGTATGTATACCGCGCCAGCACGCGTATGGAAGGCGGCACGCTGACCAGCCGGTATGAATTAAGAGACAAGCAGGGCTTTAGCTGCCCGACCTTATATGCCTATAAACTGGCCGGGACCTCCCTGTTCGGGTCGATCAAGGACGTATCCAAAGACAAGGTGAAGGTCAAGCTTCATATCGACGGGAAATCGTCTTCCGATGAATCCCTGTGGTTCCCGTACTCGACGGTGTATTCGTCTCCCGACGGCAGCGGCTGGTACTGCATGCCCGAGGTTGGAGACGAGGTCAGGCTGTACTTCCCGGACGAGCAGGAGAAGAATGCTTATGCCGCCAGTTCTGTGGATACCGATTCCTCCGACCCCCAGAAGCGCAGCGATCCCTCGGTCAAGAGCATCAGCACCAAATACGGCAAGCAAATTGTATTCAAGCCCGGCTCCGTAGAGATTATCGGCAGTGGCAGCCTCTTGATGCGGCTTACCGACGACGGCGGGATCGAGATCAACAGCCACAAAAAAATATCCATATCGGCGATGGAAGACATCGAGATTACCGGGGGCGGCAAGGTGCTCATTCAAGGGGAAGAAGGCATTGACCTGAAGCAGGCCGAAGCAAGCCTGAGCATCATGAATGAAGTCAAAATCAGCGGCGCCAAGGTCAACATCGAATGAGCAGACGAATGGATAAAGAGACGGCGCTGGGGGACTTCCTGGAGAAGCATCTATTCGGCAAGTGGCAGGAGGATCTGATGACGGTTGATGCCGTCTATCAAGAACACCGACAGCGCATAGAAGAGGAGTTTCTTGCCGCTTTCGATGCGGTTTGCGGACAAGCCGCCGAGCTTCAAGCCAAAAGATGTAAGGGAGCTATCCGGTACATCTACTTTTCTCTTATGCGGACAAGCGTAATGGAGAACAGCCCTTGTTACCGGATTGAAGCTTACGATGAAAACTGGTTGATAGATACGGCGGATTGCCGGTCGGAGTGGAGGGCGGATTTTACATTTGCTCCGTTATTTCGGCGCATGGAAGAGCTGGAGGAGACGAAGAAATCTTACGCAAGGCGTGTCACTTCCGCGGATTTGGACCGCATCAAGCAGATCGAAGCCGTGAAATATCATCTGCTGACCGTGGAATTTATGAGGAATATGGTACCGCAGCTTCTTGCCTGCAAGAACTATCAACAGATAGATAAGTTTCCGGAAATCGCCTTACTGGCCGGGGAATACCGGGATGAATGCCAGCTTCTGCACGGTTCGTTGGAATCGCAAAGCGGCGCAAGCGGGGAGGCTCTAAGCGGATGATGGATTACTTTGTGCTGAAGCAGGACGAGCGCTGCACGGACGCGCCGGTTCTTCTTGATGTGAGAAGCCGGATCGATCTCCGGGATATTCGCCCGGATAGAGCGCACCGGATTGCCGACACGGTTGTGATGCAGGTAAAGTCGACCCCGGAAACGGAGTACCCGGATTTGCTGGACGGGCAGTTGTATCTGATCTCCGACCGGCTGAAACGAATCGCGGCCGCCTATGAGCCGGACCTGCCGGTCAAGCTCATTCCCCTGATGGACAGAGTCCAGCGGAAGCAGAGCAATTATTATCTGCCTCTCTTTGAAGAGGCGGAGGTATTGAGCCCCTCCAGCGAGCTCAACCGGGACGGAACCGTGGTCAAAAAGCTGGTCCTTCAGAGAAGCAAGCTGGCGGGACGCAAAATTTTCAAGATCAAAGAAAGCGCCAAGCCGCTGATCATCGTCCGTCTGGATGTTGCCGAAAGCCTGCTGCGAAGAGATTTTGCCGGAATCCGGCTGGAGCGCGCGGCAGTTGAAGAAGATACGGAAAACCTGGGATAACCGAAAATTATTCATAGAAAGCGGGTTTATTTGGAACCATGTATATCTCAATTGTAAGAAAAATGACAGAAAAAATGCTCAATCCCATGTTTGGACCCGCGAAAAGAAATTCCGCAGGAGACCTGAAACTGGTCAGATTGGGAATGTTTCGCTGGCTGGTGAGCCTTGGTTTCTTATGTGCGGTAAGTGCTCTGCTTCTGATGCCGTCTATGGAGATGGATGCGGAAGAAAGCGGGCAGTTCATAGCGATTATCGGGGCGTGTGCGTTCCTTCTCGGATTCCTTGCTATTTTCCTGCTGTTGTCTAAAACGATCGTGACCGATCATGAAGTACGTTCTCACAGCTGGTTCGCAAGTAAAACGATCTCCTTTTCGGATATTGAGAAAGTCGGCTACTCCCGTTTTTTCGGCGGCCGGTTTATTTTGCAAGGGACGAGCCAAGCCGTCAAGGTTCCCCTAATGAGCGTGGGATCGGCGGAATTTGTGGACAAGCTGAGCGAGAAGCTCGGCAGGGAACGGGCCGGGGCGGCTGTAGAAGCCTTAGCCAAGCAAAAGCAGCAAATAGAACGGTTATAAATCATGTTGACCGAGGAGGCGGCACGTCATGACAGGACCCCGGTATGTGGTCAGGGGAGCGTACATTCAATGCCAGTGCGGAACCCATAAAAGGCACATCAATCTGCCTAAAAGCCACGGCTCTTACGTGAATGAGAAACCTATGATGAATGAAGAGGACTACAAGCCGGATAATATTTCCCATTTCGGTATTTGTATAAGTCCGCTCAATCAGAGCGGGGAAACGATTTATTTGATCAGCGAGAGCGGGGAGACCATTTCCGGGAAACCGTGTCTGCCGTCTATTTTGGCCAAATGGACCCACTCCAAAGAAACTACAAAGGTGGCCGGCAAACCGGCCTTAACGACAGACTCCGAGCTGCACTGCGAGTTACAAGGGGTCATTAAATTCTTAAACGACGGACAGCATGACAATTAATCCGATCGGAGGCTGACGGAGTATGATAGGGTACGACCAAATCAGAGTAACATCTCCCTACCGGATGAAGCGGATTGATCATGTGGAGATTACCTGGAAGCCGGGCGAGCATGGGCGGATGAAATTGCGCGGCATCGTAGATGATGCGGATCATGTCGGCGCGGTACTCGAAGCTTCCTTGAAGGATGAAATACAAGTGTTTGAAAACGGCGAAGATGGGGAAGAGCCTATCTTCAAAGGTTTAATCACGGACGTTCAGGCCATGTTTACCCAGGGTGTGTACACCCTTGAAATCGAGGCGATGGCCGGCAGCTATCTGCTGGATGTCCGCAGGAAACGGCGTTCTTTTCAGCAGGCGGATATGGATTATCCCGCTCTAATTGCCGCCATCCTGGCGGATTATCCCGGCCACGATGCAATTTGCGAAGCGGGTGCGGGCGTGCCTATCGGCGCTCCGGTTATCCAGTACGATGAGACGGACTGGGAGCTGCTTAAGCGGCTGGCGAGCCGTTTTCACACGGTGCTCATCAGCGATATTTGGAGTGTGCGGCCCAAATTCAGTTTCGGCATCCCGAAGCTTAAAAGCCGTACGCTGCCTTCCGATACATCCTATAAAGCCTTTAAGGATTTGCTGGCGTATCAGAAAGCGGGCGGCAGCGGAGCGGGGCTGCACGATACGGATTTTTTCGGCTATGAATTCGAAAGCGGCATTCGCTATGCCATTGGGGAAGAGCTTCGCTTCAAGGACAAGCCGATGCGGGTCAGTGAGGCATTCGGCCGGATGGAAGCGGGGCAGTTGAAATACACGTACCGCCTTTCACGTCTGGAAGGCATGTACCAGCCGAGCCTGCATAACGACAAGCTGACCGGTATCTCGCTGGAGGGCAAGGTGCTCGACGTGAAAGGGGAGCTCGTCAAGCTTCACCTGACGATCGACAAGGAGCAGCCGAAGGCCTCGGCGCACTGGTTCGCATTTGCGCCGCCGACAGGCAATGCCATGTACTGCATGCCGAAGGTCGGCACCGATGCGAGCCTGTATTTGCCCGACGACAGCTGCGGCAATGCGAAGGTGCTCGACTGCGTGCGCAAAAACGGAGACAGCTGCGCCAAGACGGGCAATCCGAGCAACCGGTATTTCGGCACGGAGCACGGAAGCGAAGTCGAGCTGACGCCGACGGCCGTCAACGTGGCAGGCGGCAGCAAAGAGCCGCTGAAGCTGAGCTTCGACGATGCAAGCGGCGTCACCATCACGAGCCACAAGAAGCTGACGCTGAATGCCGGAGAGGACATCTCGCTGTATACGCCCAAACGGATCGTGATCAAGGCGACGAGCCAGTTGATGGCGAAGAAGCTGGCGGCGCAGAGCGGATTTGCCATTGAAGGCGAGTACCATTTCCTCAGCGAGAACGTACTTGCGGAGGGAAGGGATCAGACTGCGTATCCGCCGTACAACGATGAGCCGCAGAAGGGGACGCCGCCACCCCCGCCACCTCCGCCGCCGGAGAAGAAGTTCAGTTGGGGGGGCTTGCTTATGGCCGCTGTTGCAGTTGTGGCGGTCGTGGCCGTCGTGGCTGTATCCGTTGCAACCTTCGGTGTAGGAGCTGTTCTTGTAGGCGCAGCGATAGGTGCTGCTATTGGAGCAGTCGGAGCAATAGCAAGTACTGCTGCTTCCGATATTGCTAAAGGCGAGTTCAGTGGCGTTGGCGATTACCTCTTTAATGCCTTAAAGGGAGCTACAATAGGAGCTGTATGCGGTGCGATATTCGGTCCCTTTGGAAGCCTTGGGGGAGCCGGTGGGTCGCTATTGCCACAGACTGGCGGACAGGTCGCGCAGAGGCTTGGAGCCATGCTATTTATAGGCGGTGTAGACAATTATACAAGCTATATGGCATCTGAACTTATGGAGGGCCGGGAGCCAACCTTAGCAGGAGGTATGGGCGCATTTAAAGACGGGGTCCTGTTTGGAGGTATTTTTGCAGCGGCTGGACCAGCTGTTAAGTGGGTGAAGGATGGTGCTCTTTCAGTTGGAACAAAATTGTACCTAAAGATGGGCGATCTGGCCCAAGCAGGAAGTAATCTCGGGAAAAAGTATTTGCAAGAAGCCAAGAGTTATATAGACGGACTCAGCGGCATTTCGTTTGGACAGAGACAACCAGCGTTAGCTGGCATCGGCTCATCACCCAATATTCAATTATCCAAAGCAGAACAAGGTCCAAAACCTTATTATTCGGACACACACGAAAATTACAAGGCCTACATGAAGGAAACGCAGGATAAGGCGGCGAAAGAAGCAACAGGCATTAAGTCTGAGGGGCCGGGTGAAGAGAAGAAAAACATAACTGGTGAAACTAGCAGCACTAAAACCGGTAAGAAAGTCCATAAGCAAACGGCAGATGAGCGTCGTGCTAGTGGCGATTACGATTTGGTTAATGAACCTTTAAAAGATAAAGATGGAAAAACAATTGAAGTACCAAAAAGAATAGACAAGCAGGGCAGACCTTCGAAGAAAACCCAAAAAGCTATACCCGATGCTGTACAAGGACCACCAAAAGGAAATATCATTGATGATAAGCCACTAGGTAGACCAATTTCTAAAGACAAGCAAGAAATAAGAAGGTTTATTGATGCGTATAAGATCAAGTATGGTGAACCACCTAAACAGATAATAATAGAACGATATGATCCAAAAACAGGAGCTCCAGCTGGTCGTGAAACCTATGATCCTAATGATTTTAAGATCCCATAAAGTATAGGAGGAACTTATGGAGTATCAGGTTTATAACGAAAACAATTATAAGGTCATTGTTACAGATGAACAATTGAATGAAGCTTTTCATAAAAACGGGGTAGAGTTACCTGTTGAGATAATAATTGCTATGGGTGCTTCACACGATACAAAGTATATTCCGAGACTACTTGAAGCTCTCTCTCATCAAACACAACGGATACGAATTGAGGCAATGTATAGTTTGCTAAGTCTAAATGATATTGGCTGTGTCTCTATACTTTCAGAAAAGGAGAAAGCGATCTTAGAGGATGATTTTAACGCTCCGATAAGTGAAAAGGCAATTCTCCAGTCCGTTCTCATACGTCTTGAAAAAGGGCCAAATGGCACTGAAGAAGCATTTTTCAAGGGGGATATCCTTCCTCTTGTTAAGACAGGGTTGTTATATAATTATTCTAGCAACTTAGTTTTAACTATGAATGATGTGCAATTTATCATTAATGCACTGAAAGCGTATGTTCATAAGAGTGAATTCTGGATGGCAAAAATGAAAAAAGATGAATATGAAGATGTGATAATTAAAGGATTAGAGGCACTTTGGACAGCAGCCGAAGATAGTTCCTTGTTAAGGAGTTTAGGTCCTGAATACAATGAAAAGTTAGTTGAAGTAGGGACTCACGTGTTGAAAATGAAGATAGATTCTTATGCAAAAGAAATCATTGCAATATTTGCAAAAGCATTGTCACCCGAGTATGCCTATTTAATGTTAGAACCTATTATGAATGGACGCGCAAAGGGTGATGTCAAAAAGGAACTAGAAAAATCAATTCAGATTCTCCGCCAAAATGAAAGGGGAATCGAATAGAAAATGGGTATGGAACATAAAGCTTATTTATTTGATACAAATGGTTTTATGAAAGAATTAAGTGAGACTATCATTACTTCGGGTACTACGAATGATATTAAATTATTGAAGGAGTTTATTTTTAACCATTTGGGAATTGTTAGATCTGTATACACAGGGGAACTGCTAGATAAAGAGTGGGAACAAGAATTAGAAAATGGCGAGGTTCAAGAACTAGCTGATTTTGCTATGACATGTTACTATTCTCCAGATGAAGAACAGGGATTATCTTATTTGTGGGATGCACTGATTGAAGCACTAATTAAGCTACCTACTAAATTTGATCCTAATTATTATATTCTCGGGCGTCCATTAGAATCAGAAATGTTTATTCTTGATCCAGGAGGAATGGGACTGGGATTTGTATACGCTGAAGACGTACCTAGTATGTATAACGAACTACTTGAATTAAAACGAAACCTAATAAGTAATGGTTTGCCGTCAAATGATTTAGTATATCATGTATCTTTTTCAGAATTAATAGAGGCTTATGACGAACTCATAATCCTTTATAAAGATGCAACAGAAGCGAAGCGAGGTTTATTAATGACGTTTTAATAGATTTGACAAACTAAATCTCAATTTAATATTTCTAGGGTTAGCTGGGTCTGTCAGGGTCTGCCTAAAATTTTGTGTAATCAGATTTCAATCCCAGCAACAAAATCGTACAATACAACCAACAAATCAAACACTAAATAATTCAAACACTTGATAAATTTTCAAAGCTCTTTCCCACTTGAACCATGAGTAGGATTGAGCTTTTTTGCAATCCAAATATGAAGCTTATTGTGAAAGAAAATATAAAGCTGGTGAGACACCTAAGGACCCATTAGAATGGAAGGAAGCAAGTGAAAAATGGGAAAAGCTTAGAGAGCAAAAGGAAATATTTTCCGACGAAAAGTTTGGAAAAATGCGCAAAAAGATATAACGATCGTAACAAACGATGGGACAAAAATTAGGGTTATGCAATTGCAACTGATAAAGATGGTAATGTTATATTACAAGAATATAAAAGCTCTGAGACTGCACCATATACAGAAAATCAAGAAAAAGGCTTCCCTGAATTGAGGGATTCCAGTGGTAGAGTGGTCGGCGATGGAAAAGAAGAATTTACAGAAGGATTTGAGATACCTTCTGACGAAATTAAAGCATCTCTGTGCGTACAAACAAAATATCGAAATCTTCATACGGGTATTACATGGGTTATATGTGTTTTGGGTTGAATGGTGGGTTCATTCGGCACTGGTAGCCCCCACCAACGTTTAAGCTATACAATACCCTTGATGTTCAGAATTTTTTTCATGTTTTCGAAATATTTTTGAAAATCTTGTTCATCCTCCTGTTTTTTTTCAATATATCTTTTCGCAGCTAACTCAAGATAATAATAGAAGATTTCATAATCAAGAATTACTGATTCACTTCCAAGTTCAATATGAATACCGTTAAACTCCTCTTCATATAAAGCCTTGTCATAATCAGCCAAATCGCTCCAGAAAGTAAAATCACCCAAATCAATACCGAAACCAACTTTAGTACTTAGAGACTTCACAGCTTTTTTAAAAGATCCTTGAAGATAACAAGCATTAATTAAATGATGAATTGGTGAATGCTCTATATTGACCAAATCAGTAGAATCTAATAAGTTTTTCATTCTTCTTCCTCCTATGGATTAGGTGTTGCCGGAAAAAACGAATCAATTTTGCCATTTCTAAAATATCCAATCCATGATACACCTTTTGAATCCACGCCTGACCAAACAGTTGGCAAGACTCCAGATGACTCCTTTGCCAAAGCATCCTCTGCAGCTTCCAATCCACTTCTTAGCTAAAAATATGACAGAAGAAGAAAGAAAGTCTACCTATTTGAATATCAAATTAAGAGAGTAATTAAAGGAGGAAGTATGTCTAAAATCTTTGATGATTTTAAGTTTAAAGAAAAGACCCCTATAAGTGTTATTGAAAAATACAAGGATAATGTACCCGCCCAAGTGGTTGAAGTATGGAGAAATTTCGGATTTGGTGGCATTAATGATGGTTATCTTAGGGTTGTAAATCCCGACGATTTTCAAGAAGTATTAAATGACACTTATAATAGAAATCAAAGGGCTATTCCATTATTCACTACAGCTATGGGCGATATTTTAGTTTGGGAAGATGAGTATTTATTGTCGCTTAATTACAGAAAACATGAAGTGAACGTAGTGGCAAAAAATTTCAAGTTCTTTTTTAATGATATCTTTGATGATTATTACCTAAATAATGCTCTAGGTTGGGCCCCATATCCAGATGCAATTAAAAAATATGAAACACCTGCTTTTGATGAATGTTTCGGTTATGTTCCTCTTCTTGGGTTAGGGGGGACAGAAAAAGTGGAAAATTTAAAAAAAGTGAAGTTGATAGAACATATCTATTTGATAACTGAATTCATGGGTCAGATTGAGTGACTCAAGTAATTGGTTCAATTTTTTGGTTGGGGGCTACCTAGTGCTGAATGAACTCATAATTCAACCAATAACACATATAACCCATGTAATACCCGTGCAGGGATTTCGTCGTTTTGATTGTACGCACATCAAATACTTTGATTTCTTAACCTAAATAACGCTTTTTCGTTACGCGAAGCAGGTCGATTATGGTCAGAAGCCACCATGATTGACCTGTTTTTTGTTATGTCGGTTTTCTCGCAATACTGCATGCCGAAGGTCGGCACCGATGCGAGCGGCGTCACCATCACGAGCCACAAGAAGCTGACGCTGAATGCCGGAGAGGACATCTCGCTGTATACGCCCAAACGGATCGTGATCAAGGCGACGAGCCAGTTGATGGCGAAGAAGCTGGCGGCGCAGAGCGGATTTGCCATTGAAGGCGAGTACCACTTCCTCAGCGAGAACGTACTTGCGGAGGGACGGGACCAAAATGGCATCTGAACTTATGGAGGGCCGGGAGCCAACCTTAGCAGGAGGTATGGGCGCATTTAAAGACGGGGTCCTGTTTGGCGGTATTTTTGCAGCGGCCGGACCAGCTGTTAAGTGGGTGAAGGATGGTGCTCTTTCAGTTGGAACAAAATTGTACCTAAAGATGGGCGATCTGGCCCAAACAGGAAGTAATCTCGGGAAAAAGTATTTGCAAGAAGCCAAGAGTTATATAGACGGACTCAGCGGCATTTCGTTTGGACAGAGACAACCAGCGTTAGCTGGCATCGGCTCATCACCCAATATTCAATTACCCAAAGCAGAACAAGGTCCAAAACCTTATTATTCGGACACACACGAAAATTACAAGGCCTACATGAAGGAAACGCAGGATAAGGCGGCGAAAGAAGCAACAGGCATTAAGTCTGAGGGGACGGGTAGTGTTGAGGACAAGCTAAAATTGTCTAATAAAGCAAGAGAATTAATGCAAAAAGGACACTACAGTCAAGCGATGGATAGACATTATGAAGACTTGGTAAGAAAGAAAATCGGTGGTAAAGAAGTGATCTACGGAGAAAAGGGCAGAGAAAGGGAACTTGATAGTGTTACTAAAGATGCAGTAATTGAGACTAAGAGGTCGATGTCTGCTGTCACCAAGCCCGATAATTTTATAAATAAGAAGATGAAACAGCAACTTAAAGCTACAATACAATATGCAGAAGAACATGGTTTAACAGTAGAGTATTGGTTCAAATATGGTGTACATCCTAAAATTCGTAATATCTTTAGAAGAGAAAGGCGTTATAGTAAAAACAGGTATGGGGGATTGACATGGGGAAATATATTTCAATTAGAGGTTGGTTTGAATGTGAAGAACACGATGTTAGTAAAGTAAAAGAAATATGTAGGGAATTTACCAAAAATTATAGTGACACTGAATTAAATTATAACACCCGGAAATTGTACCAATCAGGGTGGGTTTTCCCTGAAAACCAAGTAAATTGGACTACGTATATCTTTTATGGGGCAGATATACGAGAGTATCACTTAGATTTTATTAAACAGCAAATTTCTAAAATAGCAATAATCCCAGAAATAACGGGATATTTTTTGATTGATGATCATGAAGGTGAAAAAAAAATATGTTGGCAAGTATTTGATGGACATTTTGTAGAAACTGAGCAGATAAACATACTATTTAATAACTAGATTTGTTTTTTGTGTATGTGTTTACACCCTACAACAAAATCATACACTACAACCAGCCAAGCCACAATGCGAGATAGCGGTCCGTATTGTGGTTTTCTTTTGCTCTTGTTTCAACTCCTACCCAGTGCCGAATGAGGCTGGAAGCTGAGTCCAAGAGACATAACTCAAGTCAAATTTACAAAGATTTCGTCATTTTGTTTGTACTCACATTGCTTGAAGTTTATACCCTAAGTTACTCTGTTATATTGAACAGATCAATTATGGTTAGATACCACCATGATTGACCTGACTTAGAAGCAGGTTTAACTAAAGATTCTGATCCACCAGTACCGAGTAAAAACGAACCTCCTGAAGGATATACTTGGCATCATCACGAAGATGGAGAGACTATGGTTCTAGTGGATTCTGATATTCATGATGAGTTTAAACATAGAGGTGGACAATCTAATGTCAATGGTAAAAATAAAAAAGTGAGGAGTAATAAGAATGGCTGAAATTGTAAAAATCCATGAAACGGTATCATTAGAGCAAGTAGAGAACTTTGAGAAAACTAATGAGATTGAATTACCTAAGTTATATAAAGATTTTTTGTTGGAGTATAATGGGGGGCGTGTAGAACCAAATGTTTTTAAAATTCCATCGGATGAGGGTGAAAGTGCATTAAATGTTTTTTACGGTATTGGTAATATGAAAAATAATCTTGAAAAGAAAATTGGATTTTTTGAAGAAATACTAGAAATTGGATTTATTCCCATAGCGAGAGATTCTGGGGGTAATCAAGTTTGTTTAGGTATAAGAGAAGAGTTCCATGATCAGATTTTTTTCTGGATACATGATGAAGAGTATGAGGATGCTATGGATAACATGCATTTCTTGGCGAAAAATATCCAAGAATTTATTGATAGTTTGTACGATGATGAATATAATTAATATTTCTTGTTACAATTAAAAAGCTGAAACTACACATTTTGCATTAACACTGAAATAGCCGGTACCCATTGCCGAATGAATTAAAGATAACGTATATAGCCCATGCTATACCCGTATAAAGATTAATTTTATAACCTAAATGTCACTATTCCGTTACATCGAACAGGTTAATTGTGGTCAGATACGACCATGATTGACCTGTTTTTTGTTATGTCCGGTTTCCCACAATACTGCATGCCGAAGGTCGGCACCGATGCGAGCCTGTATTTGCCTGACGACAGTTGCAGCAATGCGAAAGTGCTCGACTGCGTGCGCAAGAACGGAGACAGCTGCGCCAAGACGGGCAATCCGAGCAACCGGTATTTCGGCACGGAGCACGGAAGCGAAGTCGAGCTGACGCCGACGGCCGTCAACGTGGCAGGCGGCAGCAAAGAGCCGCTGAAGCTGAGCTTCGACGATGCGAGCGGCGTCACCATTACGAGCCACAAGAAGCTGACGCTGAATGCCGGAGAGGACATCTCGCTGTATACGCCCAAACGGATCGTGATCAAGGCGACAAGCCAGTTGATGGCGAAGAAGCTGGCGGCGCAGAGCGGATTTGCCATTGAAGGCGAGTACCACTTCCTCAGTGAGAACGTACTTGCGGAGGGAAGGGACCAGACCGCGTATCCGCCGTACAACGATGAGCCGCAGAAGGGGACGCCGCCACCCCCGCCACCTCCGCCGCCGGAGAAGAAGTTCAGTTGGGGGAAGCTGCTTGGAAATGTTGTCGGCGCCCTAGCCATTGTAGCGGTCGTAGCTGTTGTAGCGGCCGTAACGGTAGCGACACTAGGGGCAGGTACCGTTGTCATTGCCGCCGTGGCTGCCGGAGCGGAGCCGCAGGAACAGCGGCAGTGGCGGCTAAGGCCATCTCGGATATCTCGCGCGGGGAAGTCAGTGATTTTGGAGATTATGCGGCGGATGCTTTCCGGGAATCCGTTATCGGGGCCGTATCCGGAGCCGTATTCGGACCGTTGGGCGCAGGCGCCCCGATACTGGGCAAGATGGTTGTAGGGGGCGTCTCAGGCGCCGCCGAAAGTATCGTCAGTCAACTTACCGACGGCGATCCGGGATTCAGTTGGGGACAAGTGCTGTTCACTGCAGGGGTCGGGTTTGGAACGGCAGGTCTGCTGGATGCCAAGATAGCCCAGAAGACGATAGGCGAATATATCTCACAGGGAGCCACTAAAATAGCCCCTAAGTGGATAGCGGACGGATTTGGCAAAATAGGAGAAGGTTTTGGAAAGTTTGTAGGGAATTTAAATGATTGGGGAACGAGTTTGGGCAAGGGCTACATGAAGGAAACCCAGCAATTTGCTCAAAAAATCGGGAATGCTGTTTTAGGTAAAGTTACCCGCGATTTTATGGATATGGGCCAAGGCGTCAGGGAATTGGGACAAAAGCTTGCGAATGGTATAACTATTCCACGTGTAGGCCTAGAGCCTGCATTAGTTAGTGGATTCAGCCCAGAGAATCTACCTAATCTTGCAAGTAAGATGATACGGCCGGATGCAGGTACTGCAAATAGCAGTGCTAAAGCCTTGACACGTAATTATAGTGACAGTAGGTCAGGCAACCCTGATAATACAAAACTTAACAAAAATGGCTTGACATCAGAACAAGAGAAATATTATCGACGTAAAATAGATGAAGCTGGGGATACGAAAGCAGCTGATGATGCTAGATATGAACGCTATATCGAGAAACAAAAAAATCTCGGCAAGCAGCCCGAACCACGTGATAAGTGGGATGTCATAAATGAACGATTGAAGAATAGTAGTCAACGTGGAATGATAGAAGAAGGAACCGGTAGACAATCTTTAGAAGATTACCTGGGACATAAAATAAAGAATAATAATGAAGCTCCGGTTATTAAATATACATCATCTGAAGGAGTGGAAACACGTCCAGACAGTATTGGACGTAATGATAAAGGTGAGGTAGATTTAGTACACGATCACAAACATAAAACGGGCGGGGAAGATCAAGTTATTTATAATGATGATCAGATGCGTGCACAACGGGAAATGATAGAAGACAAACTAAATGGTCGTCATACGGTTACAATGTCCAGCGATAAGCCAGATTTATATGGTAATCCTCCAAAACCAAGACCAAGTGGCCCATTAGGCAAAGATAGCGATGTTTTTTATACCGATCTTAAAACAGGAAAAATAACGCACGTATGGGAATACAATAAGGACTTGCCTAATGGTGGACGTTGGAAAACTCTATAAACTATAGTCATAGTTAATTGTGGCTTGAGATTTATGGATGCAAAAGGAGACAATTATAAATGAAGAGCTGGAAAGACCCAAATTTATTTTCCATAAGCATGTACCCAACAGTATCTATATGCGATGAACAGGTTCTTAGTAATTTACTGGGTGTGTTTGAAAATAACACCAAATTCACCCCCACTCAATGGGGGAATAGTGAGACGATACGTGTAGAATATAATCGTGATGAAATCATTGAAAAAGCGATCATGGAACGTAGGGTATCTGAAATTAATCTTCATAGGGATAAATCTGTAAAGTATTCTGGGAGTTTTAGTTTGCTGACAAATCCACGTTCTTACTTGGATTTTGAGTTTAATAAGTCTATGCCTCAAAAATTGTGGTCAGTTTTCTTTGACCTATCCGATCAAATTGCCGAGAATGTTAAACCTCGGTGGGGAGTGACTCATATTTTTTGGCCTCCGACATATCCCTGGAATTCTGAGAGGGAGCGTCAGCATATGTGGATGAATTTATGCTCACAGCCTGTGCCGGTAAAATTTCTTCCTAACGGACCGCTGGGTGTAGGAGTAAGAACCTATTTTGGCGGCCACATATTGGATTTATTTGGAAGAGATTTTTTGAAAAACTCTCCTGGAATTGTAACTGAACTTAGCTGGGGAGGAATCCGGATTGATATTATGGATAAACCTTGGGAGGCAGATAAAGAGATTTTTCTAGATAAGTGGTTGAATGTAATGAATTATTTACAATCAGCGAAGATCCTTGCTTTGCCCAGTTTTGATGAAGATCGCATGGGAGTATCATTTAGTCCCAATTCCACATGGAAGAAGTATTTGGAAGGATAAATGTGTTTGATGGGTGGTGTGGGAAATGAATAATCAAAATGATGAAAAATCGAACATATTGGCAATACTAAATAAATCTCGATACAATAATGAACTTATTGATGGCTTGGAAGTGAGTAGTATGGATCTTTCGTTTTCAGATTTAACGGGGGTCATAGCAAATCGTATATTTGCTAACGATGTAAATTTAAGAGCTTCGTCTCTTATTAGGGCGTCCCTTCGGGACTGTGAATTTTTTTCAGCAAATTTTGATAGCTGCAATTTTGAGGGTGCTGATATTGCTGATTGTGTCTTGAGTAAAGCAACTCTGCGTAATGCACAAATGAAAGATGCTGAAATAAAAATAAGTACATGCATAGAGACATGTTTTGATGAAGTTGAGCTGTGTAATGGTAATTTGTCAGGATCAATCTTGATAAAAGCTACTTTCCGCCAAGCCAATTTACATGGAATAAGCGCCTCAAAAGCTTATTTTGATGAATCAGACCTGAGAGGGGCTAATCTTGTAAACGGCAATTTTGAAGAATCAGATTTTATAAGTGCGAATTTATCTGAAGTAGATGCTAGTTATGCAAATTTTACAGGTGGGAACTTAACAGGAGCCATACTTTGTAAAGGGAATTTTACAGGGGCAAACTTTACAAATGTAAAGCTTAACGATGTTTCTTGGAAAGGCGCTATTGTAGAGGGAGCCATATTCGATGATGCTGTCAGAGAAGAGATTTTAAAGATGGTATAATAGGCTTCATGATGACTGTCATCTTTGAGTGGCGGTCTTCGTTATGCCCATAATCAAGGGAGGGATAGTTGCTTGGATAAAAACAAGTGCTGTAGTCTCTACGTAAAAAGAGATGCAAGCTCCTAATCAACAAATTTTGAAATGGAGAAATCATATTGGAACACAATTTGGTTCAGAAACTTTCACATAAGATAAAAATAAGAATGTGGGCGTCCTGCCTAAAACCGGCCAAAATCAATCAAAATGGGGAGATGGTGATTTCCCCGCACTGGTTCATCAAATTGGGAGTCTTTCTATTAGCTTTAGTCTTTGTTGCCGCTACAGTTGTATTGCTTTTTGAACCCAAGATAAAAGAAGAAGCAGTTGCCGCATGTGGAATGTTTGCGCTGATTCTTGGATTCTGTTCGATTGGAGCGGTTATCTCTAAGGTGGTTATAAATGAAGAGGCAATTCGTACGTACAAATGGTATGGAAAGAAAACAATACGTTTTGCCGATATTACTAGAGTTGAGAACACTACGCTTTACGGTGGAGCCATTGTTATCAGGTCGAACAAAAAGTCTATAACAGTCACGCTTGAGAATCGAGGTATTCATGATTTCGTAAAGCATTTATCTCGAAAATTAGGTTCGGAGAGGGTTTCTCATGCGTGGGCAATAATCTCTGAACGAATACGTGTAATAAATTCTTACCAGTAATCTCTTCAATAAAAATATACAGGTCGGTTATGGTGAGTTGCTGCTATGATTGACCTGTTTTTTCTTTGTTTCCAAATAGCCTTTAGCGAATAGGTAAGAAGTTTTTGAGGGGGCTACTGTTTTGGTGGAGCGTTAAATAACGCTATTTCGTTGCATTGAACAGATTGATTATGGTCGTATATTACCATGATTTACCCTTTTTAATGAATGCAGACCATTTAGACTGAGGTGTAAATATGAAAGCAAACGAAGCGTTTGATAACGTATGCAGTGTAATATCTGAAAAGTATACGGCCAGTGGATGGAAATATTCTAAGTCGGGTCATTGGATGACAAAAAAAGATAAGAATTTCATGTACAAGGTGTTTTTTTATACAAGCTGGAATAATATATCTGATACCAATGTAGCATTTTATGGCGAGTGTGCAATTATCCCATTAAAATCGAAAGATAAAATATTTCATATTAATACCCGTCAATGCAATGTTCCAAGTGGGCAATTATATTGGAATATCGCAAATGAGGAAAATTGGGAACGTACCGTTAAAGAATTCACTAACTGGTTAGATAGTGTATTCATACCGATTGTCGAATGTTGTATGAATGATCTGGATAACTTTGTTAAACAAGTTGCTGTGAGAGGATTTTATCCTCCAAATGGTTATGTGGTTGATATTAGTTTTATCTTAACATACGGTTCACGTGAGTTAGCAGAAGAAGCCACTAAAAGATACTATGCTAGTTTAGACGAGTCGATAAAAAAAGAATTTAAAGAAAATTATGAGAGTATCATAAATGGCAATGAAGCTGTAAGTGCATACGGTAATAATATGATGCGAAATTATTCGAATTTTAGAACCATCGTAGAAAATAAAATAGTTGTGATAATATAGTACACAAATTGTTTGACATCGCTATGCGGTAATTGGTAACCCAGTTACTGCTTTTTTGTTGTCTAATATAGTTTTACAACTAAGGGGACGGGTGATGTTCCTAAGGTAACAAAAGGTTATGATGTAACACCGAAGTATAGTACTTATGATGATAGACGCGGGCATTGATGGAGTTGGAGAACATAATATCAAAAAGAAGCTAGGAGAGTGATGGGCATGGCTAATCTTAATCATGAATTATTTGGTGAAATTTCTTACGATTTATATTGGAGCGGACAGCAGAAAATAAAAATATTTGGAAAAGAGAAAGCCATAATCTTAAGTATGTATGGAAATGAAGAAGGCGAATTTCACGATGCTCAAAAAGAAGCATATACCAATCTTGCTGAAAATATGGACGATATTATGACTAGAGTAGAAGAGGCTATCTTTGACTATTATCAAGAAGTTTACATGGATTATCGAGAAATGGTGGGAGAAGATGAAGCTGACAAGATTGTACCCCATTATTGTAAATAAAGAAGAGTTAGGTCATTTAGTTGAACCAGCTCAATTGATTATCAGAAGAGTGCGGAAAAATGGAGCTAGAAGAATTGGTTTGCTTTTTAATTGTATTTGTGAAATAGAACATGGGCTTACTGTGAAAATTGAAGATGAAGAAATAGTTGAGGTAGGCTTCCAAGATATTGTTTTATAATTTTTTTGGGCTCTACCCTATGCTGAATGAACTCCTCATTAATCCAATAGCACATGTAACCCATGTAATACCCGGTTAACAGTTGAAGAAATTTTTATTTAAAGTCATATTTTGTATTGGGAGGAAAATAAATGACTATAGAAAAAGAGATCGTTGAGAGGATTAGTGTGATTAATTGGTTTTCCAACTGTGGAAACTCACTTAAAAGTAGCATTGACCTTAAAATCATTAATGAAACTAGTTGGAAAAATGCTGTGAAACATTCTCAAAGTAGGTACTGGGAAGAGATTACACTGGAGGCAGGAAATGAATTGACTGAATTTTTATCTTTAAACTTCCCTGATAAGTACAAAAAGTGGAATCATTTGATTAGAGAGGGAAAAGAAATAATAGAAATGCATGTAACTCCTAAAATAGGTGAATATTTAACCCAGCAAGAGTTATCACCCGCAATTTTGGATAATGTAAAATGGGATATTATAAGTGCTATTATGGAGTACAATTACAAAAGTGAAAAAGAGCCAGCTTTTTTCCTGGAATTGCTTAAAGTATACGAATCGGGTAACTTTCCATGCGGGTGGAAAGGTAGTTGGCCTGATGGTAAGTTAATCGTTTATTAAGTTAAAAGAAGTACTTAAAAATGTAGTGATTGAAAATTTGCATGTCAAATTTCTTGGGTTTAAGTGAATTAGATAAACAGAAAATTGTAGAAGCAAAAGATGAAATAATTAGCGGTGAAAAGGATGGTAAGTTTTTAGAAAAACAATATATTGCTTATCAATCATTCATAAAAAATTGGGAGCAAATACAGCAAAACATTTTACAACCATTGTTAGATTATTACGTACAAAAACGGCATGAACTTGGTTATGATGTGTCGTTCGATGAAAACTATCCCTTAATTGAAACGATTGATCAACTTCTCGAAAGGATAAGTTTAGTTGGAGTTTCTGTTCTATATACGAAGAGTCTCGAAGGTAGATATATTGGGCTATCTTTCGACTCTACATGGGACGAAGAAAATGGATTAGGTGTAGTTCTAATAAATGAAGAAGTAGCCAGAGTAGGATACCAGGATGTTGCGATGTGAATACTTTGGGATAGGGGCTATCTAGGGCCGCATGAGTCTGGCGACTAGGCTCAAGCAGACATATCCCGAATGGGACCTTTTACTGCGTCTTATCGATACCTTCTATCGCAAAAACTATCCCGAATATATTCCCAATAAACACGAAGAATTGTTTCAATAATTTTTACGGAGGATACCAGCATGTCGAATAAAGATGTTGTACAGTACATATTTGATGATAGGAAAGATGTAGAAGCGATTTTAGGCGACCCGGAGGCATTCGATATACACGAGTGTATATTAAATTATGGGCTGTCTACGAAGAAATTTCTCTATCTTGATTATAAAGGTGAGGATGATCGCGAGATCGTGGATTACATGTTAGATTATGAATTTGCTCGTAACATAGAATTAGCTTCACAAGAAGAACTTGAGGAGCTTGGAGGATTTGAATATGAATTGTTGCCTGACAAGATAAAGGAAGCGAATAAAATGATATCGAAAAGGGGATACGGGTTATTTTCCTATCCGACCTCTGGTGACTTTTATGCGCTTTTCATTGCCAAGCTAGAAAATAAAACAAAATTGCTGCAAGTGGATCTTCTGCGTGACGAAAGAATTCCTTCGAAAGAAAGATATGTACAGTATTATTTTTAAAATGAGGGAATTTGAAGGCTCCGTTGATTAAATGAACGGTTATCAGGATATCGCGATCTAAAAAAAGGTACATCTCCCTTAAAACGAAGGGAAATGTACCTTTTTACACGGCAGCCCTTGCTCCGGTGGTGGAGTCTGGGTTTACACAGCCTTCTTGCTCACCAAGCTTTTAATAATCGAACCGGCTCGTAATATAAGCCGAAACATGCCACTGCTGGGTCGTGTCGTAGAACTTGAAATAGTTTCCGACCGGCTGGCTCAATCCGTAAGCGGTTCCGGCCACGGAGGCGACCAGGGTGGAATTTTTGTAAATGTCGAATTTGCCTTCAATCTCATCATTTGTGCTGGAGCCGAACGAGACGAGCCGGAACTCATACTGGCTGCCACCCGCTTGAACGATAGCGTTGAAGAAACCGCTGTCACCCGAGGACAGGGGTTCATTCGTCCAACTGATGATGACATTTCCGGCCTTAGCTTTGTAAGCGGTACCGTTGTCTATAACCTGAATAGGTTTCGTAGACCAAATACTGTGTACACTCGTTACCGGCGCTGCGGTTGCTCCGCTGATTAACAGCGTTAACGACAGCAGGGCGGCTGTCATTAAACCGAGCACCCATTTTTTTACGCTCATCAACTCATCTCCTCTGTTTTTAGTGGGATTTAAAATCAGGTTGCGTTTACACTATATGGGAATGAGGAGGGCGGTATTCTACGGGGATACGCGTGATGGTCTCAAATAGAGAAATAATTTTTCCTCTGCTCGGGGAAACCAACCAGCAAAAAGGTATATCCTCCTCCAGGGGGATATACCTTTTGTGGTTTCGTATGGAGGGTCGGTATCTTTCTTGCGCCCCGTCCAAAGGGATGAATTTATGGAACGAATGCGGGAATGAACGGAATGGAAAGCAGCTCCGGCTAGTTCATGTTGATGCTGACGGTCTCCTCACCCGCGTTGACGTAGTTCACGCTGACCTGGGTGGAGTTCGGATAGGTGCAGTAGCCGCCCGTATCTGCCGCGAGCCATTGATGATTGCTGGTCGAGCTGGTGCCGATCATGGAATTCGACCATTTAACGTTTTTCAGGTAAGTACCGGTGTTGTAAGGCTTGGAGGCGTTGCTCGCGATGGCCGTGATCCGTTTGAGCTCGTTGCCGGTACCGCTTTTTTTCCAGCCGGACGCAGTGGTTACAACGGTGTAGTTGTCCGCCACATTCGTGTCATACCGGATACCTGCGGCATATAGAGCGACTTGTCCGTCTGCCGGTACGTAGAATTTGAACGTAAGATTTTGTCCGGCCTTGAAGCGGAACGAGTTGTTATGGTAGTAGACACCGCCGGTAAAGATCGAGTGGGCCCAGTTGTTGTAAGTTTTGCTGTACTGGAATCCGGCATCGACTTCGGAGGCTCCGTTGCTGGCGTGTCCACCCGTATAAATGTAAGGAGTATCGTTGGAAGAAGCGTTGTTCACGTAGACTTCATTGTTGGTGCTGGAAGGCAGGTATACATTGCCGGACCACCAGGAATAACCGGGATTCGAGAACACGCGTCTGTACGGGCCGCCCGCTTCTCCACAGGCATAACCCGCCAGCGGGGTAACGGAAGCGCTCTTGTTCAGTGTCGCCGAGTCGGTACTTTTCGGCAGGGTGAAGGTTTCATTGTTGCTGACGGTTACGGTATTCTCTTCCGATACCGCCGCTTTGCCGAAAACATCTTTCAATTCAGTCTTGTTGGCATAAATTTGCCCGTTGTCGTCGATGTAAATGACATTTTCGCGTTCTGCTTTGGGAAGGTTCTTCATGACGTCGATCATGATCTGACGCTCCTGACCGGTAATTCCGGCTGCGACTTCTTTCTCCAGCTCCTGGTTATTTGACGAAGCGGACACAGGGGCGAGAGAGACTACAAGGGACAGCAGAGTGAGACTGGAAGCGAGAGCGGTCTTCATTTTCTTCAAACGGCACACATCCTTTATAGTTTTATGGGTTCTTACAAAAAAAGCTTAACACTTTTAGTAAAAATGTAAATAATTTCATCTAAATAGTTAAAAAGTAATAATAAAAATACCATAAAAAGTAATCAAATTACCATAAAATGGGGTATATGCTTTGGTTGTACCCGCCTGATCACCATGCAAAAAACCGCAAGCGGTATGGACCGTTTGCGGCTTCTGTATATACGGGACTATCCGTTCGGATGCTGCCGGCTTTGTTTCCTAAGCTCGGAAGGCGTAAGCCCGTACGTTTTTTTGAATGTTTTGCTGAAATGGGAGTAGTCGGAGAAGCCGACCTGGTACGCGGCATCCGTCGTCGGACAATCCGTATGCTCCAGGAGGTCCCTGGCTTTCTCCATCCGCAGCCGGATGAGGTACTTCACGAAGTTCACGTTCGTCTCCTCCTTGAACGTGCGGCTCAGATACGCATCGGACATGCCGATGGCCTCCGCCACCTCGCTCAGCGAGAGATCTTCGCGGGCAAAGTGCTCCTGCATGTACTGCATCGCCCGGTGGATGTTCTGCCGGGACCCGAGGTTGCGGGTCCCCTTGATTTCCCGGATCATGCCGCTCAAGGCATCGCGCAGGGCCTCCCCGAGATCCGCCGCATGGCCCGGCCACTCGCGGTCTGCGTAGGAGCGGGCAAGCCGGAAATCCCGTTTGCCCAGCTCCGTCTCCAGCATGCCCGTGAAATGGTGGGCAAACTGCGGGGGGCTGAGCTCGGCCGGTCCCGAGCTCATGTAATGCCGGAGCGCCTCCCCGGCCAGAAGCTGCGCTTTGTCCTCGCAAGCGGCCCAGATCTGCTCCAGCAGCTCCCCGCTCAGCCCCTGCAGCGTCAGCAGCCACTCATGCTGGCGGGACAGCTTCGTCTCGCTGCTGGCGAGCTGGTCGTACACCCGTCGAAGCGCTTCGCGGAACTGGTCGGGATCGACGGGCTTCAGCAGAAAATCCGAAACGCCGAAGCGGATCGCCTGCCGGGCATACTCGAAATCGCTGTAGCCCGACAAAATAATGAACTGGGTCCGTTCATTCCGCTTTTTCGCCGCTTCGATGAAGGAGAGCCCGTCCAGTTCGGGCATGCGGATATCCGTCAGGACGATGTCGGGGGAACAGCTCCCGAGCAGCCGGAGCGCTTCCTCTCCGTCCTCCGCTTCCCCCGCGATGATAATGTCCAATCCGGACGTTTCCACCATTTTGCGGACGCTCAAATGTATCATGTATTCGTCGTCGACAATCATCATCCGGTACATGGCAAGACCTCCCTGATTTAGTTGGTGTACGGCAGTCGGATCTCGAAACAGGTTCCGGCACCGGGAGAGGAAGAGAGGAGGAAGACTCCGTATTCCTCCCCGAACGTAAGCCGGATGCGCTGGTGAACGTTGAGCAGGCCGATTCCGCCTTGGCGCGCGCCGTCGTCCGGCCGCGTCCCGGCCGCATCCGGCCATGTCCTTTCGGCGGCAGGCCTCTGCGGCGTCTCCGGCCCGCGCAAGGGCAACGAGGCCGGGGCACTCCCGGCGGCGGGGCGCTGTGGCATCTCCGCATCGCTCACGGGTGCGGGGGCCGCTCCGGGGCCGTTCCCGGCGGAGGAACCCGCTCCCCGGCCGGCGGAAGCCGCAACGGCTTCAAGGCTCGCTTTCGAAAGATCCGCGACAGCCGCAGAGGCACGGCCGGGTACGGCCGGCGGAGCTTCGCCCGGACCAACCGAAGCGGCGCCGCCCGGTTCCGACGGCACATACCCGGCGTCACCGGCTAGCAGCGAGGTCAGCTTCGCGGCCGCATCCGCGCTCATGCCCCTGCCGTGGTCGGATATTTCGACGGCGTAGTACGTTTCGCGGGGCTTGCCGATAATGCCGATATACGTAGGCTTTTTGTCGCGGTAGCCGTGAATAAACGCGTTTTCCACCAGGGGCTGCAGCGTCAGCCGGACGGCCGGGACGGTACGGACCCACGGTTCCTCGACGTCAATCTCTACCCGGAGATTGCGGAAGCGGGAAGTCTGGATCTCCAGATAGGAGCGGATATGCGCCGTTTCCTCGCCAAGCGATACAAGAGGTCCGGCGTTTCCGGTGTTGTAGCGGAAAATATGTGCCAGAGCCGCCGTCATTTTGCTGATGCTGCGGTTATTTTCGAGGATCGCATGAGAATTGATGATTTCCAGCGAATTATACAGAAAGTGAGGGTTGATATGCGCTTGCATGGATTGCAGGGCCGATTCCTTCTGCTTGATAATGAGCTCCTGCTCTTTCAGCTTGGAAGAATGAACCTCCCTCACAAGCCGGTTCAGCTCACTGACCATCTTGGAAAAGCTGCGGAACACAAGCCCGATCTCGTCCTTGCGCTCCCGCGTGGAAGTAAGCCGGACATTAAAATCGCCGTTCTCGACCTTTGCCATCAATCGCTGCAAATAAGTCAGGGAGCGTGTGATGGAGAGCGAGTAGCCGCCCACGATTGAAAGCGCAATCAAGAACAGCAGCAGCGCAGCCGCAAGAGAGATGTTCCGCAGGCGGATCAGATCCCCGATAATGGTCTTCATCGGAATGTTGGCCCCGACGATCCAATCGGTCACCCGGGAGGTTTCATAAATGACGAGTTCCTCCCCCTGTGGCGTATCCGTCCGGAAGGAGGCAGAAGCGGAAGCGGATTCCCCTCCCTGAATCTGCATCAACTGTTCCCCGGAGATATGCGTTCCGATCTTCCAGGCGTCGGGATGATAGACAAGCTCTCCGTCTGCGGAGGATATCCAGGTGCTGAAGCTTCCTTGCGATTCGTCTTTGCATATATTTTCGATCTGCTCCAGATTAAGATCGACGATCAGCAGTCCCTCGTACAAATAGGTCGAGCTGCTGTGCAGCTTGCGGGCGACGGTCAGAACGGGGCTGGAGCCGACCCGGTTTAAACCGAGGATCTCGAAATTGCCGAGGGTGTCCAGCCTTTTCAGCAGGTCCGCGTTGCGGCTGCGGATCGTGTTCATATCCAGAATTTCTTTCGCCTCGCTGAAATCGGTGATCTGCAGGCTGTTTTTGCCGACCAGGGAAATGCCGACAATATCGGAGCGTCCGTAGATCATCTGCGCGAACAGATCGTTTTCGACTTTTTCCGTAAGCTGGTAGTAGGGATAAGCGGAGGGCAGAGCAGGCGCCAGAAACTGCTGGGTCAAGGGACTGGTTACGATGGGATACGTGGAGTTTTCCAGGTTCTTGATATACAAATCCAGGTTTTTACCGGTTTGTTCGATAAAACGCCGGTTCGTTTCAATGGCGGACTGCTCGATCGTGCGGGTGGACGATTCGTACCAGAGCCAGCCCATCATCAAGACGGGCAGAGCGATGAAGAAAATGATCAGAATAAACAGCCGCCGGTGGATCGAAACGATTTTGCGTTGAGAATTCCGGGTCTTCATCGTCCCACCCCTTTTCCGTTTTCATAGTCCAAGTTAAAAATAGTGTAGCAAAAAAACACCAATTGTAAATAAAAAACCATGCGGGGCCGCTTTTTCATCTCGTATACTACAACTACACATTGAAAACGCTTTATTTTCATCGCCTCGTTAGAAAAGCGCCCGTCGGTAAGCGCAAAACAAGCTGCACGCCTGCCGGGGACGTAAAACGAACATGAATCCGACAAGGAGGTTGATCCCGTGACATCCGTATGGAACGGCTGGAAAAAAGGTTTTCTTTTCTCACTGGTTCTTCTGCTTGGTTTAGTGACGTTTCCGGTATCCAGGGGGAATGCGGCTTCGCTGCTGACGATAGATTCCCACAGGGACGGAGGCCGGCTGGAGGTCGGTACGGTAAGAATCGGCGGCTCTTATGCGGGAGCTTACGAGGTCGAGCTGGTGATCAACGGTCAAAAAGTGGCGGATGCCCACATGGACGATCCCGACGGAGATGATGCGGGTACCTGGTATTATGACCTGGATACGACCGCATACGACGGGGAAGTCGAGCTGATCGCCAGGGCGAAGGATACGGCGACCCGGTACAATGCCTGGTCGGCTTATACCCGGCTGACGGTGCATAATCCGGCAGCGGGCGTGCCGCAGGTAACGATCACAAGCCCGGCGGATCGCGACAAGGTGAACGGCACTGCCGACGTCACGGTGAATGTTTACGGCGCGAACCCGGTTAAGTCCGTCGAGGTGCGCATAAACGGCGGGAATTGGAAACGGGCCGAGAAGAAAGGAAACGGCTATTCCTACAAATGGGACACGAAGAAAGCGGGAACCCGGACGAACAGCATCGAGGCTCGGGCAACCGACGTTCGCGGCCATACGGGCCGGAGCCTGACGACCTACGTTCAGACGGGCGGAGGGAATGGAACGAAGCCGGTCACCGTGCTGCCCCGCCAGGACCGCTCCATGTGGATCTGGGAGAACGCGTCCTACAACCTCATCCGGACGCCGGGTTCCCGCCAGGTGCTGGATGCGATGGCGAAGGATACGAAGACGTTCGATCAGGACCCCGTTACGACGCTTTATCTCGGGGTCGACAAATTAGGGAGCGCGGACATGCTGGAGGACGAGAGGCCCGAGGTGCGGAATTTCGTGCGATGGGCCCATGCCCAAGGATACCGCGTGCAGGCGCTGATAGCGGGAGGAACGGTTCCGCCGTACTTCGGAACTTATCCGAGATATAGGGAAGAAGCGCTCCGGGAATTCGAGAAAGTGCTGAATTATAACCTCGCTTCCGAGTCTGCGGAGCAGTTTGACGGAGTAAACGTGGATACGGAGCCGTATTCGCTGCCGGATTTTAAAACGGGCTACCCGGACGTTCAGATTCAATACCTCGATATGCTCGCTGCGCTGATGGAGCGCAAAGAGGCGTCGGGCCTGTCTCTGCCGGTCGGTCCCGCCATCCCGAGATGGTACGATTCGTCGGACACGGCGAAAAGCATCACGTGGAACGGCTCGACGAAATGGCTGTCCGAGCATATCCAGGATACGGCGGACTATATCGCCATCATGGATTACCGGGATCAGGCCGACGGAAGTGTCGGCATTATCCAGCAGGCGCAGGGAGAGATTGACTACGCCAATAAAATCGGAAAGCCGAACTCCGTCATCCTCGGCGTAGAGACCAAAGACATCGCGGACGGAGGCGATCCGGAAACGATCTCCTTCAGCGAAGAAGGGCGCTCCTATATGGAGCGGGAGCTGGATAAAGTGTACGCCGCGTTCGAGGGGAACGCCGCATTCGGCGGAATCGCGCTGCATCACTACGATACGCTGCGCGCGCTGCCTTCCGCCTGGGGTCCCGGCGCCCGCTTCTGGCAGCCGCCGGCAGACAACCGGCCTCCTTCGGGAGTGAAAGGCAAGCCCCAAGCGGCCGCTTTTGATTACCAGCGGATCGATCTGACCTACGGCCGGGCTACCGATAACATGGAAGTCGAGGGCTACAAGATCTACCGGAGTACGGTCCGGGGCTTCAAGCCCGCGGAAGAGCTGCTGGCCGGAACCGCGCGCGGGCTGACGTTCAAGGACGACGGTCTCCTGCCGGACACGGTGTACTATTACCGTGTAGCGGCGGTCGACACGTCGGGCAACGAGGGTCCGGCCTCGCCGGAAGTATCCGCGAAGACGGGCGTCACCGGCCTGAAGCCGATGATCGTGGACGGCATGCAGGTGACGTACGACGGCACGAGAGCCACGGTCCGGCTGAAGACGGCGGACATGCGGACGGGCGAGCCCGTCGCGGCCGCGGTCCACGGGCGATTCACCCGGATGGGCGGCAAGTACGTGGACGGCCGTTCCGCCGCCGACGGGACTTTCACCGCGGTGTCGGAGCTTGTTCAGGCCGATTCCGGCGAGATCGGTTTCGCGCCCCGGCGGGTGATGGCGGGCGGCTATTACTGGGCGCATGCCTACGATAAGCCACGTGAAGCTTCCGCCGTCTGGGGCGGCACGGGGGAGTAGGGCGGACATTCCGGGCTTCCGGCGTTATGCGGCGGCGTGCGTGAACCGTAGGCGCGCGCTTCGGCACTTCGCTCCGTCCGTCCGGACCCCGAAGGGCCGGGCGTACCGGCGTACCGCTTCCGTTGAGGGCGGCGTACTCCGCAAGAAAGGCTTTCAACGCGTGATCGGCGCGCCGTGCGAAGGTCCCGGTGCTTTAGCGGGGGCTCGCAATAACGGCGGTCAACCGCCGAATGAACAACTTCATTTTGAAGAGACAAGGGGCTGAACGAGAGATGAGAAGAAAGATTTGGACGAACGTACTTCTATCCGCACTGACTCTGGCGGTTGTGGGTGCAGGCTGCTCGAAAGGGACGGCGGAAACGACAGGAACGACTGCGGGCGGCGGTTCCCAGGAGAGCGGCGGCAAGCCGGTCGAAATCCTGCTCGGTTATTATTCCGACGGGAAGTCGGATGCGAAGATGAAAGAACTGATCGATAAGTTTATGAAGAAGCACCCGGACATCAAAGTAAACACCCAGAGTGCGCCTTACGGGCAGTTTTATCAGAAGCTCGATACGCAGATCGCGGCCGGTCAGGCGCCGGACGTGTGGCTCTCGGACGGAGTCTATGTCATGAAATATGCCGAGCGGGGCGCGGTTAAAGACCTCACCGAATGGATCGGCAAAGATTTGAAGAAGGACGACTACTACGGGCTGGATTTTAACAAAGACGCCAAAGGGAAGTACTGGGCCGTGCCGCAGGGCATTCAGGTAGGAGCGCTTTTCTATAACAAGGATTTGTTCGACAAAGCCGGTGTAGCCTATCCCAATGAGAATTGGACATGGGAGGACTTGAAGAAGAATGCGGCCCTCCTTACGCTTGACGCCAAGGGCAAGAAGGCGGACGAATCCGGCTTCGATCCGAAGAACGTCAACCAGTTCGGGCTGACCTTCTTCAGTATTACGGAAGGCTGGTTCTCCGTGATGAAATCCTACGGGGGCGGCGTGCTGGACGAGACGGCACAGAAGTCGGTCATCAACACCCCGCAGAACAAGCAGGCGTTCGAGTGGATGGTGGACGGCATGAAGAGGGGCATTATTACCGACCCGGCGGATCTGAAAAGCTTCCAGAGCTCCATGGCGGTATTCCCGAGCGGCTCCGCGGCGATGCGCATCGGCATCTACGCCCGCGTGCTGGCCGCCAACGAAGCGAAGCTGAACTATGATGTCACGCTGCTGCCCAAAGGGCCCGACGGCAAGCGGGTGTCGCCGGTTATCGCGAACTCCTGGGTCGTGAACCAGAAGTCGGCGGACGCCAAGGCGCAGGCGGCTTGGGAATGGATCAAATACTGGGCCACGGAGGACGACGTCCAGAAAGAATGGGCGGCGCTCGGCGAAGCGATTCCGGTGAAGAAATCCGTCGCGAATTCCGACGTGTTCCTGAAAGCGGGCGAGAAGCCGGCTAACCGGAAAGCGTTCCTGGAGAGCCTGGACTTCGCCAAGACTCTCGATAACAACGCCGTATGGGAAGAGTGGGTCGGGAAGTTCAACGAGAACGCGCAGCGGGCTTTCCTCGGAGACGCCCCGATAGATGCCGCGCTGGCGGATGCCGACAAGGCGGTGCAGAAGGTGCTGGATGATTTTTATAAGAAGTAAACCGCAATTTACGGAAGGGAGGTCGGGCTTTCTATGAACGATACCGTAAGCGGCAAAGCCTATGCGAAAGCTCAGACTCCGGCAAGAAAGTTCGGAAAACTTGATCAGGAGGGGAAATGGGGACTGCTGCTCGTCTCCCCTTACCTGCTTCATTTTATTGTATTCGTCGCCGGGCCTCTTATCGCTTCGCTCTATTTCAGCTTCTCGCAGTACGACATGATGAATCCGCCGAAATGGACGGGACTGGACAACTACGGGCGTCTGTTCGGAGACACTCTCTTCTGGAAATCGCTGTGGAACACGCTGTATTTCGCGATTCTGTTCGTGCCGGCCCAGACGATTCTGGCGCTGGTCCTGGCCGTCGTGCTCAACCAGAAGCTGAAAGGGCTGAAGCTGTTCCGGATGGCCCATTTCATCCCCGTGATCTCTTCGTGGACGGTCATTTTGTACGTGTCGGATGCCATCTTCAATCCCCGTTTCGGCTTCGCCAACTCGATTCTGGCTTCGCTGGGACTCGATCCGCAGCGCTGGCTGCAGGACGGGAAGCTCGTGATCCCGCTGCTGGTTCTGATCGCCGTCTGGAAGGGGATCGGTTATATCATGGTCATTTATCTGGCCGGTTTGCAAAGCGTGCCCCAGGATTTGTACGAGGCGGCTGAAATAGACGGAGCGGGCACACTGCGTAAATTTCTGTCGATTACGTTTCCGCTCATCTCTTCGACCACGTTCCTGGTCGTGATTCTGAGCACGATCAGCACGTTCCAGGCTTTCGAGCAGGTGTACGTTCTGACGGGAGGCGGAGATATCAGTTCCGCAGGCGGCCCGAACAATTCGAGTCTCGTCCTGATGCTGTATCTGTACCGCGAGGGCTTCACCTTCATGCGGATGGGCTATGCCTCGGCTATCGCCTGGGTGCTGTTCATGATCCTGTTCACGCTTACCTTGATCCAAATGAAGGTGCAGAAAAAATGGGTCCACTACGATTGACCGTACCTTGCGGAATGGACGCTGGCGCGGTTCCGCCGCCGGAAAGGAGAACCCTGTATGAAACATAAAAGGCTGCCGACGATTCTCCGTTACACGGCCATTATTTTGTCGTCGCTGGTGATGATCGTCCCGTTTGCGACGGCTCTGATGAATTCGCTCAAAACGTATAAAGAGTACACGTCCGTACCTCCGAAATGGATACCGGAGATTTTCCAATGGTCGAATTACGCGGAGGTGCTGAAGCTGGGCAATATCGGCGGGTACACGCTGAACAGCTTTACCGTTGCCCTGCTGTCGGTGATAGGGGCGCTGCTTTCGTGCTCCATGGTCGGCTATGCGTTCGCCAGACTCCGGTTTCCGCTTAAGAACGCGCTGTTCGTCATGGTGCTCGGAACGATGATGATTCCGCCGGTCGTCATCATTATCCCGCATTTTATTATTTTCAATAAGCTGCATCTGCTCGATACGCTGACGCCGCTCTGGGTAATCGAATGGCTCGCGCAGCCGTTCGGCATTTTCCTGATGAGGCAGGCGTTCATGAACATTCCGAAGGAGTACGAGGAGTCCGCGAAGCTGGAGGGCTGCAACCCGATCCAAGTGTACTGGCGGATCTTCATGCCGATGGCGAGGCCGACTCTGGCTACGTTGGCGATCTTTACGTTTATGGGCAAATGGAACGAAATTTTGACGCCGGTCATTTATTTGACCTCGAACGATAAGTTTACGCTTCCGATCGGGATTCTTTCGCTCGGCGGCCAATGGTTCGGCAACGAGCAGTTGATGGTTGCGGCCGCGCTGCTCAGCCTGGTGCCGATTCTGGTCGTATTCCTGTTCGCGGAAAAGTATTTCGTTCAAAATCACAGTGCCTCGGGCATTAAGTGAAAGGAGACGGCACTCTTATGAAAATCGCGGCATTCAGCGGCGCTCTCATGGAGTACAGCATTCAGGAAGCGATGAAAATCACGGCGAATCTCGGATTCGACGGGATCGAAATCGCGTGCCGGGAGCCGCATCTCTCGCCTCAGACCTCTCTTCCAAGGGTAAAAGAGATCCGCAGGCTCGCCGATGAGCATGTGCTGGACATCCCCGCGCTCGGCGGTTACATGGGACGGTTCTCCGAATCCGGCGATTCCGAATGCGCAGCCGCTTACGACGAGTTTCTCGGTTTGCTGGAGCGGGCGGATTATCTGGAGACGGATATGATCCGGATTTTTCCGGGAGGACCCAACGCTTTCCTGGCTGCCGATTACCATTATGAGAAGGCGGCTCACTGGCTGCGCAAATGTGCGGCGGAAGCCCGCAGGCATGAGAAGAAAATTTTGTTGGAGATTCACAATGTGAGCCTGATCGAGACCGTGGAGAGCTCCATGCGTCTGCTGGAGATGATCGGCGAGGATAACGTCGGACTGATTCACGACGCGGGCAACATGTACATCAGCGACACCGATTTCGGCCGCGCTTCCGTTACGGGGCTGGGCAGCCGATTGCTCCATGTCCATGTGAAGGACGAGAAAAGAATCCCCGAGGCGGGCGGGCCGGGGACGTTCCGAAACGTCACCCGTCACGGGGAAGAGCATTTCCTCCAGTGCCGCCTCGGCGAAGGGGAAGTGGACCACCGGGAGCTCTTCGAGGCGCTGGCGGAGACGGGATACGGGGGCTGGGTGACGCTCGAATGCTTCGCCCCGTATCCGCCTCTGGAGCAGCTTGCCCATGACCGCGACGCGGTCCGGCAGCTGCTTCGGGAGACGGCATCGGCGACGATGCAGGCGCCAGCGCCAGCATCCCCGACTGCGTCAACAGCGCCGACAACGACAGCACCGGCATCTCCGACTGCAGCGACAACAGCGCCCAAATCGGCATCTCCATCTTCTTCATCCGTGTCCGCGCCCTGCGGAAATTAGCCTACCATCGAAAGGGAAGTGACTTTCTTATGACAACACCGGTTACGGCGCAGCCAGTCCGGTTCGGCCTTATCGGATGCGGCATCATCGCCGACATCCATGCCAAGGGAATCCGGGAGACGCCGGAAGCGGAATTGACCGCGGTGTACGACTTCGTGCCGGAGACCGCGGTCCGTTTCGGACAGACCTACTCGGCGGCGGTGTACGAGAGCCTCGAAGAGATGCTCGCCCGCGACGATCTGGACGTGGTCTGCATCTGCACGCCGAGCGGGCTTCATGCCGGGCAGGCCATGCAGGCCGCCAAAGCGGGCAAGCATGTCTTCGTCGAAAAGCCGATGGCCATTACAATGGCCGACCTCGACGACATGCTCCGGGTAAGCCGCGAGAACGGCGTAATCCTCTCGACGGTATTCCCCCGCCGGATGTCCCCGGCGGCCCGATATGCCCGGGAGCTGATCCGGGCAGGCCGGCTGGGCAAGCTCAGCCTCTGCTCGGGCCGCGTAAATATTTACCGCAGCCAGGAATATTACGACAGCGCAGGCTGGCGCGGCACTTGGGCGATGGACGGGGGTGGAGCCATGATGAATCAGGGGATTCATACGGTGGACCTCCTCCAGTGGCTGGCGGGCCCCGTCGCTTCCCTGTACGGCAAAGCCAAGGCCGTCCTGAGGGATATCGAGGTGGAAGATACCGCGGTATCGGTGCTTCAGTTCGAGAACGGCGCGCTGGGACTGCTTGAAATTACGACCACCGCGCATCTGGGGCCTGTGCATCGGATCGAAATTCACGGGGAGAAGGGCTCCCTGGTGATCGAAGACGACGATATCGTAGCGCTTAAAATCGACGGGGACCCTGTGGAACTCCCGGAATTCGAACCGTTCAAGGTCATTCCCGACGGCCATCGGATCCAGATCCGGGACATGGCACTCGCTGTGCGGGAGGGCAGAGAGCCCATTGTGCCCGGAACGGAGGGAAGGCATTCGCTGGAGATCATACTGGGAACCTACGAATCAGCCCGGACCGGCAAGGAAATCGTTTGCCAGGGCGCTCCGGTCGGGTAATCTTCACTTAAAGAGACACCTTTTTTCTGCCGTAAAAGGCGGGGAAGAGGTGTTTCTTTTTTTGAAATGGAAGAAGATGGATTAGGGAATGTTGGCGTTTTAATCACAAAAAATGGTTATAAACGAGCAATGTTCAACAAATATCAACAAAAAATTCTAAATTCTCGTCGAAAATAGGTATAAAAAACCAGGACTTTCAGCCGATATAAAAAGAGGGCTTCCCTTTGCGGGGGAGACCGACAAATCCGGAGACGACTGGAGAGTTGGCGGGCCGACAACGATCTTACGGATCATACCGGATAACGGATGGGTACGACATAACGGAAGAGGAGGGGAGACGGTGAATATGAAGGCTCTACTGAAGTTCAACAGCCTTAAGCAAAAACTGATTTGGTTGATGTGCCTGATTCTGATTGTCAGTTTGGCTGCCGTGTATACGGCGAGTTATTTAACGGCTTCCAAGATGCTGAGCACGAGTCTGGACAGGGAATCCGCCCTGCAGTCCAAACAACTGGCCATGAAGCTCGACAAGTTTTTCGAGAACAAAATCGCGATTGTGGAAACGGTCACCAAGCTGCTTTCGGAAGATGCAAGCCGGGAGCAGGATCTTAAAGTGATCCAGCAGGCGCAGAAACAATATCCCGAGTTTGAGACGTTTTTCTTTTCCCACGATTTGACGGGCAAGAACGTCATCAACTTCAAAGGGGAAGTTACGGACGTCAGCGATCGCGTCCACTACCAGGAAGCGGGCAAGGGCGAAGGCAAGATCGTCGTTTCCGAGCCGATCGTTTCCAAGCGGACAGGCAATAACATCGTGACGCTGATCGTGCCGATCATGAAGGACAAGAAGCAGATCGGCTACGCGGGCTCGACCATCCCGATCAACGAAATCCAGACGTATGTCTCGGAGGAAAAGTTCGGGCAGACGGGTTATGCCTATCTGATCAGCAAAACCGGCAAATTTTTATGGCATCCGGACAAAGAAATGATTCTGAAGGCATCCGTATCGGATATCCCGGTCCCGGAACTTCAAGACGCTTATAAAAAAATCGTCGCCGGCGAAAGCGGAACGGCCACTTACACGACGGACGGAGACAAGAAATACGTGTCTTACGCTCCTACCGGACTCATGTGGGGGATCTTCATCACCGCTCCCAAATCCGAACTTTTTGCGCCGGTTACCCAGTTGTCCACCAAGCTCGTGCTGATCTCGCTCGGCACGCTCGTTGTCGCGGTGGGGCTGATTTACCTCTTCGCCGCACGTCTGGTCCGTCCGATCACGCGTCTTAACAAAGCCGTTAAGCTGGTGGCGGAAGGCAATCTCAGCAATGCCGTCGAGGTACTCGGAAATGACGAAATCGCGGTTCTGTCTCAAGATTTCAACCAGACGGTCGGTCATCTCAAGCAGCTCATCGAAGGCGTGTCGAAGTCTTCGAACGAAGTGCTTCAGCTGGGCAGCGATCTCGCCAAGCGGATCGACCTTGCGGCGGATTCCAGCCGTCTGACCAACGAAGCGATCACCCAGATCGCGCAGGGCGCGGAAGCGCAGGCCGGCAGCTCGCAAGAAGTGACGATCTCCATGGGCGAGATGTCGCGCGGGATCGTCCGGATTGCGGAAACGTCCGCCACTGTGGCCGAAGCCGCTACCGACGCGGCCCGCGAGGCCGAAGAGGGCGCCGATGTCGTCGAGCAGACGGTGCGCCAGATGAACGAGATCAGCAGCGGCACGACCCGTGCCCTGCAGGCGGCGGAGCAGTGGCATGAGCGCTCCGGCGAAATCTCCGGCATCGTGGACACGATTACGGAGCTGGCCGGGCAGATCAACCTGCTCTCGCTGAACGCGTCCATCGAAGCGGCCCGGGCCGGCGAACACGGCCGCGGCTTTGCGGTCGTCGCCGAGGAAGTGAAGAAGCTCGCCGAGGCGTCGAAAGACTCCGCAGGCCGGATTTCCGTTCTTCTCGGCGATATCCGCAGCCAGACCGATTATGTCGTCGATGCGATGTCGGCCGGCGACCGCAACGTCCGGGACGGCCTTAAGCTGATCGAAGAAGTGCGCGAGAAGTTCCAGCACATTCTGTCCTCGTCCCGCCACGTAGCGGCCAATATCCAGGAAGTGTCGGCGGCTTCGGAGGAAATGTCCGCTGGTGCGGAAGAGGTTTCCGCATCGGTAGACGAGATGCAGGGAATCGCGAAGCATACGTCGGACGATTCGCAGAAGGTCGCCGTCGCGACGCGGGATCAGCTCCAGGCGATGGAGGACATGGCCCGTTCCATGCATTCACTCGACAGCATGATGAAGCAGCTGCGGGAGGAACTGCGCAAGTTTACGCTGTAAAACTCACGGCTGCGGAAAATCTCCGGCTGCACATTTTTTTACACATCTAATAGAATTGGAGACGATAAACGATGAAACAGTTGAAGAGCATGACAGGCGTATGGGTAAAAGGGGCATTGGCGGTATCTCTGCTTGCGGGAGGAATTGCCGTCGGTTCGACGATCAGCGTGTCTCACGCGGTAGCTCCGGTAGCGGTTGCGGCACAGGACAATAATGAAGCGAAAGAGCTCAAAAAAGACCACAAGAAAAAATACGAATCCCGCCTCGACCAAATCGTGGCTCAAGGATATATCCGTGTGGGTACGACAGGCGACTATCGCCCGTTCACTTACCTGAACCCGGAAACGAAGCAGTACGAGGGCTATGACATCGACGCGGCGAAGCAGCTGGCGAAAAGCCTGGGCGTTGAAGTCCGTTTCGTACAGACTTCCTGGCCGAACATGATGACCGATATGCTGGCCGACAAATTCGATATCGCAGTGGGCGGCGTAACGCGCAACACCGACCGTCAGAAGAAAGCTCAAATGACGGAAGGCTACATCACGTTCGGCAAGTCCCCGCTGATTCGTCTGGAAGACAAAGACAAGTACAAATCCGTTGAAGATATCAATAAGCCAACGGTAAAAATCGGCGTAAATCCGGGCGGCACGAACGAAGTGTTCGTACGCGAACACCTGAAAAACGCCAACGTGACCGTCGTTCAAAACAACTTGGACATCCCTGGTCTGGTTGCCGACGGCACCTATGATGTCATGATCACCGACAACATCGAAGCGCTGACTTATGCGAAGAAAGACAAGCGTCTGTATGCCGCTCTGTCCGACAACACGTTCACGAAGAGCGAAAAAGCGTTCATGATCCAGCGCGGCGACACCATCTTCGAGAACTACCTCGACGTATGGATGGACGAAATGAAGCTGCAGGGCAAATTCGACGAGCTTCGTAAAACTTGGGTAGAGTAAGCTGCGGAAACATTAAGTAATCTACCCGGTTTGCCCGCTGTTCAACAGGGCAGTGCGGCGGCGTCTGGCGTAAGCCCGGTCGTCAGCCGTGTAGTGCCTAAGAAAAAGAAAAAGAAAAAGAGACCTTCCGTGAAGGTCTCTTTTTCTTTTTTACACTCCGTTCACGCGCATTCTGCTTGATGACCCAAAGGTTTTAAGCGCCCGGGTTTAACGGTCAAGCTTCAGCGGCGCGTACGTTTTGTCCTGAATCATTTGCTCTCTGAACGTTTGTTTGGGGGCATACTTCTCGTCGTCCGCATCCGTATGGTCCGTGTTATATTTTCCGAACTCTGCATTCATGATGAAATAAAGGCCCTCGCTGTTCTTTTTCAGAAACAGAAGATAGTTACTCGATTTTTTTAATTCCGAATAATCTTCTCTTGTTATTTTACTTTTACCTGTTAAGCCTTGATAATAACTAATTGGCTCACCGACTTGGATCGTTGTTTTAGGTGTAAGATTGCCTTTGATAACATGCTCTACTTGAAAATCGGTGATCGTATAAAAATCCTGGATAGCATTAGTGACCGAAAAAGTTGCGATCATTTTTTTTCTTTCCTCGAAACTCTGATTAGTTGATCCTGATACAATCCATTCGGCACTGTTGAAAAGCTCATCTTCCGATTCAAACGATGCGTAAACTCCAGTTGTGTTAATAACGGTATCTTTAACTGAGTTGTAAATGAAAAAATAATATAAACTAGAAATTAAGAGAAGGCCTGCTAACAGAGTTAAAATAATAGTTTGTTTGTTGGCCGTTTTATTGAGTTTCATTTTGTATCCTCACTTTTTTAGGGATATAAAAAACGATCTCATGAGTGGAACATAAAGCTATACCAATAATAGCAGGCATTATAACATATTTTACAATAAATGTTTTTTTGTCTTGCATTTATTTTGTGGATGATAAAG
Source organism: Paenibacillus sp. GbtcB18 (assembly GCF_019091125.1). NCBI lineage: Bacteria > Bacillati > Bacillota > Bacilli > Caryophanales > Paenibacillaceae > Paenibacillus > Paenibacillus sp. GbtcB18. The sequence continues at coordinate 222,771 of NZ_JAGXJX010000006.1, forward strand.
TTGAGGTTAGAATGGTGAATACCATTAAATATAGTTTTCAACGTCGGATACCTTTATTAAAAACGGAATTCATAATAAGCTACATAGGAATGGAAAATATCAACAACGGGTGAAGACACCGGGAAGGGAGAGACCGGGTTATGGAAGTACAGCCGCTGCTGCAAGTGGAGAAGCTGGCGATGAAAAAAATGAAAATTTACAAGCAGAGCAAGCTCCGCTATTTATCCCGTTCGGCGCTAGCGAGCATGTTTATCGGGTTCGGGGTGATTGTCGCGTTCAAGACGGGCAGCTTCTTTTATTTGGAGCATTCCCCGTTCACTTATCCGATGGCCGCGATCACCTTCGGTGCCGCGATCATTCTGATCTCGTACGGGGGCGGGGATCTTTTTACGGGAAACACGTTCTACTATACGTTTGCCGCGTTAAGGCGGAAACTCCGCTGGCCGGAGGTCATCCGGTTGTGGCTAACCAGCTACGGAGGCAATATTCTCGGAGCCGTGGCGTTCGCGCTGCTTATTCTGGCAACGGGGCTTTTCAGGGAGCACAACGTGAACGGATTCCTTCTCAGCGTGGCGGAAAAAAAGATGAACGCGCCTACGCTGGAGCTTTTTTTCAGGGCCATTCTTTGTAACTGGCTCGTGTGTCTGGCCTTTTTTATTCCGATGTCGCTCAAAGGGGATGGGGCGAAACTGTTCGCCATGATGCTGTTTGTCTTTTGTTTTTTCATCTCAGGTTACGAGCACAGCATTGCCAATATGTGTACGTTCGCGATTGCGCTGGTGGTCGAGCATCCGGATACGATTTCCTGGGGCGGAGTTCTCCATAATTTGATCCCGGTGACGTTCGGCAACCTTATCGGAGGCGGTATTCTGATGGCGGTTATGTATCACTACGTGAACAAACCGTTTATGGACGAGCACGAAGAAGCTTAGCGGTGAAAAAAGGAGCGCAGAGCTGTCCTCTTCATGCGGAGACGCAGCGGAGTCCGAGGCGGATCGCCGCGCTTGGGCTTCGTCGCGGGCGCGGGGCGGACGCCGCATTACAACCCCGGGACGCGAACGTCCAGGGCCTTGCGCAGCCGGGCCCACAAAAGGGCTCACCCCGTTTGACGGGTGTGAGCCTTTTTGTGCGGCAGCCCCGTCCCGGCAGCCCCGGGCAGCAAAAAAACCTCCTTAACCGGACAAACGGTTAAGGAGGTTTAAGGTTTATAAAACCCCGCTGATATTCCCCGTCGGGAAATATCAATCCGGCGAATCGCGCGGCGCGTTACTGGGCGGTGTATCCGCCGTCCACAAGCAGCGTGGTGCCGGTCACGAAGGAGGCGTCGTCGCTGGCGAGGAACAGCACCGCTTTCGCGACCTCCTCCGGCTTGCCGAGGCGTCCCATCGGGTGCAGCGCCGTGAGGTGGTCCGTGATGGCCTGGGTGCGTCCCGCGATCAGCGGCGTGTCGATGTAGCCGGGGCATACGGCGTTCACGCGGATGCCGTGCTGCGCGTAGTCGATGCCCAGCGTTTGCGTGAGCAGCTTCACGCCGCCTTTCGCGGAAGCGTACGCGGTGACGCCGGCCTTGCCGACGTGGCTGTGGATGGAGCCGCAGTTGACGATTGCTCCGCCGGTTCCCTGGGCGAGCATTTGCTCCAGCGCGTATTTGTCGCTGAGGAACACGCCGGACAGGTTGATGTCGATCGTCTTCTGCCAGGCTTCCCAGCTCAGCTTGTCGGCGGGGCCGTCTTTGGCAATGCCCGCATTGGCAAATAAAATATCCAGCTTGCCGTATTGTTTGACCGTTTCGGCAACCATATGTTTAACGTCGTCTTCCTTGGTGACGTCGGTTTTGACGAACATGGCTTCGTGGCCCTCGGCTTTCAGCTCGTCGGCTATGGTCTGGCCGCGGTCGGAAAAGTCCGCGATAACGACTTTGGCGCCTTCCCGAGCGAACAGGCGGACCGTCGCTTCTCCGATTCCGCTGGCTCCTCCGGTTACGATGGCTACTTTATCGGTAAATCTCATGAGGTATCTCTCCGTTTCTCAAGTAGGGTGAACGGTCGTGACGGCCGTGTAATCCAGGAGGTCCTGCCATGAGGCAAGTCCTCATCATCTTGCTTTTATTGTATCGCTTTTATTCCTATAGAACTATTTAAACTTAGTGAGCTATACTTAAGCCGTGCTTAAGGAAAGGGGGCGGGATTTTGCATCTGGAGCAGTTGGAATATATCGTCGAAGTGGCGAAAACGGGATCGATCACTAGCGCCGCACGCAATCTGCACGTGTCCTTGTCCGCGGTCAGTCAGTCCATCACTCACTTGGAAGGCGAGCTCGGGGTCGTTCTGTTCGCACGCTCGCGAATGGGCGCGGTTCCGACGGCCGAAGGCAAGGTAATCATCCGCAAGGCATTCGAAGTGCTCAGCAAGCTGGACGAGCTCAAAGAAGCCGCGCGGGGCTGGGGCGAGACCCTGAGCGGGGAGCTTCGCATAGGCACCATCCCGGGGCCCATGTCCCTTCTGGTAGATGCCGTCGCGGGGTTCAAGCAAGATTACCCGCTGGTGCGGATGGAAATCGCGGAGAAAGGCTCGCAGGAAATTCTCGATGACATCCGCCATAACCGGCTGGACATCGGTTTTATCATCTTGTTCGAGAGTCTGCTGAAAAAAAGCGAGGGCGTGACCTTCGAACGGCTGCTGGAAGGAAAAATGGTCGTCGCCATGAGCGATAAGTCTCCGCTGGCTTACCGGGGAAACGTCACGCCCGAAATGCTCCGCGCCCAGCCTGTCGTGCTGTATAACGACGAATACGTGCGGTGGTTTATGAACCGGTTCGCCGCGGAGCACGGCGAGGTGGACATTTTATTCACGACCAACAACACGGACGCCATCCGCAAGGCGGTGGAAGAGCAGAATGCGGTAACCGTGGGGATGGATTATTCCTTCCGGCGGGAATGGGCCCCCTTGTTCACGGAAGTCAACATGCTGACGGCGGAGCTGGAATTCAAGGCGGGGCAGCCGGTTTACTTGGGCTGGGTGCGCGCGGAAGGGCGCCATTTCCCGAGGGTTTCCAAGACGTTTGTGGAGCGGCTGAGAAGCGGTCTCCAGTAGATTTCCGGCTCGCTTCCGTCCGTATCCATAGGATTCGCGGCAGGATATGGGAGGATATCGGAGGATGTTTCCGAACGTCCCGGCTCAGTACGTCTCGTCGGGGGTGAGCAAGGGTGAGCCACCGTCAGCGGGGCTGAGTCCGTTTTCCAAACCCGGCTTCCTTCTTTATACTTATAAGAGTGTTTTACACACGAATAAACGAACCGGGAGTTGACTTGGATTGACGTATGCGGAAATGTTGGGACGGCGCAGTGAAATTTTAAAGCGTACCATCGGAGACATGATTGCAAAAGACAATACGAAAGGTCTCGGTATGCAGGAAAGCAGCTTTCTGAGAAACATGATTAAAGAGCTGCATCAGAATGAATATGAACTTCAAAGAAACTCGTAGATCTTCCTGAAACCCTTGTAATGACTTATAAAGGAGAGGAAGACACCAAGCCCGCTTCCGGGACTTGGTGTTTTTCGTTTGAGAAAGGAACCGTCCGTCATGAATGTGAAAATAATCGGTGTAGCGCTCTACATCATGCTTATCTACGGGATCTCGAAGCACTACCCGGCTATGCACGGACTGTTTTTTCCGGCGATCGGCGCTTTCAGCTTTTTGTTTATTTCCCGTCCGTTCACCGCGAAGGCGATGAGCTCCATTTCGGCGGGTGCGGTGCTGGCCTCGGTCGTCGGCACCCTGATTTACCACCTCATTCCCGGCATCTTCTCGCTCTTCGTCAATACGCTGATCATCATCTGGCTAAATAGGGCCAAGTGGAACGCGCCGCCGATTCTCGCCGTTTCGCTGATCCCTTTCTTTACGGTGACTCCCCGCATCTGGGATATTCCGCTCGCGGTTGCCGTGTCCCTGGCAGGGCTGACGGCTGTGCTGCTGGCGGCCGAGTTCGTACATATGCGGCTGCCGGCCTTTTTCCGCGGAGGGAGCAAGCTTGCGCCCGGTTCGGAAAAGGCAGCCGGGTAACGGCTGACCGGGAACGGGGCGGGAAACCCGAGAGGAAAATCGGCACGAACGTGTACCCAGACACGCCCGAATCTACAAATTGAATAAGCGGACACCCTCTTCCAAGGACGCCCGCCGACGAAACAAAGACCCCCGATTTTTGGCCGGGCGTCTTTTTTGTGCTGCTTTTATTCGGTTATCATTCGGCTTAAGTTGATTATAAAATGACCTTTACTGAAAGGATTGAACCAGCCCGCGCTGAGGGATATGTCGCCGTAATGGGCGGCCACAGAATCATCAGTCTGAATCGCTATGCTTAGAGCAGCTAAGTTGCTCAACAGGTTCAACAGGCTAACAATAGGGTTAGCCCGTTTTTCTAAAAATTTCTTTAATTGAACTAAACGTTTTCATTATGATTTCAGAAAAACCTTGAAAGAAGTCACTTAGATACTTTTTGACCAGGAACCCTACCAAAGTAAAAAATAGTGAAATAACTAGTATAAAAACAAATAGTTTTAGTCCTGTTTCTATGAATTCCATTTAGATACAGCACCTCCTTAACAGATTGTAGTATAAACCGCTAAAGGGGAAAATGCCCATAAAATGATTTTGTTAAGGGATAATGCCTATCGGGTATTTAGAGGTACTGTTTTCGGAGAAAAATTTTTAAGTTCCCTATTTACAGAACCGAAAAATCCTCCTATAATGGCGATAGATTAATTCCTACTTTACCAATGGGATATTAAGAAATTAGCATTCGGATGGGATGCAGCTTAAAAACGGGGAGGAACAATCATGAAAAAAAGAGCTTCATACGCGGTTAGTCTGATTTTGGCTGCTTCACTGGCCCTGTCGGCTTGCAGCAGCTCCGGAACACCCGGCGCATCGGAAGCGCCGAAAACGGACGACCAGGCCAAACAGCAGACGGGCGCGAATCAGTTTATTGCCGCAACCGACAAATCCAAGTCGCCGGCCGCCGCTACCGCAAGGAAGGATACGGTCGTGGTTACGCTCACGGAACCCGGCGGCGTGTTCAATCCTTATTTTTATCACAACGGCTATGACGGCAACGTAACCTCGGTCATGTTCTCGCCGCTGGTCGACATCGACGAAACCGGCAAGCCGATCCCGGCTCTGGCCGAGAAGTGGGATATTTCCCAGGACGGGCTGAAGTATACGTTCCATCTTAAAAAAAATCTTAAATTCAGCGACGGTTCCCCGCTGACCGCGGATGACGTGGCGTTTACCCTGAGCGTGCTCTACGACAAAGCTTACGACGGCGAAACGGATATTACGGAAACGGCCGTTAAAGGCGGTCAGGCTTATAAAGAGGGCAAAGCCTCCACAATCGAAGGCATCAAGGTCATTGATCCGCAAACGATCGAAATCACGACGGAGAAAGCTAACGCCAGAGCGCTTCTGCTGCTGGGCGGCCAGGTTCTTTCCAAAGCCTACTACGGCAAAGACTACAAGCCGGGCAATCTCGAATACATAAAAACGCTCCATACCAAGCCGGTGGGAACGGGTCCGTACAAACTGGAGAAATTCATTCCGGGACAGGAAGTCCGCTTTATCGCGAACGAAAACTACTTCGGCGGCAAGCCGTCCGTGGAACATTTTATTTATAAAACGACCTCGGGTGACGCGACGCAATTCTTCCAGACCGGAGAAGTGGATTACAGCGCTTATCCGGCCAACGACGACAGCCTGGAACTTCTCAAAGGCCTTGGCTACGCGAACGTAAACATTTATACGTCTACGGCTTACAGCTTTATCAAGTTCAACCACAGCAAGCCGATTTTTAAAGACAAAAACGTCCGTCAGGCGTTTATTTACGGCCTGGACCGCGAGAAAATCGTCGCAGCCGCTTACCAGGGCTACGGGCAGGTAGCGAACGTGCCGATTTCTCCCGCTTCCTGGGCTTATACCGAAGAAGGCGTCAATACGTTCAAGTTCGATCCGGAAAAAGCGAAGAAGCTTCTCGACGATGCGGGCTGGAAACCGGGAGCGGACGGCATCCGGGAGAAAGACGGCACGAAGTTGGTCGTCCATTACTTCACGACGAAAGGCCCGCTCAGCGACGTGCTCGTTCCGATTGCCAAAGAAAATTACAAGAACATCGGCATCCAGCTCGAAACGGAACTGATGGACTACAACGCCCTGCTGGCGAGAACAAGCAAAGGCGATCACGATCTGGCTTCCTTCTCGACTACGATGCTGCCCGATCCGTCCGACGGTGTCATCAGCTTCTACTCCAAGAACAAAAGCAGCTTTACCGATACGAACGGCTATGCGAATCCGAAAGTCGATGAGCTGATCGAGAAAGGAATCTCTTCCTTTGACATCGAGCAGAGAAAAGCGACTTATAAAGAGCTGTACAAGGAACTGTCCGACGATCCGCCGTTTATCCTCCTGACGTACCGGAAAATCATTTCCGCGCATAACGCGAGAATCGAAGGCTTCAAACCGAACGGCTACACGGGCATTTCCTCCAGCCTGCCTAAGCTGAAGGTCGAGTAGTCTTTTCCATCCTATCAATAGCGGAAAGAGTCATGCCCAGCTTACAGGCTGGGCATCTTTCTTGGGAGGTACACAATGAAGTCTTACGTAATCAAACGATTGATTTATATGCTGATCACCCTGATCGGGGCGTCCATGCTTATTTTTATGCTGTATGCGCTGACGCCCGGCGACTTCGTCGATTCCAACCCGAAGCTGTCGATGGAGCGCAAGATCGAGCTGAAAGAGCTGTACGGACTGGATAAGCCGGTCGTGGAGCGCTATTTTATTTGGCTGGGCAATCTGCTGAAGGGCGATCTGGGCTTCTCGCTGCAGTACCAGCAGTCGGTGACCTCGCTGGTCGTCAGCTTTATCGGCAATTCCTTTCTGATCGCGTTCACTTCCATGATTTTCACGTGGCTGATCGCGATAGCGATCGGGGTTTTCTCGGCTACGAAGCAGTATTCCTGGTTTGACGCCCTGATTACGTTTCTGGTTTTCGCCGCCATGTCGCTTCCGGCTTTTTTCGTGGGGCTGCTTATTATTAAACTGCTCGCGGTCGACCTCGGCTGGTTTCCGCCGGGAGGCAAAATCACGACCGGCAGCACAACGACGGGTCTGGCTTACGTATGGGAAGTCATCCGTCACATGGCCCTTCCGGTCGCTGTCCTCACGATGCTGAGCGTCGGCTCGCTGACCCGGTACTTCCGGACGAATCTGCTGGAGGTCATCAAGCAGGATTTTATCCGGACCGCCAGAGCCAAGGGGCTCAAGGAGAAGACGGTCGTCTACAAGCACGCGCTGCGCAATGCGCTGCTGCCCGCCATCACTCTGCTCGGCTTCGAGATTCCTTCCTTGTTCGGAGGAGCGATCATCACGGAGAAAATCTTTAACTGGCCGGGGATCGGGCAGGTGTATATGCAGGCTTTTTCCGTACGGGATTATCCGGTCCTGATGGGGTTCACGATCTTTATCGCGACCTTGACCGTGATCAGCAACCTGATCGCCGATCTGCTCTACCGCGTGGCCGACCCGCGCGTAAGATTGAAATAGGAGGGCTCTTGCATGTCAGTCACCGCTCAACATCCGTTAAATCCGGCCGCGGTACAGCCGTCGGCTCCCAAGTCTTCTTTGTGGAAACAGTCGTTTCTGAGGCTCAGGAAGAACAAGATGGCCATGCTCGGTCTGGGCGTTCTTATATTTATATTTCTGCTCTGCTTCATCGGCCCGTTTTTCTCACCGTACAGCTCCGGTAAAGTGGATGCCGGTCTGATTAAGGCGCCGCCCAGTCTAAAGCACTGGCTCGGTACGGACCAGCTTGGCCGCGATATTCTGACCCGGCTTATGCAGGCGGGCCGCATTTCGCTTACGGTCGGCCTCGCATCCATGGTGCTGTCGGTCCTGATCGGATCGGTGCTCGGCATCCTCGCGGGTTTTTACCGGGGAGTCGTCGACCAAGTCATTATGCGCGTGGCCGACGTGCTGATGACGATTCCCGAGCTGCCGATGCTGTTCATTATGGGCGCCGTTCTGTCCGAATGGAAAGTGCCTTCCGATTACCGGCTGTATATCGTCATGATTATGCTCAGCCTGGTGGGATGGCCGGGACTCGCCCGAATGGTGCGCAGCCAGATTCTGGGCCTGCGCGAACGCGAATTCATCCAGGCCGCCGATGCCCTCGGCCTGAGGGACAGGCGCAAATTGTTCTACCATTTGCTGCCGAATACGATTCCGCTGCTCATTGTCGTCGCGACGCTGCGGGTTGGCGGGGCCATCATCGGCGAGTCGACGCTGAGCTACTTCGGGCTCGGTGTCGTGCCTCCGACGGCCTCCTGGGGGAACATGATCGACGCGGCCAATTCGCTGATCGATTTCCAGAAGCGGCCGTGGCTGTGGGCGCCTCCGGGCTTCGCCATCTTTATCACGGTCATTGCCGTGAATTTGCTGGGTGACGGACTGAGAGACGCCATGGATCCGAAAATGAAAAGCAGGTGAGCGCAATGAACAAACCGTTGCTTGAAATTAAACAGATGAGTACGCATTTCTATACCGATGAAGGAACGGTGAAAGCCGTAGACAACGTCAGTCTGAGCTTGAAAGAAGGGGAGACGCTGTGCATCGTGGGTGAATCCGGCTGCGGCAAGAGCGTAACCGCCATGTCGCTGATGAGGCTCGTTCAGGAGCCGGGCGGGAAGACGGTCGCGGGAGAGGTCTGGTTCGACGACAAGGACCTGCTGAAGGCGGGGCCGAAAGACATCCGTCATCTGCGCGGCAATGAGATCGCGATGATCTTCCAGGAGCCGATGACGTCGCTCAACCCGGTGCTCACCGTAGGCGAGCAGATGATCGAGCCCATTATCGAGCACCAGCTCGTCTCCCGGAAGCAGGCGAAGAAGCAGGCGCTGGAGCTGATCGGGATGGTCGGCATCGCACGCGCCGAGTCCATCTACGACAGCTACCCGCACGAGCTGAGCGGCGGCATGCTGCAGCGCATCATGATCGCCATCGCGCTCTCCTGCAATCCGCGGCTGCTCGTCGCCGACGAACCGACAACGGCGCTCGATGTGACGATTCAGGCGCAGATTCTCGATCTGCTGCGCAAAATCAAGGAAGAGCGCCGCACCTCGATCCTGCTGATCACGCACGATCTGGGGGTCGTGGCGGAGATGGCCGACCATGTCGTCGTCATGTACGCCGGTCAGGTCATTGAGGAATCCCCGGTGCTGGATCTGTTCCGCAATCCGAAGCATCCGTATACGCAGGGGCTTCTGCGGGCCAAGCCCGTCGTCAACCAGCGCAAGGAGCGGCTCTACACGATTCCGGGGCAGGTGCCTAAACTGGTGGATCTGCAGGAGTCGTGCTATTTCAGCGACCGCTGCGAGCATTGCATGGAGATCTGCCGCACGAAACAGCCTCCGATGCTCGAGACGGGCACGGGCCACAGAACGGCCTGCTGGTTATACGAGGAGGGAATCCGGTGAGTACGAAACTGCTTGAAGTCAAAGGCCTGAAAAAATATTTCCCGGTTTCCGGCGGCTTTCTTAACCGGACGGTGAATCACGTCAAAGCGGTCGACGATATCAGCTTCACGATCAACAAAGGCGACGCCTTCGGCCTGGTCGGAGAATCCGGAAGCGGCAAAAGCACTACCGGCAGGACCCTCCTTCGTCTGACGGACAAAACCGCCGGTGAAGTGATCTACAAAGACCGCGATATCTTCTCGCTGTCCAAAGGGGACATGCGCACACTCCGCACCGACATGCAGATTATTTTCCAGGACCCGTACAGCTCCCTGAATCCCCGCATCCGGGTAGGGGACGCCATCGGGGAAGCCGTGCTTGACCACGGGCTCGCCTCCAAGGCGGAGATCCGGGAACGGGTGCTGGAGATCATGTCGGTATGCGGGCTGGCTCCGCATCATATCGACCGGTTTCCGCACGAGTTCTCGGGCGGGCAGCGACAGCGGATCGGCATTGCGCGGGCGCTTATTCTTAATCCGGATTTCATCGTCGCCGATGAGCCCGTATCCGCACTGGACGTGTCCATTCAGGCCCAGATTATTAATCTGTTCAGTGATTTGCGGGACCAGAAGGATCTGACTTATCTTTTTATTTCCCACGATCTCAGTGTCGTGGAGCATTTGTGCAACCGGATCGGCGTCATGTACCTCGGCTCCCTGATGGAACTGGCTCCGCGCGACGAGCTGTTTGCGAATCCGCTTCACCCGTATACGCGGGCGCTTCTGTCGGCCATCCCGATCCCCGACCCGGAAATCCGCCGTGAGCGGATCGTGCTGACCGGAGATATTCCGAGTCCGGTCGACCCGCCGTCCGGCTGCAAATTCCATACCCGGTGCCCGTTCGCCAAGCAGGTGTGCAAGGAGGCCGTCCCCGAATACCGCAACGTGGGGGGCGAGCACTATGTCGCTTGCCATTTGGTTTGACGCCATGTAAACTTCTTCTAGCAGTCCGTATACTTTGAGTGGACGCTTGAGTGAATTGTCCGCCGAGTATCTCGTGCAAGCTGTCTGACCGCCCTCCTCTTAGCGGGGGCATGCCGTACAGGCAACCGGACAGCTACAGCCTGGGATCGAAGGGAAGCGTGAACGGCATGGCATATGAAGTTGAATTTTCGTTTCAGCCTGCGAACGAACTGATCGTCAGTCTGCATACGTATTTGTGCAAGATTTGGTATAAAAGAATCGGTCTCGGCCCGGACTGGGCCCCCGAAATCCGTACGGGACTCACGGACGATTTCCGGCAGGAGCTCGATTCGACGGAATTATCGCCGGAGTGGCGGCTGATCTTTCTTTTCGCTTACTTGTCTCCCGAAAAGAAAGACGTGCCCGGCTTCCTGCGGTGGCTTGAAAGCTTATCCCTCGGGGATCTGTACGTTCTCCTGTCGCCGTACATCCAGAACTTTCCCGCCGACATGCAGGCGGTGCGGGACAAGTTTGTCCACCTCCTGTCGGAGTGGAACAGCCAGTACTTCGCCAAGGTTGAGCCCGGCATCGTAGCCGCTCTCGATGAGGACGCGGAGAAGAACCGCGCCCTCATCGGACGGATGCCTGCCGCCGAGTTGGCGGAGCAGACGACTAGCGGCATGTATTTCGAGCCGGGAGGCAGCTTGGCGAAGGTCGTGTTGACCCCGCAGTTTCACTTTGTGCCGGGGAATGTGTTTTACAGCTTCGGGCCCGTTACGCTCTGCCAGTACCCGGCCAGTTTGCCCGGGCACGACCACGAGGAAGGGCCGTCGCCGAAATTGTACCGGATGCTACGCAGCCTTAGCGAGAAAAGCCGTCTGCGGATCCTCCGCTTTTTGCGCAGCGAGCCCCATAGCTTTATCGAGGTGGTGCGTTACTTGGGTATATCCAAAGGGATCACCCACGAGCATCTGTTCAGCCTGCGGTGCGCCGGGCTGCTCAAAGCCCATGTGACGGGGGAAACCGTCACGGGGTACAGTCTGCGGACATCGGCCGTAGGCGAGCTGCAGGAACTGCTGCTGGCGTACCTCGAAGACTAGCCGAAGCTGCGGGGGCAGCTTGCCCGGTACCGGGCAAGCTGAAAGGCGGGAGCGCAGAAGGGCAGAAGGCAAAACCCGCTAGAGCAAAGGCAACGAGTGGGGAAAGGAGCCGGGCCAGAGGTCCGAAGCTGGGTCCGAAACCCGAAGCCGAGCCCCGAGCCCAAAGCCCGAAGTAAGCAAAAAGCCGGATTTCCTCTTTTTCAGAGATCCGGCCTTTTTGCGTTTTCGGCGTAAGGAGTAAGCCTAGCGTTTGTTTTTTTCCAGAATATCTTCGGCGATTTGCCCGATCAGAAAAAGACTCCTGCCCGATCCCCCGGTTCATATCCGTTTCCCTTCCAATAATTGAGAATAATTATCAACATTGTAGTGGAACCGGAACAATTGAACAACGGTTTTCTTGGCGGAGTCTTTCTGCTACACGGAAAAAACGGCACATACAGCTTCGTGCATCGGTTCTATCCCGGTAAAGGTATGCTTTTAAAAAGAGCGGCTTATGTTTCATCGGGCCTCTATGCTTCCAAGAGCGGACAAGCGGAAAACGGGACTTTCACGCGTCCGGCTCCTGAGCCTCCAGAAGCAGTGTCACAAGGAAGACGGTGCCTTCGCCCAGCCGGCTTTCAACCGAGATTTCGCCGCCGTGCATTTCGATGATCTTCTGCACGATCGACAGCCCCAGCCCGCTTCCTCCGGCGGAAGAAGTTCTGGATTTGTCCGCTTTGTAGAAGCGTTCAAACACATGCTGGCGGTCTTCCTCGGTCAGCCCGATTCCGGTGTCGGCTACGCTCACGCGGGCACGGCCCTCTCCAGAGGACAGTCCGATACGGATCGTACCGCCCTCCGGCGTAAATTTGATGGCGTTGGACAAGAGGTTGATCCATACCTGGCTCATCAAATCCCGGTCCGCCCGGACCGTTAGCGGCTCCAGTTCGACCTCCATGTCCAGCTTCTTTTCCAGCCATTTCGGTTCACTGGCCAGCACGACATTGCGAAGCTGCTTATCGAGCCTGTACGGAATCTGCTCGAACGGGTGATGCTTCGATTCCAGCGAAGTCAGCTTGAGCAGGTTGTCGCTGATTTTGGATAAACGTTCGCTCTCCGTCTCGATGATGGTAATGTAGCGCAGCCGCGCTTCCGGCGAGAGATTTTCCTGCTTGATCGCCTTGGCGAAGCCTTGGATAGACGTCAGGGGAGACTGGATTTCGTGCGACACGTTGGAGATGAACTCCTGCCGCATTTTTTCCAGGGCACCGAGCTCTACGGCCATCTGATTCACATTGGAAACGATTGTGCCGAGCCGGTCCTTCTCATCCATCGGCAGATCGATGCTGACGGAGAAATCTCCCTTGGCGATACGCCGCATGGCGTCCTGGATCATATCCCAGACGATCATGTGCCTTTTGCTCATCAAGGAAGAGATCGCGCCGACACAGCCGACGAAGAGAATGAAGAAGACGGTGGCGAAAATCACCTGCTTCCAGTACGGGTCCGGCTCCGCGCCGAGCAGGGAATACAGGTAGGGCAAGCCGGTGTATGCCACGTAGGTGCAGAGCAGCATGATGGCCGTGGCGGCAAGCAGGATGAGAACGGCCGTACGGGCCCGGGCCGCGGAGCTTCTTCTCATTCCGCCGTTTCCAGGCGGTAGCCCAGCCCCCGGATGGTGCGGATTCTAAACCCGCAGTCTTCCTCGGGAAACCGCTCCCGGAGCCGCCGGATATGCACGTCGACGGTCCGCTCGTCACCCGCGTAATCGTAGCCCCAAATCTCCTCGATAAGCTGGTCGCGCGAGAACGTTTTGCCGGGATAGCTTCCCAGCTTGAACAGCAGCTCATACTCCTTCAGAGGCAGCGTCAGGTTCTCACCGTTCCACAAAAGCTCGTACGTGCTGCGCCGCATCGTCACCGAGCCGACTTCGACCGCCTGCGAGACCGAAATCCGGTATCGCTTCAACAGCGATTTTACCCGGACTGTCAGCTCGGCCGGCTCGAACGGCTTGACGAGATAATCGTCGGTCCCCAGGTTGAACCCTTTGACCTTCTGGCTCGTTTCGCCTTTGGCGGTCAGCATAAGCAGGGGAAGGTCGCCGTGATGGGCACGGATTTCGCGGCAGAGCTGCCATCCGTCCATCTTCGGCATCATAATATCGAGAATGACCATATCGATCTTGTGAGTTTCGAGCTTGGAGAGCGCGTCGAGACCGTCGACGGCCTCGATCACCTGCAGCCCCTCCGCCTGCAAAAAGATCAGCACAAGCTCCCGGATATGCGCATCATCGTCGACAACCAGAATGTTCGCCATCGGCTGTGCCTCCTTTTGAATAGTCTTTCATCGTCTTAGCTTTGCGAAATTTACGCTTCTTGAAGCCTCAACTGCTGGGAGGCGAACTCCCTGTACATTGAGTGAGTCTGGAACAACTGTTCATGCGTGCCGCTTCCGGTAATATGTCCTTTCTCGATAAAAAGGATATTGTCGGCATCCACGACAGTGGAGAGGCGGTGGGCGATGACCAGTGTCGTCCGGCCCTTCATCAGATTGTCCAGCGCTTTCTGGACGTAAATCTCGGACTGGCTGTCGAGGCTGGATGTCGCTTCGTCCAGCATCAGAATCTGCGGGTCCCGGAGCAGGGCGCGGGCGATGGCGATCCGCTGGCGCTGGCCGCCGGACAGCTTGATGCCCCGTTCGCCGACTTCGGTGTCGAATTTCTGCGGCAGTTCGGCGATAAATTCGCTGGCGTAAGCCATTTCCACGACCTTGTTCAGCTCGGCATCGGTCACTTCCCGCTCGACCCCGTAGCAGATGTTATCGCGGATCGTTCCCGAAATCAGGGCGCTTTCCTGGGCGACGTAGCCGATATGGCTTCTCCAGGAGTGCAGCGAAAACTGCTCGATCGGCGTATCTCCCAGCGTAATGGCGCCGCCCGTCGGCTTATAGTAGCGCTCCAGCAGCGAGAACGTCGTCGTTTTGCCGCCGCCGCTCGGACCGACAATGGCTGTTACTTTGCCCGGCTCGATCGTAAAGTTCAGTCCGGTTAAAATGCGCTCGTCTCCGTAAGCGAAATCCACGTCCTTCACACGAATCGGCCGGGAGACGTCCTTCAGAGCGGCTCCTTCGTACAGCTTCTCTTCATCCTGCTCCAGGACGGACATCATTCTTTCCGTAGCGCCCATCGCTTTCTGAAGGTGAGTAAAGAACATGGTCAACTGGGTGACCGGGATGATGATCTGGATCAGATAGAGAATGAAGGCGACCATGTCTCCCGCTGTCAGCGCTCCGGACGATACGCGGACGCCGCCGTATCCGATAATGGCGACAAGCACGACCATCAGGACGAACGAAATGAGCGGACTGATCAGCGCATGGATTTTCGCTTCGCGCAGGCCGAACCGGAACAGGTTCGTGATGCCCGTTTTTCCCCGCTCGTATTCGATTTCCTCGGCATTGGACGCTTTGACCAGACGCGTTTCAGGCAGAACCTGGTTGAGCACCGCGGTAAACTTGGCGGTTTCTTCCTGCATGCCGCGGGAAATGGTGAACATTTTTTTGCCGAGCAGCATAAGCACGACCATGGCCAGCGGCACCGCCAGCAGCATGACCAGCGTCATTTTCCAATCGAGAAAGAGCAGGATGATAACCGAACCGATAATGGACAGAACTCCGGTGATACAGTTGGCGAGATGCTCCGTGATGACCTCTTTGACGACAGCGGTATCGTTCGTTACCCGGCTTAACATTTCCCCGGATTCATTCGTGTCGTAAAACGAGATCGGTAGGTGGAGCAGCTTCTTCCACAAACGGTCGCGCAAATTCGCCACCACATGATGACCGACCCGGTTAAGCAGGTAAATGGACAGGCCGCTGGCCACCGCCTGCAGAACGAACGCCAGCACAAGCAGGCCGATCTGCCACGGATTCAGCGATTGAATCGAGAAGCCGTCCACGAGACTCTTCGTAAAGAGAGGAACGACAAAGCCGACCCCCGTCGTTGCCACGCTCATCACAAGGGCGGCGATTAAAAGCAGCTTCGAAGGATGAGTATCCTGAATCATGCGGATAAACAGCCGCCAATTTCCTAATTGTTTCTTGTCTTGTATAGTTTCTTGCATCTCAAGTGTTCTCCTCCCGCAAAACTGTGTGGCCACACAATCTTTTTCTGTGGTTTGTGTTCATGCCGTAAATTTATCATGCATTTATGAACTCCATATTAACTGGAAATGGAAGGGGCACACCTTTTCAACCTACATGAAAGATTAAAACCTCTCTAACACGGGGCTAACAATAAGTCCATATACTGGCAAAAACAAGTAAAAACACGTAATTCCATTAAAAAACCGGAAAATGACATGTTTTTTCTTGTTTAAATGAAAAAATAAAGGAGTGGAATTCATGTTACACGTGCTGAACGATTTGAAAAAAACAGCTGGAGCCGCCCTGCTTGCGGGCCTGCTTCTTCCGGCATCGCTTGCCGGAGCCGCCGCATCGCAGGAGACGAGTGCTGCACCCTCCATCGCCGGGAACACTGCCGGAGGACCGGAAAGCAGCGCGGCACAGTCGGACGCGTGGAAGCCGGAAGCCGGGCAGGCTGCCCCCCCCCCCGCGGCAGTGAAGAAGAAGAAGGTCCTCGTGATCGGGCTGGACGGCACGCGTCCGGACGCTCTGCAAGCCGCCAACGCGGTCAATCTGGACGCGCTGGCCGCCAACGGCGCTTACAGCTGGACGACGAAGGCGAACTCCAACTACACGTGGAGCGCGACCGGCTGGTCCACCATCCATACGGGCGTCTGGTACCAGAAGCACGGCGTTAAGGATAACACGTGGACGGGCAGCAAATTCGGCCAATATCCTTCCCTGATGAAGCGCGCGGAGCTGTACAACCCGGCTCTGTCGACGGCTTCCATCGTACACTGGGGGCCGATCAACGATAAGCTGGTAGAAGGCATTGACTTGGAGAAAACCGTCGCTACCGATGCCGAAGTGGTTTCGGATACGGTGAATCTGCTGAAAACCGGTAATCCGGACTTTCTTTTCCTTCATTTCGACGACATAGATCACGCCGGTCATACGTACGGTTTCAGTCCGAAAGTGTCCCAGTACACAAAAGCGATCGAAGGCGTGGACGCTCAGATCGGCACCATTCTGGACGCGGTCAAAGCCCGCAGTACTTACGCCCAGGAAGACTGGCTCATTCTCGTCAGTACCGATCACGGAGGCAAGGGCACTTCGCACGGCGGCAGCAGCAGTGAAGAAACGACCATTTTCCTGATCGCGAGCGGGGAAAGCACCGTTAAAGGACAACTGACGGGAACGACCAATCAGGCCGACGTTATGGTAACGGCTCTTAAACATCTCGGCGTGCCGGTCAGCAGCAGCTGGAACCTGGACGGCCGCGCGGTCGGGCTGATCCAGTAAGAGCGGCTCGGCTCAGACGAAGCAAAGCGGGCCTGACGGCCACCGCGCAGCGTCGCAACGCGCGTCCAGGATTCACGGCCGGCCCGCATAGGGCAGTGAATCCTGGACGCGGGAGAAGGCGGCGTGTCCCAGCCGTGTACGATCGGCGGCACGATGAGACGGCAGGACCGGGGAGAAATCCCCGGTTTTTTTATGCGGGCGAAGAAGAAACGCCGATAAGACAACCATTGCGAAAGCACCTGGCGAGGGTGCTTTTTGTACGGTCAGGGACATGCGCGGAAAGAACGGCAATTTTATTATTTTCTACCGCTTTATCATTTTCCACATCGTCTTTATCCCTTGTCTGTCAAGGACTTTGGTCATTTTTCGGGGAGGGTGCAAGAAAAATCCGCAGATTTATGAAAACGCTTTATTTACGAAAACTCTCCAGGCTTTCTATACTGGGGATGTGCTGAGGGCGCCAGAAGCCGAACAACGGATAGCCGGAACGCCTCCAGCGCAAATCCATCATTGAGGTCAAGGAGGCACAAGTATGACCCGTAAGCTTCTATCGACGTTTTTATCCCTGACGCTGTTTGCAACGATCGCATCGGCGTGCGCCGGGGGCAAGCAGGAGGGGGCATCTTCTGCAAATACGAAACCGAGCACCGCCGCCGCGGCAGACTACCGGGACACGGGCGGGCTCAAGCTTCCGCTGGTGGACGAACCCGTGACCTTGAACTGGATGCTGGTCAGCGACAATCCGGATCTAAGCAACAAGCTCATCGTAAAAGAGATCGAAAAAAGGACCGGTATCAAGCTGAACATCCAGGCTTACTCCAGCGCTAATTATAAAGATAAATTAAAAGTGGTGATGGCTTCGGGCAAGCTGCCGGACGTTTTTCACGGACTTACACTGGCGGAAGCCAACAAATTAGGCTCGCAAGGGGCGCTGACTCCGATCAATTCCTACCTCGACAAGCTGCCTAACTTCAAAAGCCTTTATGTAGACAACAAAGACAGCAGCTGGGTGATGAAGTCCTGGTCCGACGACAAAGACAACCTCTATACGTGGCCGATTTACAACATCAACCGGGATGTCAATCACGGCTTCCTATACCGCAAAGATATTTTCGACAAGCTGGGCATCCAGGAATGGAACACCACCGAGGAATTTTACCAGGTGCTGAAAAAACTGAAAGAAGCGTACCCGACTTCTTATCCGTACGCGTCCAAAATGAAAGATTATATTTTCCGGGACTGGGCGCCGGGCTGGGGGATCGGCGGAGCGAGTTATCCGGCGACCTACGACGAGAATGCGAAGATGTGGAAGCTTGCTTTTATCCAGCCGGAATATAAGCAAATGCTCGATTTCATGAAGAAGCTGTACAACGAGGGGCTTCTCGATCCCGAATTCATCACCGATACCGAGGCGTCCTGGACCGCCAAAATGACGACGAACAACAAGTCTTTCGTCACGTTCGACTGGATCGGCCGTCTGGATCTGTTCCATAACCAGGTCAAGTCCCAGAACCCGGATTACAACCTGCGCTACGGGAATCCGGTAGGACCGACGGGCAAAATCAAGCAGCTTTCCAAGATCGACAATTTCGGCATCGTCGTATCCAACAACAAGAACAAGGAAGTGGCGCTGAAGCTGCTCGATTACTTGTCCAGCCCGTCCGGGGCGGCATTGGTCACGATGGGCGTCGAAGGAGAAACCTTCAAGATGGAAGGCGGCAAGGCCGTCTATCCCGAGCTGAAAGATGTGCCGAACGTAGACATCGGCGTTCTCAAGGACCGCTACGGGCTCTGGCTGGAAGGGATGTACGTCCGCGCGGACAGCCGCAGCGTGTACTACAACTTTACGGAGAAGGAGCAAGAGGCCCAGGACAAAATGGTCAAAAACAACAAGATCGACGTGCTGGACCCCGTTCTGAAATTTACCGACCCCGAGACGAAGAAAATCGCCGATGTCCTGACATCTCTGCAGAAATCCGCCAACGAGTTCAGCACCAAGTACATTCTGAACAAGAGCTACGGGGACACGCAGTGGAATGAATGGCTGCAAACGGCCGAGAAAATGGGCGCTGCCGCCTACATTGAAGCTTACAACAACGCGCAGAAACGGTTCGACAGCAAATAAACGCGCCTTTCATAAAGATACAGAGCAAAGACGGACGGCATCCGCAATCAGTCGGGTGCCCCTTCCGCCTTGAAGGAGGTACCCTGCATGCATCAGGCACAGTCCGAGCTGGCCCAAACGGCGGTCAGCCAACCGAAACGTTCCAAAGGAGCCGAAATTTTGCGGCACATCAAGAGGGACCGCCAGCTCCTGCTTTTGTTCCTCCCCTGCATCGTCTTCTTCATCCTGTTCCGCTACGGCCCCCTGTACGGGCTGATCATCGCGTTTAAAAATTACAACGTGTACGAGGGCATCCTGGGCAGCGAATGGGTGGGACTGGAGCATTTCAAAGCGTTTTTCTCCAGCCGGGATTTCTGGATGCTGTTCCGCAACACGATCCTGCTCGGCTTGTTTACCCTCTTGTGGGGCTTTCCGTTCCCGATTCTGTTCGCCCTGCTGCTTAATGAAGTGCGCCTGCAATTTTTCAAAAAAACGGTGCAGACGCTAAGCTATCTGCCGGCGTTCCTGTCCGTCGTCATTATCTCCTCCATGATTATCGATTTCCTGTCGCCGACCCGGGGGCTGATCAATACGATTATTGAGGCGCTCGGCTTTACCCGGACCTATTTCCTGATCGACCCCGAATGGTTCCGTACCATTTACGTGTCCTCGGAAATCTGGGCGACGATCGGATATGACGCCATTATTTATTTGGCCGCAATCGCGGGCGTCAGTCCAACCTTGTACGAAGCGGCGCGCGTGGACGGCTGTACGCGGTTCCAGATGATGCGCTATATCACGATTCCGAGTATTTTGCCGACCCTTACGATTATGTTCATCTTGAAAACGGGCGCGATGTTCCGGATCGGTTACGAGAAGGTGCTTCTGCTCTACAACCCGATGACTTACGACGTGGCGGACGTGTTCTCCACGTATGTCTATCGCAAAGGTCTGCTTGAAACGAACTACAGCTATGCCGCTGCCGTAGGCTTGTTCGAGGCGCTGGTCGCGCTCGTGATGCTGCTGGTCAGCAACATGATCAGCCGGAGAGCGGGAGGAAGCAGCTTATGGTAACCGCAAAGGGAAGCAAAGTTCGCAAATTCGGCCTTTTCGATCTGATGAATGTGATCATTCTCAGTCTGGTCGCGGCCGCAACCGTCTATCCGGTGCTGTACATCATCGCAATTTCGTTCAGCGATTCGGCTTACATCGTGCAGAATAAAGTGTTCCTGTGGCCGCGCGGATTCAACCTGGACGCTTACAAGGAGATTCTGCAAAATCCGCGTATTCCGCGCGCTTATCTCAATACGATTCTGTACACGGGCGCGGGCACTTTCATCAACCTGCTGATGACGGCGGTGGCCGCTTATCCTCTCTCCCGGAAGACGTTCTTCGGGCGGAAATATTTTATGATCGCCATTGTGATCACGATGTTCCTGAACGGCGGCATTATCCCGACTTACATCGTCGTGCAGAAGCTCCACCTGCTGGATTCCATCTGGGCCCTCGTACTGCCCAACGCGATCTGGACAATCGAGCTGCTCATTCTCAAAAGCTTTTACGAGTCGATGTCCTCGTCCTTGCGCGAATCGGCCCTGATCGACGGCGCCTCGGAATACCGGATCCTGTTCAGCATTATCATTCCGCTGTCCAAGCCGGCGCTCGCTTCTATCGGCCTGTTCTACTTCATGGGCCATTGGAACAGCTTTTTCCTGCCGCTTATTTATCTCAACGACGCCAACCTTTATCCGCTGCAGGTGGTGCTCCGGGATATGCTTATCTTCGATCAGGCCAAGGAGTCGGGGCTTGTGGATCAGGCTGCGCTGACGCCGGAGGCGATGAAAAACGCGACCATCTTCATTTCGATGATTCCGGTGCTGCTGATTTATCCGTTTGCGCAGAAGTATTTTGCCAAGGGGATTATGCTCGGCTCCGAAAAAGGCTGAGAAGGGATGCCCGGCCGGATGTCGAAGATTAAGGGAACTAACAGCGTCATTTCCGTTATAGAGCGAGGGGGACGGAATATGCCGAGGATCCGCTGGAAAGCGAACATGGGGCTGCTGAAGATTTTCTTTTCGCTTCTGCTGGTGGCCATTGTCATGTTCGCATCCAATTACTTGGTCTTCGAGAATTCGATTTCGGGTATTTATCGTCAAGTCAGCGAGAATAACAAACTGGTTGTGAAGCACGTCATCCGGTCGTTCGATCAGGCTTTTAAAGAAATGAACGACCTCATCTATTCGATCCATGCCCTGCCCTACAAGTCCTGGGAGGTGATGGAGGATGACCGGATCAACATGAACGACGTGTATCTGATGCAGAAAAACATGACGACCCTGGTGTCATCCATGGATTATCTGGAGGAAGTCGTCCTGTTCGAGAAAGGGTCCGCCATCGCGATTACCTCGCAAGGGACGTCGAGCCTGGAGGCGCTCTTCAACGAACAGTACCGGCACGATACGTACAACGCGGAATACTGGAGGTCTTTTGCCGAGACGAACCGGACACAGAAAGTATTTCCTGCAAGCGTATTCAAAGTGAAATTCGCGGACCGGCTTGTCCAGAACCGCAATCTCATCGTGCTGATGGGAAGCAATCAGATTTCGACGTACAACATTATGCTGCTGATCGACGTGGATAAGCTGCTGAAGCATGTCAACCAGACCGCGATGATGCAGGGCACTTCCCTGATGGTGATGGATGCCGAGCGCAACCGTATTCTGAGTACGGACCCGGAGTGGGATCTGGTGGAAATGCTGAACGAGGTGTATTTTAACCCGGGGCAGGAAGCGATGGTCAAAAGCCGGGATTACGAGTATCTGTTTTATAAATCCGACTATAACGATTTTATTTATATCGATAAAATGCCGGTTGAGCTCGCGGGCACCGCACCGGTAGTCGCGTGGAACCGGATGATCATGATTATCGCCATTTTGTCGGCGGTGGGTCTATCCATCGTCCTCAGCCACTACCTGTACCGGCCGATCCGGGATCTGGTCCGCCTGCTGGGCGGAAAAACGGCGGAACCGCAGGCGGATTACAACCGTATCCGAAGCGGCATCGAGCAGATCCAGCTGGAGAATGCTTCCGTCAAAGTCCAGATGGAGACGGTGCATTCCGAAATCCGACGCGGCGTGTTCCTGCATGCCCTCGACGAATTCTCGCATTCGCGCGAATTCGAGAACCGGATGCAGCACATCTTCGCGGATTTCTTCCGGACGGGTCAGTTCATGATGGCCGCCATTCATCTGCGGCCGAAGGAAAGCCCGGAAGCCGGAAGCGAACCGCCGGCGCCGATGCGGGCCGCTGCCCTGGAGCAGGCGCTGCAGGCCATGCTGCGTGAAGCGGCCGGAGAGGCCCGAGGCCACTGCTCCGTTTTCCACGCGGGAAGCCTGCAGTTCCTGGCGCTGATCGGCCTTGAGCGGCCTTCGGACCGCGAGCCGGTCATCCGGCGCATGGGGCAGATACTGAAGCAGGCCGGGAACGGACCGCTGAAGGACGTCGCCGTTATGGCGGCCGTCAGCAGGCTTTACGCCTCGAAGATCCAGTACTGCCAGGACGCTTACCGCGAGGTGAAGCGTGGCCTGATGTACCGGGATCTCTCGGAGGCAAGCCCCATCACGGACACGCAGGCGATCCGGTATACGTGGAAGGTGTACTTCCCGCTGCATGAAATCGAGAAGCTCTCCAATCATCTCGCGGGCGGGAACGTGGAGGCATGCCTTGCGATGATCCGCGCCATTCTGGAGAAGAACGCCGAGCGGCAAGTCCATCATCACCAACTGGTTCCCGTTGCCGAGTGCATGTACTATCACATGCAGCAGTACGTGGAGCCGGGCAAAGTCGACGGGCAGGAGCTGATCCGGCTGCAGGACGGCTTCATCCGGGCGGTCCATCAAGCGGTGGACTACCGGGAGATCGAAACCGCGCTGGAATATGCCGCGCGCCGCTTTGCGGAATGGCGGAAACCGGCGGGAGACACGAAGCTGGAAGCTGAATTCATCGCCCAGTATATCAACCTGCATTACAAGGAAAATCTGCACCTGGATCATATGGCCGAGCTGCTGGGCACGACCCCGAAATATTTCTCGAACTACTTCAAGAAAGCGTTCGGCATCAATTTCGTGGAATATCTCAACAAGGTCCGAATGGCGCACGCCAAGGAATGGCTGAAAACGACCGACTGGTCGGTTGCGGAAATCGGCGAGAAATCGGGATATCTCAATTCGTCGACCTTCACGAGCACGTTTAAAAAATACAACGGCATTTCGCCCAGCGAATACCGGAGGAAGTCGATTTCCTGACGGGGATGCCGAGAGAGGTTCACGCAGCCAAGGATCGCTTGAAGCGAGGAACGAAGGTTGCCTGGCGAAAGGTTGACCGGTCGATAAAGAACGGCCTTAAGATGAACGTGGATAAATTAGTAACGCGCCCAATAACTAACGAGACCAATAACTAAGGCGGCCAATAACTCATGGGGCAATCATTTAATGATGCGTAATTAAAAACACCCTAACTACGGGCATAGAGATTAGCGAAAACATGAATAACGGAACTACATGCACATTGAATGACGTGAAACTGGATGACGAGGCACCGAATAACGAAATATCGAATAACGAAATATCGAATAACGAAACACCGAATAAAGACACATCGAATAACGAAACACCGAAGAAAGACACATCGAATAACGAAGACACTACCCTTATACCCGGGATACCCCGCCCGGATACCGCTCTCTCCGAGCAGGCCTCATTCGGGCGGGCATACGGGAAGCTGACGAAGGGCATGGAGGCAAAAAGAAATGAAATGCGTTGCGGCACAACATGGAAAAATTGTTCTGCGTGAACTGGAGGAACCGCCGCTCCTGCCGGGGCATATTCTGATCCGTACCGAATATTCGGGGATCAGCCCCGGAACGGAGCTGTCGATGCTCCGCCGGTCCGGCGAGAAGCCGGTCGAGCTGGGCTACAGCGCGGTCGGCATCGTCACGCGGGCCGGCGAGGGCGTCCGCGGCTTGGAGCCGGGACAGCGCGTCGCCTGCTACGGCGCCCCTTACGTCCGGCACGCCGAGACGTTGGCCGTTCCGGCGAATCTGGCCGCCCCGGTGCCGGATCACGTCCGGCCGGAAGAGGCGGCGTTCGCCGGGCTCGGCGCCATCGCGATCCACGCGCTGCGTACGGCCGACCTGCGGTTCGGCGAGTCCGTCGTCGTGGTCGGGCTCGGCATCCTCGGCAACCTGACGGCGCAGAT
Source organism: Paenibacillus sp. GbtcB18 (assembly GCF_019091125.1). NCBI lineage: Bacteria > Bacillati > Bacillota > Bacilli > Caryophanales > Paenibacillaceae > Paenibacillus > Paenibacillus sp. GbtcB18. The sequence goes on from NZ_JAGXJX010000006.1 coordinate 247,096, forward strand.
CGCCTCGGCCGCCGCCATCCGGACGGCGGGCCTGGACCTTGACGCCGGACGCGCGGAGCGGCTGCGCATGGGCGGCGTCGAGGCGTTCGCGGACGCCGATGAGCTGGAAGCGCAGCTCGCGCGGGTGACCGGCGGTCTCGGCGCCGACAGCGTCCTGCTCTGCGTGGGCGGCGACGGGGAGCCGCTGATCAACCGCGCGTTCGGCTGGCTGCGGGACCGCGGATCGGTCGTCCTTGTCGGCGACGTGAGCGCGAATTTCTCGCGCGGCCAGATGTTCGGCAAGGAGGCCCGCGTGCTGATCTCCCGGGCGGGAGGCCCCGGACGCTACGACCCGATGTACGAGCGCGACAACCGGGATTACCCCGTCGGCTACGTCCGCTGGACGGAAGGCCGCAATACCGCGGAGTACATCCGTCTGCTCGCGGAAGGCCGCATCTCGGCGGCCCCGCTGCTGACCTCGCTTCCGTTCGGCCGGGCCGCGGAAGCATACGAAAGCTTCCGCGGAAGCGAACCGGCGCTCGGTGTGCTGCTCCGGTACGGAGCGGACTAAGGTTGGTCCGCTTAGCTGCCGCTTGCCGTGGCGGACCGCCCCTTTGACCGGCAGTCAGTCCCCGTCCGTGCGGACCGATCCTTTGGCCGGCAGCCCGGGCCTGTCCATGCGGATCGTGCGCCTCTTGACCGGAGACCCCGGGGCCTGTCCCACGCGGAGCGGCCCCTTAACCGGAATCTCGAGGCTTTTACACGCGGAAAAAACGGCTGCGGCGGCATAAGACGGCCAAGGCGGAACTCCTCGTTCTCTCGCGAAAGTACTGCTCCCAGTTAAATCTACGTGAACAAAGCGAAACCGATCCTTGTCTCAAGGTGACGTTTCGCTTATTTGTATCTTCTTTTTTTTGCGGGCACGAGTATTTCCGGTATTTCTCAAGTTCCGCATCAAAAAAACGTAACAATTTTAATTTAAGATTGGAGTCGTAAAGGTACTTAACCACGAACGAAGGAGGTCGGAGGGCGATGGGGGATCTCATCCTGGAGCTGGTGGACCAGTACGGATATGCGTTTTTTTACGCGGCTCTGGCGCTGGGGCCTTTCGGCATTCCGGTACCCAATGAAGTGACTGTAATGACAGGCGGCGTTATCGGAGCCGAAGGGCTGCTTAATCCCTGGCTCGTTTATGTGTGTATTTTTCTAGGGCTGGTCACGGCAGTCACGATCGGGTATGTGATCGGCCGGGCATTCGGCAAACGTCTGATTAACCGGCTGCGCGGAAAGGAAAGATTCGCCCGGTATTTTGCGTCTTCCGAGCAGCTTCTCGATAAGTACGGCACGGCAGCGATCTGCATCAGTTGTTTTATCCCGTGTGTCCGGTATATCGTCCCGATTTTTATGGGCGCATACGGCAAACGCTATGCCAAATTCGCTCTGTACGCATATAGCGGAGCCTGGGTATGGACGCTTCTTTTTTACGGAATCGGGCGTCAGTGGGGCGGCAATCTGTCCCAGCTTCTGATCGTCCCGGAAACGAAGCTCTTCCTGGTTATCGGCTGCGCCGCGGCGGTTTTATTCCTTTTCTGGAGAAATAGAACCAAAAAATCACAAACCTAGACACGCCATATCCCCTGCTAAAAACCCGGATACCGGTGAACGATATAAATTTTTTTGCGGATTCGTCTTGACCCTCCTCTTGGAGGAGCCTTTAGACTTTGACAGGAAAGGAGGAATACCATGCTAAGCGACAAGCTCTTGACCGTCAAGGAAACCGCGCGGGTGTCGGGTGTAACGGTAAAGACCCTGCATCATTACCACAAAATCGGTCTACTCCCGCCCAGGGAGATTAGTGAAGCGGGCTACCGGCTGTACGGGATGGAGGAGCTTCAGCGTCTGCAGGAGATTTTGTTTTATCGGGAACTGGATGTACCGCTGGAAAAAATCAGGAGGGTGCTGGAAGAAAAGCCGCAGCGGACGGCTGTTTTATCGGAGCAGGAGGAGCTGCTTACGGCGCGGAAGGTAAGGCTGGAACAGCTTCTCCTGACGCTGCGGCAGTCCATCCGGTACGCCTCGGAGGGAGAAAGAATGGAAATGGCAGACATGTTCAAGGGATTCGGCAAGGAAGAGGAATGGAAAGAGGCGCTGACGGAACAGAACGAGTATTTGAAAGAAACGTACGGGTACGATCTTCTGGAGAAAGAAACGATCGACGTGGAGGCGTTGAACGAACAGGCTGCGGAGGCAAAGCGATTTACGGACGGGATGGCCGCCGCCCTCAAAGACGGAGTGAAGTTCGATCACGAAGACGTGCGGACGCTGCTCCGGGACCACCTGGATTTCCTGAATAAAGCAGGGCACGCATTCGGACCTCAAGACTACGTCAATCAGGCGAAGTTTTTTATGGAAGACGATTTTCACCGGCAGATGCTGGAGAGCCAGCAGACCGGTTTGGCTTATTATTTGCGCGCCGCCGCCGAATCATGGGCGTCCGCACAATAACGGCGAAACGTATTGCAAACGACCGCCGGGCGTATGTTGCCCGGCGGTTTTTTGCGGTATAATTAGTTTCTCGGTCGGCGCCCGCGCGCGGTGCGCATAGCCGCTTTAAACGCATGACATCATCCTGCCCGGAAAGGGGGAGAACCGGTGGCTTTTGGAGTAAAAAGAGAGGAATTGCAGCGCTGGAAAGCGGCGGTTTCCCGTGGGGATATCGCTTACCTGACGCATTACTGGCTGGAGCCGCGTTTTCCCGGAATCACGACGGTCACGAAAGTCGGGTGTTCCGACCTCGACCGCTTGTCCGACTGGTGCATCTCCCACGGGCTGAATCCCAGGTACATTCATAACCGGGCCCCGTTTCCGCATTTTGACCTGATCGGCCCCAAGCAGAAAGAAATCTTGCGGAAAGAAGGCATTCACGACCAGTTGGAGCGGTTTAGGCTGCTTGATTGAAGAAGCCAACCCCCGGAGGGAATGTGCGCGCCATATGGGACCGTATAAAAGGAGCTCCGCCGGGGGCTTCTTTTTGCTGCCTCGAAAAGTCAAAAAAATGCATACATCGGTCATTTCTGTTCATGTTCAAGCGGCGGGATATTCAGTAAGGTAGAAGGGGAAGAGCACGAATGATTCCTACGCTCGTGCTGTACGCCCTTCTTCAGGGTAAAATAACTGCCGGCATCCATGTGGGCGGCTTGAAAGGATAGATAAAACTTATGACAAGCTTTAAAGTGAAAGGCAGCCAATTTCTCTTGAACGATAAACCGTTCCGGATTATTTCCGGGGCTCTTCACTATTTTCGCGTTGTTCCGGAATATTGGCGTGACCGGCTGCTGAAAATGAAAGCCTGCGGCTGTAACACGGTGGAAACGTACGTGGCGTGGAACGTTCACGAGCCGGAGGAAGGAAAATTCGAGTTCGGCGGTATAGCGGATGTAACCGCTTTTGTAGAGCTTGCCGGGGAACTGGGCCTCCATGTGATCGTGCGGCCGAGCCCGTATATTTGCGCCGAATGGGAGTTCGGGGGCCTGCCGGCTTGGCTTCTTAAGGACTCGGAGATGCAGCTGCGCTGCTCCGATCCTAAGTTTCTGGCGAAGGTCGACGCCTACTATGACGTGCTGCTGCCGAAGTTCGTTCCGCTTCTATGCACGAACGGGGGCCCGATCATTGCCATGCAGGTGGAGAACGAATACGGCAGCTACGGTAATGACAAGGCGTATTTGCGCTATCTGCGGGACGGCATGATCGACCGGGGCATCGACGTTCTCCTGTTTACCTCGGACGGGCCGACCGACGAAATGCTGCAGGGCGGAACGCTGCCGGATGTGCTTGCCACGGTGAATTTCGGCTCCAGATCGGAAGAATCGTTCGCCAAGTTTAGAGAGTACCGGCCGGATGAACCGCTCATGTGTATGGAGTTCTGGAACGGCTGGTTCGATCATTGGATGGAAGAACACCATACGCGCGACGGAGAAGACGCCGCCCGGGTGCTGGACGACATGTTCGGCGCCGGCGCTTCCGTCAACTTTTATATGTTCCACGGCGGGACGAACTTCGGCTTCTACAGCGGAGCGAATCATATCAAGACGTACGAGCCTACGGTGACGAGCTACGACTATGACGCTCCCTTGACGGAGCGGGGGGACTTAACGGCGAAGTACGAAGCGTTCCGTGAAGTTATCTCCAAGCACGAAGGCGAATCAGGCTGCGCTCTGCCCGAGCCTCTCCCGGTAAAGGAATACGGCGAGGTGGAGATGACAGAACGTGCGGATCTGTTTGCACAGATCGGCAAGCTGTCGCAGCCGGTCCGGCGGGTAACGCCGGAACCGATGGAGAAGCTGGGCCAGAATTACGGCTTTATTTTGTACTCGACGCACGTGACCGGCCCTCGCCGGGGGCAGGAGCTGCATATCCAGGACGTGCGCGACCGCGCTCTGGTGTTCCTGGACGGCAGCTATATCGGCGCCGTGGAACGGTGGGACGTCCGGCCGCTCAAGCTGGAGGTGCCGGCCGGGGGAGCGCGTCTCGACATTCTCGTCGAGAATATGGGGCGCGTCAACTACGGCCCGCTGCTGCGCGATCACAAGGGAATCACGGAAGGCGTGCGGATCGACAACCAGTTCCAGTACGACTGGGACATTTATCCGCTTCCGCTGGATTCGATGGACGGGCTTGAGTTCTCAGAGGCTGCAGGCTTGGAAGACGCGGACACGGCAGGCGAGAAGCCCGCGTTCTACCGGGGCTTCTTCGAAGCGGAGGAGGCGGCCGACACGTTCCTCCGGCTGGAAGGATGGACGAAGGGCGTTGCGTACGTCAACGGCTTCAACCTGGGACGCTACTGGGAGCGCGGCCCGCAGAAATCGCTGTATGTGCCGGGGCCTCTGCTGCGCAAAGGGACGAACGAGATTGTCCTGTTCGAGCTTCACGGCACAGAGCGGCTTTCCGTCCGGCTTGAAGACAAGCCGGACTTGGGGACAGAAGCTGCCGTGGACCAGAGCATATTGAATTTCACGGGAGAGTAAAAAAAGAGCGCGGATGTATAGTCCGCGCTCTTTTTTATGCTCTTGCATGCCGTAATGCGGTGTATGCGGCGCGATATAACTTGCACGGAGGCTGTGCGGATAAAGCCGGGCGGCCACCTCTCAAGCGGGAGAGGGTCTAAAAAAGAGGCTGCCGTTCCATGGCCGTCCGCTCAGATCCGCAATTTTCCGCATGCGACAGAATCAGCCCGGCCGTAAGGTCCGGATGGGAAATCGGAAATTGGTGCCCGGCGGGGATTTCCGTTACGGGCAGATGCCGGAAAGCTTGGGGCAGGCGGTACCGCCGATCCAGCCCTCCCCAGATGAGACGGACTTTGCCCGTGTCCCACTTCCCGGGACTCAGGCCGAACGCTCCGGCGTTCCCGAGAGCGGCGAATACGTCCGCGTTCGTTTTGCGGACCCGGGGCGAAGCCAAATCACGGAGCACATAGCGCACGTACTCCTGCGGGACTTCCTCCTCGTCCGCAAAGCTGCCCGATTCCAGCAGCTTCCGGACCAGCGCCCGCTCCGTCATCCTCTTCATATAAGCGCCCGCGATCCAGGCGGGGACGCCGGCATGAGCCGGATGAAGGGCCGGCTGCAGAAGCACCGCTCCGCGGACATAGCCCGGCAGCCGCTCCATCACCTTGGCGGCGATAAGCCCTCCGAAGGAGTGACCGGCCAGCACAACCGGCTCCCCAAGCTCCATCAATGCGCCCGTGACCGCCTCGACATAACCGGCGATTACATCGTTTCCGTGGTGATAGGGCGAGCGCCCGAAACCCGGCAAATCCGCGGCGTATACGGGATGACCGTTCAGCCGTGAAGCGGCCGGGAGCAGCGGGAACGCCCCGCTGAAGGACCCGTGCAGGAGCACCACCGGGATGCCGGAGCCTTCCTGGCGGGACCATACGGCGAGCTTGCCCAGACGGCCCGGTTTAAATTCAGCCCCCGGCAGCCCCGCTTCCCCGTGAGAGAGCCGGTAATCCAGATCGGCTATGGTGCCGGGCAGAATATCCCTGTTCAGCCCCGTATCCAGCTTGTATTTCCGCTCCACGGCTTGCTTGGAGGCAAGAGGAAAATCGCCGTCCGCGATAAAATTTATGGACTCCGCCGGAATGCCGGTTTTACGGCCCCATTTTGTCCCCAGAGCCTTGGTCAGCAGGGGCAGAGGCATCGCGCCGAAGGGGCCCCGGACACGCACTTCTTTGGCGATGCTCCGGGCCAGTTCACGCATATCGGGGCTGCCGCTTTTTTCGTCGAGCAGAAAATAGGTGCCGTTCCCGGGCTCCTCTTCCCGGACCAGCGCCGCGATGAATGCGGCCGCATGGTCGGCGTGCACCATGGGGAGCCAGTGCCCGGCACCGCCGGGGGAGAGGGGCATAAGACCGCGCCGGACCGAGTCGACGAGAATGCCGAGACCTCCCGTTTGCTCGGTGACGCCGGTGGCGGAATCCCCGATCACGACGCTGGGATTTACGACGGAGAGCGGAATTCCTTCGCGGTACAGCGCTTTGCGGATATGCAGGTCTGCGGCCAGCTTCCGGTTCTCGTATGGAGGTTCGCCGGGATGCCCGATGTGCTCGGGAAGATCGGCGTTTTTTTCGTGGTAAGGGCTCTTGAAGCCCACCAGATGGATAAAATGCTTCAGTCCCCGGTTCTTATGGATCTGTTTCGCCAGGGACACCATCTCTTCGCTGGAGCGGAAAAACACGTTCTCGGCCTCCTCCCGCCCGAGCCCGATGTCCATGGGCCCGCCCATGTGCAGGAGAATATCCGCCTGCCCGGCAAGCTCTAAGCCGATATCGTCCAATCCGAGCGAAGGCAGAGACAGGTCGCCTTTCACGGGACGGATATGCGGGGAGTACTCCAGACCCTCCTTTTTCAGAATAGAATTGAAGCGGGTGAGAGACCGGACCAGGACGGTAAGGCGATGGGATTCCCATTCCCCCGGCCCCGACCCAGGAAGGGATAAAGCGCGGAGAACGTGACGGCCGATAAAGCCGGTTCCGCCGGTAATAAAGATGTGTGCCATTCAAGAACACCTCTGCTTTCTGAAAATATACTACTAAACAGTACTAAAAATACTCAAAAAAATTACTTTAGCAGCTGGGCTAAAGCGGGAAGCACTTGTTGCATATAAGTAGAATCAGGGCTGGCATGCTGGAGGAAAAGCGCGCCTTCTATACCGGAAAGGATCAATGCGGCCGCAGGACCCGGTTCCAGACTTGATCTTAATTCTCCGCTGCGGACGCCTTCCGCGAGAAGTTCTTCAAGGTACAGGGTCTGTTCCCGGAAAAAACGTCCGATCCGCTCCCTGACGAATCCGGCCTCGCGGGAGGTTTGTACGTACAGCGTCAGAAACGGGCAGCCTCCGAGGAAATCGTCTTCACCCCGCATCAGCAAGTCGCCGATCGCCGCAATTTTTTGCGGGACAGTCAGTCCCCTCCGGGAACCGGCTTCGCGGATAAGCTCCTCGTAACGTCCGACGAGTCTTTCCGTAATGGCCCCGAGAAGCTCCTCCTTGCTTTTAAAATGGTAGTAGATATTCGTTTTGGATACTTTGCTCTCGGTTACAATTTCATCCATACTGGTAAGGAGAAACCCTTTTGTCAGAAAAAGGTGTTCGGCGGTATTCAGGGCCTTGTCCCGGTTGGAAGTTCGTTTGGTCGTTTTCATGATACTACTGTATAGTACTAAAAAGGGTTTCGTCAATCTTTACTTTCGGAAAGAAGGGGAAAAGATGAGTCTTGCGGAATCGTTGGGCTATCGCCCGGATGAAAAACTGCTTATCGTCAACGCGGACGATTACGGCATGTGTCATGCCGCGAACGAAGGAATCGCGCAACTTCTGGCCGAGGGGGCGGTCTCGTCGGCGACCGTCATGATGCCGTGCGGCTGGGCGAAAGAAGCCGCGGAGTGGGCGGCGGCCCATCCCCAGACGGATGTGGGCGTCCACCTGACGTTTACGAGCGAATGGACGCCGTACAAATGGGGGCCGGTTACCCGGCACGGCAGCGTCGCGTCGCTCGTTACGCAGGAAGGATACTTCCCGGCGGATTCCGCCTCATTCGAGCGTAGAGCGGACCCCGAAGAGGTGCGGACGGAGATCGTGAGCCAGATCGAGCTGGCGATGCGGATGGGCGTGATGCCGACTCATCTGGACAATCACATGGGAAGCTTGTACGGCCTTGGCACCGGCCGGGATTTTCTCGGCATCGTGTTTGACATCTGCGCGTCCTACGGGCTGCCTTTCCGGATTCCCCGGTACGTGGACACGGGACTGGAGGTGCCGGCCGAAGCGGCCAAGACGGCCGGTCTGCGCGCCGCTCAAGCCGATGCCAAAGGCGTGGTGATTCTGGATTATTTGCTGGGGCTTCCTTTTCATATGGAAAAAGGGGAGACCTACGAGAGCTTCCGGGGAAGCGTCATGCGGCTTTTGAGGGCTCTTAAGCCCGGAGTCTCGGAGTTCATTCTTCATCCGGCTCTGCCTGCCGAGGAATTAAAGGCGATCAACCCTCATTGGCAAAAGCGCGAATGGGAGTTCCGCCTTTTCCGCGATCCCGAAATAAAAGGACTGCTTGCCGCCGAAGGAATCCGTCTCATCGGCTGGTCGGAGCTTCAAAGATTGCAGAGGGCGCCCCGTTAAAAAAATCCCCCTGTCCGGGGGCGGCCGCACTGCTTGGCCGGATGTTTCCCGCTGAAGAGGGGGAACCGTTTACGTGTTTACCGTTGTCGTTACGGTTAGGTTCGGCGTTGACGCGGAAGCGGACGTCGTGCCGGTATAATCGTGAACTTCCACGATAACGGGCGTTCCGGGAAGCAGCGCGGCCGTAGTGATGACAAGATTTGTCGCGGACAGCGTAGAGAGGCCGCCTTCCTGCAGCACTCCGTTCGCATACAGGTTATAGTAACCGCCCGCCGGCGGAACGGGGAGCGCGCCTGCGGCCAGGGCAGTGCCGGAGTCGTCCCGGAAGCTTGTGTCCGGGATTGTCGTCGTGCCTGCGCCCGCGTCGATCATCGGCGCGGTGACGACCGCATCGAACCGTCTGACGCTGTCGTTCACCGCCGTTGTGGTCGTCGTGGTGACGGTACCCGTAATGACGCTGCTCGCCGCAACGAACAGCTTGATTAAAGATGGGGGCATGCGTGATCACCTCTTTGCTTGTTTACCTTACCTTATGCGGTGAACGGCAGGTTGTCGCGGTCTTTCGCCCCCGGCATCCGCGGGAGTGCTTTCCCAAAATCGTGACGAATTGCAGCATGATCGGCACGCCTTTTTCCGGCAATTCCGGCGAGCGGAGTTTCAGTTTCCCCCGGCTTACCCGGTAGACGCTGGACGGCTGGAGGACCGCGTTTACGAACAGGTTCATGTAGGACACGGTGCGGGGATCCGGGATACGTACCCGGCCGTAGGAGGGATCCTGGTCGCGGTTTCTGTATAGGCGCCGGACTCCGTCGGAAAACGTGACAAAAACGGCCGTTTTCGCCTGAAGAACGCGCAGGGAACCCGATCGTTTTGTTTTGCGGATTCGTTTCTTTCGTTTTAACCGCACCGTGCCTGCCTCCTTCCTCAGAGGGAAAACTCTTCTTTTTGTTTATATATGCAAAGGAGGCTGCCGTAAACCGGGCGTTTCCTAGGCTACGAGCCGCAATCGTGCAGCGGGCCTGTCTTTTACAGCGTTAAAAGAATGCCCGTCAAGTTCATAAAGGGTTCAAAGGAGGAAACTCTATGAAAACCGGCTGGGCCGCGCTCCTGATTCTCCTTGTGCTAACGGCATGTCAAGACGGCAAGGAAGTCCAGGTCCCGCGGGAACACAGTTTGGCCCAAAGCTATCTGGAGGACAAAGGCTACCGCATTATGTCTTACGAGGGCGAGGTCCAAAGCTACGAGCTGACGAAGGATGTGCTCAGAAAATTGCCCGGGATGAAGTACTGGGGCCTGCAAACCGTAGATCCTGAACAATATTTGGGCAAAATGATCCGTGTCCAAAAATTCGTCGTCAAGGGACATCCCCTTTCCAAAGGAAAGGTCGACGTTTATGTGTACGAAAATGAGGGAGAGCCGTTCGGCGGAACCTCGTTTCCTCAGGATCAATACGGTGCGGACGGTGGAGGCTGGTCGCTGGACGGTAAAACGCTGGAAGAAGTCCATTCCGTCACTTATCCGGATTGGAGTGAGGCGTGGCGGGAGAAATACGGCAATTAAGAGGGGGCGAAAAATTGGACGCGTCATTTCTGGAACGCGATACCGTTACGGTTGCGAAAGAACTGCTCGGCTGTGAGCTGGTCCGGCAAACAGAGGCGGGGCTTATCCGTGTGGCGATTACGGAAACGGAAGCCTACCAAGGCTCCGATGATCCGGCCAGCCATGCCTGCCGGGCCGTCACCCCGCGCAACCGGCTTATGTTCGGCGAGGTCGGTCGGCTGTACGTGTACCTCATCTACGGGATGCACCTGTGCATCAACGTCGTGGCCCACGAGCCCGGCGGGGTGGGAGCGGTGCTGCTGCGTGCGGCCAGGCCCCTGGAGGGGCTGGAGCAGATCCGCGGCAACCGCGGGGGCGCTCCGGACCGGAACCTGCTGAACGGTCCCGGCAAGCTGGCGCAGGGCCTCGGGATCACCCGGGACCTGAACGGCTGCGACTTGCTTGCGGAACCGCCGCAAGGACTGGCGCTGAAGCGCGGAGCCCCTCCTGCGGGCCCGATTCTCGTCACGCCGCGGATCGGCATCACCAAAGCGGTGGACTACCCGTGGCGTTTTGTCGCCGAGTGAAGCGCCCGGCGGAGGCAGGAGAGGGGCGGAGGAAGCACGGTTGCTCCGCTCCGCACGGATTCCTAACGCCAAGTCCCCCGCTATACCGGGCAAGCCTATTTCCGCGTCTACGCGCCGAAATAGAAACAGCCCGTCTCGAACAAGCTGAGACGGGTTGTTTTTTGTATGTGCTGCAGCATGTAGAGTCCTTTAGAAACTAGGCAAGCCGGCTAAATTTGACTTTCGGTTCCCTGCCATTTACCATTTAGATAAGTGAAATGTTCCGTGTTTAAATATTTCACTATGAAACCAAATGCCGGAGTCCGTATCCGATCGTGCGAATGTCTCCCGTTCCTTTTTGTCCCCCTTATTTGCGCTTCATTCCCTCAGGGGTAACGCTTAATATCGAAGGGAAGTCGTGTTATGCCGGTGGAACCGCGTATTGCCATGATGCTTAAACAGATGAATTCACACCCGCTGCCTTCTTGGGAGGATCTGAAGCCGGAGGATCTTCGCAAAGGTACGGGGAATGCGGCCTTCACCTTCGGGGTGGAGGAGGTCAAACAGGTGGAGGACCGGAAGCTTCCGCTCAAAGGGCGGGATATTCATAGTCCGGATTTATACGCCTGAAGGGCTTGGCCCATGGCCCGCGTTCGTTTTTTTTCACGGGGGCGGCTTTGTAGTCGGGGACTTGGAATCGCATGACTCCATCTGCGGGAACTTGGCGAACTCGGTTCATGCCCGGGTGATTTCCGTGGATTACCGACTGGCACCGGAACACAAGTTTCCGGCGGCGGTGGACGACGCTTATGATGCCCTTCAATGGATCGCTTCCCATCCGGACGAATTCGGCATTGATCCCGCGCGAATCGCCGTCGGCGGCGACAGCGCGGGAGGGACGCTCGCAGCCGTAAGCTGCATCAAGTCGAAGGAAGCGGTCGGCCCGGAGATCGTTTACCAGCTGCTATGTTATCCGGCCGCAGGCTTTCTCGAAGAGGACCCGGCATCGCTGCGCGAGAACAAGGAAGGTTACCTGCTGACCGTGGGGATGATGGAATGGTTTTCGAAGCAGTATTTGAACACGGAGGAAGAAATTCGCAATCCTTATACTTATCCCATTCACTATAAAGATGTTAGCGGACTTCCGCCCGCGATGATTGTGACTGCCCAGTACGACCCGCTGCGGGACAGCGGCAAGGCTTATGCGGACAAGCTCATCCGGGCGGGAGTCGAAGTGACGTACAAGAATTACGAGACCCTGATTCACGGCTTCGCCAATTTTCACAAGTTCGTCCCTGCCGCACAAGAGGCGCTGGATGGGATGGCCTCGCAGCTTCGGCTGGCTCTGGGTACGGATACACGGTAACCCTATAAAAAGACACAGACGAAAAGACAACCGGCAGGAGAACCTCGGAAACCCCGGAAACCTCGGAGAACCTTTAAAACTCGGCAGAACCTAACTGGTTCGTTCTCATTCCCGTTCGTGAGGGCTGACACTCTCTTAATCCCTATTTGGAGGCGGTATAATCATGAATGCGCTTTTTTCGCCCGATTTTCTGAGAAATCCTTATCCTCTGTACGCCCAGTTTCGTCAAAATCAGCCTGTCTTGTTTATGGAACCGCTCGGAATCTGGTCCGTTTTCGATTATGAACACGTTAAGCAGGTGCTTTTCGACCATGCCCGGTTTTCTTCCGAGTTTCGCCCGAAGTTTGAGGAAGGGACGGAGCAGGAGCAGCGGGGAGGCGGATTCAGCCTCATTACGATGGACCCGCCCCGGCATACTCAATTGCGGACCCTGGTGAGCAAGGCGTTCACGCCCAAGGCGGTCGCGGCATTGGAGTCGCGTATCGCGGCGATTACCCACGAGCTGCTCGATCAAGTTTCGGAAACGGGCCGCATCGATCTGATCCGTGATTTTTCGTACCCGCTGCCCGTCATTGTCATTGCGGAAATGCTCGGCATCCCGAGCGAGGACCGCGAGCAGTTCAAGCACTGGTCGGATGAGGTTGTTGCGTCGGCTGACTCCGTCGTCGGAGCGACGAATAGCGAATCCCAGCAAGCGCATGAGGAAATGAACGTTTATTTCCGTAAAATCATCGCCCTCCGTCGCGAAGAGCCCCGGGACGACCTGATCAGCGCGCTGCTTGCCGCCGAGGAGTCCAACACGCATTTGTCCGAAGGCGATATTCTCTCCTTCTGCGCGCTTCTGCTGGTGGCCGGCAACGAAACGACGACGAATCTGATCGGTAACGCCGTGCTGTCGCTGCTGGAGAACCCGTACCAGCTGGCGAAGCTGCGTGCCCAGCCGGAGCTTCTGCCGTCCGCGATCGAGGAGGTGCTGCGCTTCAAGTCGCCGCTGCAGGCGATGTTCCGCACCGCCGCGCGGGACGTGGAGATCGGCGGCCAGGTGATCCCGGCCGGCAGCCGTGTCGTGGCCTGGATGGGCTCGGCGAACCGCGACGCCGGCAAATTCGCCGATGCAGACCAGTTCGATATCGCACGCGAATCGAACCCGCACATCGCCTTCGGCCACGGCATGCACTTCTGCCTCGGCGCTCCGCTGGCCCGCCTGGAAGCGCGTGTAGCGCTTCAGGCTGTCCTGGAGCGCCTGCCGGATCTGGCCCGGGCGGATCAAGACCCGCTGACGCCAGCCCGCGGGTTTATCGTCCACGGCGTGAGCAGTCTGCCGCTCACGTTTACGCCAACGAAGCGGCTCGCCTAGTCCGTCCGGCGGCGTGACCGCGGCGAGACAACCGGCCGGGCCGTGCTGCGCCGCCGGTCGTCTGGTTTGCCCGGCCTGCCACCGCCGGCCCGCAGCGGCTCAAACAACGCAAAAAAAGCCCAGACCGTGAGGTCTCGGCTTTTTTTGTTGATTTAATGAAACGGGACGGTGTTAACCCAGGGCGTTATGGTTGTGGTTTGTAAGCACAGGAAGCATCTTGACTTGCTTAACCATTTCGGATTTGCAAATCGGACAGAGAGGGACTTGATTAAACGAGAAATTTTCCCGCATCCAGCATACGCAGCTTTCTTGGCTGCACGCCCAAACGGTGATCTCTTCTTCTGGAACAGGTTCCATGTTCTTCTTAGAATAATGCATAGTGACCCTCCTTCAGATAGTCGGCCTTCTCTATAGTCTACGCAAGACCGTATAGGTTATAGAAGTTCATGAAAAAGAACTGCCTAATCCTAGGAAAGGCAGTTCCTTCTATAAGTTTGTGTAGTTGCTTACAGTTTTACAACGTTCTCGGCTTGTGGACCACGGTTGCCTTGAGCGATGTCGAATTGAACGCGTTGGCCTTCGTCAAGAGACTTGAAGCCTTCGCCTTGGATCGCGGAGAAATGAACGAAAACGTCTTTGCCGCCTTCAACTTCGATGAAACCGAAGCCTTTCTCAGCGTTAAACCACTTAACTGTTCCTGTTTCCATGCTTGTAAAACCTCCCGGAAATTTAAAGATTTACCCATATCCTTTTAGGAAAAAAGTTCACACATTACAAAGTGCACCCATTCCGTGATATCCTTTGTAATATGTGAACTAAGAACTAAAAATATACGAATAACTCATTTTACCATATATTTTCCTCTATAGCAACTTTAGGGGGACCCAAATGCTGGGTAACCAACCTGATATTCGGCGGTCTGCGGTCCAATATTCGGTTCTTGGAAAGATTCTTTTCCGAAAGGCACCCGCAAGGGTGTCTTTTTTTGCCCGGAATCTATATAATCAAAAAAGGCACATTTTGGATGATGTGTAAGTTTGCATCCCGCGGAACATAAGGGTTTACCTTTCATTCGGAACGGGTAGTAAAAGTTATGATTTTCCAATTAAAAGGGAGAAAAGGTCAAGCCTGACACAAGTTCAGCGGATCTATGCCGCTGCTTTTTCGTAGGAGGAGAGAGACCTGTGTTAATTGGAGAAATCGAATAGAGGCGGAGAAATGATATAGAGAAACGAACGGGACCGGAGTCAGACACAAGAATGTCTCGCCACATAGAAGACGGCACGGAATGTTTTTGCAACGCTGTTCAGACGCCGTCGGCACAAAACGGATGGGGGCACGGTCTCTTTTGAACGTGCTTCTTTCTTTTCCGCGGGTAAACGTTTCAGCCCCTCCTGACTTGACCTTTTCTCCCGTCCTTAGATGAAATGGAGGGAATGTGTATGAAGAATAAAGCAGGTTTGACGCTTCTGTTGTCGGCGAGTTTGCTCGTACTTTCCACCGTTCCCGCGGGTGCGGTACAGGAAAGAGCGGACAAGCCGGTGCTGACTTTTCCGGTGATCAGCGATGTGCATGTAGACGCCGCGAAGAAAGATTCCCAGCGTAAGTTTACGGAAGCTCTGGAAGATCTCAACCGGGTTAATCCGAATGCCGACGCTCTGGTGATCAACGGGGATTTGACCGGCGGTTCCGCCCGCGATTACACGCGGCTTAAGGAACTGATGATGAGCACTCCGCATCCGCAAAAAACATTCGCAACTATCGGCAATCATGAATTTTATTCCGCATGGCTGAACGCCAAAGGAAACTGGAGTCCGAACAGCTTCCCCAATAAAGAGACCGAAGCGGCGTCCATCGGCAGGTTTTTGTCCTTTACCGGGGAGAAGAAGGTTTACTATGAAGAGGAAATCAAGGGATACCCGTTTATATTTCTGGGCTCGGAGCAGTACCGCCAGACCAATCCCGACAATATGGAGGACGCCTACCTTTCCAAGGAGCAGCTGAACTGGCTGGAGCAGTCGCTCGCGAGGCACGGACAAGAGTCGGGGAAGCCGATTTTCGTCTTCCTGCATCAGCCGCTTCCCGGAACGGTAGCCGGAACGTCGGTGGCTTCCAACAAGCGTCCGGTCGTCCAGCATGAGGAGCTGAGAAGCATTTTGTCGAAGTATCCGCAAGTGATCTTTTTCAGCGGTCACACGCATTGGGAGCTTAGGCAGCCGAACACTCTCGTGAGGGACAAGTTTACGATGGTCAATTCTTCTTCCGTGGAACGTCCGTGGACATCCGACGGCCAAGGGGGAGAAAAGCTTAAAGACGCTAAGGAAAGCGAAGGCTTGTACGTAGAAGTGTATGAAGACCGGGTATCGATTCAAGGCCGGGATTTTTACGCCAAGAAGTGGATTCCGGAAGCGCAATTTAAAGTACCCGTCCGGAAATAAAGGAATGAGAGTGCCTGAATTTTTCCGGATTGCACCGGCATCGGCCTTACGGCTGGTGCCGGTTTTCATTTTTTGCGTGATTTTACGGTATAATGAAGAGGACTAGCGGCTAGATAAATTTGACAGGGGAGTTTGACTGGAATGGGATATGTGTACTTGGCCATTGCCATCATAGGTGAAATTTTTGCGACCAGCCTGCTGAAATCTTCAGAAGGCTTTACAAAATGGCTTCCGAGCGCGGGCGTCATTCTCGGCTACGGAACGGCGTTTTACTGCTTGTCCCTGGCACTCAAAACATTGCCGCTGGGCCTCAGCTACGCGATATGGTCGGGAGTGGGGACCGCTTTTACCGCCATCCTCGGTTTTCTGGTCTGGAGAGAGAAACTGAGCGTGGCCGGTGTCATCGGCATTATTCTCATTATTGCCGGGGTGGCCCTGCTGAACTTGACTAACAAGGGGCATGCCTGAACCCGGAAGGTATAACTTGGATTCCGGAAACGTTGAAACGCTGAGGACGGGAGGCCTGTATGGCTTCCCGTTTTTTGTATGCCCGCGGGACGTATGCAGCCGGAAAACTTTACCGAAATTTAAGGTTTGGAACTTATTGCGAAGGAGGTATGTAAAAAGTTGTCGAAAATGGGGAAATGAAGACATAGAAATAGAAACTTGTCAAGGAGTGAAATTGATGAAACCCGGTTTAACTTTCAAATTCCGCGATTTGTCTTTGCGGATCAAGATTTCCCTGCTTTTGCTCGTGATTACCTCGGTTCCCTTAATAGCGGCGACCCTGATCCTGATGTCGAACTCCAACGGCTACATATCCAAGCAAACGGAAGAAAACATGAGAATACGGGCGGAGATGGGAGCTGCCGATATCGATTTGTGGATGGGACAGAAAATAAACGCCGTGGAAGGGCTCGTAAAAGCGCACCCCGAATTTGCGACGGCGGCTTCGGAGAAGGAAGTGCTGCCTTTTCTGAAAAATTTGCAGGACAGTGATCCTGAAATGTTCTATTTTGCCTACATCGATCGTAAAGACGTTTCTTACGGTACAGAAGGCGGAGTTACGGACGTATCGGCTTTTCAGAACGTTAAAAATGCGAAGGTGTCCAAAAAGTTGGCCGTCACGGATATTTTGAAAGATGTAGGCTCCAAAGAAGATATTATCATTATCGACCAGCCGATTCTGGACAAGAACGGCGAATATGCCGGAATTATTCAAGCGATCGTAAGTCCGAAGCAGATCGTTTCGCTCGTGTCCCGGATTCATTTCGGTGAAAAAGGCTATGCCTTCCTGCTGTCCGGCAACCGCAATATGCTTCTGCACCCGGATGCGGCTGATATCGGAAAGCCCGTTAAGGATATCGCGCCGGATCTGGACGGCAAGCTGGAGGCTTCAGCGGACCCAAAGGGCTATTTATACGCCGACGACGGGACGGTAGGAGAGGCGGCCGTCGCTTATTCCGAAGTGCAGAAGACCGGCTGGAAGTTGTTCATAAGCGCTCCGAAAACCGAGGTTTACAGCACGGTGTCCAAGGCGAAAACACTTGCGGGCATCATCATCGCGGTTTCCGTCCTTCTCGTTATTCTGATTTCGATACTTACTTCCCGCGCTATTTTGCGCCCGCTGATGAACATTTCGGGGATGATGCGCAAAGCCGCTGCCGGCGATTTGACCGGAAGGCTCGACGTGAAGGGAAGAGACGAAATGGGTCTGCTCAATGAGGACATTAACGGCATGATGGATTCCTTCAGTTCCATCCTGGACCGGATGAAAAACGCGATCGACCATATGGCGTCGTCCAGCGAAGAGCTGACGGCCATTTCCGCCGAGTCGGCGGGAGTCGCATCCCGCACGTCCCAGACGGCCAATTCCACCGCCGTGGGAGCCGAGACTCAGCATGACGCGGCGCAGCAGACCGCACAAGCGATGGAGGAGATGGCGATCGGTATCCAGAAGATCGCGGCTTCCTCCACACAGGTAGCCGAAACGTCGGACAGCGTACGCTCCGAGGTAAACCGGGGCAGCGAGACGGTTCAGCGGACGCTGAACCAGATGAAGGCGGTAGGCAGCAACGTGCGGGATTCGGCGGGTACGATTTATTCGCTGCAGGAGAAATCCGCGGAAATCCAGAAGATCGCGAGCACGATTTCCGACATTGCCCGCCAGACGAATCTGCTTGCGCTTAACGCGTCCATCGAAGCGGCCAGAGCCGGCGAACACGGCCGGGGCTTTGCGGTCGTGGCGGGCGAGGTCAAGAAGCTCGCGGAACAAACGAGCCATTCTACCGTAGAGATCCAGGAGATTCTGGATGAAATTGTCGCCGCAACGGGCAGAAGCACGCAGTCCATCGAAAGCAGCCTGGAAGAGGTGGCCCAGGGCGAGGAACTGATGAACGCGATGGAGCAGTCGTTCCGTTCCATTCAGACGGCCATCCTGGATGTATCCGCTCAAATTGAAGAAGTGTCCGCAGCCACTCAGGAAATCTCGGCAGGCACGGAAGAAGTGTCCGCTTCCTCGCAGGAAATGGTCGATATTTCGAAGCAGACGCTGAATCAGATGCAGCAGGTCGCCCAGAGCATGAACGGGCAGCTTCATTCGATGAACGACATTTCGTCGTCGGCCGAATCGCTAAGCTCGATGGCGGAAGAGATGCAGAAACTGGCTTCCGCTTTTACAATCAAATAGACATGTACAAAAAAAGCAGGCCGAGCGGCCTGCCGGGAAACCGCGCGAGCTTCTACGGAGGCCGCGCGTTTTTTTGCATGCGGTTGACCGCCGTCATGCGGGCGGAATATTGCGCGCAGAGCTGCGCAATCTGCGCGATCTGTACAGGAAAAAAACACCGTCGCTTGCTTCTTCAAATGCAAGCCGCCAAAGCTTATCCGGCATGTCCGGATATGAACTGGAGAGCCGAGTAGAGCCCCAGCACTACGATTGCCGCTGCGGCAAAAGCTTCGGCGGGCCGGTACATCGCCCGGATGCCTTTTTCTCTTCCAGAGAAGGAATAGAAGGCAAGACCCAGGGTGTACAGCATGCAAACATAGAGCAGATTCGTGAGCCCTGCCGCGTAGAGCAGGAACAGCGAGTAGAGCGTAGCTGCCGCCCCGTAAGCCAGTTCGCGCTTGCGCGGTCCGTTCCAGAGGGGGGATTCGCCGGTCGAATCCTGCGGGGCGTACGATTTTCCGCCTAGTGCCGTTTTAACGAGAAAGAGCGAAGACAGCAGGTAAGGCATAAGCGCCGCCGTTGTCGCAACAAGGTAAAGCGCATGGTAGGTGGACGAGGCGGTGACGACCAGGATCAGAAAAAGCTGCACCGCTCCCGTCGTCATCCATAGGGCGCCTTTGGGGGCGCCGTTCTTGTTCTCGCCGGACAGCCAGGCCGGCATGAGCTTCTGCTTCCCGGCTACGTAGAGCGTCTCCGCGGATAGCAGAGACATGCCGAGCAGAAGCCCGAGCAGGGAGACGATGAGGCCGACGTTGATCAGGACGGCGCCCCACTTGCCGACAGCCGCTTCCAGTACGTAAGCGGCCGACGGGGTAGGCAGGGAGGCGAGAGCCGCCCTGCTCATCGCCCCGTAAGAAAGCAGCGACACGAGCATATACAGGACAAGCGTACCGATGAGACCGATGACCGTTGCTTTGCCGACGTCCGATTTGCGTTTGGCGCGGCCGGAAAGCACGACGGCGCCTTCTACGCCGAGGAACGCCCAGACGGTAACAAACATGGCCTGCTTGACCTGGCTTCCTATAGCCGATAACCCGATGGGAGACTCGGCAGTTGCGGTTTCGGTTGCGGTTTTCCACAGGTCCGTTATAAAAGTAGGCGAATGAAAGACGGTCGCCAGCGCCGCTATAAAGACCAGGATCGGGATTAACTTGGCCATCGTCGTTACGATATGAACGAGAGTCGCTTCCCGGATTCCCGAGAGCTGTAGGCTGTGGAGCAGCCATACGAGCAGCGAAGCGCACACGATGGCAAGCACATTATTGCCCCCGTCGAATACGGGAATGAAATAATCAAGGGCGCCGAACAGCAGAACCGAGCTTGCCACGATCGTAATCATATTGGCGAGCCAGTAGCCCCAGGCGCTAATAAAACCGACGAAGCGGCCGAAGCCGGTTTCGGCGTAGCGGACAATGCCGTTGTCCAGGCTTGGCAGCCGGTTGGCGAGACTCTGGAAGGTCAGGGCGAGCATGATGACTCCGATGCCGGTGAGCGCCCAGCCTATCAGGGCGGCGCCGCTTCCCGCATCCTGCGCCATATCGGCAGGCATGCTGAAAATCCCTCCGCCGATCATGGAACCTACGACAAGGGAAATGAGAGGGAGCAAACCGAGTTTGCGCGGCTCGTTAGACATGAATAAGGACTCCTTTATTGCTTATGTGCGTGAAATTTAGTGTAGGGAAGTATTATAGATCTTTTACTCTGATAAAGCAATAAAGGATTCCTGGATTATTTAGGAGTGGTCGCGTCGCCATAGGGTGAGCTTTACCGGCTTACGATGTGATCATACCTCCGCCGTTGACGTGAATGGTCTGCCCGGTTACGTAGCTGGAATCGTCGCTGGCCAGATACACGTAGGCGGGAGCCAGTTCGAAAGGCTGCCCGGCCCGCTTCATTGGCACTTCCGTCCCGAAAGTCCGGACTTCTTCGGCCGAGAAACTGGAAGGAATGAGGGGCGTCCAGATAGGACCCGGGGCGACCGCGTTTACCCGGATGCCTTCGTCCACTAGCGACAGGGCCAGGGAGCGCGTGAAGGAGACGACGGCGCCTTTGGTGGAAGAGTAATCGATAAGATCCTTCTGGCCTTTGTAAGCCGTGATGGAGGCGGTGTTGATGATGGAAGACCCGCAGCACAGATGGGGCAGAGCCGCTTGGGTCATGAAAAAGAACGGGAAAATATTGGTCCGGTACGTATCGTAAAGCTGTTCCTCGGAGATGTCCAGGATGCTTTGCTGAGGGAATTGTACCCCGTGATTGTTCACCAGGATATCCAGTCTGCCGAACGCCGACAACGTTCTGGCGACGACTTCGCAGCTGGCCGCTTTCGCGCGCAGATCCGCTTGAATCAGGAGACAGCGGCCGCCCAGCTGCTCAATCCGGGCGCGCGTCTCTTCGGCATCGCTCCATTCGTACAGAAAGACAATAGCCACGGCCGCGCCTTCTTTGGCGAATGAAATGGCTGTCGCACGGCCGATGCCGCTGTCTCCGCCCGTAATGAGAGCCACACGGTCCAGCAGCTTGCCGCTCCCGGTGTAATAAGGATTTTCGGCGATCGGCCGGGGAATCATTTCGGATTCGATGCCGGGCTGGCGGGGTTGATGCTGTGCCGGAAACGGGATCGGCTGTTCCTTGCATATCGTTTCTTTGCCTACATAAGGATAGATGGGATACATGCTGAACCTCCTGAATAACAAGGATAGGCGATTATCATGCTCCATCGTATTCCTCCGTGCCCGTTCGGGTGCCTAGATCTTCCCGAGCAGTTCAAACACGCGCAGGTAGTAGTCGTCCGGATGGGGGACGAAATCTTGCTTGGCGACGGTGCGGACCGATTCGGCGCCGGGACCGGCTTGAGGCAAGCCGCCGTTCCCGCCCGCGTTCGTACTTGGCGCCAGTACGCCCCGGACTTCCAGGGAGTCGATCGCGCCTTCGAAAAGATCGGTCAGCGCGCGCAGCTCGGCCTCATACAGCCCGGAGACTTCTTCCTCCTGAAGTGTGTACGCATCCAGGGGCCAGTCGCTTTCATAGCCGAATACATGGCTGATTTCGCGATCGATAAACGTTCTGCCGCGCACGGTTCCCTGCTCATCGGTGCGCACGGTAAACAGAAGGGAAAGCCTGTCGAATGGGACGCAGAGGCCCAGCTCTTCCTGAAGCTCGCGGGACGCTTCCTGGATCGTTTCACCTGCGGTCAAATGGCCCGCCGCCGTAATATCGAACCGGTCAGGGAACGTATCCTTGGAAGGCGAGCGGAGCTGAAACAGCACCATACGGCGGTTTCCCTCGGGCCGGACAAGCCAGCAGTGAAAGGTCTGATGCCAATATCCCGCCGTATGGACTTCCTCGCGTGAAGCGGTCCCGATCCGGTTGGCGTCTTCGTCGTAAATATCGAACATTTCGGGAGTCATGGAATTCCCTCTTTCTATTGTGTTTGTCCGGAATGCGGCTCCACCCGGTGTCTTATCTTGAAGCGTAAACGAAAAAAGAGCCCGGAGCAACCCGGGCTCTAATACGGCACCGACAAAGGCAAAGCCTCCAAAGCGCAGCGGTTAAAAGGAGAACACGAGCTGCGCCGGAGGCGAGCCGGGCTCAAGCGCCAGCGGCGTTCCCGCTTCGGCTGGCGTTCCGGCCGCGGCCGCGACTGCCTGAGCTGCGCCGGGTGTCCCCGCGCCCTGCCGCGCCGTGCGCGAGCCGCCGGCGAGCCCACTGCGGCTTGCGCTGTCTCCGGCTGCGCCGGTGTATCCGCCGTCCGCGGCGGCACCTGCGCTCGCTACAGCACCTGCGCTTGCCGCAGCACCCGCGCCCACCGCAGCGCTCGCGGCAGGGCAGCCGCCGCAGGCATTGCCGGGGCTGCCCGCGGGCGGCTGCCAGGGGATTTCAAGCGGCTTCCCGCTTGAACGGCCGGAGGCTGCAGCGCCGGCGGCAGCCCGCTCCCCCGGACGAGGCGCCTCTTCCTCCTCGTCCATGTCACGCAGCCCGTACCGCTCCAGCAGTTCGTCGACGTACCGGCGGACGGGATCGCGGTACTCGCGAGGCGCGTATGGGGAGGACGCATACAGCCGGGCGTACTTGCCGACGAGCTGCGGATAGTGCCGCCGGATCGTTTCGAAAAACCACACCTTGACGTCCGAGACGCTCAGGCGCAGGTACGACGCCATCACGAACTGCGCGCCATGCTCCGCCGCGGCCGCAATAAGCTCTTCGAGCTCATCCCGGCCGTCCGTAATGTAAGGGAGCATGGGGGCCATGAAGATGCCGGCCGGTATCCCGGCATCGGTCAATGCGCGCACCGTCTCCAGCCGCTTCGCCGGGGAAGGGGCGCCCGGCTCGAAGTTGCGCCAGGTCGTCCGGTTCAGCGTGTTCAGGCTGATGTTCACGGCGTATACGGGCAGCTTCCGGAGCAAGTCCAGATCCCGCAGAATGAGCGGGGACCGGGTCGTGATCGTCAGCGGCACGGGGTACTCCGTGAGGACCTCGAGGCAGCCGCGCGTCAGCTTGGCGCGGCCCTCCGCCTGCTGGTACGGATCGGTCGCCGTTCCGATGGCGATGCGGCCGATCCCGGCCAGGCCTTTGCGGGAGCGCGCGGCTTTGCGGAGCTGCTCCCGCAGCGCTTCGGGCGCGTTCTCCTTCATCAGGATATTCGTCTGGAAGGTATCATCGCCGTTCAGCCCGAGGAAGGCGTGCATCGCCCGAGCGTAGCAGAAGCTGCACCCGTGCTGGCAGCCGCGGTACGGATTGATGGAATGTTCGAAAGGCATCGCCGGTGTTTTCACCGGATTAAGTACTTGTTTGGCCGTAATCTTTTCATAGCGGACAGGGTTCATGGCAGGTTACCTTCCCGTTTCAGAATAGTAAAACAGAACATATGTTTGTATTTAGTATAGCATACCCGAACCGCCCTTCATACGGGGAGGAACATGGCTGTTTTTCCTTGTTTTACCGGAGCGGGACAAGCTTTGTCGGATCTTGTTTTTGTCAGCCGAAAGAGGTCGGAAAGAGTCTTGACAATTTTTGCGGGCGGGTATATTCTTATACATGTCGGTTTTGCCCGGCGCGATTTGCTTCGGAATATGCTGGTGTAGCTCAGGGGTAGAGCAACGCACTCGTAATGCGTAGGCCGGGGGTTCAATTCCCTTCACCAGCATCTTTATACAACCATTGGAATAACGCGGTTTCTCGCTTTCGAGGGGTCGCGTTTTTATATTGTCCCGATTGTTTACGGTTTCACGGGCCGTACGTCCGCAGTCAGCCAGATTCCCCACCAGCCGGAAGGAGACATTACTACCATGCCAGAAGAGAAGAACAACATGACCCTGCTCGGCTTCGCCCGGAAAATCATAGCGGCCACCGTTTTCATTAATATGGGCCGGTTTTCCGTATTTACGTTTCTGGCCGTCTATTTGACCCATACGCTGCAGTTCCCCGCCTGGCAGTCCGGAACCGTCCTGACGGTCGCCCTGCTGATCAACCAGGTGGTGCCGCTCTTTTCCGGCATGATCGGGGACCGGATCGGCTACAGCACGATGCTGGTAGCCGGGACCTTTCTGGCTGCGCTGGGGTACCTGGGTATCTACGCGTTGGACAGCTTCGGCGGACTTGTGCTCGCCGCTTGTTTTATCGGCATAGGCCCGGCCATGTACGAGCCGTCCATCAAATCGCTGTTCGGCAACCTGCCGCCTGTTTTGAGAAGGCGCGCGTTCACCTACTTCAATCAGGCGCTGAATGCGGGTGCTGTTCTGGGGGCCGTTACCGGAGGCGTTCTCGTTTCTTTCCATACATCTTACCCGATGCTGTTCGGGACCGGTCTGTTTCTGCTTGTTTCCCTGCTGCTTCTGACCCAGGCCAAAAGCTTTCCGAAAGGCCGGCATTCCGCCAAAATGCTCGACAGCTACAAAAAAGTGCTGCGAAACCGGCCGTTCCTCGCGTTTTCAGGTGCAATGGCGATGTTCTGGATCATGTTTACGCAGTTGTCCGTCTCGCTGCCGCTCGAAGTTTACCGGATGAGCGGTAACGAACGCCTGGTCAGCAGTGTCGTAATTTTCAACGGACTGTACGCGGTTCTGTTTATGTTTCTGCTGCGGGGAGTTTTTCAGCGAAATCCGGCGGGCGTGATCGTCAAGTACGGCATGCTGATTATCGGGCTGGGCCTTCTCGCGGTTCCGTGGGTGCCTTCGGTACTCTGGGTCCTGCTTTGCGTGCTGGTGTTTACATCGGGCGAGACGCTTGTGCTGCCGGGAGTGGACATTGCGATAGCGGAGTACAGCATGAACGAGGATACGGGCGCCTTCTACGGGGCTTTCGGGCTCTCTTACGCGGTCGGCGGGACGATCGGCAATTACCTGGGCACGTGGCTGATCGGAGAGTACGGCGGAACAGTCTGGCCTTGGGTGATTTACGGGTTGATCGGGCTGTGCGGATTCATCTGCCTCCAGGTACTTCAGGCGCTGGACGATAAAACGGCCAAGACCGTCCATACGGCGTGATGCCGGTACTCTCGGCGCATATAGAAAAGGAAAAGCGGTTCCGGTTACCCGGGCCGCTTTTTGTGCAGGGGAGTCCGGCCCCCGGGCCGAAGTAAAGTCGGAGCTTCGCCCGCCTCTCTTTTCATAGGATCATCTTTTTTGGAATAAAGAGGTGCAGCCGGTTATAAGAAGCCGGTACTATTCCGAAATTATGTGCGGATAGCTAACGACGGTAATGATTGAAGATACGAGCCATCAGCCCCGCGAAACATTCGCTGCTTTAATCATACACGCCATGGACTTTATGTCATCTAAAAGAAGAAAAGATCCGGGGCATGCGCGTGTGCGCCTAAGCGATAAACGGCAAGCAGCGCGCGCAGGCGCAAGCTAAAGGCCGTAATCGCCAAAAACGGCGCCCGGCAAACGACCTCGCCGCCTGACGCCGTCCGCCAGTGCACGCTCACTTCACCGCTTCCAGCAGGGTGCGTGTGTCCGCGATCTCGGCGAACTCGCCGTGCAGGTTCGCCAGCGTCATCGCGTGGATGTCCTCGGCCGCATGAACGCGTCCGTCCGGACCCGTCCGATCGAAAGTCGCCGCAGCGTCGGCCGCGAGAATCGTACGGAATCCGAGGTTCCCGGACATGCGGGTGGTCGTCTCCACGCAGTGGTTGGTCGTGAGGCCGGCGACGACCACCTCGGTGCAGCCGAGCACGCGAAGACGGGCCTCCAGGTCCGTTCCGATGAAGGCGCTGTTCACCGACTTGCGGATAACGGCTTCGTAAGGCATAGGCAGCGCCTCGGGCTTAGGCTCTACCGCAGCGCTGCCGGCCCGGAACAAGGACTGCGGCGTCACCCCGATATGATGCACATGGATGACCGGCCGTCCGGTCTCTCTCCAGGCTTTCAGCAGAAGGGCGATGTTGTTCTCCGCTTCGGGGTTGTTTCGCCTGCCCCAGCGCGGATCGTCAAACGCCATCTGGACATCAATCACTAGCAGAACCGCTTTATCGTTCAGTTGCATCCGTTGACAACTCCTTTCGTAGTTGCTATTCATTTTACTTGCCGAAGCGCTCGGATTACAGGGTATACTGAAAGGAAAGATGTTCGTACGCCTTGACTTTGAAAGTTTTTGAACGGTCGCATTTTAAAAAAGAAAGAAATGGGGGAGAAAGAGTTGGATCAGACAGACCGCAGCATACTCGCGCTGCTTCAGGAGAACGGGAGAATGAGCATGACGGAGCTCGGCAAGCAGGTGGGTCTTACTTCGCCGGCGGCCGCCGAACGGGTTCGGCGCTTGGAGGATAAGGGAGTTTTGAAGGGGTACCGCGCCGTCGTATCGCCGGAAGCCGTAGGTAAAGCGGTCATCGCTTATATCCTGATGGAAACGGAGCACTGCCGCCGGTATGTGGAATTTGTCCGTCAGGTTCCGGAAGTTGCCGAATGCCACCGCATTGCGGGGCCGTACAGTTATTTGACCAAGCTGGTGACCAGCTCCGTCCGCGAACTGGAGACCTTTATCGACGCGTCTATGGAGTTCGGCAAGCCGTCCACGCTCGTGGTCTTATCTTCGCCGCTCGCTCAGGCTCCGATTCTGCCTGTGAAAGAGTCGGTTTTGTAAATCATTCAGGAAGAAATCCGGCGGTCCGTGTGCATGTTTGCAATCTTTGCTCATACGTTTATAATAGTTTCTTGAGACATTGGGAAAGGTGTGGGGGATATGAAGCGGTGGAACCGGAGTATTCAGAAGCAAGCATCGTTTCCTATTTCCTATTTGGAACACTGAGGCCGTTCAGGCTTTGGTGTTTTTTATTTTTCCGGAGGTGAAGGGATGAAGTACAGACGCGTATTGATCAAGCTGAGCGGAGGAGCGGTAGCCGGCAGCGGCGATTTCGGATTCGACCCGGAGAGACTGGAGCATATCGCCCGTGAAATTTTGTCGGTGCTGGAGCTCGGGGTGGAAGTGTCGCTTGTGATCGGGGGAGGGAACATTTTCCGCGGCAATATGGGAGAGAACTGGGGCATCGAGCGGGCGGAGGCCGATAATATCGGCACGCTGGCTACGGTCATTAACAGCCTTATGCTTCGCGGCGTGCTGAAAGCGAGAACGAATGCCGAAGTGCGCGTGATGACCGCGATTCCCGTTACGTCGGTAGCGGAGCCTTATATACGTTTGCGAGCGATTCACCATCTGGAAAAAGGCTACATCGTCATCTTCGCGGGCGGCAACGGCCAGCCTTTCGTTACGACGGACTATCCCTCGGTTCAGAGAGCCATCGAAGTTAACTGCGACGCCATTCTGGTGGCGAAGCAGGGGGTAGACGGCGTTTACGACAAGGACCCGAACGTATACGGGGATGCCCGTATGTACGAATCGCTGCATTACAACGATGTGCTGCAGAACGATCTGCGCGTAATGGACCAGTCTGCTTTTATCCTCGCAAGGGACTATGGGATGCCGATTCACGTGTTTAACTTCGATAAGCCGGGTTCCATGAAAAAAATCGTGACCGGCATTCATTCGGGCACCACGATCCATGAAGCGGCGAAGCTGACTTTCAGCGTATAGCAGAAGCGTCGCCGGAACACGGCAGTAGGGCATGCCGGACTTGTATGAACGGCACGGGTCCCCGGACCCTGAATCCCTGGATCCCGGGATCCAGGGATGATCCCCCGGTTCCTTGTCCCTGAATGAAACAGCACCCGTTGTCAGGTGCATCCATTCCCAAGGTCATTTGACTTTTTCTTCCCGCAGACGTATATTAATTTTAAGTGTTTTAATTTTGCACAATCTAATAAATGAAGCAGTCGAATGAACCCGGGAGGTTATGAAGATGGGTGTGTATGAGTTTACGGCTCAACGGATTAACGGAGAAGAACAATCGCTTGAAGACTACAAGGGCAAAGTGCTGCTCATCGTCAACACGGCGAGCAAGTGCGGCTTTACCCCGCAGTATCAAGGACTGCAAGAGTTGTATGACACCTACAAGGACCAAGGTCTTGTCGTACTCGGTTTTCCCAGCAACCAGTTTATGGAGCAGGAACCGGGAACCAATGAAGAGATTGAGCAGTTCTGCCAAGTCAATTACGGCGTTACGTTTCCGATGTACTCCAAAATTGATGTCAAAGGAAGCGACGCGCACCCGCTGTTCCAATATTTAACCCGCCATACGGCAGGAATTTTGTCCAAAGAGGTCAAATGGAATTTCTCCAAGTTTCTCGTTAACCGTTCGGGCGACGTGGTCAGCCGGTATGCGCCGACGACCGCACCGTCCAAAATTTCCGGAGATATCGAGAAGCTGCTGGCGGAATAAGCAGAATAAGGATTGAGGCCCTATGAATTCACCCTATGAGCAGAAGCTAGAGAATCAGCTTTGCTTTGCGCTATATGCCTGTTCGCGTGAAATTACGCGGATGTACCACCCCATGCTCGAAGAGCTGGGTTTAACGTATCCCCAGTACCTGGTTCTGCTCGTGCTGTGGGAAAAAGACGAATCGACCGTAAAAGAGCTCGGCGAACGGCTCTTCCTCGATTCGGGCACCCTGACTCCGATGCTCAAAAGAATGGAAGCCTCCGGTCTCCTGAAGCGTACCCGTTCCAGCCGTGACGAGCGGAGTGTCGTCATTACGCTCACGGACAAAGGACGCGCGCTGGAGCAGCCCAGCACGTGCATACCGGCGCAGCTTATGGCCCGCGCGGGCGGAACGGAAGACCAGGTCGGCGAACTGCTGGTGCAGGTGAAGCAGCTGCTGGCGGCAGTGAACCACGCTAACCGCAACAGCGAAGAGTAGACGGATGACGCTGAACTCCGGCAGGAATCCACAATCGCTTCAGACCGTTCTCCGAACGGGATGACGGTATGAGTTTTGGAGGCGGCCGTTAACCCGAATCCACCTATGAAAAACGCAAGGTTCTCGAGAAGAGAACCTTGCGTTTTTTCGATTTCACGGCTATTTTAATTTCCTTAGGACCGCCTCTGACACTTGCCGGGGGGGGGGCCGCATTTTCGTTCCGGGAAACGCTTCTACGGGACCTGCTGTCAGTTGGAGAAAGTCACATACAGATAAGCGTTGTAGGTCTGCTGGCTGGTCCGTTTCTCCGGATTGCGGCTCTGGGTTCTGACCGTAACGGAAGACATGCCTTGCACGTTGACCTTGGCCGGCAGTTCCTCCTGCTTAAGGAAAGCCGTGCCCGTCCCAAGCTGTACATAAACATCGACTTTATCCTGGGATACCAGGTTAACATTCATGTACTTCGAGCCATTCGGGGCAAAAGTCTGACTGATTTCGCCCTGGCTTCTCAGGTCCTGCACAGCCGCCGCTCCGGGAGGTGCCGTTATGCCGCCGGTTTGTCCGCCGTTGTCTTTGCCCGGCTTACCGGTGCCCGTGCCTGTACCTGTCCCCGTCCCCGTTCCCGTGGAGGGAATCTCGTCGTAGAACGTCACCTTAAGCGTAGCCGGGTAGGCGGCCAGCGGCGACCGTTTCTCCGGATTGCGGCTCTGGGACTTGATCCCGATCTGGCTGACGCGGTCTACCTGGATGTATCGGGGCAGCTCTTCCTGACGAAGGAACGCAATGTCTCCGTTCATGTACAGGTACAGATCGGCAGCGTCCTTGGATGTCAGCTCGAGCCGCATATATTTTTTCCCGTTCGGGTAAACGATCGTGTTGAACTCGCCGTCCCGCTGAAGATCGCGGTCGAACGGTCCCGGTCCTTCCGCGGCTTCGCCGGGTTTAGGTGCGGGCATGGGAACCGGGCGGAGGATGCCGGTGGGGTTGATGCTGGAATAATTGCCGAGCACTCCCCGCGTCTTCAGGTGGTCGAGAATCCGGTGGAGCACCGTCACCGCCTCGGCTCGCGTCAGTTTGGCCGAAGGATAGAACTTGCCGGCCGCGTCGGCCGTCAGGATGCCCGTTTTGTTCATCTCAATCAGCGCGCCGGCGGCGAGTGCGCTGTAGTCATCGTAGTTGGCGCCGCACGTACCGTCCGCTTCCTTCAGGAAAAGAATCGGATAAATGGTGCCAGGAGGGAGCTCCGAATTGTAGCGGTTGTCCTTACTCCGGAAAGATTCCAGCTCGTTCTCGGTATTAAACAGCCGGGTCGTAATATCCTTGAACCGGTTCATGTCGCCGCATACGTTGGTGGATTCCGGTCCCCCGTCGATCCCGTAAAGTCCGTAGAGCATCATGGCCAAATCCCAGCGCGTAAACGCATATTCGGGATTGAACAGAGGTTTGCCGCTGCGTGCGGTTACGGTCATATCTCCTACCGCCACGAACGTATCGCTGATTTCCCGGTAAGCCCAGTGGGAAGGAGGAACATCGGCGTACGACGGCCGGCTGTAATTCAATGCGTCCGATCTGAGGCTCGGCCGGTATTTGTCGAACAGCCGGTAGACCATAACTGCCCATTCCTCTTTGTTTACGTACCGTCCCGGCTTGAAGGTTCCGTCCGGATAGCCCTGCAGAACTCCGCTTTGGGCCATAAAAGTGATGGATTGGACCGCCCAGCTGTATTTCGCACTATCCACATCAGGAAACGGGGTAGCGGTTAAGCCCGCCCGCGCAGGCCCTGCCGGAAACAGCGGCAGAATGAGTAAAATCGCCAGAATGATTTTCAAAGATAAGAGTCTCGTTTTCATATCGGATTCCTCTTCATTTCGGGTGATGGGTGAGTATAAATACGTATAAAAGTCCCAATATGGCGGACCGTATTCACACTTATCGTTTATATCGGCTGTAGCACCCGCAATTATTAGAAAAGAAAGCCGGCCTGCCGGACTCAATCCCCGCCGATGAGAAGCCGACCGGACGCCACAAACCGCAGCAGAGGAAGGCGGCCGGGACCGGGCGTTAGAACCGGAGGCAGAAAGGCCAACGTCGCATCATACGCCAAGAACCCGCTTCGGCTCTATGGAGCGAAGCGGGTTCTGAACCGATCCGGGGATTCAGGGAACTCCCGGATCGGGTTAAATTTATTCTAATCAGCTCGACGCTTTCAGGCTGAATTCATGCTTTTCCTGATTCGGAGCGCTGTGGGCCTCCGGAGTTTTGGAACGTGATTTGCCGATGGAGAAAATCAGGTTCAGCACAATCGCCGTGAAGCTTCCGGCTACGATACCGTTGCCCGTCAATATCTGCACGCTTTCGGGAAGGTGGCTGAACAGAGTCGGAGCTACCGTTACGCCGAGGCCCATGCCTACGGAGCAGGCGACGACCAGCAGATTTTCATGCTGGTTCAGGTCAACCGAGCTGAGCAGCTTGATACCGGAGGAAACGACCATGCCGAACATGGCAATCGTCGCCCCGCCGAGTACGGCGGTCGGGATCAGCATGGTGAGCGCCGCGATTTTAGGCACGGAGCCGAGCAGGATCAGAATCACGCCCGCGGCGGCGATCACGCTTCTCTTTTTGACTTTCGTCAGCTGGACGAGCCCGACGTTTTGCGAGTAAGTCGTGTAAGGGAAGGAGTTGAACAGGCCGCCGATGATGCTTGCGAGCCCTTCCGCGCGGTAGCCTCTGGCAAGATCACGGTCCGTGAGGTCTTTGTCGCAAATTTTGCTGAGCGCCATGAACACGCCGGTCGATTCCATGACGGAAACGATAGCCACGAGCGTCATGGTCAGAATGGACGTGAGATGGAAGGTCGGGACGCCGAA
The DNA here is from genome assembly GCF_019091125.1 of Paenibacillus sp. GbtcB18. NCBI lineage: Bacteria > Bacillati > Bacillota > Bacilli > Caryophanales > Paenibacillaceae > Paenibacillus > Paenibacillus sp. GbtcB18. The sequence goes on from NZ_JAGXJX010000006.1 coordinate 278,856, forward strand.
ATAAAACGGCTGGACCATGTGAAACCACGAAGCGTCAAGCACGCCTTGGAAGCTGACTTTGCCCATGAAGGCGGCGGCAATCGTGCCGAAGATCAGGCCGAGCAGAATAGAAACGGCCCGGATGAAGCCGCCGAAGAAGCGGTTCATGATCAGGATGAAGAGCAGAACCCCGAAAGACAGGGCCAGATTTTGCAGGCTGCCGAAATCGGCGCTGTTCTGGCCGCCGCCCATGTCTTGAATGGCGACGGGAATGAGCGTGAGGCCGATGATAGTAACGACGGACCCGGTGACGACCGGCGGGAAGAAGCGGGCGAGCTTGCCGAGCAGACCTCCGAACACGAAGATGATCAGGCCCGACGCGATGATGGAGCCGTAAATCGCCGTCATGCCGTGCTCGCCGCCGATGGCGATCATCGGAACGACGGCTTGGAACGCACAGCCGAGCATTACGGGCAGCTTAATGCCGAAGATACGGTTGCCCCATACCTGGAGAAGAGTCGCGATCCCACAGGTGAGCAGGTCGATCGAGATCAGGTAGGAGAGCTGCTCGGGCGGGAGATGAAGCTGGCCCGCCACGATGATCGGTACGATCACGGCGCCTGCGTACATGGCGAGAACGTGCTGGAGTCCCAGAGAGCCGGTCTTAAACCAGTTGAACATGAGTATCCTCCTCGGAGACGCTGTTATTCAGAAAGGTTACTTTTCCGTTCTCCAGCGAAGCTACGCGAGCAAGCGACTCGACGCGGTAGCCGGCGGCTTTGAGCTTGTCCGCGCCCGGCTGGAACGACTTTTCGATCACGATGCCGATCCCCGCTACTTCGGCGCCGGCCGCTTTGACGATATTGGCCAGACCGAGAGCGGCTTCGCCGTTGGCGAGGAAGTCGTCGATAATGAGAATACGGTCATCGGCGGACAGGAACTTTTTGGCGACAGTGACTTCGTTTGTTTGCTGTTTGGTAAAGGAATAGACGCGCTCCACATACAGATTGTCGGTCAGCGTGAGCGATTTCTGCTTGCGGGCGAACACGACGGGCACCTTCATTTCGAGCGCCGCCATTACGGACGGGGCAATGCCGGAGGATTCCAGCGTCAGAACCTTGGTTACGCCTTCGCCGGCGAAGAGACGGCTGAATTCTTTGCCGATTTCCAACATCAGAACCGGGTCGATCTGGTGATTCAGGAAAGCGTCCACTTTCAGAACTTGTCCGGACAGGACCGTTCCTTCCTCTTCGATTTTTCTTTTTAAAAGTTCCATGCTGGCATCCCCCATAAATGAAATATTAAGTTGAAACGAAAAACGCAAAAAACCCGAATCTGCACCGGACCCCGGAGGGCCGTGTTCATCGAGTGACAAAGGCAAATAACCGCAAATGCGCGGAAGCGGGTAGTCCCAGAGAGGGCGCAAAGGCCTTCCTGCGGATTAAACCGTCCGTGGATCCGGAATTTGTCATCACCCGTAGTCCGGTCATTTACGGTGACCGGGTAGAGACTGGCAGGCCTATTCCTGCCTTTATACGAGCTGGCTGTTTACGGTTGGCTGTTGAATGATGGCTTCATTATACTCCAGAGAGTGGAGGGTTGAAAAGAAGAAAATGTCGAAAAGCCGAACTTTTCGATAGAAACGGGATTTCTTTGTTCGTTTATATGCCAGTTCATGGCAGATGAGGAGGGAATTGACCCTTGTAATGTCCAGGGAAAGGGAAAAGTGGTTCAGCGCCGGCAGGGGCTTGTGCTATAATGGCCCAAAAGCGGAGGAGGCGTTCACGATATGGGAGAAGATTTGCGTTATCCGATCGGAACTTTTACATACGAGGGAGAAATTTCCCCGGAACAAATTCGGGACTGGCTCGAAGAACTTGCGGCCGCTCCCTCTCGGCTGCGCAGGGCCGTTGCCGGGCTGACCGAGGAGCAGCTCGATACGCCGTACCGCCCCGGCGGCTGGACCGTCCGCCAGGTTATCCACCATGTGGCGGACAGCCATATGAACAGCTATGTCCGCTTCAAGCTGGGCGCGACGGAGAATGAGCCTGTCATTAAGCCCTATGAAGAGCAGTTATGGGCCGAACTCGAAGACGGGAAGACGGCTCCGCCAGAGATTTCGCTGGCGCTGCTGGACGCGCTGCACGACCGTTGGGTGCGGTGGCTCCGGACTTTGGATGAAGCGGGCTGGGCCCGGGCGTTCCTGCATCCGGCGAACGGGCCGACTACATTGGCGCGCGGTCTCGGCTTGTATGTCTGGCACGGCAAGCATCACACCGCTCATATCACCTCGCTCAGAGAGCGGATGAGCTGGCAATGACGGCGCGGCAGGTAAGCAAAGAGCGGTTCCTTTTTTAATAGGAAAAAAATTGCGGGCCCCCGCACAGTCAAGAAAACGACACACTCATCAAAGAATGTGTACAAACCCGGGCGCAGCCTGCATAAACAAGCCCCGGAAGCGGCGTGAAAATCCCTGTCGCTCCGGGGCTTGTTTGATTTTTAAGCCGGTCCGTACTAAAATGTTCCAATTGGGATGCTGCCCGAAGGCTTGTTATATAAGGATTTGAGGACCGATCGCCTCCAAATACATTACATATGATTCCAATTCCCGGGCTGAGGGTTCAGAGACGTTCCGGCCGGGACTTTAATCCCTGCTTCTGATCACGAGGAGAAGTCCCGAGCGGATGGAGATCGACCCTTGCCCGGCTTGAAGCACATTGCTGATTCCGAGCGACTGTCCGATCTGGAGAGTCGCATTTTCCAGCGGATACTGAAAGCCGGTCAGCGTAATGCCGGTTACTTCCGTCGTTAAGGGAAGAAGAGAAACCTGCGCGTAAGGTCCGGCTGTAATCTCGATGCGGTCTCGTACCAGCTCGATATCGTTGTGATCGTCGATGATGCGGGAACGGATTCCCGCATCCGCTCCTTTGCGGAGCAGGTGGATATTCGCCAGGGTATGATCGAGACGGGTGCCCAGTGCGCCGAGAAGAATGATTTCCGACGGGCTGCGCTCAAGCGCCCAAGTATAGGCCAGCTCCGTATCCGTCCAGTTCTTGTCCACGGGATCGCAGGCTGTGAACTCTTCGCTGCCGCTGCGGATTTCGGCCAGTTCCTCCGATGTGACGGAATCGAAATCCCCGAGCGACAGCCGGGGGCGGTAACCGCTGCGGACCAGATGAAGAGCGCCGCGGTCGGCTCCGACGAGTAGATCCGTCCCGGGATTCAGCGTGTTCAGATGCTCTTCCGCCCAAGGGCCGAACGCTCCCCCGGTGACAATAAAAATCCGCTGCTGCGTAAGCGTCATAACGGCACAACGGCTCCTTCCGTTCTTTGAAATGGAAGTTTTATTATACCACAGCGGCCGATAAGCGGAAACGAACGTGAAGCACGATAAACACTTGAGACACGTAAGGAAACAGCGGCGAGGCGGCAAAACTCCGCAGGCACGCTCACCCTGGCGCGGGCGGACGGGGACGGCCTGCGACAGCCCTGGGTTCAAACGGAGCGGCAGGGGAATCTTCCGGTCCGGCTTAATCCGGCAGGGCAGTACGGATGCGGAGGCTTGCGACCTATTTTGACTTAGCCCGTATTGGGTAGAGGTGTATAAAAAAACGGGCCCTGGGGCCCGCTGTTCGGCAATTACCGGTCGCCGGTTTTGGCATGTTGGCGAGGCGGCGTATTTTCTGTCTGCTGGTGATCGATTTCCGCTTCGTTCAGGGAGAAGCCTTTCATCTCCCAGGTCGTTTCGCCCAATACAAGATCGGCGGGGAACTTATCGCCCCGTTTCAACGTGACTTCCCGGCCGGCTTCATCCGCATATATGCCGTCCGTTTCAACCGTTTCGTGGCTCATAGGGTCCATGGTTTTGTCTTTGGACATGACTCACCCTCCTTTCTCTTCATATAATATGGTCCTTATTTCGACAAAAAAATTCGGGAGAATCCTAATCTTTTTCGCATAAAATGTCGATAATTGTTGAAAATCATAAAAATTTGATAGAGGGACAGGAAACCGTCCTTCCGAATCGAAAAGTAGGTAAAAGAACCATATCTACTTACAGAAAAACCAAGAATTGTCGAAAATCAGGCAATTGAGGTTGGCAAGAGGGTAGAACATGACTAAGTTCATTCAAGCTATTGCATTAGGGCTCGTATTTACGGCTCTTTTCTTATTCATCGGAGTGAAAGACGTCCGGGCCGAAACTTCCCTGCCTATGCGTGTGAATGCCCCGCCCGTCCTGCTGGAGAACTGGGAGTACTGCTGGTCGGAGGAAGAGGGGGCCGGACGACCGGAAGGGCCGCCGTACAGCAGCGGAGATTGGAAAGCGGCCGATCGACTGCTGAATCCGCAGGACCGGAAGGGCCGCAACCATTTGTGGCTGCGGGTGCCGCTCCCTCCTCATAAAGCGGCTGATCCGGGCCTGCTTATCCGTGCTTTCGACAACGTCGAAGTATACACGGAACAAGGGCTTGCCTACCGCTTCGGGGATTGGCAGGAAGGGCGGAAATACCGTTATTACGGAACGCCCAGAAGAATTGTCCCGCTGCCGGAAAATACGCAGGGGATGCTGTATGTTCATCTTCAGTCGGAGTCGCGGAATATCGGGATAGAGGACGGGGCCATGTACGGCTCCGAAAGCGGTTTTATCAAGCGGATGGTCCGGCAGGAGTTTTTCCGGGCCGTGCTGGGAGTCAGCTACATACTGGTCGGAATCATGGCCTTTTGTGTTTTTCTCGGTTTGCGGAGCCACAAAGTTTTTCTTGATTTCAGCTTATTTTCCTTTTGTTTCGGCATTTACAGCATCTGCCGCTCCTCGGTCGTTTATCTCGTTTTCGACCACCCGGCCATATTGACCTATGCGGAGCTGATCGCCCTGTTCGGAGGCGTAATCGGCATCCTGATGTTTGTGGAGCATCTGCTTGGCTCCGGTAGGGGCGCATACATAAGAAGAGCCTGGCAGCTGCATCTCGCATATAGCGCGGGGACTCTGCTTTTGCACGCATGCCGTGTCGTCTCCGTCGTGGAAATCGTCGATTGGTACCAGCTGCTGCTGGTTCTAAGCATGCCGCTTGTGATCGTCCGGGCGGCGGTCTGCGCGATGAAGGGAAACCGGGGGGCGAAACTGCTTCTGGTCGGAATCGGGGTCATCTGCCTGACCGGCCTGATCGATATTTTCCAGAACCGGCTGAACATTATCATCCAGTTTTCGCCTATGACGTATCTGGGGATCTCGGTCTTTATCCTGCTGCTGGTCGTGCTGCTTATCCGCCAGTTTGCAGACATTATGCTCCAGCTCAAACGCTCGGAGAAACTTTCACTCGTCGGTCAGATGTCCGCGGGAATGGCTCATGAACTCCGTAATCCGTTGACGATTATCTCCGGTTTTCTGCAGCTTTCGCGGAAGCAGGCGCCGGATGCGCCGTATCTGGCCATGATGAGCTCCGAAGTAAACCGGATGAACGAGATCATCGACGATTTTCTGCTGCTGTCCAAGCCTGTAAACAGCCGTTTCGACCGGCACGAAGTGCTGCCTCTGCTCAGGGAAACGCTCCAGCTTTTCGATAACCAGCGCAAAGAGGCGGGGGTGAGCGCCATTCTTGAGGAAGAAGGCGCGATTCCGAAAATAGACTGCGATCCGAACCAGCTTAAGCAGGTCTTCATTAATATGGTAAAAAATGCGATCGAAGCGATGCCGGAGGGCGGGCTGCTGCACATTACGGTGTCCGCGCTACCCAAGAACAAGGTAGGAATCCGTTTCGCCGATCAGGGAAAAGGAATCGAGCCCGGCCACCTTACGAGGATCGGCGAACCGTTCTTTACGACGAAAGAAAACGGGACGGGGCTGGGCCTCATGGTCAGCAATAAAATTATCGAGAACCATGCGGGCATCCTGCGGGTTTCCAGCCGATTGGGTCTCGGAACGACCATTGATATCATACTGCCTGTCCATATCAAAACGGCGTAACCGTCCGGTTACGCCGTTTTTTCGTGCCACGGTGTCAGGCCGTAATGCTTTGGCGAACCGTCGTGGGCGCCTTTCCGTCGTGCCGTGCCCTGCGTTAACGTGCCGACGTCCGATCAGACGGGACTTCCGTTGAATTTGTAACCGACTCCGCGTACGGTAATGATATACCGGGGGTCCGACGGGTTCGGTTCGATTTTTTTGCGGAGGTTGCTGATGTGAACGATGAGAGTCCGGGGATCGCCGAAACTCTCCAGGCTCCAGACCTGCTCGAAAAGCTGCTCAATTCGGTAGACGCGGTTCGGATTTTGCGCCAGCAGGCTGAGCAGATCGAATTCTTTGGCGGACAAGGCGATAGGCCGCTCCTGAACCTTCACGATATGACTGTGCAGATCAATCTCCAGATCCGGAAATTTCAGCACGTGCTGGTCCGCAAGATTGCGGGATGAAGAGCATCTCCGTAGCAGCGCTTTCACGCGGGCGACAAGCTGCGCGGGGCTGAACGGCTTCGTGACGTAGTCGTCTCCTCCTATGCTCAGCCCGAGAATGATGTCGATGTCTTCGCTCTTGGCCGACAGGAAAATAACCGGGATGTCGCTTGTTTTCCGCAGTTGGCGGCACAGTTCGATACCGTCCATGCCGGGAAGCAGAATATCCAAAAGAATAAGGTCGGGACGTTGTTCCGTGATCAGTTGAAGCACATGATCCCCGTGATCGGCGGTAATGACTTCGAAGCCGTCGCGCCGTAAATACAGGGAAACGATCTCCAAAATATGGTGATCATCGTCGACAACAAGAATTTTACTTGCCTGCATGAAGAAACCTCCTAGCTGCTGCCCGTGCTTAAAAAAGGAAAAAAACTCCAAGTAAAACTTGACAAGCCGTTACTTTTTTCCTAACAAAAAAGGTTTATACCCTACATTCTATCCTTTTTTTGCCTAAAATGAAAGGAAAAATCCTTGATTTCGTAAATGCCTAGGTACTATATATAGGCACTAAGCCCTATTTTTCAAAATCTTTATTCATAATGACATAGAACGGCATACTTATCAACAGGCTTATGAACATACAGACGGGGACGGGTTCCATCATGTATAGTAAAGAGGAAACGATTTGATGACTCCTGCTGGAACGGAAAGGAACGGATTCCCAAGTGAGAGAATCGCTATCACCGAAAATACCCAAAGAACCGCTGATATCGGCTGTTGTCCCTACATATAACCGCCCTTACGTATTGGGCGAGCTGCTGGAGACGCTGGCGGCGCAGAACTACCCGAACCTGGAAGTGCTGGTGGTGAACGATGCCGGCGTGTCCGTGGATTTTGTGGCGGAAGCCTTCCCGGAGCTGGCCGTCACGGTCATTAACCAGCCGGTCAATTTAAAGCATGTGCATGCCCGCAACGAGGCGCTCCGCCGCGCTCGCGGAGAGTTGATTCTGCTTTGCGACGACGATGATCTCTTAACGCCGGGGCATATCAGGCGCATGCTTGCCGCTCTCGAAGAGACCGGAGCGGACTTCGCCTATTCCGATGTGGAGCTGTTTGATTACCGGGTGGAAGGCCGCACGCGTATTCCGGTCAGCCGCCGGTTGTTCGCTTACGAGTTCGATCTCGCGGAGATGAGGAAATTTTCGACGTATGTCCCGTCGGGCACCTTGTACCGGAGGGGCATCCACGACACTTTGGGCGAGTACGACCCCGATGTGCATCATTATTGGGACTGGGACTTTTTTCTCCGTACCGCCGGCTCTTATAAAATCGTCAGAGTTCCCGTCGCGAGCGTACTCTACGCTTTTTCTCCGAAAGGGGATAACGTTTCGGGAAACCGGCAGGAAGGGAACCCGTACCTCGGCAGGCTGTGTACCAAACACGGTCTGGGTGAGCTGCCTTCGGAAAACTTTTTCACCCTGCTGGACAAACCGCACATGCGTCAAAGAGAAGCCTCGTCCACGATTATATGGGACGGCGAGCCGGTGGTCTCGCGTCTGGCGGAACAACCCGAGTCTGTTTAACTGGAAGCATCCGTGTTATCCCCCGTAAGGTGCGGATAACACGGATGGACGGCACAGAAGCTTACTCAACCAAGCGCAACCTCTTAGAACAGAAGCCTTCTGCAGCCGCTGCTGCCCGGAAGGCTTTTTGTTGTCTGCTCTTGCCGGATATACGAAGTGACGGGAGGAAATCGGGCTGCCTGGGCTACCTGGACCTAAGACCAGGTATAAAAACCGTCGTGAGTCGGTTCTGATTCCCCCTCCCGACCGAGTAGAATAGTGACAAGAACAAGGTTAACGGAAAGGGTTGCGGACCATGAAAAAGAACGGACATAAAGTATTGATTCTCTCGGGAAGCTATGGAGACGGGCATAAACAGGCGGCGGAAGCGATTCGCCGCGAGATCGCTCAGAGGTATCCGGGAGCGGAGACGGTCCTGCTCGATTTTATGGAGTGGACGCATCCCTTCATGAATTCCATCGGGCGGTACATGTTTTTGAAAGGACTACAGACGTTCCCGTCAGCGTACGGATATGTATATAACAAAACGAGAGAAGCCAACTTTTTCTCGTACATTTTGAAGCAGTTCAACCGGTTCGGCTTAGGCCGCATGATGAAGCTGCTCCGTGAAGTGGAGCCGACGGTGGTCGTGTCCACCTTCCCTCCGGCTGCGGGAGCGATGTCCGCCGTCCGGGCTTACGGCCTGTACGATGTGCCTACGGCAACGGTAATAACGGATCATACGGACCACAGCTACTGGGTGTACCCGGAGACCGACAAGTACCTGGTCGGTTCCGACACCGTCAGGGATGGCCTGATCCAGGCGGGTGTGCCCGCAGGACGCATCGAGGTAACGGGCATCCCTATCCGTCCGGAATTCCAGGGCACCTACGAGAGTGCCCAGACACGCCGCCTGCTCGGACTCGATCCGAAGCTGCCGACGATCCTGTTCATGGGAGGAGGCTGCGGGATGATGGGCGGCGAGCTGGCGAGCAAGCTCGAAGCTTTCGAAGCGCTGCCGGTCCGGACGCAGCTGGTCGTCGTCTGCGGGAACAACGAGAAGCTCCGCGCGCAGATTACGGAGCTGGCGTCTCATTCCCGCCATCGGATTCTCGCTACCGGTTACGTGAACAACGTACACGAATGGATGGCCGCGGCGGATCTACTCGTCACGAAGCCGGGGGGCCTCACCATCTCGGAAGCGATGGCCATGAAGCTGCCGATCGTGATCTACAAGTCCCTTCCCGGACAGGAAGAGGACAATGCCCGGTTCCTTCTGCAGGCGGGAATCGCCGTGAAAGCGAAGAACATGAACGATTTGATCGGACAGCTCGGCATTCTGCTGAGAAGTCCGTCGCTGCTGTACACCATGCGGGAGAACCTGGGCAGAACGCGACGGTCCAACGCGTCGGCCGAAGCGGTGCGCATCGTGCTGGAAACCCGCAGCGAACGGCGCTATGCGGCGGCTTTACAAGAAATTTGGTAAAAGCGCCAATAATGTTTACGCAAACTTCGTATAATAACCCTATTCCATAGCAGGAAGCGTGGTTATGCTCATGAACCCCGATGCGAAAATACTCATCCTCTATGCCAGTTACGGAGACGGCCATCTGCAAGTATCCCGGGCCCTGCGGCAGAGCTTTGAAACCCAAGGCGTCAGCAACGTAGAGCTTGTGGACTTGTTCGCACAGGCGCATCCCTGGTTCAATTCCTTCACCCGCTTCGTGTATCTGAAAACATCTTCCATCGGCCTTTACGGCCTTAGCTACTACCTGACTCAAGATATGCGGGCGGACGCCCTGCTTTCCAGATGGCTTCACTCCCTGGGAGACCGCAAGCTCCGCCAAATGATCCGCGAACATCAGCCGGCGGCGGTGGTGAACACCTTCCCCCTCAAGGGGTTGCCGGATACGGGACCACACAGCGGGGAGACGATTCCGACTTTCTCGATCGTGACGGATTACGATCTCCACTCCCGGTGGATTCACCCGGATGTACAGCATTATTTCGTTCCTTCGGAGGAACTGAAAACCCTGCTGGTCGCAAAGGGCGTACCGGCGGATAACATCAAAGTCAGCGGCATCCCGCTGCGTCCTTCCTTTCAAGCTGGAGGAGACGGGAACCCGGCGTTAACCAGCGGAGAGGCCGAGCAGGCGCCTCCCTTTGTGCTTATGATGGCCGGTGCGTACGGCGTGTTAAGGGGTCTGCGCGGGCTCTGCGCCAAGCTCCTCCAGGACGTTCCGGATGTGAGAATCGTTCTCGTATGCGGCCGCAATGAGCGCTTGAAGCGGTATTTTGAAACGGCTTTCGCCGGACAGGAGCGCGTGTGCGTGCACGGTTTTGTGGAGGACATCCACCGGTTGATGGCGGCTTCCGCCTGCATGATTACGAAAGCGGGCGGGGTTACTTTGTCCGAGGCGCTTGCGCTGGATGTACCCGTTATCGTTTACCGCCCGTTTTTGGGCCAGGAGAAAGAAAATGCCGATTATTTCGTGAAAAAGGGCGCGGCGCTGGCCGCTTTTAACCCGGATGAGCTTGTCCGGCAGGTCGGACGTGTTATCCGCGGAGAATGGCCGCCGGAGTCGGCCCGCACGTCCGCCCGCAATCTACACAAAAAAAATGCGGGCCAGACGATTGTCTCGCATATTCTAGAAGAGATCGGGCATCATCCTGCCCGCAGCAGCGAACAAGCGAGGTGAGAACGATGGATGAGAGCAAACAGCGCCGGCTTTCCGCCCGTTTAATCGGGTACGCGTTCATTCTATTTGTCGTGGAATTCGTCCGGGGCGCTTACCTGCTGTCCTATTTGCCTGTATATGCGGCGAATGTACTTCATTATCCCGTAACGGTTGTCGGTCTGGCGATTTCCATTCACTATGTAATCGATATGATTGTAAAAGGGCTGGCGGGGCTTCTTCTCGACCGGTTTCCCGCCCGGATTATTGTCGGCGGTGGTATGTTCTTCTCTCTGATCGGGCTGCTTCTGCTGCAAGGACCGCACAACGTGTTTATTTTTCTCCTGTCGGCGGCTCTATTCGGGGTCGGAATTTCCCCGATCTGGCTCGTTTGTCTGAGTCGCATAACGGCCGAACAGCGCGCTTTTCAAATGGGGGTCCTGTATACCGTTTGGCTCACCGGACTCGGTGCCGGCCCCGTTGTTATCAATTTTGTGCTGGATTACAGTTTGTCGGTCACGTATTTTATCCTGCTCGGACTGTGGGGGCTGGGCTGCCTGCTTTCTATGGGAATGGGGGGCAGGGCCGAAGGGATGCGGAGGAAAAAAGTCACGTGGAAAGTGCAGGCCGGAATTCTCAAAAAGCAGCTCGGCGCAGCGAAACCGCTCCTGCCTCCGATGATGCTGCAGACTCTTGCGGCCGGTCTGCTCGTCCCTGTTCTACCGGGGTTCGCCTCCGGAGTCATGGGCCTGCAGTATGCGGAATATTCCATGGTTCTGCTGGCCGGAGGGCTGTGCACGGTCATTTGTTTAATGCCGATGGGAAAGCTCTCCGACCGCTTCGGGCTCCGCGGATTTCTGATCCTCGGGTTTGCGTTTCTGGCGGCGGCCTTGTATGTCATGACGTTTATAAAAGAACTGGAATTTGCGCTGCTGACGGCTGCGCTGCTTGGCGTTTCTTACGCCTGCGTGCTGCCGGCCTGGAATGCCCTGATGGCTCTCTACGTTCCCAAAGGGCACCAGGAGATGGGCTGGGGGACGCTTTCCAGTGTCGAAGGACTGGGCGCTTTTATCGGGCCGGTTCTCGGAGGCTGGCTGGCCGACCGGTACAGCGAGGTTTTCGTGATTACATCAAGCGGGGTTCTGCTGGGAGCCATCGCTCTGTGGTACATACTGGTACCGCTTCAACCATCGGATAGGACAGACGGCAAAGCCGCCGTAAAGGGGGTGACGTACCGTGGTTGAAGGAATTATCTGGGTAGTCTTTATTTTCTATCTGATCTACACGCTGGTGCCTACCTTCCTGATCCGGCGCCTCGGATACGGCGTGTTTAAAAGCAGAAGCGACAGCCCGTGCGCCGCATTGACTTTTGACGACGGTCCCGATCCGCAGTATACGCCGCAACTTCTGGACCTGCTTGCCCGGAAAGGCACGAGAGCCACTTTTTTCGTGCTGGGCGCCAAGGCGGAGCACTACCCGGAGCTGATTCGGCGTATGCACGAGGAAGGGCATCTGGTCGGGCTGCACAACTATATGCACCATTCCAATGCTCTCATGTCTCCTTGGAAGGTGCGCCGCACCTTGGAACATTCGGCAGACGTGATCGAACGCATTACCGGGATACGGCCGGTTCATTACCGTCCCCCGTGGGGCGTTTTCAACGTGTTCGATTTTCTGCTGATCCGCAAATTTCGTATCGTCTTGTGGTCCATGGCCGCTTTTGACTGGCGCAGCAGAGGGGGGACCGACAAGATCAAACGGAAGCTGATCGGCAAAGTGAAAGACGGCGCCGTCATTCTCCTGCACGACAGCGGCGATACACTGGGCGCGAACCCCGATGCGCCGGGCTATATGATCGAGGCACTCGCGGATGTGCTGGAGGATGCCCGCCGGCGGGGCATCCGTTTTGCGCGTATTGACGAGCATCTACCGGGCCGGAGGCTTCCGGATCGGCTCGTCCGCCGCAGCGCGGAGAAGCGGACCGCCCTGCCGGCAGCGTCCTCGACGCGCGATCAGGCATCGCAGGCTGCCGCCGATGCGGCGGCGAACGCGCGGGACCCGCAGGCGGCAGGCGATGCAGCGGCGAGCGCACAGGATGCAGGCGGAGCCGCGGCTGCCGCGCATGGCCCCCGGGCCGCAGACCGAGCGGCTGCGACCGTGCGGGACCCACAGACGGCCGGCGAAGCAGCGGCGAGCGCGCAGGCTGCAAGTGGAGCGGTGACTGCTGAGCATGGCTCCAGGGCCGCAGACCGAGCGGCCGCGAGCGCGCAGCTCCCGCAGCCCGCGGTGGAAGCGGCGCCCGCCCGTGAAACGCCGCAAAGCCAGCCGCCGACCCCGGAGAAGCACCGGGGCTTGGCCCTGCGCGCTTGGATGCTGTGGGAGCGGCTGTTTCACCGGCTGTACCGGATTCAGCCCGGAGATTCCGAGCACCGCTTCCTCCACTACCGCATCCGGACGTATCACGGGCAGGAGCTGGTTCTCGAGGACGGGGAGATCATCCGCCCGGGCGACAAGGTGGCGGAGCTCCATCTCGACAACGAATGGCTGCGCCAAGCCGGATCGCAAAACTCCTCCATGATGAAGCTGGCCGTGCAGATGATCCGGGCCATGGGCAATTCCATGCCCAGACTGGCCCACCGCCTGCTGACGGACCCGGCCCTTGCCGATCTAAAGGGCGTGTACGGTATTTCCATGATCCACCGCGGCACCAAGCAGTTCGGATTTACCGTCCTGCCGCTGCATAACCGCCTGTGGCGCTGGTCCTCGACACTGTACCTGCGTGTTCTGCTCGGGATGCTTCATCCCGGTGGGTTCGGACGCCTGCAGGAGAACACGGCCCGGCTGAATCCGCGTATTATCGCGATGTCGACCAGCCAGATGAAAAAACGTTATGCTCCCGGATTGAGCGCGGCAGAGCCTTCCTCCGGCGCTTATTACCCGGAGGAAGCTTACGGTGCCGTTCTTCAAGAGCTTCCGGACGGAGTGGCGGGAAAAGGCGGGTAATTTCCGGGAGTCCGGGGATTGCCTGCTTGCTTTTGTTCCGGCAGCTTGATGTAAGCGCCTTTTTCTAGTAATCTGGAGGAATCAACAGGGGCACGGAAGAGGTGCGGAAGTGAAGAACAGCGGCATAGAAGTGGTCAAGGTGCTGAATAACAATGTGATCATTGCGGCGCATCCCGACTATCGGGAAGTTGTGGTGATCGGTAAAGGCATCGGGTTTAACCGGAAGGCCAAAGATCGCATTCCTTCGGAAGCGGTCGAGAAGCTCTTCATTTTGACCAATGAAAAAGAAAAAGAACAATACCAGCAGCTGATTCCCCAAATCGACGAGAAGCTGATCGAGGTCATGAACGAGGTGATTTTGTATATCTCGGAGCATGCCGGGGCGCCGCTGAATGAACATATTCATATTGCCTTGACGGACCATATCGCGTTTGCGATTAAACGGCTGGAGCAGGGTATCGTGCTGCAAAATCCGTTTCTGCTCGAAACCCGCGAGCTCTATCCCAAGGAATACGCCATAGCGAGCTATGTCATCCGTACGATTAACGATAAAATGAACGTGCATCTGCCGCCGGCGGAGGTCGGTTTCGTAACGCTTCATATTCATGGCGCGATCACGAACCGGCCGGTATCGGAGGTCAATGAATACTCCCGCCTGATCGGAGAGCTCATTAGCCTGATCGAGAGGCAGATGCATATTACGATCGATCGCAGCACCATCGCGTATTCCCGGCTTCTGCGCCACCTCCGTTTTGCCATAGAACGGACGAAGCGCAAAGAAACGGTTCACGAGCCGGACAAGCTGGGCGAGCTGCTTAAGCAGCAGTATCCGGAGATTTACTCCATCGCCTGGACTTTGATGAAAGTCATGCAGCGCCGGCTGCGGCAGCCGGTGTACGAAGCGGAGGCGGTTTACCTGACTATGCACCTGATCCGTCTGATGCAGAAAGACGATTCCTTGGAGAAGGAAAAGCCTGCAGGAGACAGTTGATTCCCGGAGCGCCTGCATTTTACGGCCAAAATCGTTCTCCCTAAAATACCGGAGTTATTAAAACGGGTTGGCGCGGCTGCGTGCGGCCTGTTTTTTTTGGTTCATTTTATTTGAGAAACAGTCTTGACCGATCTGGGCTATAGTGATAATATTTGTCTAATCCTATAAGAATAGTGTGAAATAAAAAACTCCAATTGAAACCTGCTGACTAGTCAACTAGAAGCGCCTGCGATTCGGATGCGAGATATCGTCCGTACGGCATGCGCTTTTTTTATTTTTTCCTAAAACGAAAGGGGATGCACGATGGGAAATCTGCTGCTCGAAGTCGGAAGGCTGAACAAGGCTTTTGAGACGAAGAAGGGGCTCGTCCATGCCTTGCACGATATCAATCTGGATATAAAAGAGGGCGAGTTTATAACGGTCATCGGCCCGAGCGGGTGCGGAAAAAGCACATTGCTGAAAATCGTGGCGGGTCTGGATACCGATCACAACGGGAACGTCCGGCTTGGAGGCGAGGAAGTGACGGGGCCCGGCATTGATAAAGGGTTTATTTTTCAGGAACCGCGCCTGTTCCCGTGGCTGACGGTCGAGAAAAATATTGCGGCCGATCTCTCGCTCAAAGACCCGCAAGTACGCGCCAAGGTGGATAACCTTATCGAGCTGGTTAAGCTGCAGGGCTTCGAGAAGTCTTATCCGAGGGAGCTTTCGGGCGGGATGGCCCAGCGTGTTTCCATTGCCCGCGCCCTGCTCCGGAATCCGAAAATTTTGCTGCTGGATGAGCCTTTCGGGGCGCTGGATGCTTTTACAAGAGCGCATATGCAGGAGGTGCTGCTGGATATCTGGCAGGCGAACCGGACGACTATGGTGTTCGTCACGCACGACATTGATGAAGCGGTTTTCCTTGCGAACCGCGTCGTGATTCTCAAACCGCGCCCCGGCGCGATCCGGAATATCGTTCCGGTGGATCTGCCTTTTCCGCGAAAGAAATCGAGCACGTCGTTTCAGGAAATCCGCTACAAAATTTTAAACGAATTCGAGAAGCTGGATGAACTCGAACTCGTTGAAAGCGCAGGAATTTGACGAAGGAGGGGGTATCATGAGCAAGCCTTCAAATCTGCTGCAAGGTACAGGCGCGACTTTATTGGCTGCTTCTCCTGACTCTGTCCCGGCAGTACCGACTCCCGCCGGCTCTTCCAAGCGGAGGCGGCGGCTGGAATCGTTCCTGCTGGGAGCGATCGTGCCTGCGGCCGCGCTCATTTTGTGGCAGGTGCTGGGTGACGCGGGCTATATCTCCCGGCTGCTTTTTCCGACCCCATGGACCATCGCCAAATCGTTTCGCAGCCTGCTGGAATCCGGCGCGCTTGCGGAGAATGTGGGCATCAGCATACTGAGGGCGGCCGCAGGTTTTGCGCTTGGAGGAGGACTCGGTCTTCTGCTGGGCATGCTGGTCGGCTTTTTCCGCAGAACGGAAAAAGTGCTCGATCCCTCCGTGCAGATGATCCGGATGATTCCCCATTTGGCGATCGCGCCCTTGTTTATTCTCTGGTTCGGATTCGGCGAGCCCTCGAAAGTACTGTTAATTGCCAAAGGGGCCTTTTTCCCGCTTTATATCAATACTTTTCTGGGGATCCGGGGCGCGGACAAGAAATTGTTTGAAGTGACGAGGGTGCTGGGGTTCAGCACGTTCCAACAACTGATGCGTCTTATTGTGCCGTCGGCGCTCCCGAATATTTTTCTCGGCCTAAGAGTGTCGCTAGGCATCGCCTGGCTCGGACTGGTCGTCGCCGAATTGATGGGGGCATCATCCG
Source organism: Paenibacillus sp. GbtcB18 (assembly GCF_019091125.1). NCBI lineage: Bacteria > Bacillati > Bacillota > Bacilli > Caryophanales > Paenibacillaceae > Paenibacillus > Paenibacillus sp. GbtcB18. Next base: position 295,264 of record NZ_JAGXJX010000006.1, read on the forward strand.
GGCTCGGTTATCTGATGTCGGAAGCCCGGCAGTTTAACAAAACCGCCGTGGTGTATGTGGGCATTATCTTGTTTGCCGTGATCGGCAAGGCGGCGGATTCAGGGGTCCGGCTGCTGGAAAGGCGCCTTCTGCAATGGCAGGACAGTTATGGAGGCAAGTAAAAGGAGGGAGCGACTATGAACGGTAGCGGGGAAGCGCTTCGACGTCTCACCGGAACACATGAACAGCCGGGAAGCCTGCGCAAATACGGGCAAACGCTGCTGAAAGCCAAGACAGGCGATTTTGCCCTGGGTGCCGTTCTTCCGGTGCTTGTGCTCATTGTGTGGCAGGCGGCAGGCGACTTCGGCTGGATTTCGACGTTTTTTCTGCCGACTCCGCTGATGATCGGCGCGGCACTCAAAGAGCTGGCCGTAAGCGGAGAGCTGACGGAGCATGTGGGAATTTCGCTGTGGCGGGCTTTAACGGGCTTCCTGCTCGGGGGCAGTCTCGGCCTGTTGTTCGGTCTGTTGACCGGGTACTTCCGCAAAGCCGAGCAACTGCTCGATCCGACGCTGCAGATGATCCGTCTCGTTCCGCACTTGGCGGCGGCTCCGCTGATTATCCTCTGGTTCGGATTCGGAGAAACGTCCAAAACGCTCATTATCGCGAACGGAGCTTTCTTCCCGCTCTATGTCCACACTTACCTCGGCATCCGAAGTGTGGATAACAAACTGTTCGACGTAGCCAAGGTGCTGCGGTTCAGTCCGTACAAACAGCTGCTCCGGCTGATCATTCCCGCTTCTCTGCCGAACATCCTGCTCGGGCTGCGGCTTTCGTTGGCCGTTTCTTGGCTGGGGCTAGTCGTAGCGGAGCTGATCGGCTCCCAGTCGGGCATCGGCTTCCTGATCAACTTCGCGAAGCAGAACTCGGCGACGGAAATTATTTTCGTCGGGGTGATCCTGTTTGCGGTCGTCGGCAAGCTTGTGGATACGTTCGTCAGGCTGCTGGAAGCGAAGCTGCTACAGTGGAGAGACAGCTTTGAAGGCTGATAAGTGCCGTTCGCGCTTAAAGTCGGGCGAGGCGAAAAGCATGTCGGAGAGGATTTCTACATAACAGAGGGGGATAAGCATGACACATACGGCATACACGAAAAAATACACGCATCTCATCGGCTTTGTTCTGCTTCTGGCGGTGCTGGTTCTACTGGCTTCGGCCTGCGGCAGGGCGGAGGCCGATCCGTCCGGGGGAGCGGACCCGGGTGGCAAGGCGTCTTCCGTGCTGCGCGTGGGCTATATCGGCGCGAACAAGCTGAACCTTCCGAGCGGCGCCGAAGGCTGGGGGTTCTACAAAGGCGGGGCGAAGGAGGAGCTGAAAAAACTGGGGATCACGGACGTGCAGTTTGTCGGTTTTCCCAACGGTCCGGATTTGAGCGAATCGCTGATCAGCGGACGGATCGATATCGGCTCGCTGGGCGATACGCCGGCCATATTGGCCCGTTCCGCAGGAGCGCCGTCCAAAGTCATCACCCTGAATTCCTCCGGGAGCAATGCGTTTATTCTCGGGAAGAAGAACGGACCGACGACGCTGGCCGATCTGAAGGGCAAGAAAGTCTCCGTGAAAAAAGGCTCCTATATGCACCGCTATCTGGCGGGGCTGCTCAAAGAGCAGGGCATTAAAGACGTCCAACTGATCCATCTGCTGGATGAAGACGCGGATGCCGCTCTTGTCAGAGGAGAGGTGGATGCTATCGCCACGACGGAAGTGCGCGGGCTCAAAATGATTCCCCAAGGCTTTCCCGTTCTGGACGAAGCCGCCAAGGATCATCCCGCTCTCGTAGGCGCCGGCGTAACCGTCGTGTCGGAGAGTTATTTGAAGAGAGTGCCGGATATCGCAAAAGTGTGGAATGACCTCAGAATCAAAGCACTGGATGATCTGAAAACGCAGGAAGACGCTTATTATGCTTTTGTCGTGGAGAATACGGGAACTCCGCTGGATTTAGTTAAGAAAACGAGCGCCGTCTCCCGGATTCAGAGAGAGTCGTTCACGGACAGCGGTATTCAGGCTCTAAAGGCGACCAAAGATTTTCTGGTCCAGGATAAATTGGCCGATACGGATTTCAAAGTCGATGACTGGCTGGTGAAATAAGCCGGTAAGCTCGGTAAGCCCGGTAAGCCCGGTAAGCCGACCGGCGTAAAAACCGGCAGCGATAAAATAAGCGGCAGAACAGGGAGGGAGAACCATGAGTCAGAAACAGCCGCTTCAATTAACGGCCGATGTCCTGGTGATCGGCGGCGGACCCGCAGGCGCCTGGGCGGCATGGAGTGCGGCTTCCCGCGGTGCCAGGGTAGTCGTGGCCGACAAGGGCTTTCTCGGTTCCAGCGGAGCGACGGCGCCTGGAGGAACCAATCTGCTTTACCTGCCGCCCGATCCCGCTTTGAGGGAAGAAGCAGTCAGGAAGAGAATGAAGGGAGGCGGCTTCCTGTCCGAACCTTCCTGGATTCACGGCGTGCTCGATCAGGTGTACGAAAGCCTGGAATTGGTGGAATCCTGGGGCTACCCGTTCCGCCGGGACGAGAACGGAGTGCCCATGAGAGACCACCTCCAGGGGCCGGAGTACATGAAGCTTATGCGCCGGGCCGTGATCAAGGCGGGGGCCCGCATCCTGGACCAGTCTCCGGCCTTGGAGCTTCTCGTCGACGAGCATGGCGTCGGCGGAGCCAGAGGCGTATCCCGGCTTGATGACCGGGATTGGGAAGTGCGGGCGGGCGCCGTCGTGATCGCCACGGGAGGCTGCGCCTTCCTGAGCAAGGGCCTCGGCTGCAACGTCCTGACCGGCGACGGCTTGCTGATGGCCGCCGAGCTCGGCGTGGAGCTCTCCGGCATGGAGTTCAGCCGCCAGTATGCGCCGAGCGCGGCCTTCGCCACGAACACGCGGGGGCGTCTGCTGAACTGGGCGACCTTCTATGCCGAGGACGGCACGCCGCTGCATTCGGAGGGGCCCAGGCCGCACGATTTCCTCCCGAAGATGCTGAGCAAAGGGCCCGTGTACGCCGTCATGGACAAGGCGGACACCCCGGAGAAGCGGGCGATCCTGCGCAGCTCGCACGCGATCTTCTTCCTGCCGCTTGACCGGGCCGGCATCGACCCGTTCACGCAGCCGTTCCCGCTGACCCTCCGGTACGAGGGAACCGTGCGGGGAACGGGCGGCATCCGGCTCGTCGGCGAAGACTGCTCGACGACCGTGGCCGGGCTCTATGCCGCCGGCGATGCGGCCACCCGGGAGAGAGTCACGGGCGCTCAATCCGGAGGCGGCGCTTTCAACGCCTCGTGGGCGATCTCGTCCGGCACCTGGTCCGGCAGAGCCGCGGCGGGGTATGCGCTGGCCCTGGGCGGCCGGACCGGACAGCGCAGTCTCCGCCCGGCAGGCGGCGCCGGGCTCGCAGGGACCCCGGGGACATCCGCAATGACGGATGTCCCGGGGATTATCGGGGCTGTCCAGCGGGAAGTGTTCCCGCTGGAGATCAACTACTTCCGAAGCGAGCCCGTGCTCCGGGAGTCTCTTCAAAGACTGCACGGACTGTGGCCCCTCGTTCAGGGCGGTATCCCCAGCGGGGATGCGAGGGAGCGCGTCCGTGCCCGAGAAGCGGCCGCCATGGTGGCGGCGGCCCGCTGGATCCATACCGCCGGATTGGCGAGGCGGGAAACCCGCGGCATGCACACGCTCGCGGAATACCCGCATACCGATCCGGCCTACCAGCGCCGCCTGCTCGTGTCGGGGCTGGACGACATCCGCGTCAAGTTCGAGGGAGGCGGGGAAGTCCCGCCCCGTCCGGACCCTTCCCCGGCGGCGCATTCCGGGCCGACGGGGCAGCGGGGACAGGAAGCGCTTCAGCCGTCCGGCGGAGATGCCGTGCGGAGGGAGGTGACGCCGGTATGATCGAGCTGGTCAGTACCGCCCGCTGCGTAGGCTGCAGCATGTGCGTCAAGGTCTGCCCCACGAACGTGTTCGACGAAGGACCGGACCGGGTACCGGTTATCGCCCGGCAAAACGACTGTCAGACCTGCTTTATCTGCGAGGTTTACTGTCCGGTCGACGCGCTCTACGTGTCTCCATATGGCGACGAGTCCGTAATCGTCGATGAGCGGGAGCTTGCGGAATCCGGCGTGCTCGGGAGCTGGAGAGAGAAGATCGGCTGGGGACCGGGGCGCGTCAAGCTTGCCAAGCTGGATACGACCCCGTTTATCGACCGGGTGCTTCCCCTGCAGCCACCTCTGGATGAGGAGGAGACGGCGTTTATTCTGACTCCGGACTATCCTCGGAAACCCGCCGGTTAGGCTTGTGCCGCCCGAATCCGCATAGCCGCCTTAGGCGGTTATCGATCCGACCGGGCGAGCGATCCGACCGCTCTGACCGATCGGCCTGATCTGGTCGACCCGGCCGATCCGAAAGGCCCTCCGCTTCTGCTATAGCGGCAGTTATCTTCCACAGACGACTTAAGCAGCTGCTTTTCAGATATCTTGCAGGTATCCTGCAGGTATCTTGCACGTATCTTATAGACCGATATCCCCTTTGGAAGGGGCGACGTTCCTTTCACGGAACGCACCCACTTCCGCTTTATAACCGGAGATTTCCCGTGCGGGAGGTCTCCTTTTTGACGGGATGAGAGTGTGAAAAATGGTATTGTCTGTTGAGATTTGTCATGCTATAATGACGGAGCTTAGGTATTATACAACTGAACAGGCGATATGCGCGTGTGACTGATACGATCAGGCATGAGCAAGAAAGAGAATGAATGGAAACGCTCCGAGTTGGGTTATATTAACCCTTATCCGGCAGCTACTTCCGGCATTCCTTGATTGCTTATGCCTTTTTTGCTGTTTCGGCCTTGCCTGTGGGGTTGAATAATCCATAGACACTATGACCAGATAAAGGAAGTGAAGCACATGTTAAAAGGCGTTTTCGGCGCGCTCCAACAAGTAGGTAAGGCGCTCATGCTTCCGGTTTCCATTCTTCCTGCCGCGGGCCTTCTGCTGGCGTTCGGTTCGGCCATGCAAAACCCGGATACGATTGAGCTTATGCCTTTCCTCAGCGGAAACGGGTTTCAGGTTGCGGCTCACCTCATGTCGAGCGCAGGCGACATTATTTTCGCGAACCTGGCATTGCTTTTCGCCATCGGGGTAGCGATCGGTCTGGCGGGCGGAGACGGCGTTGCCGGTATCGCAGCCACGATCGGTTACTTGATTATGAACGTGACCATGGGCGTTCTGGCGGGTGTAACCCCTTTCTCGCTGACGCTGAAAGATCCTTCTTACGCGAGCGTGCTAGGTATACCGACCCTGCAAACGGGCGTTTTCGGCGGGATTATCATGGGTGTCATAGCGGCGCTCCTTTACAAGAGGTACCATAAAATCGAACTTCCGTCGTACCTCGGCTTTTTTGCGGGCAAGCGGTTCGTTCCGATCATTACCTCCCTTGCCGCGCTGCTGACCGGGCTTATCCTGATCTTTATCTGGCCTCCGGTACAGCAAGGACTGAGCACGTTCTCCCGTTCCGTGCTCGATGCGAATCCGGTTCTGGCTTCCTTCTTGTTCGGGGTCGGTGTCCGCTCTCTCATTCCGTTCGGTCTGCATCACATCTGGAATGCGCCGTTCTGGTACGAGTTCGGGGAATATATTGATAAATCGGGCGTTCTGGTGCGCGGAGATATGAAAATCTTCTTCGCTCAGCTGAAAGACGGCGTACCGCTTACGGCCGGTACGTTTATGAGCGGTAACTTCCCGTTCATGATGTTCGGTCTGCCGGCCGCGTGTCTGGCCATTTACCATACGGCACGTCCCGAGAACAAAAAGCTGGTTGCCGGTATTATGGGCTCCGCGGCTTTGACGGCTTTCCTTACGGGGATTACGGAGCCGATCGAGTTTTCGTTCTTGTTCGTTGCCCCTCTTCTCTACGTTTTCCATGCTCTGCTCGCGGGTCTGTCCTTCGCGATTATGACTCTGCTTGATGTTAAGCTCGGCTTTACGTTCTCCGGCGGCTCGATCGACTTCCTGCTGCTCGGCGTCCTTCCGAACCGCACGCCGTGGTGGCTTGCGATTCTGGTCGGCCTTGTTTTCGCAGTCATCTACTATGTGGTGTTCCGCTTCGCGATTACGAAATTCAATCTGAGAACGCCGGGTCGCGAAGAAGTGAAAACGGAAGCCGATACGGACGATGCTCCCGTCAGCGGCGCAAGCAATGCTAGCGGTACGGGCGACCTGCCGAGCAGCATTCTCGCGGCACTGGGCGGCGCGCCGAACATTTCGAACCTTGACGCTTGTATCACGCGGCTGCGTGTTCAGGTGAAAGACAAAGGCGTCGTGGACAAAGAGCGTCTCAAAAAACTGGGCGCTTCGGGCGTTCTTGAAGTCGGCAACAATGTACAAGCTATTTTCGGAACCCGTTCCGATTCCTTGAAAAATCAGATTCAAGACGTTATGGCGGGCCGCATTCCTTCCACGGCGAGCGTGCCGGTTGTGGAATCTCCCGATACGGGCGGCAGCGAGCTGATGAAAGAAGAAACGATCGTAGCTCCGGCTGACGGCGAACTGATGGATATCACGCTCGTTCCGGACGAAGTTTTTTCCCAGAAAATGACGGGCGACGGGTTTGCTATCCTGCCGAAAAACGGAACGATTGTTTCTCCGGTAAACGGCAAAATTTTCAACGTATTCCCGAGTAAGCATGCCATCGGCATCCAGTCCGACGCGGGTAAAGAACTGCTGGTTCATATCGGCGTCAACACGGTAAAACTGAAAGGACAAGGCTTTGAAGTGCTCGTTTCCGAAGGGGATATTGTGGAAGCCGGCCAGCCGATCATGAAAGTCGACCTGGATTATGTGAAAGAGCATGCTCCTTCCATCATCTCACCGGTTATTTTTACGAACCTGCCGGAAGGCACTGAAATTCGTTTGAATAAACAAGGCGACGTTAAATCGGGCGACAAAAACATTATTACGATTAAGTAAAGAGGTGCGGGGGAGGAAGGGCCGTATTTTTCTAACCCCCTCTTTTTCGGTTAAGATAGAAGAAGCAACTAAATTATTGAGTGGAGATGACCAACTATGCAAAAAACATTTAAAGTGACCAGCGATACAGGAATTCACGCACGTCCGGCTACAGCACTTGTTAACACATCCAATAAATTCAAAGCGGACGTATTCGCCGAGAGCAAAGGCAAGAAAGTGACGATGAAATCGATTCTGGGCGTGCTTTCCCTGGGGCTGGAAGAAAACGATGTAATTACTTTCTCCGCAGAAGGTGAAGATGCGGCGGAAGCGATCGCGGCTTTGGAAGAAATTATGACTAAAGAAGGGCTGGGCGAGCTTCATGGCTAATATACGTGGCATTGCCGCTTCGGCGGGAATTGCCATCGCCCGGGCGTTCCGTCTGGAACACCCCGACTTGACCGTCGTCCGCAAAACCGTGGAGGATACGGAAGCCGAGGTTGCCAAATTCGAGCAGGCTCTGGAGAAATCCAGCGCCGAGCTCGAGGCTATCAAGGAACAGACGCTCCGGGAGATGGGAGAAGAGAAAGCGGAGATTTTCGAATCTCACCTGCTTGTGCTCGGTGATCCCGAGCTGGTCGATCCGGTGAAAGCGAAAATCCGCGACGAGAAGGTTAACGCGGAATTTGCGATGAACGAAGTTGCGATGACGTTCGTCGAAATGTTCGAGAACATGAACAGCGACTATCTTAAGGAACGTGCGGCGGATATGCGCGATGTGACGAAGCGGGTGCTCGCTCATTTGCTCGGCGTCAAATTCGTGAGCCCGTCGTCGATCTCGGAGGAGACGGTTGTCGTGGCGGAGGATTTGACTCCGTCGGATACGGCCCAGCTTAACCGCACGTACGTGAAAGGCTTTACGACCAACATCGGCGGGCGCACGTCCCATTCCGCGATCATGGCGCGCTCGCTTGAAATCCCGGCCGTCGTCGGGACGAAGAACGTGCTGGATCTTGTCAAGGACGGAGATCTGTTGATTGTGGACGGATTGGACGGCGACGTTCTGATCAATCCGGAGCCAGCGGTGGTCGAAGAATACCGCGCGAAGCAGCAGCGCTACGCGGAGCAGCGTGCCGAATGGGCCAAGCTGCGCAACGAGCCGACGGTGACTCCGGACGGTCACCATGTCGAACTTGCGGCGAACATCGGCACACCTGCCGACGTGGCGGGCGTGCTGGAGAACGGCGGCGAGGCTGTCGGCCTGTACCGGACCGAATTCCTGTATATGGGACGCGATCAGCTGCCGACCGAGGAAGAGCAGTACAAGGCGTACAAGGCGGTCCTGGAGAAGATGGAAGGCAAGCCGGTCGTGGTCCGTACGTTGGACATCGGCGGCGACAAGGAGCTGCCTTATCTGCAGCTTCCGAAGGAGATGAACCCGTTCCTCGGCTTCCGGGCGATCCGCTTGTGCCTGGAGCGCGAGGACATCTTCCGTACCCAACTGCGCGCCCTACTGCGCGCCAGCGTGCACGGCTCGCTTCGGATTATGTTCCCGATGATCGCTACGCTGGACGAGTTCCGTCAGGCGAAGGCGCTTCTTCTCGAAGAGAAGGCGAAACTTGCGGCGGAGGGAACGCCGGCATCCAACGAGATTCAGCTCGGTATCATGGTGGAAATCCCGTCGACGGCTGTCATGGCCGACCAGTTTGCCAAAGAAGTGGACTTTTTCAGCATCGGTACTAATGACCTCATTCAATATACGATGGCGGCAGACCGGATGAACGAACGCGTCTCTTATCTGTATCAGCCTTACAATCCGGCCATTCTGCGCCTGGTTAAGATGGTGATCGACGCGGCACACCGCGAAGGCAAATGGGCCGGCATGTGCGGCGAGATGGCGGGGGATACGACCGCGATTCCGCTTCTGCTCGGACTCGGTCTCGATGAGTTCAGCATGAGCGCCACTTCCATTCTGCCTGCGCGCAGCCAGATTGTGAAGCTCTCCCTGTCGGAGATGCGAGAGCTCGCCGCCCGCGCGATCGAGCTGTCGACGGCGGAAGAAGTCGTGGCGCTCGTAAACGGGCATCAGCCGAAAGCGTAAAACATAGATCGGCAGACGGATTACTTATAAAAGCGCCTGCTTTTGGACTATCATCCGCAAGGATAGGTTGAAAGTCAACGGCAAGAACACCCCTGACAAGTCGAAAGGCATAGGCCTGAGGCGGACGAGGGGTGTTCTTTTTTTGGCCGAAAAGGAATTCCGCTTTACGAAGCGAATCCGGTGTTAGACAAAACTTTTATCGTGAAAGGGGCAATTTTGCCATGAATACAGATGAGGTTATGGAATACGCTTTATCCAAACCGGGGGCTACCGCGGACCGTCCCTTCGACAATGAGACCGATGTGCTCCGCGTAGGAGGTAAAATGTTCGCTCTGCTGCCTTCGGGAGCGGCTCCGGGTGAGGGAAGTGTAACGCTAAAATGTCCGCCGGAGGAAGCGGAGCTGCTGCGTATGCAGTACCCGGAGGCGGTAAGGCCCGGTTATCACATGAACAAACGCCACTGGAATACCGTCCGGCTGGACGGAAGCCTGGACCCCCAGGAAATCATGGATATGGTGGACGTTTCCTATATGCTGGTCCGCGGCAGTTTAAGCAAGAAAATGCAGCAGCACATCCTGCAGTACAGTGGTTCGGATTGGAATGAAAGCTGAAACCGCGGGAAAACTAAGCGAAGCTTGAACCGGCTTGATGGCTGATGAAACAGCTTGTGACGAGAGTTTGCGGCCGGAACAGATTCAAAGAGAGGCGTTTTGTGCCGTGTTTTCCTTCTTGAAGGAGAACATGAAAGAGGCTTCGGTTAGACTCCCGCAACGCTTGTCAAGAATGCCGATCGCCGTTTTTGACCGTATTTCGGTAAATTCAGTGATCCTAGGCGAATAATATGGTATAATACATGTATTCGATGTTTGTTTGCCGGTCGCTGTTCTGGAGTCTGTTGCAAACAGGCTCCTTTTTCGGATTAAGGCAGACTTTAGATACATACAAATTAAAGGGGTGTCGGCCATTGAGTGTAGAAAAATCGACTTTTCAAGGTGAGAAATCAGGTAAACGTACGGCTACAGCGGCAAAGCTTCTGCAACGAATCGTATTTATTACGCTAGGGGCGGCTTTATTTTCGATAGGGTTGGAAGTTTTCCTCGTTCCCAACAATATTATCGACGGCGGTATCACCGGTATTTCGATTATGCTGTCCCACTTTTTCCATCTTCCTCTCGGTATTTTCTTGACCCTTTTGAATCTTCCTTTTCTGTTCCTGGGTTACAAACAAATCGGTAAAACGTTCGCCATTTCGACGTTGTTCGGTGTTATCGCAATGTCAGTCGGCACTTCCCTTCTTCATCCGGTACCGGCTGTCACAATCGATCCGCTGCTGGCCGCCGTTTTCGGCGGGGTTATTCTCGGCGTCGGGATCGGGCTCGTTATCCGTTCGGGCGGTTCCCTTGACGGTACGGAGATCGTAGCTATTCTGATCAATAAAAAATCACCGTTTTCCGTCGGTGAAATCGTCTTGTTCATCAACCTGTTCATTCTCGGCAGCGCCGGGTTCGTATTCGGTTGGGATCATGCGATGTATTCCCTGATTGCGTATTACATTGCGATGAAAATGATTGATGTGACGATCGAAGGTCTCGATCAGTCGAAATCCGTATGGATCATCAGTGAAAAATATAAAGAAATCGGCGATGCGCTGACTCAGCGTCTGGGCCGTGGCGTGACTTACCTTCATGGGGAAGGCGCTTATACCGGCGACGACAAGAAGGTGATTTTCACCGTCATTACACGTCTGGAAGAAGCGAAGCTGAAATCCATCGTCGAAGAATGGGACGGAAACGCCTTTATCGCCGTCGGCAATATTCACGATGTGAAGGGCGGACAATTCAAGAAGAAGGATATCCACTGATCCTTGCCAAAAGCTTCTCCCCGCAAACGCGGGAACATGAAAAAACCAGCGGCCGTAATGGCCTGCTGGTTTTTTTGTGCCGCCTTGGCGTGCCGCCTTGGCGTGCCGCCTTGGCGTGCCGCCTTGGCGTGCCGCCGCAAACACCTAGCAGCAGCGGGAGATTTTCCCGTCCTTGGCGTCGTAGCGGTTGTCCTGGGCTTGCCGGAAAAACTCCGCCCGGCTCAGGACAGGCTGGTCTTTGTGGGCGCTTTTCATATGAGCCACATAGGTCTCGTAGTGGGGGACGCCCACCATCAGATGGATAAACTGATTGCGGTAGCTCCAGATGAGTTTCAGGCGCTTAAACATATTTCGTTGCCTCGGATCTGCCCTGCTCGCCGCGCGGGATATACGGGGCTTCGTAGAGATCCAGCGGTTTGTTCGAAATCGCCTTCAGCCAGACGCGGATGGCCGAGATAAACACGATCAGCACCACGATCATGAAAAATCCGCACAAGGCCGCGTCGATGTAATCGTTCATCACGATCTGCTTCATCTGTGCGGCCGTTTTGGCCGGGGCCACGATTTTGCCGCTGTCCAGCGCGTTCTGGAACTGCTTGGCGTGAGAAAGAAAGCCGATGTTCGCTTTCTCGTGGAACAGCTTCTGCCAGCCGGCGGACATGGTCACGATAAGCAGCCACGTTGTGGGCAGGAGCGTGACCCAGGCGTACGCCTTTTTGCCCATTTTGAACAAAATTGTCGTCCCCAGCACAAGCGCGATGCCGGCCAGCATCTGGTTGGCGATGCCGAAGAGCGCCCACAAGGAGTTGATGCCTCCCAGAGGGTCCACAACACCTTGGTAGAGGAAGTACCCCCAGCCTCCCACGCAGAGGGCCGTGGCGATCAGATTGCCGACCGTGGACCGGGTATCCCCCAGCGACTTGCTGGCATAACCCAGCAGATCCTGGATGAGGAAACGGCCCACGCGGGTACCTGCGTCGATCGTCGTCAAGATGAACAACGCTTCGAACAGGATGGCGAAGTGGTACCAGAACGCCATCATCGTTTTGCCGCCGATCACGCCGGACAAGATTTGCGCCATGCCGATGGCGAAGGTCGGCGCGCCGCCCGTCCGCGAGAGGATGGTACTCTCGCCGATATTCTTGGATAGCGTGGTCAACTGCTCGGGCGTGATGGTGAAGCCCCAGTTCGTGATGGTTGCCGCCGCGGTCGCCACATCGGTACCGCCCAGGGCAGCCGCAGACGAGTTGATCGCGAAGTAGGTACCGGGCGTGATGATGCAGGCGGCGATCAGCGCCATGATGGCGACGAACGATTCGACCAGCATCGCGCCGTAGCCGATCGGACGCGCGTGGGATTCGCGCTCCAGCATTTTGGGCGTCGTTCCGGAGGAGATCAGCGCATGGAAGCCCGATACGGAGCCGCAGGCGATGGTGATGAACAGGAACGGGAACAAGTTCCCGGCGAAGACGGGACCGGTTCCGTCGATGAACCGGGTCGTGGCCGGCATGGACAGATCCGGCAGAACGAAAATAATGCCGAGCGCGAGTCCGATGATCGTTCCGACTTTGAGGAACGTGCTGAGATAGTCGCGTGGCGCCAGAAGCAGCCAGACCGGCATGACCGAAGCGAAAAAGCCGTAGGCGATCATCATCAGAGCGATGGTTTCCCCGCTGAAGGAGAAAAGCGGGGCCAGAACGGCGCTCTCGGCGACGAATTTGCCCCCGATGAGGGACAGAATCAGCAGAACGACGCCGATAAGGGAAGCTTCCCCGACTCGGCCGGGCCGTATGTAGCGCATATACACGCCCATCAGGAGGGCGATCGGAATGGTGGCGGCAATCGTGAACATGCCCCACGGGCTACCGATCAGCGCTTTGACGACGACGAGCCCGAGCACGGCGAGAAGAATGATCATAATGCCCAGAATGCCGAGCATGGCGATCGTGCCGGTCACTTTGCCGATCTCGTCCTTGATCATATCGCCCAGCGATTTGCCGTTTCTGCGTGTCGAAGCGAAAAGAATGACGAAATCCTGGACGGCGCCTCCCAGAATAACGCCGAGAATAATCCACAGTGTTCCGGGCAAATAGCCCATCTGGGCGGCAAGTACGGGGCCTACGAGAGGGCCCGCGCCGGCAATGGCCGCGAAATGGTGCCCGAACAGCACCCATTTGTTCGTCGGCACATAGTCCTTGCCGTCGTTGTTTAGCTCTGCGGGTGTTTTCCGATTATCGTCGAGCACGAAAACTTTACGGGCGAGAAAACGGCTGTAGAACCGGTAGGCGACCGCATAGCAGCTCACGGCTGCGATAACGAGCCAGGCGGCATTGATCGTTTCGCCGCGATTAAGTGCGACAAGCCCAAAAGCAAACGCGCCGACAATGGAAATCACCCCCCAGAGCAAGATTGATTTCCATCCGATTTTCATAAACATGCCTCCTTACTGGTTAATATGGGAGCGTTTACAAGTAGTATAGCAGGTTTTTCCGGTGTGGGAAGAGGCTGGATGTCCAAACCATTTTCAAAAACGCGAGATTTTCGACGTATTAACAAGCTAGCGCACAAAAAGCAGAAATGTAAGCGCATTAGGGGATTTCTTTGGCTTAAATCGGTTTAAAACCAATCTCGCCATATCTTTACAAAGCACGTGCGGAGGTGTAACATTCATTCCATCAATTGAAAAAAACAGTTTCTTGCTTTCGCTGAATTCCCCAACCGGGGAAGCGGGGGAACCATCGCAGCATTGATCCGGTGTGAGAGCCGGGGCCGTGTCTGCAGGGGTGAATCCTGAAGCGCCGGAATCCATGGACCCGGCAATCAGGTAGGGCGACTCTCACCGTCCGAATCCGACAGCTAACCTCGTAAGCGCATGAGTTCGGGAGGGGTTGAAGAAGCTTGTGATCGGCATCGACCACAGGGACTTCGTTTCGCTGTGGTTTTGTTATGTTCAAAAACATCCGAAAATGAAAAATGTGCCAAACAAATGAACATGCGTTTTTATCGCTGAGTTTCCGTGTCAAGCGGAAAACGGGGGAACCAAACGAGGACTTGCAGGCCTGACGGCCCGGTCCTCATGGGGTGAATCCAGAAGCGGCATCCGTGCCGTAATGGTAGGGCGACTCTCACGCCCGAATCCGACAGCTAACCTCGTAAGCGTACCGAGAGAGGCGACTGCTATCGCGCTTCGGCTATAGTCTTTTTAGGCTGTGACCGTCAAGAAGCCGCGTGAAGAGTTCCTCTTCCGCAGGCTTCTTTTTTTGCTGCCCAAAACATGAAAGAGGGATAAAAAGTGGACGAGAGAAAGATCCAAACCTATACGTTGGTTTCCGCACCGAATGTCACCGGCGAGAACTTTATTAAACTGCTGAATATTTACCGCAGGCCCTTCGCGGCGCTTGTGAACAACCCCGCGGAAGGACAGCGGATGAAGAAGCTGGGAGTCCGGCACATCGTGGAAGTGGATACCGTGCACCACGAAGCCTGGGAAGTCCCGGGACTTCCCATCGGTGACGTCTATCTTTTCGAAGACAGCCTGCCGCTCTGCTGCCGGTATCTTCAGATGGTCCGAAGCTGGACAACCGGAACGATTTTCGTGGTCAAAACGAATGCCTCGCCGCGGCTGATTTATAAAGCGCTCGGCGCCGACCATGTGGTGCATACGAATACCCGTCAGGTCTCTTTCCTGCTTGGAGCAGCACCGGGCCAAGTGCCCGAGGAAGTTTTGCGCTAACGATTTAATTCACGGTCCGAACGATAATGAATGAACCTATGAAATGAACCTATAGATAGGAAAGAAAGGAGCCGAAACACATGACGGACCTTTATATGGTTCTGCTGTTGGCAGTCATTTATTTCATCTTTTACGGTTTTCTGACCTGGTGCGACCATGTTGTGCAAGGCTCGGAAGGCGGCCGTATATGATGATTATCGCGCTTTTTACGGCAGGGCTTTTCCTGTATCTGATATACGCGCTCATACATCCCGAAAAATTTTAGGGCGCCTTCGGGCAGCCGGTGACTGCTAGCGCGGAGTTGTTTGAGGAGGATAGGAATCCATGGAGATTGTGCAGATCGTAATCGTAATCGCGGTGCTTTGCCTGCTGGTGAAACCGCTTGGAACTTATATGTATCATGTTTTTTCGAATGAAAAAAACCGGACGGACAAATGGTTCGGCTGGCTGGAAAGACCCATTTACAAGCTTGCGGGCATCCGCAGCGAGAAGGGCATGACGTGGAAGAAGTATGCGGGCAGCCTTGTGCTGACCAACCTTGTGCTGGTGGCGGTGGGGTATCTGATCCTGCGTCTGCAGCGTGCTCTTCCTTTGAACCCGAACGGGATCGACAATATGGAAGCGACGCTGTCGTTCAATACGATCATCAGCTTTATGACGAACACCAACCTGCAGCACTACAGCGGGGAAACGGGCCTGTCCTATTTCTCACAGATGGCGGTCATTATGATGATGATGTTCACGTCCGCCGTAACGGGAATCGTGGTCGCGATTGCGTTTATCCGCGGACTGACGTCCAAAGGCAGCACCATCGGCAACTTTTTTGCGGATTTCGTAAAAGGACACACGCGCCTGCTGCTGCCGCTGGCTATCGTGGTTACGCTCGTGCTTGTCGGCCTGAAGGTGCCGCAAACGCTGGATCCGACCGTGGCCGCGAAGACGCTTGAAGGCGGGGAGCAGCAAATCGCCATCGGTCCGGTGGCGTCGCTTGTGTCCATCAAGCATCTGGGCACGAACGGCGGCGGTTTCTTCGGGGTGAACTCTTCGCACCCGTTTGAAAATCCGTCTCCGCTGACTAACGTGATTGAAATGCTGTCGATGTGGTGCATTCCGGCCTCATTGACCTATACCTTCGGGCGGTTTGCGAAGAACCGGAAGCAGGGATGGGTCATTTTCACAGCGATGATGACCTTGTTCCTGGTATTTCTATCGGTCGCTTTCTTTTCGGAAAAGGCCGGTAACCCTGCCTTGAACGCCCTTGGCGCGGATTCGTCCATCGGCAGTATGGAAGGCAAAGAGGTGCGGTTCGGTATTGCCCAGTCCGCGCTGTTCACCACGGTAACGACGGCGGCGACGACGGGAACCGTCAACAATATGCACGACACGCTCACCCCGCTGGGCGGAATGGTTCCGCTCGCTCAAATGATGCTGAACTGCGTATTCGGCGGCGACGGAGTCGGGCTGGTCAATATGCTCATGTACGCGATTCTGGCGGTCTTCCTGGCGGGCCTCATGGTCGGCCGGACGCCGGAGTTTCTGGGACGCAAAATCGAGTCCCGCGAGATGAAACTGATCGCCGTCGCGATTCTGGCGCATCCGCTTATCATCCTGGCACCGACAGCGATCGCCTTCATGACGGAGCTGGGCAAAGGCGCCGTTACCAACCCGGGATTCCACGGAATTTCCCAGGTGCTGTACGAGTTCACGTCGTCGGCGGCCAATAACGGCTCCGGCTTCGAGGGGCTGGCGGACAATACGCCGTTCTGGAACATTTCCACAGGAATTGTAATGCTGCTTGGCCGTTACGTGTCGATCATCGCCCTTTTGGGTGTGGCCGGCTCGCTGGGCCGCAAGCAGTGGGTTCCGGAAACAATCGGAACGTTCCGCACGGACAATGCCTTGTTTACCGGAATCGTGGTAGGTACGGTCGTCATCATTGGGGCGCTCACCTTCCTGCCGGTAATCGCGCTCGGTCCGGTAGCCGAATATTTGACATTGCGTTAATAACGATGGGGTGAAAACGGATGAGCTCAACTGCTTCTCAAACGAAACGTAAATCGATGCTGAGCGGGGATATCGTCAAACAGGCGGTTGCGCAAAGCTTTCTTAAATTAAATCCGGTTACGATGATGAAAAATCCCGTTATGTTCGTGGTAGAAATCGGAACCTTCATTGTCCTTCTGATGACGGTTCTGCCGGGCTACTTCGGAACGCAGGACCGGATCGGTTTTAACCTGACCGTGTTTCTGATTTTGCTCTTCACGGTGCTGTTCGCCAATTTTGCCGAGGCGCTGGCGGAGGGCAGGGGGAAAGCCCAGGCGGATTCGCTTAAAAAGTCCAAGCAGGAAATTAAGGCCAACAAAGTGGTCGGCAGCGGCATTAAAGTCGTTCCGTCCACGGAACTCCGCAAGGGCGATGTCGTTACCGTCGCCCAGGGAGAAATGATCCCCGGAGACGGGGAAGTGATAGAAGGGCTGGCCTCCGTCGATGAATCGGCGATCACGGGGGAATCGGCGCCGGTCATTAAAGAAGCGGGCGGCGATTTCAGCTCCGTCACGGGCGGGACGCGAGTCGTGAGCGACGCGATCCGGGTACGGATTACGAGCGATCCCGGCGAATCGTTCATCGACCGGATGATTTCCCTCGTCGAGGGAGCGTCCCGTCAGAAAACACCGAACGAAATCGCGCTGAACACGCTGCTGATCACGCTGACGCTTATTTTTCTGATCGTGGTCGTTACGCTGAAGCCTATCGCGGGGTTCGTGAATGTCGAGCTGGATACGGCCGTACTGATCGCCCTGCTCGTCTGCCTCATTCCGACGACGATTGGCGCTCTGCTGTCGGCGATCGGGATCGCGGGGATGGACCGGGTCACCCAGTTCAACGTCCTGGCGATGTCGGGGAAAGCGGTCGAAGCGGCCGGAGACATCAATACGATCATTCTGGACAAAACGGGAACCATCACGTTCGGAAACCGGATGGCCAGTGAATTTATCCCGGTAGGCGGCGCCTCCACGGGTGAAGCGGCTGCTTGGGCGGCCGTCAGCTCGGTGAAAGACGAAACGCCGGAAGGACGCTCCGTGCTGGAGCTGATGAAGAAACAGAACCTGGTTTACGAGGCTTCTCTCGCGGAAGGCGGAGAGTTCATCGACTTCAAAGCGGAAACACGGATGAGCGGCATTGACTTGAAAGACGGCAGAAAAGTGCGCAAAGGCGCCGTGGACGCCGTCGTCCGGTGGGTGCAGGAGCAGGGCGGAACGGTTCCCGCCGATCTTAAGGCCAACGGAGACGCGATCGCGACGGAAGGCGGGACTCCGCTCGCCGTAGCCGTGGACGGAAAAGTATACGGCCTGATTTACTTGAAAGATACCGTGAAGCCCGGCATGAAAGAACGGTTCGATACCTTGCGCCAAATGGGGATCAAAACGATCATGTGTACCGGCGACAACCCGCTTACGGCGGCTACCATCGCCAAAGAAGCCGGTGTGGACGGCTTTATCGCCGAAAGCAAGCCGGAGGATAAGATCGCCGTGATCCGTAAAGAGCAGGCGGAGGGCAAGCTGGTCGCGATGACCGGCGACGGCACGAACGATGCCCCGGCGCTTGCCCAGGCCGACGTGGGTCTCGCGATGAACAGCGGCACCATCGCCGCCAAGGAAGCAGCCAACATGGTCGATCTGGACTCCGATCCGTCCAAGATCATCGAAGTGGTCGGCATCGGCAAGCAGCTGCTGATGACGCGCGGGGCGCTCACCACCTTCTCGATCGCCAACGATATCGCCAAATATTTCGCGATCATTCCGGCGATGTTCATGCTGGCGATCCCGCAGATGGAAGCTCTCAATATCATGAAGCTGGGGTCGCCCCTGTCGGCGGTGCTGTCCGCTCTTATTTTCAACGCGGTTATCATTCCGCTGCTCATTCCACTTGCGATGAAGGGTGTCAAATACCGCCCGATGAGCTCGACAAAGCTGCTCAGCCGCAATCTTTTTGTTTACGGGCTGGGCGGGGTCGTCGTTCCTTTTATCGGAATCAAGATCATTGACCTTGTCGTCCATGTCTGGATCTAGAAACCTGTTCCATGGAAACGGAAGCACATGCACGTGGATATAAACGGCATGAAAGTGCCCCGAAACAAAGAACAACCACATGCCGGGAATGCCTTTCAAGGGCTTCTCCCGGTATAAGAGAGAGGATTGAAAAAGGATGAATCCAGGCGCTTCGGTACCTAAAGAAAACGGCGAGTGGAACGGGTCCGTCTTGTCTGTCGCTGTCCGTATCAGCATATTATCAATCGTCCTGTGCGGAATCATATACCCGCTCCTATCGACAGGGCTGGCGCAGGTCATTTTCCCCAAACAGGCCAACGGCAGCGTCATTAAGAACGAACAGGGGGAAATCATCGGTTCGGAGCTGATCGGGCAATTGTTTGCGGATCCGAAATATTTCCACGGCCGCGTTTCCTCCATCGAGTATAAAGCGGAAGCTTCGGGCTCCAACAACTATGCGCCTTCCAACCCTGAACTGGTAAAACGCACGCAGGAATCCATGGATACATGGAAAAAGGAAAATCCGGACGTGCCCGTCAATCAGGTGCCGATTTCCTTGCTCACGAACTCCGCTTCGGGCCTCGATCCTCATATTACGCCGGAATCGGCCCAAGTCCAGATTCCCCGTATTGCCAAAATGACGGGAATATCGACCGCCCAGCTCCAGGAATTGGTTAAAAAGAACACGGACGGCCGCGATCTGGGCCTATTCGGCGAACCTCGCGTGAATGTGCTGGAATTAAACCTGGATGTGAAGAAATTAGCCGGGAAATAACCGGTAACCGCCAGATCGGGAGCCATTTATACGGTAACGGTAGAGGCTCTTGACGCGGCAGGATTCCAGAGACCGCTGGCAGCCACTTATAAACGCATGCTCTTTCCGGTAAGGAGGGCATGCGTTTTACAAGTTTTCGGAGTGCGGGAAAGCGGATTTTACTCGTAAGAAAAATTGTGTTTCTACTATTATATATGCCTCCTTATATGCTTCCTTTGGGGCAGAGGATCCCGATCAAGTTTTGTCTCGCTAAAAGATCGCATGATGCTTACAGAACAACGGGAATTTCGTGGGAGAATAATGTGAGGTATAAGGGAGAAGGAACGGAAAGGGAGCCGGGGAATGGATAATTTCCGGAGAAAAACGCCCGAAGAAATTTTGCTGTCGATTTCGGACATTCACCGGGGCCGGCTGAAAATCTATATCGGGGCCGTCAGCGGTTCGGGGAAAACGTATCACATGCTGCGGGAAGGGCAGACACTCCGGGAACAGGGAATCGATGTCGTGTTGTGCGCGATTTCCATGGAGGGGCGCCCCGAGACGATGGAACAGGCCGGCGGGCTGGAACGGGTTGAAAGCATCGAATGGAGGAAGGATGGGCTGAGGCAGCAGGACTTGCCGCTCGATGATCTTGTTGCCCGTAATCCGGAAGTGGTACTGACCGATGGACTCGCTCATCGCAACCGGCCGGGGGCACTTTACCCGACGAGGCTGGAGGATATCAAATTTCTGCTGAGCAAAGGGATTAGCGTGCTGGCAACCGTGAACGTGTATGAATTGGAGGGAGTGCGTGAGCTTGCCCGCAAAATGACGGGGATCGTAGCGGAACATACGGTGCCGACGGATACTCTGGAGCTGGCCGATGAAGTGAGGCTTATCGACGCCACGCCTGAAACGATTCTCAACCGGCTTGAGGAAGGCGGGATGAAGGGCTGCCAGTGGCACGAGCGCAAGGTGCTGGAACGGGGGAACATCGGCGTGCTGCGTGAGCTGGCCCTTAGGCTCGTGGCGGAAGGAGTCAACGAATCTTTGGAGAAGCACCGGGGGGAAATGGGGATGACCGGACCTTCGGGGGCCGACGAGCGGATTTTGGTTTCCGCCCAGTACCATTGGAACGGGTCGATCTATGTCCGGCGGGGGCAGCAGATAGCGGACCGGCTGAGCGGCGATTTATTCGTCGTTTCTTTTGCCGCCCCGGGGAAAGCTCTATCCAAGGATGCGGCTACGTTCCGCCGTTCGATCATCAAGCTGGTCGAGAAAGTGGGCGGCACTTTCGATGAACTTCCTTTCCCGGGGAGGCGAAAGCTTGCCCAGGCGCTCATCCGTTACGGGATCGACCGCAAAGTGACCCGGATCGTGCTGGGCCACTCCAAGCACAGCCGTTGGCAGGAGTTTTGGCAGGGCTCGGTGCTTAACGATGCGGTAAGCCGTCTGCAAGGGATCGATCTGTTCGTGGTTGCCGACCGGGCGGAGAAGGACGGAGAGCGGATTCTTCCCGTCAAACGAAAGAGCGATGCCCGGCAGCCGGTCGAGCTTTACCGCCGCCCCAGTCCCCAGGAGATGGAGCGTCAAATCAGTAAAGCGCGGCGCGGCCGCTTCAAGGTTTATATCGGAGCCGCGCCGGGTGTGGGCAAAACCTACAGCATGCTGCGGGAAGGCAACGATCTGCTGCGTAAAAATATTGATGTGGTCATCGGACTTCTCGAGCTGTATGGTCGTAAAGAAACGGCGGATCAGATCGGCGATCTGGAGCTGATTCCCCGGAAAATCAGTACGTACCGGGGAACCGAACTGCAAGAAATGGATACCGAAGCGGTGATTCGACGGATGCCGGATCTGGTTCTTGTGGATGAGCTGGCTCACACGAATGTGCCGCAGAGTGTCAATAAGAAGAGATACGAAGATATACTGGAAATCCTCAATGCGGGCATTTCGGTCATCTCAACCGTGAACGTCCAGCACCTCGAAAGCTTGAACGATGCCGTCGAGCAGCTGACGGGCGTGCGGGTCCGGGAAACGGTCCCGGACAGCATCCTTCGGCTGGCCGATGAGGTGGAGCTCATCGACGTCACGCCGCAAACGCTGCGGCAGCGCATGAAGGAGGGCAAGATTTACGGGATGGACAAAGTGGATCAGGCGCTCGGCCACTTTTTCAAAACCGTCAATCTGATTGCCCTGCGGGAACTCGCGCTGCGCGAAATCGCCGACGACGTGGACGAACGCCTGGAGGCGTGGGAACGCGTCGGCTCCCTGCGCGGCCCTTGGCGGCGCGAGGAAGTGATCTTCGTCTGCGTGAAGCTGAACCAGCACGCGGAGCGCATCATCCGCCGCGGCTTCCGCATCGCATACCGGTTGAAAGCGCGCTGGCACGTCGCTTACATCCGCTGCGGCTCGGCCGCCGGCGATGAGGAAGCGCGGATCGCCGCGCTGCAGACCTTGACGGAGCGGCTCGGCGGCCGCTTCGAAGTGCTAGGCGCCGCGGGGCGGAGGCGCACCGCGGACGGGCTGCTCGCGCGGGCCTTGGAGCTGAGCGCTACGCAGCTCATCATCGGCCAGGCGCGCGAGTCGCTGTGGGAGCGGCTGTTTCACGGGTCCATCGTGAAACGGATCATGCGCGGGGCGCGCAGCATGGACGTGCTCGTCGTGGCGGAGTCCGAGTCCGCCAAAGCCCGGCGGGGCCTCCGGACCCGCGGATGAGCGCTTGGCGTTGGCGGGAGCGTCAGGTGTGCGAGGATCGCGGATGCCGTCGGCGGAGGCCGCACTCGCACCCGATCAGCCCCGCACGCATACCTGCCTCCGCTCGGAAACCCCGCCTCCGGCAAGCGCCCAGTGTGAAACCGGCCGCAGTCCCGGCGCTCAGACGCCGGAAGATACGGCCACGACATAACCCGCGCGCCCGCCGATTATTACGCACCGCCCTTTAAGCGGCCACCCGGCTTTTATCACCCCGAAACGCCCCGTTAGGGGCTTTTTTTATTAGAATTTTATGCAATTAAAGGTTGACAAATTACATAATTCCGATAAAATAAGTTGGTATAAGAATAGGAACGGGATATACGAAGCTTCTGCTTTCGTCCGAGCCTGAAGGAGAGATCAAGCGATGATACAAATCAAGCATGTTCGCAAAACCTTCAAGCAGCGCAGCAGCGGATCATTTACCGCTATTGACGATGTTTCGCTGACTATCAGAAAAGGCGAGTTCGTGTCTCTGCTCGGCCCTTCGGGCTGCGGCAAGTCGACGGTGCTCAACATGGTGGCCGGGTTGGAAGGCTATGATGAAGGTACGATTGAAGTGAATGGAACGAAAGTGACCGGACCGGGCTCCGACCGCGTCGTCGTTTTTCAGGAGCATGCGCTGTTTCCTTGGCTGACCGTGCTCGACAATGTTGCCTTCGGCCTTAAGCAGAAGGGCATTCCGAAGAAGGAACGGTACGAGAAAGCGATGGAGCAGATCAAGACGGTCCACCTCAGCAAATTTGCGGACCGTTATCCGCACGAGCTGTCCGGAGGCATGAAGCAGCGTGCCGCTATTGCACGTGCGCTTGCCATGGACCCGGAAATTCTTCTCATGGACGAGCCCTTCGCGGCGCTCGATGAACAGACTCGTCTCATTTTGCATAAAGAACTCGAAGAAATCTGGATGAAAACCGGCAAAACGATCTTGTTTATTACCCACAACATCCGTGAAGCCGTTATCCTGTCCGACCGCGTCGTCGTCATGTCGACCCGTCCGGGAACGATCAAGAAGGAATTCGCCGTGCAAGCCGCGCGCCCGCGCGATAATGCCGACTCCGTTATCCATCATGTCGAGAGTGCGATCATGGACGTGCTTGCCGAGGAGCTCGAGAAAGTGGTAAAGGAGGAGATGGGCGATGAGTACAGCCTTAAGAAGAACGATTTTTCTCGTGATTCTGCTGATAGCGTGGGAGGCGGGATATAGAATTTTCGAATGGGGATGGAAATTCCCGTCTCTGTTCCAGACCCTGGACGCTTTCCGCCTCGGTTTTACGGACGGACAGCTTGTGGAAGCGACACTGAGATCGCTCGGACGGCTGCTGACCGGCTTCTGTATCTCCCTCGTTGTAGGGACTTTGCTCGGTTTTCTTTTCGCACGTTTCCGGTTTCTGGACGATACGCTCGGATTTGTCGTCGTTGCCTTGCAGACGGTTCCGAGTATCGCCTGGCTGCCGTTCGCGATCATCTGGTTCGGACTCACGGACACCTCCGTTATTTTCATCACGGCGCTCGGGGCTACCTGGACGATGGCCATGTCGAGCCGTACGGGCATTATGAACATTCCGCCGATTTATTTGAAAGCGGCCCAGACGATGGGCACGGGCAACGGGCTGCGAATGTTCTGGCAGATCATGGTTCCGGCCGCCTTCCCTCATCTCATCAACGGGGTGCGGGTAGCCTGGGCGTTCGCCTGGCGGGCGCTGGTAGCCGGAGAACTCATCGCCAAAGGCGTCGGCCTGGGCCAATTGCTTCAGCAGGGCCGCGATATTGCGGATACGGCGCTTATGCTTTGCATCGTCATTATCATTGCGGTGCTCGGCACGATTTCCGACCATCTCTGCTTTAAGAAGCTCGAAGATAAAATTCTGCTCCGCTACGGTCTTGCCACAAGCGGCAAATAAGCAAGAAATAGAAGAACAGATAAAGGGGAGTTTACAATGAAAAAAACAGCTTGGCTGCTTGCACTCATTCTGCTGGTCGGTACGGTGCTCACCGCATGCGGCGGCGGGGATTCCAAAAGCTCCGGCGGAAGCGGCGACGGCAAGAAGCCGGAAACCGTCCGCGTCGGTATTTTCAAAAACGTTACGCATGCCGCCGGTTATGTGGCGCTCGAAAATAAATATTTCGAGAAGTATTGGGGCGAGGGCGTCAAAGTGGAAGTTACGGCATTCGATAACGGCTCGGACTTTTCGACCGCACTGGCTACGGATCAGATTGACCTTGGCTTCGTCGGTCCCGGACCCTCCACCAACCAATACCTGAAAAGCAAAAACTTCAAAGTCATTTCCGGTTCCAACAACGGCGGCGCCGTATTGGCTGTCCGTAAAGACGCGGGAATTTCGAGCGTAAAAGATCTTGTAGGCAAAACCGTCGCCATCCCGACGCGCGGCAGCACGAACGAAATTTCGCTGCGCCTGCTTCTCCAGCAGGAAGGGCTGAAAGTGACGACGGATAAATCCGGCGTGGAGATTATCGCCCGCGCTCCGGCGGATACGCTGGTTGCGATGCGCCAGAAAGAAGTCGACGCTACGCTTATCCCGGAACCGTGGGGAACGCAGATGGAGAAGGAAGGCATCGGTCAAATCCTCGTGGATTGGGACAAAATCCCGCCGAACAACGGCAACTACCCGCTTACGATCCTGGTCGCGGGCGACAAGTTCCTGAAAGACCACCGCGATATGGCCAAAGGCGCGATCCAGGCGAATATCGATGCCATTAACTTCATCAAAAGCAACCCCGATAAGTCCTACGACCTGATTAACAATCAGCTTAAAAAGCTGAGCGGGAAAGGGCTCGATAACGAACTGATCAAAGCGGCGCTCTCTCGTCTCAATCTGACGCCGGATGTGAGCAAGGAAGCGATTGAAGAGATGGCAAAAGTCTCGATCGATGCCGGCTTCATCAAGAACGTGAAGAAAGAAGAGCTGGATCTGAGCAAGTTCCTGGATCTGTCGCTTCTGGACGAAGTGAAGAAAGAGAAGAAGTAAATTTTATAAAAGAGTTGAAAAAAAGGACAGCCGGTTATTCGGCTGTCCTTTTTGGTTGGAAGGCGGTGTCCGCTTCGTGACGCAGGGCCTGCTCCTGGGCTCAGCTCAGCTCCCGGCCCAGCACGGCTTCGGCCGCCTTACGCCCCGAGAGGACCGCGCCTTCCATCGTCGCGAACATCGGCTGGCGCGTATAGTCGCCGGCAAGGGCGAGGCCGGGCACCGGCGTGCGCTGCTCGGGGCGGAGCTTCTCGCTTCCGGGTCGGACGGAATAGAAGTGATCCGGTCTGCGGATCACCCGGTAATCCTTGGCCTTCGCGCGCAGGTCGAGGCCGAGCTTGTCCGCATCCGCGCACACCCGCTCGAAAACGAGATCATCGGGCATGTCGATGAATTCGTCCGGGGGTGAGAGGATCATGGAGAGGCGGCCGGGTAGGTGCGGAAACGTCGTGCGCGACTGCTCGCTGAAGCTGCCGATGCACGTGCCCGGACCGAAAGTAACGCGGTCCTGCGGAAGGAGCGGCTCGCTGAGCTCCAACTGAATCGTCACGTCGGGCATCGTCGGCAGCTCCCCTAGAGGCTGATACCACGCCTCTCCTCCGAAAGGCGGCTGGAGCAGCCGCTTGGCCGCCGAGATTTCCGTGGCGATGACGACATGAGTGGCGCGCAGAGTTCCGCCTTCCTGCAAGGAGACGCCTGTGACTCGGCCGTCTTCAAGGCTGAGTCCCTCGGCCGGAGTGCTCAGGCTGATCCGGCAGCCCCTTTTTTCCAGCGCCGCGAGCAGAGGGTTGATCATGACGTCGGTCATGCCGCCGTTGAACCCGCCGATCTGCATCTTGTAAAACTTCGGCACCCCCGGCGCAAAAAGCCCGAAGAAGACGAGCGCGGAATAGTCCTCCGGCGGGAGGAACAGCACGCCGGACGTAAGCGGCCCCAGCACATGGCGCAGCGCCTCGTCCTTGACGCCGTGCTTGCGGGCGAATTCGGCTACGCTGTACGTATCCAGCTCCATCCGGTTCTCCGACAGCAGCTTGAGGCCCTCGGCCACAAAGGGCATCAGGGAAGCTTTGTCGGCCGGAGAAATAATATCGTTGTTGGTGAAAGCTCCCGCAATCGTTTTGATGGGGGATTTCAAAGGGGCGATTCCGAATTCTCCGGCCGTTTCCCGGTCGGGGAGCCGGATCTCGAACGTTTTTTCCCAAGTCAGCATACTGTTCGGTTTAATCCTTGCTCTTCTCAGCAGATTCGGGAGCGCTTCATAAAATCCGATAAATTTATGAAAGCCCGATTCGACTTCCATACCGGCATCCGACCAGTTCGATGTTCGGCCTCCGGCGAAAGGCGCCGCTTCTATAATATGTACGCGTTGTCCTTGTTCGGCTAGCTCAAACGCGCAGCTAAGGCCCGCCAGGCCCGAACCGACAATAAGCGTATCGAATTGCGAATCGTTCACGATCTCCACCGCCTCTTTTCTGTAAGTAAGCGGGGGACATGGCCTTACCCGCATCTATACCCCTTTACCCCGGGGAAGTGCGGATTAATCCTCCCGGGGCTGCGGAGGCATAAGCTGCGGGTACGGGATATTTTCATTGGGTGCTATCGGCTTGTAGAGAAAGCAGTTGCCCGGAATCTTCAGGTTCGGTTCATAGACGGCCAGTTTATTGAGAAAATAGCAGCTTTCCGGCAGATGGTGATCCAGGAACCGGAGCGTCAAGCGGCTGAGAAGTTCTTCATCGACATACATGTCGATGACTTGAACGACAAAGTCATAGAACTTGATGATGGCTACCGCCACATCCGCCGCAAAACGGCGCTGGGCCGGGAAACCCGGAGGGGTGAAGCGGAGATAGCCGCCCATGGCGCGATTTTTGACCATGTAAGCCTGAAAGGTATTGGAATACCGGCGGGCCTGCTCCGACAATTCGATTTCTACGGGGTCCAGGTGGTCCCAGAGCAGAACGGCATGGCCGAGTTGATCCTCCAGCCACATGTCCAGCAGTCCGTAGAGCGTCAATTCTTCCGCCTCGACGCCCCGGGTCCAGAATGACAGCAGCCGGAGATATTCCTCGTTCTCGATTAACGTGCCGTTAAAGTAAGAGGGAGTCAGCTCCAGTACGATTTTGTTGCTTATCCGCAGGCTTTGGATGTGTCCTTCGAACTGGTAGTAGCCGCTTGCGGCCGGTAGGATATCCTGGGCCAGCTTGATCATCACCGGTGAAGATACCGGCAGATCCTGCGGAGTCAGTTCGACTTGCTTGATAAGGGCGGCGAAAGCTTGGCGGAATCCGTTTGCGGTCTGAATAAGGGGCTGCTCGCTCGGTGCGAGGGCCTGCCATACGAAGGTCGCATGATCATAAAGAATGCCTAGCCAGAAACGGTGCTCCGTCCATACGCTGAGCTTGGGTGTTGGGGCCACCGTAAAAACCTCCCGTTCTTTGGTATGCCTGACCGATGACTGCAAGGTGTGCGCGCGACGATGCGCCTTAGATGCAGTCCTTCTGTTAGTTGGCGCTGGCGAGGGACTGCTCTTCTTTGCGGTTCTTGGCCGAAGGGGCGCTTGAGATCGGACTCGGCGCTTTGTCGTCCTGCCCGGAAGCCGTCATTGTGCTCGTTCCCTGGAACACGCCGCCTTCCTGCATGATGAAAGCCCGGACCTGAATGTTGCCGATCAATTCTCCGGTGCTCATCACGGTCAGCTTGCCTTTTGTCGCGACATCGCCTTTGACTTTACCCGCTATCGTGACGTCCCTTGCCTGGATGGATGAATGAACGACCGCATTTTCCCCGATGACAATATCGCCTGAGCATTCGATGTCTCCCAGCACCTGTCCTTCGATACGAAGACTGGCTTCCGAAATAATCTTTCCTTCGCAGACCGTGCTTTCTCCGATGATGGTGTCGGTCGTTTTGTTGTCCGTATTCCGTTTTTTATCGAATACCATGTCAGTTATCATCCTTTCGATCGGAAATAAGGTAAGGAGAGGGGTTGATTTTCGTGCCGTTTTTGTGGACTTCGTAATGCAGATGTGTCCCGGTGCTGCGTCCGGTCGTTCCGACGCATCCGATAATTTGGCCCTTCCGGACGGTGCTGCCTGTCTGTACCTCCATCTTGTTCAGATGGAGGTATTCGGTTTCGATGCCTCTCGTATGGTCGATGCGGATATGATTCCCGTGTTGGGAATCGTAACCGGCCGCAGTGACCGTGCCGTCGGCAGCGGCATAGACGGGATCGTTCAACTCGCCGTCAATGTCGAGGCCGGTGTGCACATTGGGCCTCCCGGTGAAAGGATCCTGCCTCACCCCGAAACCCGAGGTGACCGTGCGGGAATCCGACGGCCAGATGGTGGGGGTGATTCGTTTCAGCCGGCGGGCTTCCTCCAGCTTCCGCTCGCTCTCCGTCAACTGGACAAGGAGACCGTCGATGTCGCCGATCATCCCGGAGAGGCTGGACCTTGTTTGCGCCGCCAGTTCGTTCATTTCGCGGGTGCCGACCGGTATTTCCGTGCCGCCGACATCGGGAAGGGATGAAGGCGGGGCAGCAGTGTTTTTTCCGGAAGAAACCGCAGTGCCCGGACTGATCTTATTCTCCAACTTGCGGATTTCTTCCAGCTTGCTTTTGAACTGCTCGGCCTGCTTGGATAAATCGATCAGTTCGATCTGCAGCTTTTCAAGCTCCGAATCTTTCAGCATCAACTGTTCGGTAAGCTGCTTTTCCTGACCGGTAAACGTTTCGGTAAGCTGCTCCGTTGTGCTCCGGTGGCTGGTGTTCTGGACGTAGATGGTCAGGGAGAAGCCGAGGATGACAAGGGCGGCGGCGGATGGAACGGCATACAGGCTGATGCGGGGAATCTTGAAACGGACGACCCGCTTGTCGGCGCCGGGAATGAACATAAGCGTCAGTTCTTTCTTGTCCTCTTTGGTCTTCATGCGATGAACCTTCCTTTCGCGCGAAACCGAACCCCTATCGAATTGTATTCAGGACTTTTGGCGTACATGCCGCATAAATTCGGACAAATAACGGGCAAAGAGGCTGAAATGCCTGTTCTTACGCTAAAAACAGAACCTGAAAAAAAGAAGGTAAACGAAAAAAGAGCTCTGACTTCTCCCTTTTTGAAGGAGTGGTCATAGCTCTTCCATATGATGTGAGTATAGTGTGAATTCCAAGACACAAGTACGTCAGCGCAGCATCTGCATGACGCTTTTGGCGAACAGGCTGGATAAGCGCCGGCTGCTGCCTTTACGGGTGTTTTTATTTTTATCGCGCCTATTTTCCATAAACCGGGTGAAATAACCGTCCAGCTCACTCAGGGAAGTCAATTCCTCCCCGTAGCCGTGCTCCGTGAAGTATTGGCAGTTCTCTTCCTCCTGGCCCGGAATCGGATTATAGAAAAGCATCGGCACGCCTTTGATCATGGCCTCCGTGCAGGTCATGCCGCCCGGCTTGGTGATCAGGAGGTCGGACACCTCCATGAGCTTGCCGATCTCCCGGGTGTACCCGAACAGATGAATGTTCGGATGCCGGTACAGCTCATTCGACAGAAGCTGCTGGCGCGCCTTCTCGTTCGTGCCGAGACAGAAGAGCAGTTGGACGCGGTCGCGCCACTGGACGATGCGCTTCAGCAGCTTCTCGTCGAGAAGGCCCCAGCCGCCGCCCATCAGCATCACGGTCGGCATATCCCGGAGCCCGAACTCCAGGTAAATCTCATCGACCGAATACTGCTCGCTGATACTCGGGTGAACGGGCAGGCCCGTCACTTTGATTCTGCGGGAAGAAACGCCTTTCGCCACAAGTCTGCGTTTGACGTCGGGGGCCGAGACGAAATACCTGTCCACTTCATCGTTGATCCACGATCCGTGGGCATCATAGTCCGTCAGCAGCGTGCAGAGCGGGATATGGAGCCCATGTTGTTTCTTCAATCGCGATACGATCAAGTTCGGAAAAGGATGGGTACAGATGATAATGTCCGGCCGCAGCTGCTCGATCACGGCTTCCGCCTTGCGGTAGAAAATGCGGTGCAGGGCATGCTGCAAAAAACCGTTCAGCGGCTTTTTCGACTGGGAGCGGTAAAGCTTCCCGTACAGCTTCGGTTGGGAAACGACTGTTTTGCGATAAGCCGTAAAGATCCAGGGTGCTATCGTCGGATGAAGAAACGCACCGAGTTCCAGCACGCGGATGATCAGCCCGGGATTCGTCCTGCGCAGAGCGGACGCTAATGCGTGAGCCGCCTGGGTATGTCCGGATCCGAATCCCTCCGAAAGGAGCAGAATTCGTTTTTTTCTCAAGAAACCTCACCTTTCCTTAATCGACAAAATAGCCGGGAAGCGCGCGTGCAGGCTCTGAATTCTGAATGGAGGTCTGGCGCCGGATCGGGCATTCTGCGTTCGGCGGTCAGTGCTGACCCGCCTCTCTTTTCTTATCTGTGTAACATTTCCGGCAGACGGGAATGTAGCTCTCGTTGCCGCCGATCTGGATTTGCTCCCCGTGAAAAATAGGGACGCCGTCTTTGCAGCGCATGTTCATCGTAGCTTTTTTATCGCAATACCAGCACACGGTTTTGATTTCCTCGATTTTATCGGCGATGGCGAACAAACTGGCGCTTCCTTCGAAAAGCTGTCCCATAAAATCTGCCCGCAGCCCGTAGGCGATAACCGGTATATTAAGGTCGTCCGCGATTTCGGCAAGCTGTTCGATCTGTCCGGCATTAAGAAATTGAGCTTCGTCGATCAAAATACAATTCGGCCGTTCTTTGGCCGCAAGTTCTTTCATATTTACCCCGTCTTGAATGACGATGGCGCTCTTCTGCATACCGATTCGGGAGGCAACGATACCGACTCCGCTCCGGTCATCCACCGAGGGGGTGAAGAGTAATACTTTCTTACCCTGTTCTTCGTAGTTGTGAACAGTGCGCAGCACTTCAATGGATTTACCGCTGTTCATGGTTCCGTATCGAAAATATAATTTAGCCACAGGTGTCGTCCTCTCTGTTACCAATAAACCATCAGGTATATGCTATCATAGCATGTTTTATGCGTCGGAAAAAAGGGCATGGATGGAAGCGGAATCCGAGAGATGGAGGAAAGTGGTAAAACCTGCCTTTTTGTGTAGATAACTTCATAACGTCAAGTTATGATAGAAGAATAAAGACACGGCCGTTCGGGACGGGCCTCCGTCCGGCGGAGCGGTACCGGAGAAGAGAGGCAGGATGAAGGCGGAATGAAGGCCGTACGGGAAGGCAGACGGAAGAACAAACGATGGAAACGATGGTTGTACGGCGTCTTGTCCTGCATGGGAGCTCTCCTATTATATATAGTAGGAATGAGCGGATGGATTTATTATGTGGGCGAGAATTCCCATGTTACCGAGAGCGATACGATCATTATTCTGGGCGCGGCCGTCTGGAACGGAAAGCCCAGCAACGCGATGAAAGAGCGGCTGGATACCGCTGTTGAGGCTTACCGCGGCGGACTGGCCAAAAATATCATCGCAACGGGCGGAACGACGACAAGCGAACCGACGGAAGCCAGTGTGATGCGGAGCTACCTCGTCGGCAAAGGCATCCCGGAGTCGGCGGTCTTTTTGGAGGATGAATCCACATCCACGATAGAGAATTTGGACAACAGCCGTAAGATCATGGAGAGGGAGAAGTGGGACACGGCGATTATCGTAACGCACGGTTTTCATACGTACCGTTCCCTGCTTATGGCAAAGAGTCTAAACATGAACGTAACGGCTAAGCCGGTCCGGATCAAACCCGTGAAAATTTACTATTATACGCTGCGAGAATGTGCCGGAATTACTTATTTTATGGGCGAACGCCTTTTAAAGACGATCGGAATCGGTTAATGCTTTCTGTCCAAACACAAACATTTCGAGGGTAAGTCCATGTTAACTTTCGGATTTGAAAATTTTGTAAACTAACATTAAATGGTAGATTTGTAGATTCGAAAAAAACGATATTTTCCCCCGGAATCTCTGAGTTTCAAGCCCTGTCCAGGGTTTCCCATTAAATTTTTTTTTCAACCCATAACCTTTTTTTAAATTGCACTCTAGAAAGTCTAATGTTAATATAATAGAAAAATATCGAGGCGAATCGCTAAAAGATTCGGTTTTTGGACAAATACGGGTGAATTTGGCAAGTTACGCGCGTATTTCCGGACTTCACCCCTTTAATGCAGGCATGAAACGTTGATGTACCCAAATAAACAAAAGGAAAGGTTGCACAATCATGAACAGAAACGCTTCCCCTTCCAAACAAGGTTTGTACGATCCGCGGTTCGAGCATGATGCCTGCGGGATTGGTTTTGTTGCGAATATGAAAGGCAGGCCTTCCCACGAAATCGTCGGGCAGGCGTTGAATGTGCTTTGCAATCTGGACCACCGGGGTGGCCAGGGCAGCGAAGCCAATACGGGTGACGGCGCCGGTATCCTGCTGCAGATTCCGCACGGTTTTCTCAGCAAGGTTTGCGCCGAAGAAAACATATCTCTGCCGGAAGCCGGTACTTACGGCGTCGGCATGGCTTTCCTCCCGCAAGAGCTGGAAGCCAGACAGCAGTGCGAGCGCATCGCGGAGCGGATTATCAAGGAGGAAGGCCAGCAGTTCCTGGGCTGGCGAACGGTTCCTACCGAGAATGCCACTCTCGGCGAATCGGCCAAAGCTTCCGAGCCTTTCGTGCGTCAGTTGTTCATCGCCCGCAGCGGAGATATCCAGGACGAACTGAACTTCGAACGCAAACTGTATGTCATCCGCAAGCGGATCGAGAATGAAACCCGCGCCCTGGATAACACGCCGCTTTACTTCCCCAGCTTATCCAGCCGTACCATCGTATATAAAGGCATGCTCACTCCCGAGCAGGTAGACGCTTATTACACGGAACTGCAAGACCCGTCCTTCGAGACAGCAATGGCCCTCGTTCACTCCCGTTTCAGTACCAACACTTTTCCAAGCTGGGAACGCGCCCACCCTTACCGCTACGTCATCCACAACGGTGAAATCAATACCCTGCGGGGCAACGTTAACTGGATGCACGCCCGTCAAGCTATGATCCAAACGGATTTGTTCGGTGAAAATTTCCAAAGTCTGCTCCCGATTGTCGATAACGACGGATCGGATTCTCAAATTCTCGATAACACGCTCGAATTCCTTACGCTATCCGGACGTTCTTTGCCGCACGCGGCCATGATGATGGTTCCGGAGCCGTGGTCCAAGCATGAAACGATGGATCCGGCCAAACGCGCTTTTTACGAATACCACAGCACCTTGATGGAGCCTTGGGACGGTCCTGCCGCGATTTCGTTCACGGACGGCCGCATTATCGGCGCCTTGCTTGACCGCAACGGTCTTCGCCCGGCCCGTTATTATGTCACGCATGACGATCTTATCGTCCTTTCATCCGAAGTCGGCGTGCTCAGCATCGAACCGGAGCGCATTGCGCGCAAAGAACGTCTGCAGCCGGGACGCATGCTTGTCGTCGATACGGTGGCAGGCCGCATTCTGACCGATGAGGAGATCAAAGGACAGATCGTTAACGAGCAGCCTTACCAGGAATGGATCAAGAAGCATCTCGTTTCCATCGGAGAACTGCCGGAAGCCGCTTCCGAGCCGCAGCCGGAACACGATCTGCTCGTTCAGCGCCAGCAGGCATTCGGATACACATTCGAGTATCTCCGTAAATTTCTTGAGCCGATGGCCAAAACCGGCGTCGACCCGATCGGTTCCATGGGGTATGACGCGCCTTTGGCCGTTCTGTCGGAACGTCCGCAGCTGCTTTACAGCTACTTCAAGCAGTTGTTCGCTCAAGTAACGAACCCGCCGATCGACTCCAACTTCGAGGAAATCGTCACGGCGCAGGAGACGACGATCGGACCGGAGCGCAACCTGATCCGTCCGGAAGCGGAAAGTTGTCGTCAGATCCGGATTCCGACTCCGGTTATCTCCAACGAGGAACTGGCGAAGCTGCGTCACATCAAGCGTGAGGGCTTTAAATCCGTCACGCTTAAGACTCTCTTCCGGGCATCGTCGGGAAGCCAAGGGCTTGAGCAGGCGATGGAGGAGCTGTACACGGCTGCCGATGAAGCGATTGCAGACGGAGCAACTTTCCTGATCCTCTCCGACAGAGACATGGACGGGGAACAGGCGGCTATTCCGGCCCTGCTGGCCGTTGCGGGCCTGCACCATCATCTGATCCGTCAGGGAACAAGAACCAAAGCGAGCCTGATCGTCGAGTCCGGCGAACCGCGCGAAGTGCATCATTTCGCTCTGCTGCTTGGCTATGGAGCGGGCGCGATCAACCCGTATCTCGCTTTCGAGACGCTTAAAGATATGATCGGCCACGGTCAAATTAGAGATATCACGGAAGAGAAAGCTTCCTATAACTACATCAAGGCATCGACCAAAGGGGTCGTCAAAGTCCTGGCGAAAATGGGGATTTCGACCATCCAGAGTTACCGGGGCGCGCAGATTTTCGAAGCGGTCGGCCTCAGCCAGGAATTCGTGGACCGTTACTTCACCTGGACCTACACGCCTGTCGAAGGCATCGGCCTCGACGGAGTGGCGCAGGAGACGCTGCATCGCCATGAGCGGGCTTATTCCCCGCGTGACGGACGCGACCGTGTTCTGGATGCCGGCGGAGAACTGCAATGGCGTCAGGACGGCGAGGATCACGTGTTCACGCCGGAGACGATCCACTCGCTGCAAACCGCGGTGCGGAACAATGACTATTCCATGTACAAAAAATTCGCTGAGCTCATCAACCGCGAGTCCAAGAAAGCGGCTTCGCTGCGCGGACTGCTTAAGCTGAAATCGGACCGCTCGCCGGTTCCGGTGTCGGAAGTCGAGCCGATCGAAGCGATCTTCAAGCGGTTCAAAACCGGCGCCATGTCTTTCGGTTCCATCAGCAAGGAAGCGCACGAAGCGCTTGCCATCGCCATGAACCGTATCGGCGGCCGCAGCAACACCGGCGAGGGCGGAGAGCATCCGAACCGCTTCACGCCGGATGAGAACGGCGATCTGCGCAGAAGCTCCATCAAGCAGGTAGCTTCCGGCCGGTTCGGCGTAACGAGCAATTACCTCGTCAATGCCGACGAGATTCAGATCAAGATGGCCCAAGGCGCCAAGCCGGGAGAAGGCGGGCAGCTGCCGGGCAAGAAAGTATACCCTTGGGTAGCGGAAGTGCGCGGTACGACGGCCGGCGTCGGCCTTATCTCCCCGCCTCCGCACCATGACATCTATTCCATCGAGGATCTGGCGGAACTGATCCACGATCTCAAGAATGCGAACCCTCAGGCCCGCATCAGCGTGAAGCTCGTCTCCGAAGTCGGTGTCGGCACCATCGCGGCCGGCGTGGCCAAGGGCAAGGCGGACGTTATCCTGATCAGCGGCTACGACGGCGGTACGGGCGCTTCGCCGCAGACGAGCATCCGCCACGCGGGACTTCCTTGGGAGCTGGGCCTGGCCGAAGCTCACCAGACGCTCATCCTGAACAACCTGAGAAGCCGCGTCGTGCTGGAATCCGACGGCAAAATGATGACCGGTCGCGACGTGATCGTCGCAGCGCTGCTGGGAGCCGAGGAATACGGCTTCTCCACGGCTCCGCTCATCTCGCTGGGCTGCATCATGATGCGCGTGTGTCACCTCGACACGTGCCCGGTCGGCGTAGCGACGCAAAATCCGGAGCTTCGCAAGCATTTCATGGGCGAACCGGAGCATGTCGTGAACTTCATGCACTTCATCGCGCAGGATGTCCGCGAAACGATGGCGGAGCTTGGCTTCCGCACGCTGGAAGAGATGATCGGCCGTACCGAATTCCTGGCCCAGGAAGAAGAAGCGGGCCACTGGAAGCTTCAAGGCCTCGATCTGAGCCCGCTGCTTCACCAGCCGGAGATGCCGGAAGAGGTCGGCC
The DNA here is from genome assembly GCF_019091125.1 of Paenibacillus sp. GbtcB18. Classification (NCBI taxonomy): domain Bacteria; kingdom Bacillati; phylum Bacillota; class Bacilli; order Caryophanales; family Paenibacillaceae; genus Paenibacillus; species Paenibacillus sp. GbtcB18. Next base: position 331,365 of record NZ_JAGXJX010000006.1, read on the forward strand.
GTTACAACCAGATGCAGCAGGATCACGGCCTGGAGAAATCGCTCGACATGCGCGAGATTCTTCCGCTCTGTCAACCTGCGCTGGAGTACCAGGATCACGTCCGCATCGAACTGCCGATCAACAACACGAACCGGGTTGTCGGCACGATTCTCGGCAGCGAAGTGACCCGCCGTTACGGCGCGAAAGGGCTCCCGCACGACACGATCCGCCTGCATTTCACCGGCTCCGCCGGCCAAAGCTTCGGCGCATTCGTGCCGAAGGGCGTGACCTTGTCGCTGGAAGGCGACGCCAACGATTACGTCGGCAAGGGATTGTCCGGCGGTAAAGTCATCATCTTCCCGCCGAGCGAATCGACATTCGTGCCGGAAGAGAACATCGTCATCGGCAACGTGGGCTTCTACGGCGCTACCGACGGGGAAGCGTATATCCGCGGTATCGCGGGCGAACGCTTCGCTGTCCGCAACTCCGGCGTGCGCGTCGTTGTCGAAGGCGTGGGCGACCACGGCTGCGAGTACATGACGGGCGGACGCGTCGTCATCCTCGGCAAGACCGGCCGCAACTTCGCGGCGGGGATGTCCGGCGGCGTAGCGTACGTCCTCGACGAGGACGGCACGATGGCCAGCCGCTGCAACACCGAGATGGTGTCGCTGGAGCAAGTGGAAGAAAGTTACGAAATCAACGAACTGAAGCTGATGATTCAGTATCACGCAACCTTTACCGACAGCTCGATCGCACACCGCGTGCTGGGCCGTTGGGATGAATATATCTGGAAATTCGTAAAAGTCATTCCGAAGGATTATAAACGGATGTTCGATGCTATCGAGCGGATGAAGAGATCCGGGCTGAGCCAGCAGGATGCCGTTATGAAGGCGTTCGAAGAAAACACGCGCGATCTGGCCCGTGTCGGCGGTAACTAATTCATAACGAGCAGGACAGATTCTATACGATGGAGGAAGCGCAATGGGAAAACCTACCGGATTTATCGAGTTTCAACGCGAGCTGCCCGCCGAGCGCGCCCCTCTGCAGCGGATTCAGGACTGGAAGGAATTTTACAACAAAAATTCCGAAGAGAAACTGCAGGTTCAGGGAGCGCGCTGTATGGACTGCGGCATTCCGTATTGTCATACAGGCAAAATTATTGCCGGATCAACGACTGGTTGTCCGGTAAACAACCTCATTCCGGAATGGAATGACCTCGTCTATCGCGGTCAATGGCGCGAAGCCCTTGACCGGCTCCACAAGACGAACAACTTCCCGGAATTCACCGGCCGGGTCTGTCCCGCTCCATGCGAAGGCTCTTGTACGGTGGGGCTGATCGATTCTCCGGTTACGATCAAGGACATCGAGAAGGCGATCGTTGACCGCGGTTTCGAAGAAGGCTGGATCGTACCGGAACCGCCGAAAACGCGTACGGGCAAGAAAGTCGCCGTCATCGGCTCCGGCCCGACCGGACTCGCGGCGGCGGCGCAGCTCAACAAAGCGGGTCACACCGTGACCGTTTACGAGCGTGACGACCGGATCGGCGGACTGTTGACCTACGGCATCCCGAACATGAAGCTCGAGAAGCATCTCGTGCAGCGCCGGGTAGACCTGCTGGCGGCGGAAGGCGTTAACTTCGTAACCAATGCGGAAATCGGCAAAAATGTGCCGGTCGATCAGTTGAAGGAAGAGTTCGATGCCGTTATTCTGGCTATCGGCGCTACTCGTCCCCGTGAACTGGATATTAAAGGACGCGAGTTTAAAGGTATCTACCCGGCGATGGAGTTCCTGCATAAGAACACCAAGAGTCTGCTCGATTCCAACCTGGCCGACGGCGAGTACATCAACGCCGAAGGCAAAGACGTGATCGTCATCGGCGGCGGCGATACCGGTACCGACTGCGTGGCGACCGCCGTTCGCCACAAAGCGAAAAGCGTCGTGCAGTTCCAATACCGCGAGAAGCCGCCGGAAACCCGTGCGGTGAGCAACCCTTGGCCGGAATGGCCGAAGGTTTACAAGCTGGAGTACGGCCACGAGGAAGCGAAAGCCGTCCATGGCAAAGATCCGCGCGAGTACCTGACGCTGAGTGAAAACTTTGTCGGCGACGAGAACGGCAACCTGACGGGGCTCAAAACCGTCAAAGTCCGCTGGAGAAGCGATGATCAAGGCCGTCTTGTTCCTGAGGAAGTGGAAGGCAGCGAGAAGGTTTATCCGGCTCAGCTGGTCTTCCTGGCCATGGGCTTTGCGGGTCCCGAGCAGAGTCTGCTCGACCAGCTTGGCATTGAAAGAGACGTGCGTTCGAATGCGAAAGCGCAGTACGGCAAGTACAAGACGAACGTGGAAGGCATCTTCGCCGCCGGCGACGTTCGCCGCGGACAGAGCCTGGTCGTCTGGGCCATCAACGAAGGACGGGAAGCGGCACGCGAAGTGGACCGTTTCTTGATGGGCAGCTCGAACCTTCCATAAGGAAAACTAACAAAAGGAGCCGAATGGCTCCTTTTTTGCGTGCAAGAATAGGGAATAGGCGTGAAACGGTCCGGACATCCACACTGCCCGTTTCCCTGCCACATCTGACGGAAAGCTCCTTCCGTCTCCGCGTGAAGCTCCCGGCGCGCGGTACTCGATGTCAAATGACGGTGGTCGACCCAAAGCCCGTCCCCTAAACGGCAAAAACGCCTATAAAGCAGCCTGGGCAGGTTGCTTTATAGGCGTTTGAACTTTTTTACAGATTAACGGCCTGTTTGCCGCTGTAGTCGGATATGACCTTCGGAACTTCCGTCAGGGAAGGCAGCGTGAAGAAGGCGCCTTTCGGCGTGGCGGTAATATCGACAATGTTGTATTTCCACTCCAGCTGAGCCGGAATGTGAATGGCGTTGATCCCCGCCTCGATGGCCGGAAGGACGTCGGTCCGTACGGAGTTGCCGATCATCCAGGTGCGGGCGCGCTCGAACTGCTGGGTATGGATAAGAGTTTCCATAAATTCACGGGTTTTGTGCAGCGCGACGAAAATCCGTTCGCCGAAGTAGCGGTGAAGCCCGGCTTCCTCGATTTTACGCATCTGGATCGTTGCGTCGCCGCCTGTGTACAGGTACAGCTCATGCCCCTGGTCCGTCAGGGATTGAAGAGTCGTGTCCATCATCGGATATGGTTCGATCGAATGTTCGTAGACGCTGTTGCCGAGCTGATAAAGCCACTCTTCCTCTTCTTTTCGAGGAGTTCTGTCATAAAAATCGGAATAAAAATGATACGTTTCGATAAACGACTGCGGAAAACGCTCCGCTTTGAAACCGTGGATTTCCACACCCGCCAAATCTATTTCAAGCTGTTTGTGTTTAATGTCTTCATCCGAAAGGCGATGGCCCGCGAACCAGGTCAGCATCGTATCCACGAACTGCTGAATCACGACATTAAAATATTTGTTGCAGTGAATGAGGGTGTCATCCAGATCGAACAAAATGGTTTGTCTCATGTGCTTTCTCTCCTGGTCTCTATAGATAGGTTTAACGATTATTATACCATGTCCGGTTTAGATAACCCAGCTTTACAAGACAATGTGATCGGCTTATGTTTATAGGGTCCGAATAGTGGATTAAGAGTACGTAAAACCTAACGATACGGCAATCCCGGCCGGCAAGGGCCGGCCATGGAATAGAGAAGGGGGAGAACCGGCCGATGCTGTGGCTTGTCATTGCACTGCTGTTATTTATTTTCCAAATCGTCACGATCGTTGTGGTGGAGTTCCGAAACCCGAACAAAACGGTCGCCTGGCTTATGATATTGTTTATCCTACCGGTTATCGGATTTATTATGTATTATTTTCTGGCCAAAGAGTACTCGCAGCGCCGCCACGTGAAACGTAAAAACCGGCGGGTGCTCGGGGAAATGCAGCGGGAAATGCGCCGGGAGCTGGAGAACACGAAGAAAGGCCGGGATTATCCCGTCCCCAGCATTGTCAAAGAACCGCGTTTGTTCGGGCTGCTGAGCAACATTCCCAGCTCGCCGATTACCCGTAACAACGAGGTGGAGGTACTGACCAACGCCGAGGCGGCATACGAGGCTATGTTCGCGGCGATGGAGAATGCGAAGCACCATATTCATTTTGAGTTTTATATCGTACGGCACGACGGCACCGGCAAAAAATTTCAGGAACTGCTTATCCGGAAAGCGCGCGAGGGCGTTAAAGTCCGCGTCATTTATGACGGAATCGGCAGTTACAAGCTGGCCTCCTCTTACATACGCGAATTTGTCGAAGCGGGAATAGATACCTACTGTTTTCTTCCGGCCTTCATTGCCTTTTTCGATAAACGGATGAACTACCGCAATCACCGCAAAATTATCGTGGTAGACGGAACGGTCGGTTTCGTAGGCGGGATCAACATAGGAGACGAATACCTTGGGAAGCATCCGGTCCTCGGGTTTTGGAGGGATACCCACCTGAAGCTTGTAGGGGATTCCGTGTACTATTTGCAGAGCACTTTCTTGTCCGATTGGGAATTTGTTTGCCGTCAAAAGCTGGTGGACACGAACTTTTTCCCCGAGCACGCATGTGAGGGCCAGAAGCCCGTTCAAATCGTGGCAAGCGGACCCGACGCCCATTGGGACTCGATTTTAGAATCCTATTTCGGGGGCATTACGACGGCCAAGAAGCGGATCTACATTACGACCCCGTACTTTATCCCCGACGCGAGTCTGATCATGGGGCTCAAAACGGCGGCCATAAGCGGCGTCGATGTAAAAATCATTTTTCCGCAAATTCCCGATTCCTGGATCGTCCATTACGCTTCGCTGTCCTATATTCATGAACTCATGCAGACAGGGGTGAGATTCTATCAGTACCAGCCCGGATTCGTGCATGCGAAGGTGACCATCATTGACGATTTGTTCGCCACCGTGGGGACGGCCAATATGGACATGCGCAGCTTTTACAGCAACTTCGAGCTGAACGCTATCCTTTACGACAAAGAATCGATCGAGCGGCTGGAGCATGATTTCCTGGAGGATCTGAAAAACAGCAAGCGGATCATCCTGTCGGAGTTCGAAAAACGCTCCCGCTTCCAGCGCGGCAAAGAAGTGCTGGGAAGATTGCTGTCGCCTTTGTTCTAAAAGGCAAGGCAAATGTAAAAAGCCCTGTTCACTTAAAAAAGTGATGCGGGGCTTTTTGGCGCACAGATCCGAAAGCATCACGATGAGAGCTTGGCGGACCGTTTGAAAAACAGAATCAGGAGGAGGTTGGGGGTCAGGCCCGCAAAACCGACCAGATCCAAGAAAATCAGAGGAACGGGAATTGGAGTCAATTCCATTAGAACAAGAACCGCAGCCGCAGCAATATAAATCAGGGTGGCAAAATAGGAATAGAAATAAGCTCGAGACCGGATCGCTTTCATCCGTTCATCCGGTTTTTTAAGGAATGGGGATAAATAAATGTCGCACGATATGTTCATCAGAATGCATACAACGAAAATTATGGTGGGCCAAAAGGTAGGCTGACCGGCATCCAGCAGCGGAACCATTTTAAACGAAACGAACAGCAGTAACAGCAAACCGAGCAGCATGAATGTTCTGCCCCTCAAAGCCTCTTTAAAGTTCATGGCAGCCATCGCCTCCCTATAAAGGTTCAGTAAATCAATACACCATTCAAATACGGAATCCAAAATTGTTATTTAATGGTCGTTATTAGTTTACCTCATCTATACAAGTATTGGAAAATAAAATTTAGAATGTTGCAGACTCCATGCCAAAAAGATCTTCCACTGGAAAGTGAAAGATCTTACCGGGGGCCGAGCGGCCTGCCATGCTATTCCAGATGAGACAAAACGGCATCGAGGTTCTGAGGAGGCACCTTCTCGATCAGATCGCCCATCTTTTTGATTCGCTCCACAATGACGTGCAGGGTAAAATCTCTCGGATCACAGCGCCGCTCGACTTCCTCCCAAAGCAGCGGAGTGGAGACGGTTCCGTGGATTTTGGCCCGCGGTGTATAGGGGGCGGAGAGCGTTTTGCCGTACCAGTGCTGCAGGTAATCGAAGTAAATGAGATCGCCGCGATTCTTTTTCAGGCGCTCGATCGTAAACAGCTTCGGATATTTTTTGACGACGAAGGAGCCGATAAAATAGCCGATTTTGCGAAGCTGCTCGAAGGTGTACCCGTGCTGGATAGGCACGTAAATTTGTACGCCGGTCGCTCCGGACGTTTTGGGCACGGACTGGATATGAAGCGAATCCAGCACTTCTCCGATCAGGTGAGCCGCTTCCATAATCCGCGGTTCGACTTCCAAGCTGGGGTCGATATCTATGAGCCACTCGGCCGGCAGTGTCTCCCCGATGCGGTGGAACGAAGGATGAAATTCCAGGCAGGCCAGGTTGCCGAGCCAGATCAGCGTCGGAAGCGAATCCAGATTCACATACCGGATGCCGTCCAGCGGAGCGAGATTCACGAAATCCGGAACGGGCTCGGGGGTATTTTTCTGGTAAAACGATTTGTCGTGAATGCCGTGAGGGAAACGGATCGTCGTCAAATGCCGGTCTCTGCAGTAGCGCAGCAAATAGGGGGACAGTTCAATCAGCTTTTGGAGAAAATCAAGCTTCGTAATTCCCGCCTCAGGCCAGAGAGGCTTCTCGGGGTTGGTAATGGTCAGCTCCTGCCCTTCGACCATGATCGTGCCTTGCGTTTTTTTGTACCCTGAGGGCATCCTGCGCACTCCTTCCGGACGTACAAGCATTTATCCCCATTGTGGACGAAAAAGAGGCGGACTATTCTTTGCGGCAGAACAAGACCCTAAACGGGATTCCGCGTGGAGCTTTTGGTAATAATGGAAGGTAAAAAGTACCGGAAGCGAGGCACCTTACATGAATCTACCACCGGTTGTTCCATTCGAGCCGGTTTCCACGGAACGGGCGCCTTCGGGCGAGGAATGGATTGCCCAGTTCAAATGGGACGGGGTCCGCGTGCTCACTTACTATGACGGAACGGACGTGCGGTTGTTTAACCGAAGGCTCAACGAAAGAACGCTCCAATACCCGGAATATCAGGCCGTCACGGATTATTGCCAAGCGAGGAAATTCATTCTGGACGGGGAAATAATCGCATTGGAAAACGGGAAGCCTTCCTTTCATCAAGTTATGAAAAGGGACGGCTTGCGCAGCGGGAAATCTTTGGCGGGCTCCGTGCAGAAGGTTCCGGTCGTCTACATGCTGTTTGACATCTTATATTGCAACGACGAATGGGTCATCGACAAGCCGCTGTCGGAAAGACAGGCGCTCCTTGAAGAACTGGTCATCCCAGATGACCGGGTCCAAATCGTCCAAAGCTTTACGCAGACGGAAGAACTGTTCGGCATTGCCCAGGCGCACGGTTTGGAAGGAGTCGTGTACAAAGACTTGGGGAGCACCTACGCGCTCAAAGGCAAAGATCAACGCTGGCGCAAGCATAAAAACTACCAGGATGTGAACGCGGTGATCGGGGGCGTAACTTATCGCTCGGGAGTTGTGAACGCGATTCTGCTCGGGTTGTACAACGAAGAGGGGCGGCTTGTGTACATCGGACACGCGGGGACGGGCAAGCTGAGCCGCCAGGATTGGATCGACCTGACGGCTTTAACAAGGCCTCTTATCGTGCCGGAGAAGCCGTTCGTCAACGAACCGGAGCGGAGCAGGGAGGCTGCCTGGCTGCAGCCGCGGCTTACCGTGAAGATCCGGTTCATGGAATGGACCCGGTATTTGACCCTGAGGCAGCCGAGTATCCAGGCTTTTCTGTCCGTCGCGCCTGAGGAATGCACCTTTTTGCGGGAAAAGTGAAGACAGTCCCCACTCCCCTCTGAAAACAGCCCGAAAAAAACGAGCCTCCTCCGATGCCGGCGGCTCGTTTCTGCTGTCGTTCTCTTGAAGAAGGCTCACTCAGGATACCGTTTCCTTGGCCTTTTCCTTCGGCTTGCGCGGTTTGGCCGCGGCTTTGGGCTTCGCTTTGGCCTTGGCGTCCGACTTGTCCGCCGCGACGGGCTTGACGGCTTCGAGGCTCGCTTGCAGCGCGGACATCAGGTCGATCACGTTGGTGCGTTTCTGCTCCGGAGCGACCTGGACCTCTTCGCCGGCCACTTTCTGCTGGATCGCTTCCATCAGCGCTGTGCGGTATTCGTCCTGGTATTTCTCCGGCTCGAATGGGGTAGACAACTGTTCGATCAGCATTTTGGCCATCGTCAGCTCTTTGTCATTGACGTTCGAGGCTTCGGGGAGATTGGGAACCTGACTGATCGCGCGAATCTCGTCAGGATAAAATATCGTCTCCAAAGCGATGCAGTTATCGATAACTCGGACGGCCGCCAGACTGCTCTTGGAACGGATGGAAATGGTGGCGATGCCGATTTTGCCGGTCTGTTTGATGGATTCGAGCAGCAGGTTATAGGCGTTGGCACCCGTATCTCCGGGGGAGAGGTAGTACGTCTTCTGAAAATAAATCGGATCGATGTCGGTCAAGTTGACAAAATCCAAGATTTTAATCTCTTTAGTCGCTTCGCCGGAGATTTTCTCCAATTCTTCTTTCTCGAAAAGAACGAAGCGGCCGGGCTCGTATTCATAGCCCTTCGTAATTTCTCCCCACTCCACTTCCGTGTCGCAGGTGGTGCATTTTCTTACGTAAGAAAGCGGGGTGGTGCAGCGTTTGTGAATGTAACGCATGGAGATGTCTTTCTCTTCCGTAGCCGAGAACATTTTGACGGGAACGTGCACCAGACCGAAGCTGATGGCGCCTTTCCAGACCGTATGCATGAGGGAAAACCTCCTAGGGAGCCCGCGTAACGGGCTTATTTTATTGAATCCGCACGGGACCGGCCGCTCTGTGACCTAACTTCTTTTTAGCATCAGTATGTCCAAAAAATTCGCCGGATATGAATGCTTTTGGCGGATTTGTGCCACGCTAACCGGAGCCAGGTTTACTCCGGAGAGTGGAGGTGAATGAAATGGGAGACGACAAGCAGCAAAAAGAACTCAAAGACGGGACCCATCAAGGCCGGGACGACTATTACATGGACATCGACCGGATGATCAATGAAGGGCTCGGCGGCGGACAGGTTACGGTTCATAACGGTCTGATCGAGGAAACCACCACGGATACGATGGGATATCCCGAATCCGTAACGGATAATGAGCAAGAGTAAGGACGGCGCCTGCATGAAGGAAAGCACATGCAGGCGCTTTTTTTGCTGGGCGGAGAAGGACCCGAAAAAGCCCCCGCGCCTTGCCGCAACACGCATATCCCGGTTGCTAGAGGGAGGATAGAGGGCTATAATAGGAGGCAAACCAAACCGGAGGAGCGGCATCTATGCAGCATGACGAATTCGGCCTGATCCGCCTGCTGACGGGGGACAGACAACAAGCGGACGGAATGCGTTCGCAAGGAGTGGTGGTCGGCATCGGAGACGATGCGGCCGTTACCGCCCTGTCTCCCGGCATGCAGCTTGTCGCCTCTTGCGACACGATGACCGAAGGGATTCATTTCCTGCCTGTGACGATGCGGGACGAGGACATCGGATTCAAGGCGATGGCTTCGAATATCAGCGACATGGCCGCGATGGGCGCGAAAGCACGTTATGCGCTTGTCGCGCTATCTTTGCCGAAGGATGCCGACACGGAACAGATCCGGCGCATCTACGCCGGATTGTATGAGTGCGCGGACTTGTTCGGTGTGGCCGTCATCGGCGGCGACACGACGTCCACGCGCGGCGGAATCGTGCTGACCGTCACGATTCTGGGCGAAGTCCCCGCAGGCCGGGCCCTGCTGCGCAGCGGCGCGAAGCCGGGCGACGCCGTCTTCGTGACGGGGCCGCTCGGCGGCTCGGCCGCAGGGCTGAGCTACCTCCTGCACCGCGGCACGGACGCGGCGCTATGGGGCGAGCTCCCCGCAGAGGCCGCGGAGCTCGTCCGCGCCCACACCCGGCCTCTGCCGCAGGCTGCGGCCGGGGAGCTGCTTCAGCGCACGGGCTTGTGCCGGGCGCTGAACGACATCAGCGACGGGCTCGCGAGCGAAGCCGGCGAAATCGCCGAGGCTTCGGGAGTCGGGCTCCTCATCGCGGAGGAGAAGCTGCCGCTGGCCGAAGGGCTTCGCGCCTGCGCGGAGAAGCTGGCCGCCGACCCGCTGGAGTGGGTGCTGTACGGCGGCGAGGACTACCAGCTTCTGGGCACGGCGGCAGAAGCGGATCTGGCAGCCCTGCGCGAGGCGTTCTCGGGCGAGGGGCTGCCCTTGCACGTCATCGGACGTGTGACGGCCGCGGATGAAGGGGTGCGGCTGCAGCGTCCGGACGGGACTGTGCAGCCGCTGCCGAAGCGGGGCTACAATCACTTTGCTGCGAAATGAGAGGAAGCGACGGAGATGGCTTACCAATATAAAGCCGCAGACGAACGGGACACGGAAGCATTGGCTGCCCAACTGGCAGTGCTTGCGGGTCCCGGCGCCGTAATCGCGCTGGACGGCGATCTTGGCGCGGGCAAAACGCGTTTTTCGCAGGCGGTGGCTAAATCGATCGGGGTGCAAGGCGTTGTCAATTCCCCGACTTTTACGCTGATTAAAGAATACGAGGGACGAGAGTTCCCTCTCTATCATATGGATGTTTATCGGATTTCTTTGGAAGAAGCCGAGGATTTGGGGCTGGATGAATATTTTTACGGGGAAGGTTTGACTTTGATTGAATGGGCGAGTCTGGTGGAGGAGCTATTGCCGCCGAACCGGCTTGAAATTTATATCGAGCACAGCGGGGGAGACGAGCGGGTGTTCCGCTTGAATCCTACCGGAGAGCCTTACGAGAGCTGGTGCGCAAATTTGAAAGAGAACGGATGGTTAGTATGAGCAGCGGGAACGAAAATAGTACGCGGGAGCGGGTAAAGGCGCAGGACTCTCCGGTTGCGGGGGATAGTGAAGGTCGTGAAAGCAGCCGGTCCGGATTCGACGAAAACGGGTATGTGCTTGCACTGGATACGTCCACGGCTTCACTGGCTGTTGCCCTGCTTCAGGGCGGCCGAGTAGTCGCCGAAAAGCACACGATCGTGGAGCGCAATCATTCCATTCACCTCATGCCTCACTTGCAGGAGCTGCTTGCTTCCAGCGGCATCCGGCCGAACGATCTTAGCGCGGTCGTGGCGGGCCAGGGGCCGGGTTCCTATACCGGCGTACGGATTGCCGTAACCGCAGCGAAAACGTTCGCCTGGTCGCTCGGCATTCCGGCTGCGGCCGTCTCCAGTCTGGAGGCGCTGGCGCTGGGTGCGCGGACGGCTTTGCTCGCGGAATCGGCGGGTGCCGGTTCGGACGGTGCCGTGCGCTGGTTCGTGCCCCTGATGAATGCAAGGCGGGGGCAGGCATTTACCGCGCTTTACGCATCGGCAGGGAATGAACCGGCCGCTCAGCTTTTGGGCTCTGCAGGCGCAAGCGGCGATGTGGCACCGGACAACACAGGCAGCAGATGGGCCCGGCTTCAGCCGGACGGCATCCGCCTCGTGGCGGATTTTGCGCGGCACATTGGGGACGCTGCGTCGGGAGCGGAAGCCGCAGCGACGACCGGGGCGCAGTCCGCGGACGAAGCCGGAACTTTCGCCGTGCCATCCGGGTTTGCCAAGCCGAAGGAGATCGTTTTCGTCGGCGAGACTTCTTTATTCGAAGAAACGATCGGTCAGGCCGCGGCAGAGCTGAGCGTTCCTGTGCGCGTCCTCCCTTACGATTTGACGGCGGCCGAAGTGGGTCTGCTTGGTTTGCGGCGGTTAAAACGCGGGGAAACGATCGACAAGTATACATTCGTTCCGAACTATACCCAGCTTACGGAAGCTGAAGTGAATCTGATGGCTAAGGCCAAATCCTGACGGAAAGGGGAGGGGCTCTTTGGACGAACGAAGATGGGAGCAGCCTGTTTCTACCCCGATTTTCCGTGCGATGAGGCTGGACGACATCCCGCACATTTGCGAAATCGAGCAGGAAGCCTTTACGACGCCCTGGTCGGCGGGAGCTTTTCACAACGAGCTGACGAGCAATCATTTTGCCCATTATACGGTGATGATGGTAGACGGGGTCATAGCGGGGTACGGGGGCATGTGGCTCATTATGGATGAGGCCCATGTGACGAACATCGCGATATCCGGCCGTTTCCGCGGCCGCAAGCTGGGCGTTTCGCTTGTCCACCAGCTGCAATCCAAGGCAAGGTCGCTGGGGGCGGTCCGCATGACCCTGGAGGTCCGCGCGTCGAATTACGTGGCTCAGCGCCTCTACGACAAAATGGGCTTCCAGTATGCCGGCGTCCGCAAAGGCTATTATACCGACAATAACGAAGACGCGATCATTATGTGGGCGGATTTGCCCCACACGAATCAACCCGCCTGAGCGGCGGCGTCCTGTTCGCATTTGATAAAAGGGAATGAAAAAACGTCATGAACACTACAAAGCCTGTGTACATTCTGGCCATTGAAACAAGCTGCGACGAGACGTCCGCAGCCGTGATAGAGAACGGGACCGTTATCCGGTCCAATGTGGTTTCCAGCCAGATCGAAACTCATCGGCGCTTCGGCGGCGTCGTGCCCGAAATCGCGTCCCGCCAGCATGTCGAGAGCATTACCTGGATTTTGCAGGAAGCGCTCGATCAGGCGGGACTGGCGATGAGAGACATGTCCGCTATCGCGGTCACCCAGGGGCCCGGTCTGGTCGGTTCGCTGCTCGTCGGCGTAGTGGCCGCGAAAGCGCTGGCTTTCTCGCTTGACCTGCCCCTGATCGGCGTCCATCATATCGCCGGGCATATTTATGCGAATCAGCTTGTCCACAAGCTGGAATATCCGCTGATTTCGCTTGTCGTTTCCGGCGGCCACACCGAGCTGGTGTATATGGAGAGCGAAGGAAGCTTCAAGATCATCGGCCAGACGCGCGACGACGCGGCCGGAGAGGCGTACGACAAAGTGGCACGGGCCTTGAAGCTGCCCTATCCGGGCGGCCCACACATCGACCGTCTGGCCCAGGAAGTGGACGGAGAAATTCCGATGCCCCGCGCCTGGCTGGACGACTCCTACGATTTCAGCTTCAGCGGCTTGAAATCGGCGGTGCTTAACGTCCTTAACCAGTCGCGTATGCGCGGAGAGGAGCCCGTGGCGGCCCACGTCGCCAAAGGCTTCCAGTCCTCTGTGGTGGACGTGCTGGTAGAGAAGGCCGCACGGGCCGTCCGGGAATACGGCGCCAAGCAGCTTCTGCTGGCCGGAGGAGTGGCGGCTAACCGCGGACTGCGCGAAGGGCTGACGAAGCGCTGCGCAGAGCTTGGCGTGCCTCTGCTGCTGCCGCCGATGGACCTCTGCTCCGACAATGCCGCAATGATCGGCGCCGCCGCGTTCCTCAGGTGGAACCGCGGGGATATCACGGGGCCGGAGTTTAAGGCGGAGCCGGTGCTGAGCCTGGAGAAGTGGGGATACTGAGTTTGCCATAAAAGAATGAAACAACCAGTCTTAAAACGATAAACGTTTTTGGGGCTGGTTTTTTTTGTAAGAAAATGCCGCTATACTATTTCATAGAAGGAGAGGAAAAGGAGATGTTTTTTGAATTTGAACGACAGATACTATTATGCTTTTTAATAGGTTGAACCGCACGAAGACGTGCTTCTCACTGTTTACAATTGCCAGTGGGATAATGGTAGGTTGTACAGCTGAAAAACCGAATACCAGCCAGCAACCTCAACATTCACCTATAACTGTTACGACACCTTTAAGTAAAGAAAAGACAGCTGCGGATGACTATATCAGCCTAACAAACACGGAATACGTAAACGGTGTAGATTCGAAAGACGGGATGGTCATGAACATTTATTCATATGGAATTACGGATAAGAAGTTGACCAAGGCCGGCAATCTTCCGTATACGTCCCAATCACCCCTCTCTTTTCTTTCTTTAACGGATAGCTCGATCTATTACCCGGCTTCTTCAAATACGCAGAAAGGTGATCAATTAAGTGTTTATCGTTTATCAACCGCTGCGACCGAACAGCTATCTTCCAATTTGTTTGCCATCAATTTTATTTTGCCGACTCCCGACAATCGATCTTTGGTACTTCTGGCCGTAAAGAATGGGGAACGAATGCTAAAAACGATGTTTTACGATAAAGAGGGTAAAAAATTAACCGTTCTGGACGACGACGATCAGAGCACCCAGAACTCGAGAATCTCTGTTAACCCGGAGACCAACAAGACTTACGTAGTCCGATTCTCGGACGAAGAGGACCGAAACAATCTTTTGGCTGCAAATGAGTCCCAAACTCCCATGACTGCATCCAAGCGAACCATCTTTGAGATCGATAACGTAACAAAGGAAACGAAGAAAGTCATTGAACTGGAAAAAGAGGATGTTCTCACCCTATCTGCACGGGGAGATAAACTTTTTTTGGCCACTTCACCTTATTTCAATAAAGAACCGTTGGATTATAGTATGCTCGATTTAAAATCGGGAACAAGAGAAAAGCTGGATTTACCGGTAAAAGCGCGAAGCGGGGCTTTTCTCAGCCAAGAGGCCAAAGGAATTTATCTCCTTGGTTCCAGCAGTACGGACGAATCGAAATCGGCCAGAGGGATTTATTATTATGATTTTGAAAGCAAGCAAATGGACGATATTTTTATTCAAAAGGCCGGGTTTATCAATCAATTTATGCTGATTTCCAAGTAACTCAAGGGTAGAAATTCGGGAATGAAATGAAGATACAAAACAAACAAAGACAACCCCGGGGAAGCATTAAGCTACCGGGGCTGTCTTTGTTTGTTTTTACGCACCTATGGATTTAGTCCGCCGACTTATGAACAGGAACTCCTAAAGCTTCGCGTGCCATGTCGGCATATTCCTCAAGGCCGGACTTAAGGGCAAACAAGCCGATGGTGACCGCGTACGACCCCTGCAATTGCGCGATATGCTCTTTCATTCTCGGCCAGACGCGTCCCCCTGCTTTTTCATATTCCTCCAGCAGTACCGACAAGACTTCCTCGCCGAAAACGGTGTGAAACGCGGTAAAGTCCGTGGCCGGGTCTCCGCACTCCGCTTCGGTCCAGTCCAGCAGCCCGCAAACCCGTTCATTTTCGTCGACCAAAATATGGCCGGGATGCAGATCGCCATGAATGAGCGACGTGTGCTCGGGCCAATAGGAAGCATCCGCGAGCCAAGCCTGCCAGCGTTCCCAAAGGTCGTCCGAGACCCCGAAGGCCTGCCGGACGACCTCCATGCGTGCCGCGGCGACCGCTCTCAGATCACCGGCTTCTACGGCCATAAGACCCGCCTGTTCGGAGGTGCGGCTGTCTATCCGGTGCAGCGCCGCCATTGCGGCCGCAAGGGACTGAACGAACTCGGGGGAAGGCCTCTCCGGATCGATATGCCACGTGTAGGCCTTTGCGGCGGTGTCTATAGTGGCCGCCGGCGTTCCGGGCAGCTTGCGGTAGGCAATGAAGTCCGGCCGGTTGATTTGCCAGCCGGGGACGGAAACGGGCAGCGAACGCCCGACCAGCTCCAGTACTTTAGCTTCGTAAGCGGCCGATTGGGTAACGTCCGGTCTCCTGGGGATACGGAGTATCCAGGAGGCACCGTCTGCCGTGCGGGCGGACGCCGCCAGAAAGTCCAGCCCGGAATCGTTCAGCTCCAGGGGCTTCGATCGGTCCAGTTCCAGATGATATGCTGCCGCCAACAGGCGGAATTGGTTGAGTTGTTCTTGTTCCGTTAAAGGTGTTGATTTTTTTACGGAGTCGTTCATATCGGATAGCACCTCTTCATTTTTAATCAAGTAATCGAATCTTATAAAAGCATCCTTGCGGGGCAGCACAAATAAGCCCTGATCTCTCTTTTTGAAAAAGAGCAGGTGCAGTGTGTCAGTCCGCCTGCATTACCTGATCCGCATGAAGTGGATAACCATGTTAAACGCCCTCCTATCGATCTTAGGGAAAATCCCTGTTCTTACCCTACCACTTAGGAAGAAATCCTAGCAACGGGCGAGTTTTTCTTAATGAATTTTTTCCGCCCCCGCTTAAAATTTTGAACATTTTGACATTTTGTATTGACTTTGCGTTTTCGCGCATATTATAATCACAACAAGTTCAATACGTACACGCAACGAACGGGAAAAGTAAGGTCATTCATGTCGCGCAGAGAGCTGCGGGTTGGTGCAACGCAGCCGGATGAACCCTGAACTCGCCCGGGAGCGGTAAAACTGAACAACGCCGGCAAGCCGTCCTGAACCCATGAGACAGATGTCCCATCGGTCGGGTCAGAAGTCTTCGAAGCATCCGGCGAAGTAAGTTTTAACGGCTGGCCCCCGTGATCGGGCAGCGATTGGAACGTCCCGGTATCCGGATACCGGCCGACCTGTTTCCAAAAGCATCGAGTGGATTCGCCTTACGGCGGATCAATGAGAGTGGTAACGCGGAAGGCTAACGGCCTGTCGTCTCTTAAGTTAGAGACGGCAGGTCTTTTTTGCATCCTCTCCAGCAGACGGATGTGCACAGACAGCATCGACAAACAACCGTGAGATAGATGGACTAGGCTAAGCAAGGCGGGGCGAAGGTGATCGGCGGTCGATCGTACAAGCGAAGCGCTAACGTGGCAGGCACAGCCTGCGATCATCGCAAGTCTAACCGAGCGGACATTCAGGCGGAAGCAGGTGTCCGGGTAACAACGAACAACTTAAATATCCACAAAGGCAATGAACAAGAGTAGTACGATCCGGTAACGGTACAGAGAGCTGCGGGGAGGTGCGACGCAGTCCGTAAAGGATCCGAACTCGCTTGGGAGCCGGGAGCCGAATGTTACGATGCCGCATGAGCGGCCGTGACTCAAGCTTGCAAACGGTTGGCCTCCGTTAACGGGCGCGCAGCGAATGTTAGGCTTCACTTCCTTTCACATTCGCTGCCGTAAGCGGACTTTCCCGTGGGGAAGGTCAACAAGAGTGGTACCGCGCCGGCACAGCCGTCGTCTCTTTTTCGGAGACGGCGGCTTTTTTGCATGCTCCGGGCGGCTGAGGCAGACATGTCACAAAAAGCTCCATCCGGAGTTTTTAATAAACCCGAAACGGGTAATCAGGAGGATAACGAAAATGACGAAACGGCAAATTAAAATTTTTGACACGACTTTGAGAGACGGTGAGCAGGCGCCGGGATGTTCCTTATATCCGGAAGAAAAGGTCCGCATCGCGCGGCAGCTTGTGAAAATGGGCGTGGATACGATCGAACCGGGCTTCCCGATTTCCAGTCCGGGCGATTTCGCCGCTGTGCAGCAAATTTCCCGTGAACTGCAGGGGGTAGAAATTTGCGGCTTCGCGCGCGCGGTCAAAATCGACATCGACGCGGCGGTGAAGGCGACTCAGGACGCGGCTTTGCGGCGCATCCACATGTTTATCTCCTCGTCGGATATTCATCTGGACTTCCAACTGCGCAAAACACGCGAGCAGGTGCTGGCGGAAGCGCGTCAGATGGTTGCCTACGCGAAGCAGTTCTGCGAGCGGATCGAATTTACGGCCATGGATTCCAGCCGTACGGGCAGGGAGTATTTGTATGAGCTGGTGGAAGCGGTCATCGCCGAGGGCGCAACGATCATCAACCTGCCGGATACCGTCGGTTACGCGATGCCGGAAGATTACGGCCAAATGTTCTCGGATGTGCGCAAGCATGCGAGGGGCGCCGACAAGGTGGAATTCAGCACCCACTGCCACAACGATCTGGGGCTTGCGGTTGCGAACAGCCTGGCGGCCATCCGCAACGGGGCGAACTATGTGGAAGTCTCCGTCAACGGAATCGGAGAACGGGCGGGCAACTGTTCCCTGGAAGAGATCGTCATGGCGATCGAGACGCACAAAGACACGCTGAACATGGAAACCGGCATTGTGCTGGAGGAAATCTACAATACGTCGACGATGGTCAGCCGGATGATGAATATGCCGATCGCGTTCAACAAGCCGGTCGTCGGCCGCAATGCCTTCCAGCACGAGTCGGGCATCCATCAGGACGGTTTGCTGAAAAACCGCAACACCTACGAAATCATGGAGCCTGAAAAGCTTGGAATTCCGCGTTCGATGATCATTCTGGGCAAGCATTCCGGCCGTCACGCTCTGAAGCACCGGATCGGCCAGTACGGTGTCGATCTGGACGCCCAGTCCTTAGAAGAAGTATACGCCCGCTTCAAGGACATGGCCGACGAGCAGAAGCACGTCACGGACGACGAGCTGATGAGTCTGGTCGGTGATGCGGGAGCTTCCGCGGCGGAGCGCTTATCGCTGGTACAGCTTCAAGTCGTCAGTTCCAGCGACCGCAGCCGCGTGGCATCGGCCACCATCCGCGATAACGAGACCGGTGCAGAGGCAACCTGGTCGGGCACCGGAGACGGACCGATCGAAGCGATCGTCAACTGCATCCGTCAAGCGGTGCCGATGGATGTGACGTTCGCCGACCTGGAGCTGTACTCCTTGGCGGCCAGCGAAAAAGCGACCGGCGAAGCGACGGTGACAGTATCCTGCGGGACGCAGACTTACAAAAGCTCCGGCTTGGATGTCGATATTCTGTTTGCGACCGCCAAAGCGTTCCTGTCGGCCTGCAACCAGGCCGTGCGGGCCAATCCGAATGCTTCACAGAGTGTATCCTTAATGGCTTAAATTATTAACAGGATGGGTGTGAAGAACTTATTCACACCCCCTGTGGATAATGTGCATAACTTGAAAAACCCCGTATTTTTCAGGCTTCCGCTTTTTCTTCTTTTTCCGTATAACTCTCGGATAACATTTTCTGAAGAATCTGTGGATAATGTGGATAAAACTGTTTATAAGTGCTTAAAGCGCCGAAAAATCGGCGCTTTTTTATATTTTACCTGTGGATGAAGATGTGGATAAAAAACGTGGTTCGGTCGTGGAAAAAAATGTGTATATAAAAGGCAAAACTTATCCGCAGGGAGTGAGCCTGAATGAATAGAGAAGCCTTTTATCACGGGACGAGAAGCAACTGGGCTTATGCGTATGACAACAGAACGATTCATTTGAGAGTCCGTACACAAAGAGATGACGTGGAAGAAATTTCGGTGATCGCCAGCGATAAATACGATTGGGACACCTTTTATCAGGAAATACCCATGGCCAAAACCGCTTCGGATTCGCTGTTCGATTACTGGGAGGCGGAGGTCGTACCCAGCTACAAACGCCTGTCCTACTGCTTCAGGCTGAGTGCGGGAAGCGAACAGCTGTGGATGACGGAAACGGGGATTCATTCCGAACAGCCTCATCCGCCCGGCGGCTATTACGCCTTCCCGTATATTCATGAAATCGACCTTTTCAGACCCCCGGCCTGGGCGAAGGATGCGATCTTTTATCAGATCTTCCCGGAGCGCTTTGCCAACGGAGACCCGGAGAACGATCCCGAAGGCGTGCAGCCGTGGGGCGGAAAGCCGGAGCGCGAGAATTTTTTCGGCGGGGACCTGCAGGGGGTGCTTGATCATCTCGAATATCTCGTGGATCTTGGCATCAATGCGATCTATTTCACGCCGGTGTTCAAGTCTCCTTCGAACCACAAGTACGATACGCTGGACTATACGCAGGTGGACCCTCATTTCGGCGATAACGCTCTGCTGAAGAAAGTGGTCGCGACCTGCCACGAACGCGGAATCCGGGTCATGCTGGATGCGGTTTTCAACCACAGCGCACTGGAATTTCCGGCTTTTCAAGATGTGAAGGCGAAAGGGGAGGAGTCCGCCTTTGCCGACTGGTTCCATATTAACGAATACCCGGTTGCCGTAAAAAACGGAATTCCCACTTACGATACATTCGGTTTTTTCGAAGGCATGCCGAAATTCAATACAGCCAACCCCGAAGTGAAAAAGTATCTGCTCGACGTAGCCAAGTACTGGATCGAGGAGATCGGAATCGACGGCTGGCGGCTGGATGTCGCCGATGAGATCGACCACCGCTTCTGGCGCGAATTCAGGCAGGTGGTCAAAGCAGCCAATCCGGAAGCTTATATCGTCGGGGAAGTATGGAACGACTCCCTGATGTGGCTGCTGGGCGACCAGTTCGATTCCGTCATGAACTATCCGTTCTCGGACAAAGTACTGGAGTTCTTCTCGGGTCCGGGCATGGACGGCCATTCCTTCGCAAGCAGCATGGGCTTCCTGCTCATGCGGTATCCGAAACAGGCCAACGAGGTCGTCTTCAACCTGCTGTGCAGCCACGACACTCCGCGTGTGTTGACGAGAGTGGGCGGCGATAAAAGAAGACTGAAGCTGTGCGTGGTCTTCCTGATGACGTACATGGGGACGCCGTGTATTTTTTACGGGGACGAAGTGGGGCTTCAAGGCGAAGGCGACCCGGATTGCCGCCAGTGTATGGAATGGCATCCCGATATGCAGGACCGCGAGCTGCTGGATTTCTATAAGCTTCTGATCCATCTTCGCAAGGAAAACCGGGCGCTGCGTGAAGGGAGTTTCCGGTTTCTGAAAGCGGACCACGGCGATCCCTGCATCATTTACGAGCGGATCGACGCCCATACGCATTTTACGATCTGGATGAACAATACGGAGGAGCGGGTTACGCTGCAGCATCCTATGGTGGCGGAGGATTGGCGCGATGCGCTTTCGCAGGAAGAAGTCAAACCGGTAGACGGCGTGATGCATATCGAGCTGGAGGAATTGGGCTACAGAATTTTATATAGAACGTTAAAAAAATAGTCGAATGTTGTCGATATAGTTCCTATCTAATTTATTTGGGGGGAACTATGAAATACTTAAAACGAAGCGTGACGGCGAAAATGATCACGATGATGGCAGCACTGGTGGTGGTACTTTGCGCGTTGATCATGACCTTGACTTATTTTCAGCAGAGAGGCGATTACTACAGCCGGCTCAAATCGATTGAGCGGGTCGTAGAACTGGGATGGGAGCAGCAGCTTCCTTTCCTTACAAAGGCAATGGATCAAATGAAAAGTACGGGGAAACCGGCCGCCGCGGCAGCCGAGCTGGAAGCGATCCGCACGATGATGGAGCATTATGTAAAAGACGGGGATATGGCTAACGTCGCCCTCTACTATCCGGAAGAAAAAACGGTGGACGGCAAGACGGCCCTGACCGTTGTCGCGGCCAATGAGGCACTGGATAAGGCCGGGCTTAAGCCTTTGACGGACTATACCTTCTCCGAGCAGTACACGAAAGCTTTCGAAACGGTTAAAAAGATCGGAGGCCAGGGCGTAACGCCGGTATATACCGATCAGGCTGGAGAATGGGTGACCATTCTGAGCCCGGTTACGGACGAGGCCGGCAAAACAATGGCTTATGTCGGCATTGACTTTGACTATGACACGCTATCCTGGGATTTGAACAAAAGGCTGCTGATGAGCTTGGCTTTTTACGTGGGCATGGCTGTGTTGTTCGCCTTGCTTCTGAGTGTATTCACCCGCAGAATTCTTAAACCCATCGGGGAGCTTTCCCGCCTGTCGCTGGAAGTGGCGGAAGGAAATCTGGCCGTGTCCATTCCGGTCCGCAGCGAAGACGAGTTCGGGACTCTGGCCCGGAATTTCAACGCGATGACGGCGAGCATCCACAGCCTCATTCTGGGCATCCGGGAGTCTTCCGACCAGGTGAGTCATGCCGCGGAGGTGCTCGATACCAACGCGAAACAGACGACGCAGGCCACGCATCAAATTGCGACGGCGATCGAGCAGGTAGCGTCGGGAGCGGAGCGCCAGCTGCAGAGCACGCAGGAAAGCTCGAACGCCATGGAAGAGATGGCGACGGGCATTCAGCGGATTGCCGAATCCGCGGGTTATGCGGCGCAGTCTTCGGAATCCGCTTCCGATGAGGCGGCCCGAGGCAACGAGATGATTCAGCACAATGTGAAGCAGATGAGCCGGATGAACGATACGGTGCAGCGTTCCGTGGAATCGATCAACCAGCTTGCACAGCTGTCCGAGGAAATCGGCGGCATTACGGCGCTGATCTCGGATATCGCCAACCAGACGAACCTGCTGGCGCTGAATGCGGCTATCGAGGCTGCACGCGCAGGGGAACACGGACGCGGCTTCTCGGTCGTATCCGATGAAATCCGCAAGCTTGCCGAGCAGTCCAAGCAGTCCTCGGACAAAATCGCTGATCTGGTCGTCACGATCCACACCGGTACGGGTCAGGCCGTGAGCACGATGAGCCATACGGCCGAAGAAGTGACAGAGATGACCAAGCTCGTTTCCGAGAGCGGGGAAGCCTTCCAGCGTATCGTCAATCATATGGATGAGCTTGCGAAGCAGATTTTGGAGGTTTCTTCGTCCTCCCAGCAGATGTCCGCGGGAACGGAAGAAGTGGCCGCGTCCATCTCGGAGCTGTCCCATATGAACCGGCAAACCGCGGAAAGCTCCCAGACTGTTGCCGCTTCTTCGGAAGAGCAGCTCGCTTCCATGGAGGATATCTCCGCTTCGGCCGGTGCGCTGAGCGACATGTCCCGGGATCTTAAGCAGAGTATCAGCCGGTTTAAGCTGTAATCGGCGAAAGTACGAACGGCAGGAGGTCCGGCACGGGCCTGTCCTCCGGTTCAGCTGAAGAATCAAGCCTACCTTGATTCTCCGCCCCGGTTCGCCGGTTTATCGCATAAGGCGGGATAACCGCAGGTATAACAAAAAGAGGCCCGGTCGGGGCCTCTTTTTTTGCATTTATTTATTTGGTTGGGCGGGGCTGATTTCAGCCCACAAGAGTCTCCCACTCCTCGTAGCACGCCTGCAGGCTTCCTTTTTTCTGCTCGATGAGGGTATTCTTCTCCTGGACAAGCACATAATCGTTGTAGACCGCGGGATCGGCCAGCTCTTCCTCAAGAGCGGTCACTTCCTCTTCCAGCCGGGCGATATCCTGCTCAAGCTGCTCGATCCGCCGCTGGCGGTTGCGCTCTTCCCGCTTGGCCTGTTTGTCCGCTTCGTAAGACGAAGGTTTCTCCGTCTGCTGCGCCGCTGAAGACGCCGAGGAGGCCTTGGCCTTGCTGTCGCGTGCCGCCTGTTCACGGGCGCGTTCGGCTTCCATTTCGGCGAGCTCCGCTTTTTTCTCGAGATAGTCGTCATAGTTGCCGAGATAATGGGTGACGCCGTGGCGTTCCAGTTCCAGCATGCTTTCCGCCATTTTGTTCAGGAAATAACGGTCATGGGAAATGAAGAGCAGGGTGCCTTCGTAATCGAGCAGAGCCGATTCGAGCACTTCCTTGCTGTACAAGTCCAGATGGTTGGTCGGCTCATCGAGTATGAGCATATTCGCATTAAGCAGCATAAGCTTGGCTAGCGCTACGCGCGCTTTCTCGCCGCCGCTTAGGGACGCGATCTTTTTGAACACATCCTCGCCGCTGAAAAGAAAATTGCCGAGCACGGAGCGGATGCGCGCTTCCTCAATAGTAGGGAACGTGTCCCAGACTTCCTCCAGGATCGTTTTCTGCGGGTTCAGGGTCGTTTGTTCCTGATCGTAGTAGCCGATCTTGACGTTGGTTCCCCAGCGGATGCTGCCGGTATCGGGGGAAAGTTTACCGATCAATGTTTTCAGCAGGGTCGTCTTGCCGATACCGTTCGGGCCGATCAGGGCGGCCGTTTCGCCGCGCCTCAGCTCGAACGAGACGGAATCGAGAAGGCGTTTGCCTTCTCCCACGGACAGCGCCAGATCCCTCACCTGCAAAACTTCCTTGCCGGAGGTCTGATCGATCTGGAAGGAAAAGCTGGCGCGCTTAAGATCGCCGAGAGGCTTGTCGATCCGTTCCATCCGCTCCAGCGCTTTGCGGCGGCTTTGCGCGCGCTTGGTCGTTGTGGCGCGGACGATATTTTTCTGCACGAAGTCCTCCATGCGGGCAATCTCTTCCTGCTGCTTCTCAAACTGCTTCATGCGGATTTCATAGTCCGCTTCCTTCAGTTCGACGAAACGGGAATAGTTGCCCGTGTAGCGCTTGGACGACGTGCGCTCGATTTCGTAGATCGCCGTAACGAGCGAGTCGAGGAAATAGCGGTCGTGGGATACGACCAGAATAGCGCCGGGATACCCGCGCAGGTAGGACTCCAGCCACGTCAGCGTGCGGATGTCCAGATGGTTGGTCGGCTCGTCGAGAAGGAGCAGGTCCGGCTCTTCCAGAAGCATTTTGGCCAGCGCCAGACGGGTCTTCTGCCCGCCGCTCAGCGTCTGGATCAGCGTATCGGGAGGGAACTCCCCAAACCCCATTCCGTGCAGAATTCCGCGTATTCTTGCTTCGATTTCGTAACCGCCACGCTCACGGAACCACTCCGATCTGGCGGAATACCGGTTCATCGTGTCCTCGTACGCCTTGGCGTTATCGACCAGCTTCGGATCCGCCATCTGCTGTTCCAGCTCGCGCAGCTCTTTCTCGACGGCATAAAGCGCCGTAAAAACCGTGCGCATTTCCTCGATAATCGTTTTGTCCGTCTGCAGACCGCCGTTCTGGCGGAGATAGCCGATTCGGGTTTCTTTGGCCTTGAAAATATCGCCTTCATCGTAAGAAAGGTCGCCTGCAATAATTTGCAGCAGGGTCGACTTGCCGGCTCCGTTCACACCGACCAGACCGATTCTTTCGCGGTCTTCGATTTGCAGGGATATGTTAGAAAGCACGGACGAAGTGCCGTAGCTTTTACCGATTCCGTTTACTTGGAGAAGCATCTTCCTTTATTACCTCCATGATTGCACGATTTTCTTCATTAATACGGCTGCTAAGACTCTTTTTAGTGTACAGGAAAAACGCTTCGAGGAAAACTGAACACATTTTTTTCAAACTTCCCGGCAATGTGATAAAATAATGTATACTACTGTCTGCTTATGCCTTCTATCTAAAATAGGGCTCTTTGCCCCGCAGGCAGACAACCAACTACGAAATCCTGCCAGTCAGTCTAAAATAACAGCCCCAGCCGGAAAGAGGTTGCAGCTTTATACATGAACGGTTCCGATAAAAAAGAAATCCGCCGGCACATCGAAACGCTCCGGGCGGGATTGACGCCTGAGGAGAGAGCAAGCCGCGAGCGCCGGGTCAACGAAAGGCTGACCGCCTGGTTGAAAGGCCAAGCCGCCCGCCTTCGCCTTTCGCCCGGTGCTTCCGCCGGTACGGCGCCTTTGCCGTTGAAACAGCCGCAAGAAACGGAAGACTGTCCGAGTCACGAGTATTCCGGCACAACACGGTCCGCGGGCCGGGAAACGGACGGAAGCTGCGGCCCTTCCGGTCTGCCGGACCTTCCGATTGTTCTGGCTTATGTCCCCTTTCGTACGGAATGCGGGATTCACAGGACTATCGAAGCCTGCTGGGAAGCGGGCATCCGCGTTTTTGTGCCTCGTTCGCTGCATGCGTCGAGAGAGCTTCTTTTTCACGAAATAAGGCAGTGGAAAGACCTGCGGAAAGGGATGCACGGCATAATGGAGCCGGATCCCCTAAGCCCCGCCTTGCAGGATCCCCTCGCCGCTTTCGCTGTTCTCGTACCCGGGCTTGCTTTTGATACCGCTTGCGGAAGGCTCGGATACGGGGGCGGCTATTACGACCGCTTTCTTGAAAAGCTGCTGCAAGCCGCTCGCGAGGAAGGACGGGAAGCGCCTCTTTTTGCGGCGGCGGCCTTTGACGTGCAGCTTGTAGAGCGCCTTCCCGTGGAACCGCACGATATCCGTCTGGACGTGCTGATTACGGAGAGCGCCGCATATACCCGGGACCCGGCAGCGGACCGGAAGAGGGGAGAGGGATCGGATGGAGCAGCCGGATAAACTGACTCATTTTAATGAACAAGGACGCGCCAAAATGGTCGACATCAGCGAAAAAAAGGAGACCAAGCGGACGGCCGTTGCCCGTACCAGCGTTACGATGCTGCCGGAAACGCTGCTGCGCATCCGTGAAGGGCGGCTTGCCAAAGGCGATGTGCTGGCTGTCGCCCAGGTGGCCGGCATCATGGCGGCGAAGAAAACGGCCGACTGGATTCCGATGTGCCACCCGCTCGCGCTGTCCGGGGTGGACATCCGCTTCGTATACGAAAGCGGAACGGAACTCGGCATCGAAGCCGAAGTGCGCACAACCGGGCCTACCGGCGTGGAAATGGAGGCGTTGACGGCCGTATCGGCTGCGGCCCTGACCGTGTATGATATGTGCAAAGCACTCCAGAAGGACATGGTGATCGGGCCCACGATGCTCGTATCCAAGACCGGCGGCAAAAATGGAGATTTTCACAGATTTGATACCCATTCTTAATCAAATTTTGTTACAGTAGAGGAAGAGGTGAGAGGAATGCGCTGGAAAGTTGCGATTCTAACTGCCAGTGACCGCGGATCGAGGGGAGAACGGGAAGATACGAGCGCCCAAGTCATCCGCGAGCTGGTAGAGGAAGAGATTCAAGGAGATATCATTGAATACCGCGTCGTACCGGATGAAATGGACGAAATTATGGCGGCTCTTATAGAAATGACCGACTACTTTCAGGCGGATCTCATCTTGACGACAGGCGGAACGGGTCTTGCGGCCCGGGACGTTACCCCGGAAGCGACCTTGAGCGTCATCGACCGCTCGGCACCCGGTTTTGCCGAAGCCATGCGGATGAAATCGATCGAAAAGTCTCCTCGGGCTATGCTTTCGCGCGCGGTGACCGGAATCCGGGGCTCTACGCTGATCATTAATCTGCCGGGCAGTCCCAAAGGTGTCCATGAAAGTCTTATGGCCATTATTGACGTGCTTCCTCATGCCTTGTCGATCTTGACGGGCCGGGAGCAGGAGCATGCGGATGAAAGCTGATCCCATGCTTCGTGAAGTAAAAGTGGAGGATGCGATCGGTTTGGTCCTTGCGCACGACTTGACCCGGATTATCCCGGGGGAGTTCAAGGGCCGCTTGTTCCGCAAAGGCCACCAGATTTCGGAAGAAGATATTCCCGCTTTGTTAAGCATAGGCAAGGAGCACATTTACGTGCTGGAGCTTGCCGAAGGCTACCTTCATGAGGATGAGGCGGCTCTTCGTCTAGCGAGCGCCGTGCGTGGGGCGAACACCGAGCGGACGGAACCGCATGAAGGCAAGGTGACGCTGAAATCGGCGATTCACGGGCTGGCCAAGATCGACAAAGCGTTCGTCGATGAAGTCAACGGCATAGGCCGCATCGTGATGTCGACCATCCGCACGAATACGGTCGTAAAACCCGGTCAAGCGTTGGCCGGCACCCGGGTCATTCCGCTCGTCATCGAGGAGGAGCCCGTCGCCCGCGTGGAGCGGCTGGCTGTGCAGCGACGAAGCGGACAGGCCTTGGCCGCCGGCAGCCTGGAGCCGCTGAGCGGCGGACCGGCGGATGCGGCGGAGACGCTGCCCCCGGCGGAGGCCGGCTACCTCGCCCCGAAGCCGGTCCCGCCTGACAAGGGCGCGGCCGGCACCGCTGCGGTCCGGCGTGAAGAGACTCCGGCGGCAGCGGCGGAGCTTGTCGCCGTGAAGCCCTTCCGCAGCCTGCGGGTGGGGCTGATCACCACCGGCAGCGAAGTGTTCAAGGGCCGAATCCAAGACAAATTCGGCCCTGTCGTGCGAGCCAAAGTCGAAGCG
Source organism: Paenibacillus sp. GbtcB18 (assembly GCF_019091125.1). NCBI lineage: Bacteria > Bacillati > Bacillota > Bacilli > Caryophanales > Paenibacillaceae > Paenibacillus > Paenibacillus sp. GbtcB18. The sequence continues at coordinate 358,853 of NZ_JAGXJX010000006.1, forward strand.
CTTGGCTCGAAGGTGATCGACCAGCGGTTCACGCCGGACGACATGGATGCGATCGTAACCGAGATCCGGCATTTCATCGGACTCGGCGCGGATCTCATCCTGGTCACCGGCGGCATGTCGGTCGATCCCGACGACCGCACGCCCGGGGCCATATCCCGGGCGGGTGCCCGCATCGTCAGTTACGGGACGCCGATGCTGCCCGGTTCGATGCTGATGATGGCATATATCGGCAGTGTCCCGGTAATGGGACTGCCGGGCTGCGTGATGCACGATCCGTACACGTCCTTCGACGTGCTTCTCCCGCGTATCTGCGCCGGGGAAGAGATTTTCCGCGAAGATATTACGGAGATGGGATACGGCGGCCTGCTCGGCTGCTGATTACACATTTTGAAGGAGGAAACATTCCGGATGTTTCAAAATATAGGCTTTACCGAAATTTTGCTGGTTGCCGTCGTGTGTCTGCTGCTGTTCGGACCGAACAAGCTTCCCGAGCTCGGAAGAGCTTTCGGACGCACCTTGAGCGAGTTCAAGAAGGGCGCGCGCGATATGATGTCCGAGCATGACCAGGCGGACAAGAAAGCGGCCGAGGTCAAATCCGCCGCCGCAGCGCCCGAGGAAGTTCCGGCGCCCGCCTCTTTAACGCAAGCCGCTCCCGCACCGGCGAACAGTGAACGGGCGGCTTCGGACAATCCCCGCCGGCTTCCCGACTAAGGTGCCGGTTCAGTGAAGCTATACGTAGATTGGTTGGTGCTGCATGGATAAAGAACAACCTTTGGTCGAGCATCTGGCGGAGCTGCGCAAGCGGATCTTCTGGGTGCTGGGAGTCCTGATCATCGGCCTCGTCATCGGCCTTATTTTCGCCAAGAACGTCATCCTTTTTCTGAAATCCGTGCCTCCGGCCGATAAAATCGCGTGGCATGTATTTTCACCGTGGGATGCGCTCCGTTTATACATGAACTTCGGCTTTGTCGTGGCTCTGCTCATTACACTGCCGGTGATCCTTTACCACATCTGGGCGTTTGTAAGTCCGGGGCTCCGGGAAAGCGAGCAGAAAGCGTCGATTCTCTACATTCCGGGAGCGGTTGTCCTGTTCCTGGCGGGTCTTGCTTTCGGCTATTTTGTCGTGTTTCCGATGGCTTTTTACTTTACGACCGCGATCAGCCGTTCCATGGGAATTACCGAGCTCTACGGGGCAGCCCAGTATTTTTCGTTCATGTTTAATATTATTTTGCCGCTTTCGGTTCTTTTCGAGCTTCCGATCGTGGTGATGTTTCTGACAAAACTACGTATTCTGAACCCCAAGCGGCTGGCCAAAATGCGCCGTTACGCTTATATGATTCTGGTCATTCTCTCGACTATCATCACGCCGCCGGATGCGATCTCCGCTATTCTTGTGGCGCTGCCGATGATTGTGCTGTATGAGTTCAGCGTGCTGCTTTCGGGCTTTATTTATCGCAAACAGCTTGTCCAGGACGCGGCCTGGGAAGCGGAATACGGGGAACAAAAGTAACGGGCTGTCGGAAGACGGCCCTTTTTTTTCGAAACGGTTCAAAAGAGGCAGGGTCCGGTGTTCTTTGGAGTGACCGCAATGCTGCCGGAAAAATGCCGTATTCCTCGTCTTAAGAGAGGCGGCCGCGCATAGGATAACAAGTTGGAACCGTTTTTTTGCCGGGGCCTTTAAAGTCGATTTACAAGACGTATGAAATTCGGGCAGCCGGGGAACAATGGGGGAGGCCGTTTCCTTGGGAGGGGTTTCCATTCTGCTTTTTGCGGCAAAACAATAAAATTTAACAAAACCCACTTGCAAAACGATGGCAAAATCATTATCATTAAAAGTGTTGTTAGCACTTAAGATGTTTGAGTGCTAAAATCTAAAAATCCATTGACTACAAACTAAACTGAAGGAGGCTATTTATCCATGATCAAACCGTTGGGTGATCGCGTTATCATTGAAGCCATTGCGAAAGAGGAGACGACTGCTAGTGGCATCGTGCTTCCGGACACAGCTAAAGAAAAGCCGCAGGAAGGCAAAGTTGTAGCAGTTGGAAGCGGCACGCTGAAAGACGGCGAGCGCGTTGAGCTGGAAGTTAAAGAAGGCGACCGCGTTATTTTCTCCAAGTACGCAGGGACTGAAGTGAAATACGAGGGCCGCGAACTGTTGATTATGCGTGAGAGCGATATCCTCGCTATCTTAGCCTAATTTAGCGGATTCACATACTTAAGCCACTCATTTGAATACTTACCGCCTGACGCCTCGGCTGAAGGCCGGTTATCGGAATCGATATAGATGCGCATGAACCTGTAAGCAGAATCAAACATTTCAGGGAGGGTTTTAACGATGGCAAAAGACATTATGTTTAGTGAAGACGCGCGCCGCGCAATGCTTCGTGGTGTGGACGCTCTGGCGAACGCAGTTAAAGTTACACTCGGTCCTAAAGGCCGCAACGTAGTACTTGAGAAAAAATTCGGAAGCCCGCTCATCACCAATGACGGCGTGACGATCGCGAAAGAAATCGAACTCGAAGACGCATTCGAGAACATGGGCGCACAGCTTGTCAAAGAAGTCGCGACCAAAACAAACGATGTTGCCGGTGACGGTACGACTACGGCTACGGTTCTGGCTCAAGCGATGATTCGCGAAGGTCTGAAAAACGTAACCGCGGGCGCTAACCCAATGGTTATCCGCAAAGGCATCGATAAAGCCGTTCGCGCGGCTGTCGAAGAGCTTGCAAGCATTGCGAAGCCTATCGAAGGCAAGCAAAGCATCGCTCAAGTAGCGGCTATCTCCGCTGCTGACGACGAAGTCGGCGAACTGATCGCCGAAGCGATGGAGAAAGTCGGCAAAGACGGCGTTATCACCGTTGAAGAATCCAAAGGATTCGCGACTGAGCTTGAAGTGGTTGAAGGCATGCAGTTCGACCGCGGATACATCTCCCCGTACATGATCACGGACACGGACAAAATGGAAGCCGTTCTGGAGAACCCTTACGTTCTGATCACCGACAAGAAGATCACGAACATCCAAGAAATCCTTCCGGTTCTTGAAAAAGTGGTACAACAAGGCAAGCAGCTTCTGATCATCGCTGAAGACGTAGAAGGCGAAGCGCTGGCTACGCTGGTCGTTAACCGTCTGCGCGGTACATTCACTTGCGTGGCTGTTAAAGCTCCTGGCTTCGGCGACCGCCGCAAAGCTATGCTGCAGGACATCGCTGCTCTGACCGGCGGCCAAGTGATCACTGAGGAACTCGGCCTTGAGCTGAAATCCGCTACAGTGCAACAACTGGGTACGGCTCGTCAGATCCGTGTAACCAAAGAGAACACGATCGTTGTCGACGGCGCTGGCGCTAAAGAAGACATCGATGCGCGTGTTTCCCAAATCAAAGCGCAACTGGAAGAAACGACTTCCGAGTTCGATAAAGAAAAACTGCAAGAGCGTCTGGCTAAACTTGCAGGCGGCGTAGCCGTAATCAAAGTCGGCGCTGCTACCGAAACCGAGCTGAAAGAGCGCAAACTGCGTATCGAAGACGCACTGAACGCTACTCGTGCTGCGGTTGAGGAAGGTATCGTAGCGGGCGGCGGTACAGCTCTCGTGAGCGTGTACAATGCCGTTGCCGCTGTTGGATCCGAAGGCGACGAGAAAACAGGCGTGAACATCGTTCTGCGCGCTCTGGAAGAGCCGGTTCGCACAATCGCGGCGAACGCCGGCCAAGAGGGCTCCGTAATCGTTGAGCGTCTGAAGAAAGAAACGACCGGTATCGGCTACAACGCCGCTACTGGCGAGTGGGTGAACATGATCGAAGCCGGTATCGTTGACCCGGCGAAAGTAACTCGTTCCGCTCTGCAAAACGCGGCATCCGTTGCGGCTATGTTCCTGACAACCGAAGCGGTTATCGCCGACAAGCCTGAAAAAGACAAACCTGCTATGCCTGACATGGGCGGCATGGGTGGTATGGGCGGCATGATGTAAGATAGGCCGACAAAGCCTATAGCATCAAGGTTTCTCTGCGGAGAAGCGTCCGTTTGACCCGATCTGTAAATGAAGACCTCTCAGAATCATATCTGAGAGGTCTTTTTATGTTTTTTTCTTGGGAGTGATGCGAAATTCATCTTTTTTTTATGGGCAGGTGTGAGAAATTTTATAGATTGTAAACTACTTTACAGAATATTTAGAAAGTAATTAATACAATAAATGCATACCCGATTAATTGTGATGGGTTCCTAATGAAATGAGGCGCGCCTTGTCTTCAATCACGTACTTGCCGTTTTGTTTGGAAATGACGCCGGTTAGTTCCAAGTTTTTCAGGGTGTTTGCCGCTGTAACCCTCGAGGTGCTCACTAGATTGGCCAATTCTTGGTGTGTAAAGCCGATTCCGATGAACTCTTTTTCGCCGTTTTTTAACCCATACGTATCCACTAACTGTAAGAGCGTGTGACAAATTCGCTGGGTGGCGGAATAAGAGCTTAATTGCAGTAATTGGGACGACATTATTCTCATTTTTAAGTTTACCCAGAGCAGTACTTGTCGCGTAAGTTCAAAATTGCTTTTCAATGTGTCTTCGAGTTTTTTTCGGTCAATTTTAATTAAAGTGGCTTTACTGGCCGCAATAGCGCTATGGTTGTACGAGGCAGCGTTATCAAAAATGCCGTTTTCGCCGATCATCCCGTTTTTTCCAACGATCGCGATCGTTTTTTCGACGCCGTTTAGGGAGGTCACATATAATCGAATACGTCCGTTCAGAACGAGATAGACAAAATCGTTAGGTTGATTTTCAAAAAAGATAAAAGCATGCTTTTGTATAACCAGCTTTTGTCCAAGTTGAGGGAGCGGGTGCCATTGAAAAGCCAAGCCTTCCAGCCAAGATGTTACCGAAGAATTGTTAGCGCTTTCTGTCTTGGTCATAGTCAATCTCCTCAAATATAAATTGAAAGCGGGCGATTTTTGTGGAATTTCCTTTTCATAAGGAAAGACAATGTTTTCCGATATTAACAAACAAGATTCAGCTGTCCAGTTGTTCGCAAAGCGCGATGAGCCTTCAAGTGGAAGCGGAGATGAAAGAGTATACCGACGGTTGGTTAACGGAAGGCATGGACTGGACAGGCTGGGTGCATCGGGTAGAGATGGCTAAACAGTCTTTTGCCACCCTAATTAATGCGTCCCCCGATGAAATCGCGGTGCTTCCGTCCGTTTCATTAGCGGCGTCGGCAGTCGCATCCGCGCTGCGATTTACAACACCCAGGAATAAAGTCGTGACCACCGAAATGGATTTCCCGTCAATCGGGCATGTCTGGCTGGCTCAACAATCCCGGGGGGCCCAAGTCGCTTACGTTCCAAGTGAAAACAACGAGATTCCCATTGAATTTTATGATCGATATGTGGATGAACGAACTCTGATCGTCTCCATGTCGCATGCTGCTTATTATAATGGACTTAAACAAGATTTAAAACAAATTTCCTCCATAGCGCACGATAAAGGGGCACGGCTATTTGTTGATGCGTATCAGTCGGCGGGCTGCGCTGCTATAGACGTTAAGGAGATGGACGTGGATTTTCTTACGGCAGGAGCACAAAAGTATTTGCTGGGGATACCGGGAATCGCTTTCCTATACGTTAAGAAAGAACTCGCCGATGAATTGCAGCCTTCCATTACCGGCTGGTTCGGCCGAATAGATCCTTTTTCATTTGATGTTAAATCACTGGATTATGCGGAAGGAGCAAGGCGTTTTGATACGGGAACGCCTCCAATGATCAACGCTTATGCCGCTCATGCGGCGCTGGAACTGATTAATCAGATAGGCGTACACCGAATTGAGTCCTATCTTAACGAATTATCAAGCTTTGCCGTTGCTTATGGACAAGAAAAGGGACTAACCGTCGCAAGCCCGCTGGATATCAAGCGAAAAGCGGCTAATACGGCATTTCATTGCCCGAACGCATCTTTGATCGAAATGAAAATGAGGGAAAGAGGAGTTATTGTGTCGGCGCGCAATGACGTCATTCGGATTGCACCCCATTTTTACAATAAAAAAGAAGAAGTGGCCCTTGCAATTGATATGCTGCGTGAACTGAATTCGTAATTGTATGCGCTTACTTTTATGCTACAATCCAATTTTAATTATCAAGAATAAGGGGGAATTGCTGGATGGCTAACAAGAAAATTTTCAAAAACGCTTTGCTCATCGATGGAAAAAGCAGCACAGTGCGAAAAGAGGCCCTGGTAATGGTGGAAAACGATAGAATCACGTATGTCGGCTCCTACGATGAAACCATCGTGCAGCAAGCCGGTGATGCGGAGCTGTTCGATCTAAAAGGCATGACCTTAATGCCGGGCATGATTGATACACACGTCCATCTGTGTATGGCAGGCGAGGCGAGCACCTTCACCGACATGGTCATGGATACGCCGGCGTTCGCCGCAATCAAGGGAGTAGAGAGAGCCAAACGCTCGCTCGAAGCAGGGTTTACGACACTTCGCACCATGGGCGAAAAGGGACATATTGATATCGCCATTAAAAAGGCGGTTGAACAAGGAATCATTGTCGGACCCACGATTGTTGCCAGCGGAAAAGCTTTGACCATAACAGGCGGACACGGAGATATGTTTCCGGAAGGCGTAAACGTAGATGGAATCGGCATCGTCCTGGACGGTGTTGACCAAGCAAGAAGAGCGGCCCGAGAGCAGTTAAAGCTGGGTGCCGACAACATTAAAATGATGGCTACCGGCGGGGGAATGTCACCCGGTCCGGGAACGATCGCCCAATTAACCATTGAGGAAATGCAAGCTGCCGTAGAAGAAGCGGTGAAATTCGAGAAAATCACAGCGGCCCATGCCATCGGTGTAGAGGGAATTCATAACGCTTTGAAAGCCGGTGTTCGAACCATTGAGCACGGGACGTTTTTAGATGATCAGGGGATTGAACTTTTCTTGGAGAAAAACGCTTATCTCGTCCCGACTCTGTCTGCTTTTAAAACGATTAAATACGGCAGAACCGGCGGAGTCCCCGAACATCATATTAAAAAAGTGGAATACTACCAAACTGCTCATGAAGCCAATTTACAAAAGGCGATTGCGGCAGGCGTCAAGATTGTCGCCGGTACGGATGCGGGAACCCCTTTTAATTATCACGGGGAAAATGCTTATGAACTGGAATGTCTCGTGAGAAACGGTTTGTCTGAAATGGATGCGATTAAAAGCGCTACGCAAGTAGCCGCGGAAGCACTTCGTTTAACGGAGCTAGGGGTCATTGAGGCGGGGAAAATCGCGGATATGATCGTCGTCGACGGGAATCCGCTGCATGATATCAAAATCCTTCAAGAGAAAGCGAGAATCAAGCGGGTATACAAAGGCGGGAAACTCGTTCATACCCATTCTGCGGAATGCTGATCTTGATCATGGAAAAAGCTTGAGGGGGTTAACTGGAATGAGAAGTTATTATTGGCTGGTTATCATTCCGTTTATCGGAATGCTCGGAGGCGCCGTTGTCTTTAATCAAGTGACTCCTTACGTATTAGGATTGCCTTTCCTGCTCTTTTGGATCTTGCTGTGGATTGTTCTCTCTTCGCTTACGATGCTGGTTATTTATCAGCTGGATAAATCAAACGGATTGCTCGATAAGGAGGGCGACGAGGTATGAATACGGCTCTGCTCATCATGCTGGGGTTTCTTCTGCTGTCTCTCTTTCTCGGGTTAATGGCGAGAAGAGGAAAAGATATGAATATGGAACAGTGGGCAGTGGGCGGACGAGGATTCGGCACCGCATTCGTTTTTCTACTGCTCGCCGGAGAGATTTACACCACTTCTACTTTCCTTGGGACAAGCGGCTGGTCCTACTCCAAAGGCGGACCCGCATTTTATATTCTATGTACCTCTTCCTTAAGCTATTTACTCGGGTATTGGCTGCTGCCGCCGATTTGGAGATATGCAAAAGAGCATAAACTCGTTTCACAATCTGATTTTTTTGCTATCAAATACAAAAGCAAAGGTCTAGGTGTATTGGTAGCGATTGTAGGTGTCTTGGCACTCATACCGTATCTGATCTTGCAATTTAAAGGATTGGGGATTATAGTATCCGCAGCCTCATACGGTTCGATCTCGCCCTCTCTTGCCATTGTCATTTCTACCATCGTCATCACGGTTTATGTAAGCGTTTCCGGTATTCACGGATCGGCTTGGACGGCAGTCATGAAAGATATCTTAATCTTTATAATCGTTCTCTTTTTAGGTATTTATCTCCCTTACCACTATTTTGGCGGTATTCAATCGATGTTTGAGGCCGTCAATGAAGCGAAACCGAACTTTTTGATCGTTCCTGAAAAAGGGTTATCCTTCTCCTGGTTCATTTCGACAACCCTGCTCACTGTGATCGGCTTCAGCATGTGGCCCCATACTTTTGCAGCCTATTTTTCCGCGAAAAGCACGAACGTATTTAAGAAAAATACGATCATCATGCCTCTTTATACACTGATGCTGCCATTCGTATTAATCGTCGGGTTCACGGCTATCTTACAGGTCCCCGGATTAACCGGTCCCAATGGAGATTTGGCGCTGTTAAAAATCTCGATCCAAACTTTCGACCCTTGGTTCGTCGGATTTATCGGAGCTGCAGGATTATTGACAGGGGTCGTTCCCGGCTCCTTGCTGCTCATGGCCGCTTCTACAGCAGTCGCGAAAAACATCTATCAAGTCATCTTTCCTGCAACCACAGATGCGCAGCTTAGCAGGGTTGCCAAGCTGATCGTTCCGATTATCGCTCTCGTTTGCATGTTTTACGCCATTTACAACAGCAGCACGATCATGACCCTGCTCCTGATGGGCTATAATTTTGTAACCCAATTATTCCCGCCCTTACTCGCTTCTCTGGTCAATAAGAGATTCTTCACCAAGCAAGGCGCTGCGGCCGGAATGCTCGTCGGTGTTCTCACTGTCATCATGATTACACTGAACGACCTTACGATAGCTCAGCTATTCCCAGGTCTGCCGCAAGCCATCCAAGAATTAAATATCGGGTTCATCGCCGTTCTTCTAAATGCTGCAGCGTTAATCTTCGTCAGTATGTTTACACGCAAACAAGCTCTTCCTATGAATAAGGTTAGAGTAGAAAAGGGGGCTTAACATGAAAACCTACCTTCAAAATGTCACGTTATATGACGGACGAGGCAGCAAAACAGAAGGTGCCAACATCCTTTTTGATGAAACCGGAATTGTTGGATTAGGCACCCATGATCTGACGAGTCAAGCTGATCGGATCATTGATGGCACCGGATTAACCGCACTGCCCGGTCTCATTGACCTGCATGTTCATTTGACGATGGATGGCAGTCCCGATTCCATGGGCAAAACAATAGCGGATTCGGCTGGTATTGCCGCCTATCGTGCACTTGTTAGTGCAGGGAAACAGATTCAATCGGGCGTAGTCACCGTCAGAAATTGCGGTTCGAAATACAATATAGATATCGAGCTGCGAAATGCGATTGCCGAAGGGATTGTAAAAGGCCCAAGGATCTTTGCCTGCGGTCAACCGATTACGATGACAGGCGGCCACTGCCATATGTTCGGTACAGAGGCAGATGGCGTCGAAGAAGTTCGGAAAGCAGCGAGGAGCAAGATAAAAGAAGGGGCCGACTTTCTTAAGCTCATGGCTACAGGCGGTGGTTTAACACCGGGGGTAAAGGCAGGAGCTTCCCAACTAACGGAAGAAGAATTAGCTGTCGCTTGCCAAGTTGCCAAAGAAGCCGGAAAACGAACAGCCGCCCATGCCCAAGGCAACGAGGGGATCAAAAACGCGATTCGTGCAGGCGTGACAACGATTGAGCACGGAGTCGAGCTGGATGATGAAGCGATCCAGTTAATGAAAGAACGCAGCACGTATCTCGTCCCGACACTGGCAGCTCCCTATCAGATTGTAAAGAATGGAACGGCTGCCGGCATACCGGAGTTTGCGGTAAGAAAAAATGAGGAAGCCATGATTCCGCATCGTGAGAGCTTCCGCAAGGCACATATGCAGAATATAAAAATTGCCGCCGGTACGGATGCGGGTACCCCGTTCAACCTGCATGGAGATTTTGCAACGGAGCTTGAGCTCATGAAGGAAGAAGGCATGTCCGTGCAAGAAGTCATTCACGCCGCTACCTACATGGCTGCCGAGGCGCTCGGCATCGAAAAGGAGACCGGCAGCTTAGAGATCGGGAAATGGGCAGATGTCATTCTTCTCGAAGGGGATCCCGAAGCGGATTTCTCAGCTTTTCGTCGGGTAACCCATGTATTCAAAAGCGGAGCAAGCATGTACATGCGGGTATTGAGTTAACCGAGGAGCACGCTCCGCCGCAGAAAATGGAACGATAACGGGAGATTTCGCGTAAGGAATAAAAGAATTAAAAGAGCGCTAGAGTTTAATTGAATCATTAATGGGTTTTTCTGGTACAATAAAAGAAGTAAAGAAGCAGAGGAGGCGCTTAAGGATGACGGAAATCATCAAAGGGGTTATTCCCTTGATCAGCAATTTGCTGCTGGCCGTAGGCCATTTCTTGTTGCATAAGAAGATCGACAAGACCAACTGGAAAGTGCCGCAGCGGGAAGGAACTACGAATTAGAAGATCAAGTTGAAAGTTGAGTGGTCGGAAGACGATGTTAAAAAGAGGCTGTCCCAAAAGTCACGAAGGTGACTAAGGGACAGCCTCTTTTGGGGTTGTTTAAATAAATTTAGCCGCCGTCAGGAAACGTTTCAGCATCGTTGCGCTTTGTGCGCGTGTGGCCTGCTGAAGAGGCTCAATCGTAGTAGAAGTCATGCCGTCGATGATACCGAGGCTCAGTGCCGCAGCAATTTCATCCTTGGCCCAGATAATCGTATGGGAGTCCTTAAATTTCGTAAGCATAGCTTGTCCCTTAGTGATTTCCGTGCTGGTGTTTACCCCGGCGTAGCTCAGAGCGCGAACGACCATGGCCGAAAGCTCTTCACGGGTAATCTGGTTGTTCGGACGGAACGTGCCGTCTTCATAGCCGTCTACCAGCTTCAGCTTGGCTGCTGTCGCTACCACATCCGCATACCACTGGTTGGAGGCTACATCTTTAAACGTGGAGGATCCGCCCGTATTTTGAATGCCCAGAGAACGGACGAGCATCGCTGCGAATTCAGCGCGGGTTACACTGCGATCCGGCTGGAAGGTTGTGTTCGTTACACCGTCCACAACGAGCTTGTTGGCGAGCATCGTAATGTTGGATTCCGCCCAGTGTCCCTTGATGTCCGAGAAGGTTTTGTTAAGCTCCAGGACACCGTAAATGCTGTTGCCTTGGCGTTTCACCATTACATCCGTTTTGCCGTCGCTAAACGTGTAGAAAGCAGGGACGAACGTCATGGTTTTAGTCGTCTCGTTATACAGGAAGGCCGTCGTTTTCGCCTGATTCAGCACAGTGTCGAAGTTCAGGCTGCGAGGCACGTACACATTGCCGGTGTTGATCGTGGATGTCTTACCGGCGGTAGTAGCTGCTTCCAGGTTAAAATCAGCCGGCGTACCGATGATTTTACCGCCCATTGCGGCCGCTTCCGTTTGCATCGTGCTGCGCATGCTTTCGGAAACGAATTTCACGGTGACACGGATATAAAGCTCATTGAGTCCGACATTCAATGAAGAAGCAAGAGTATCGTAGTTTAATGCCGCCAGAGGAAGGTAGTAAACGGCGCTGCCGTTTTTAACTGTGATTTGCTTATAGTTGCTGTTATCTTTTAGGATCCATGCCGGGATATTTACCATGTCGCTGCCGTTTAAAAAAATCTCCAGCGTGTCGCCTTTGGCAAGGGCATCTTGCAGCGCCTTCGCGTCAAGAGAGCCGTCAGAGCCTGCTTTAATGGAGTTCACGGCTGTGCTTCCGTCACCAGGAGTGGTCGCGCCTCCACCATTGTCGCTACCGCCCGGAGCAGTGGAACCGTTACCGGAACCGTTTCCGGAATCGGTGGTATAATTTGCATTGTTAACTCTTTGATAAACGGAATCAACAACGGATTGCAGTTTTATATATTCATAAGTGTTCGAAACAGGAGTCGAAAAATCATACCCGTAACGATTATTTGCTGCATCAAATTTACTTGTATAAGTTGCATCAATGACATTGAGTAAGTTGCCGTTTGGTCCGTAAACCCGAATTTGTGTTTGATCTCCCGCAACGCGTTCATCCAAATAGACAGTGCCACTTACTGTCCCGTCCGTATAAGAAACAGGAGTAGAGAATTCTGTCTTAGCAAAAGCAAGGATTGGTGTGAAAGCCGAAACTACTAACGAGAAGCACAGCACTTGTGCGGTTTTGGTAAACCATCGATTCATTGGGGCAACGCTCCATTCTCTCTTTATTTTAGCTTCTGTATTTTTAGGTTTGCGTTTCATCTTTGTCGGTTCACCTCCTTTACGATGGGAATTGGGCTTGTAAGTATTTAACAATCATAATTATCCGTAGTAAGGAAAAATGAAACAAAAGTTTTCTTGTTATGCGAATTAATTATAAGTTTCAAATAAAAAACCGCCTCTTTTAAAGAGGCGGTTATTGAAGAGATTATTGTAAAGGAGGTGTACTTGTAATAATTTGATCAATATCATGCTGGATATTAGGTAACTGAACGCTAACTTTTTCCAAAGCCGATTGATTAGTTTTATCCTGTTTTTTTAGCGCAGCGAAATAATAACGTATCCCTATCTGTTCCGGAGCATCTTTAAGCTCCATAGTTGTGAAAGGAAGCAGCATTGCTTCAGCATCCGCATATTTGCCTTGAACAAACTGCATCTGACCTATGCTTGAACGGATCTGATTCGTAATATCGAATTCCCGGCCTTGCAGTTGACCTTCTGGAAGTTTGGATAACTCATTCATTTTGGCAAGTACTTGATTATAAATTTCCATGGCTTGCTTCCAGTTCTTTTCTGTGGCTGGTTTATCTTTGGCTGCGTAATTTTTCAAGCCTTCAGATACTTGATATTGAATACTGCGCTCATAGAATGAAATGTCCCAAATAAAGTGATTCATTCCGTATTGAATTAAATCAGCCGCCTTCGTATTATCACCTTTTGATTGAGCGGCCTTTATTTCACGATCAAGCAGCAACTTGTTATAAGGTTCTTTATTCCTGGCTTGATTAATAAGAGCTATCTCTTCTTGATAATACTGGTTATCTTGTGTTTGTGTATAAAGTTGAGAAAGCATATCGACTTTGAATAACACAAACTCCGGATGCGCCGGTCTCAGATCAAGCGCATTGTTTAGAGGGGTTACAATTTCCATATAGTTCTGAGAAGTTTTCGCCACTTCAAAGGCTTTATTATAAGAACTATTTGCACTTAGATAGCGGACAGAAACAAAAAGGGTAACGATTGAAAGAACAATTATAATCGAAGGATACGCGTATCTTACCGGTACGGCTTGTTTGGTAAATTCTTTTGTTTTAACATCTGCGATCATAGCTCCCAAGCAAAGGAACACAAGCGCTCCAATGTACACATAGCTCATATCAAAGTCGAGCACGCTGTGCCCCAGGATGGCAATGACAAAAATGAAGTAGATAAAGTGTTTGTCCCGTTCCTGCTCCGTGCTGCGGATGTAATTACGAATATACATCGCAAAGATTGCAAGCAGCAGTACAGCCAGAATCAGGGTGCCGACGGCTCCGACTTCGACCAGATACTGCATGAAAAAGTTATGAGCTTGACGGCTTGTGTACGGGTTGTTTTGGTATTGCTCGTACAAGCTCGACCAAGCGCCGCCGCCTGCACCGAATAGCGGGTAATCCGCAAAAAGCTTGGAGGCGTCTTTGTAAAAAGTGATCCTTTCAAGTACGCTGTGCTGGGTGAAGTTGATCGTCTCCAGACGGATCCGAACATTTTCGGGAAGCAGATTTTTGAGCGGAGTGGCCATGACAACCAGAACACCCAGAATCCCCAGTACAATGGAACCGACCGGAATAGCAAAAGGTGCCCACTTCCTGGCCGAGAAATTCTCAAGCTTGCTTTCCAATGACGAAGCAACAAAACGCTGAACCAATAAGGCAAGGATTCCGTAAATCACACTGGCTCCGATAAGCAGCATCCAGCCCTTTCCCGAAAGAGAGGCCGAAAACTCCTTGTTCACATCGATACCGATCGCTGTAATCTTGCTTAAAACGGCGAAGGAGGCTAGAGTTGACAATATCGCATGAATAAGCAGCAGGATTTGCCTAGATGGCTTCTGAAAGATTAGAATAAGAAAGAAAATAATGGGCAAAAAGATAATCGCGCCGCGTGACAGGGTCAGCATAAAGGATACCAGGATCGGCACTAGGAACAGTGCGTGTACCAGTATTTTGGACCAGCTGCGGTTTTTCGATACCAGGAATAGCCCCGTGCCCCAGAAAGCGATTAAGAAGCCCGCATAGGTATTGGCGTACTGGAACACGGAAGTTAGACGCAAACCGTTGGAATCGGTCATGACGGCATCTTTATACAACCCAGCAGCATCTAACTCGGAAAACCAGCCAATGACTGCACCTGCCAACTTCCCGTTGCCAAGCCAATTCATGATCCCGAAGAGGACGATGATATAGCCGCTAGTCAAAAGACCGGTCTGGATAATCTTATTTCCCAGCGCCGATTTGGTCAGATAGGCTCCGATCAGGAACAGCGTTACGAGCACGACCTGAATAAGCAGGAGGTTTACCGCCGAATATTTGGAAGCGGCCGGCAGCAAGGAAATCAGATAAGTGAACGGAATTAAAAAGATAAATAAACTCAACAAATCTTTACGTTCCCGCAGCTTCCAGAAGTAGAAGAAGTAGATTCCCGTCAGAAACAGAAAAATGGAAGCCCATATCACGGCGGAATAAATAGGTCTTTCGAAGTTCAGCGAATTTCCGTTAAACAAGGCCTTTTGAAAAGGGGCCCAAAACAAAAACAGGGTTACGAACCCGATTAACAGCCAAAAGATAATAGAACTCTTTTCGGCCTGTTCTCTTTCGTCTAACTTTGGCTTTTTATACGCGTACATCACAGTCTCCCTCTCCGATAAATCTCGACAATATTTTATCATAGCGGAGAATATATTCCAATTTATGAATGACAGGCATGTTTTCCCCCCTGTCTAGTTTTTATAGTTTGCTGATGGTAGAATGGGAAGGAATTTGCCTGATATTCAAAAATAAGCTGATTAAGAGGTAGGAAGTAAAATGAATGCAATAAAAACCTTGTTTAAAAATAAAAATTTAATATGGGAATTATCGAAGAAAGATATAAAAGCAAAATATTTAGGGTCTTACTTGGGCATCCTCTGGGCGTTTGTTCATCCTATCATTACTATTCTGGTGTATTGGTTCGTATTTCAAGTCGGATTGAAATCAAATACGGTAAATGACTTTCCCTTTATCTTATGGTTGCTTCCGGCTATAATTCCGTGGTTTTTCATATCTGAATCGATATCGAGTGCGACTAACAGCATAATCGAGAGCAGCTATCTGGTAAAGAAGATAGTTTTTAAAGTTAGTATTCTTCCGCTTATAAAGATTATTTCTTCTTTAATAATTCATCTGTTTTTTATAGTAGTTTTGCTTACGATATTTGTATCTTATGGTTACGGTCTTTCATGGTATCATTTACAAATTTTCTACTATTTGCTGGCGAGTATAGGCTTGATAGTTGGGATCTCTTACATTACCGCGGCACTTAATGTTTTTTTGAAAGATGTAGGACAATTTGTTGCCATGTTCCTTCAATTTTTCTTCTGGCTGACGCCTATTTTTTGGAATTTGAATATCGTTAGTAAAGAGTATCAATTCTATTTCAAGCTTAATCCAGTTTATTATATTGTGTCCGGATTTAGGGATACATTTATTAATAAAGAATGGTTTTGGGAGCATCCCTATCTCACAATCTATTTTTGGACATTTACATGTATTGTTATATTGGTAGGCGTTAAAGTTTTCAAAAAACTCAAAATTCATTTCGCTGATGTTATATAAAGGGGAACTAAAAGATGAAAGAACAGGGCGTAGCAATTGAACTAAAAGAACTGTCTAAAATATATAAAATTTATGATAATCCTATTGATCGATTGAAAGAATCTCTGCATTTTTCGGAAAAGAGCTATCACAAGGAATTTGTAGCTATTAACAATTTATCGTTTGAGATACTTAAGGGGGATACGGTTGGAATAATCGGTAAAAACGGCTCCGGTAAATCAACTTTACTTAAAATGATTACTGGCGTTCTTAATCCCTCGAGAGGGGAAATAAATATTAATGGAAAAATAGCCGCGCTGCTGGAATTAGGTGCAGGGTTTGACTTTAATCTCACAGGTATTGAAAATATCTATTTAAACGGTACGTTAATGGGCTTTTCTAAACAGGAAATGGATCAAAAAATAGACAATATAGTTTCCTTTGCGGACATTGGAGATTTTATTAACCAACCTGTCAAAATGTACTCCAGCGGTATGTTTGCAAGGTTGGCTTTTTCTGTTGCGATTAATGTGGACCCCGATATATTGATTGTTGATGAAGCGCTCTCCGTAGGAGATATATATTTCCAAGCCAAATGTATAGCTAAAATGAAGGAATTAGCTCAAAAATGTACGATTCTCTTTGTTTCACACTCCATGGATACCATCAAAAGCTTTTGCAATAAAGCGATTTTAATAGACAAAGGACAACTATTGGAAATAGGGGATGTAAAGAAAGTAGCTCAAAGATATGAGAATATGGTTAATCAGGAAATTGCGGATATGAAGAAGGTAATGTCTTTGGAATCTATGCTTCAATCAGGTGAATCTTCGGTTTTAAATCAGGTTTCGATTGAGGAGGATCCGAATTTTCTGAAACTTGCTGAACAGTTCCGTTCAGGGACGGGAGAGGCCAAATTTATTAGAGCCGACCTACTCGTGAATGGCAAGGAAACGACTACGATTCCCTTCGGGGCTACGGTTACACTCAGACTGCTTGCAAAATATGCCGTTGATGTAGAAACGGAAGGAACTGTCGGTTACATGGTCAGAAACCACAATGGAGTAGATATTTTCGGAATGAACATATATAATGCAGCACGTTTGCTTCCTCCGATGAAAAGAGGTCAGGTTGCAGAAATTAAATTTATTTTTAAAAACCTCTTATCTGAAAGCGGTAAATATTCAATATCAATTGGTTTAAAGCCAAAACCTTTTGAACCCGTTTATTTCGATAGCGTAAGTATTGCGGCCGTTTTTGAGGTACCCCCTATACAAGATAATTATGTTCCCGGCCTTATGTACGTCGATAACCAAGTTGAGGTTGATCTACTACTGCCGCAGGAGGAATAGATTATGTGTGGAGTATTATTTACAGACGACCCGTCTGTCGATAAAGAACTATTTGTTAATTCTTTGAGGTTGATTGAACATCGAGGACCAGACAAATCTTTATGCTATTGGGAACATACCGAAATGAAAATGGGACATAACCGATTGAGCATTCTGGATATTGACGACAGAAGCAATCAGCCCTTTCAGTCCGAAGATGGCCGCTACGTAATGATTTATAATGGAGAAATTTATAATTACCTCGAATTAGCCAAACAGTTTGACCTTCTTACGAGAACAAGTTCCGATACAGAAGTACTTCTTCAGCTTTATATCCGCTTTGGTCCGAATATGCTATCGATGTTAAACGGCATGTTTGCCTTGATTATCTTGGATACTTCAACTAATCAGGTCTTTGTGGCCCGAGACAGGTTGGGGGTAAAGCCGCTATACTATTATAGAAATAGGGGGAACTTTACCTTTTCTTCGGAAATAGCCCCTATTCTGGAGCTTCACAAACTTAGGAAGTTAGACCCTATAGGTATCAGACAGTATAAGAAGATGCGAACTTTCTTTAACGATCGTACTATTTATGAAGATATCAGAAGCTTTCCTGCGGGCTGTTATATGATTGACGGGAAAGTTACAGAATATTGGAAGCTGGATATGGATACTAAGCAACCTCCTTCCGACGAGGAGTTAGCTGATTTGTTAAAGTCCTCTGTTCGTTACAGAGAAATCTCCGATGTCAGCATCGGCAGTTATTTGAGCGGGGGACTGGATAGCACAATCGTTACAGCTCTTTCTAACGTGACGAATACTTGGACTGTGGGGTTTGAGTCTTATAACGAATTTATTTGGTCTAATCTAGCTGCCGAACGTTACGGCACGGATCACTGCCGCGTTACAATCCAAGAAGACGAATTTTTAACTTTAGCTGATGCAATAATTAACAGAAAAAAAGAACCTATTTCGGTTCCCAATGAAGTCCTTTTATATAAAATGACTCAAGAGGTAAGTAAGAAAAACAAAGTTGTATTGAGCGGTGAAGGAGCAGATGAATTGTTTTTTGGTTATGACCGTATTTTTAGGTGGGCTGCTTCTGTTGATAAGTTTACTATTGATGAATTTTCTTCTTATTACTCGTACAGCCAAGATGCTGATCTGGAAATTGTAGAAGACGCTATTAAACCATTCCTCCAATATGAGACGCCACTACACATAGTTTCTGCTTTTTTTCAGATCGCTCACTTACAGGGACTGCTAAAAAGACTGGATAGCGCTACAATGTTATGTGGAGTTGAAGCACGTTCTCCCTTTGTAGATTATAGATTAGTTGAACGTCTTGCCGGTGTCGGTGCAGATTATAAAATGAAAGATAACATAGTCAAAGCACCATTAAAAAGAGTATTTAAAGATATCTTGCCAAATGAAATTATTGATAGAGAAAAAGTGGGTTTTCCGGTGAAAGTTGACGAAATATTCTCTGGCAATAATGAAAAACAAACAGGTATGGATAAATGGTTCGACTATAATTTAAATAAACTGATGGAGGTCCTATGATAACTGGTTATACTTCGGGAGTCTTTGACTTGTTCCATATCGGACATCTAAATCTGCTGAAAAACGCGAAGTCATTATGCGATAAATTAATCGTCGGGGTTACTATAGATGAATTGGTTGCCTATAAGTACAAAAAAGCTGTGATTCCATTTGCCGAAAGAATGGAGATCGTAAGAGCAATTAAATATGTTGATGTGGTGATTCCACAAGAAAGTATGGATAAATTTGAACTTTGGAAAAAATTAAAGTTTGATCTTATGTTTGTCGGCGATGACTGGTACAATACCGATCGCTGGGAAGAGTATGATGAGATGTTTAAAAATGTAGGAGTCAAAATCATCTACTTTCCATATACCAAAGGAACTTCCTCTACTTTATTAAACCAGGCTCTGTTGAAATTGAGAGACGATCAATAAAATGGCAAGGAGTTTTTATTTGTGACTACATTAGTTCTGAATAATCTGAAGGTGTCAGCTAAAATAGCATTTGTCCTTCACAATCTCGTACTGTATGAAACCGTTAAGCCTATTCTAGAGGCGCTAACAGCGGAATCTATTTTATTTGACTTGCTGGTACCGGAAATTGAAGAAGGCGACTGGAATGAAATGTCTCGAGATACTTATCTTTATCTCAAGGAAAAAGGATATCCGGTTCAATTCCTAAAAAGTAAACCTCTCGATAAATATAAACTTGCTTTCTATCCATACTTGCCGTATTACATTGAAGTGGATGCCGATTATAAGGTCAGATATCAATACGGCATGGCTAAGCCTTCATGGAACCTGGATGCATGGAGCTCAAAATTTGACTTTATTTTCTGTAATAGTACATATGACTATTCTGTTTTGAAACATTATACACAAGCAGAAATATCGGGACTGATAAAATTTTCATATTTTCAAAAGAAACCGACTCAAAATGTAAGGAAACGTCTGTTGTACCTTCCTACTTACGGAAGTCAATGTTCTATCGAAGAAATTGGTCCATGCATACAAGAGCTTAAAGAAGAGTTTGATATTACTATTAAATTGCATCATGGAACTACTTACCTGGAACCGAATCGAGTCAGTTTAGCACATACTATTTCGGACAGGGTATTGGACCATAGATCTTCTTTAGTGGATTTGTTTGAACAAACGGATCTGGTTCTTTCTGACGGATCAGGAGCTATATTTGACGCGATTGCTACCAATACGCCGATTGTCGTTTACCAGCACAACAAGCCGGAGTATTTTGAAGAGATTATGCCTTTAGAAGAGTACATTATCCTAAATGACATGGTCCCTCACACAACAGATGTGCGCCATCTGAGAGGAAAACTTCTGGAAGCACTGAATGATAAAGTTTATCAGGAAAAGCTTAAGAATCTTTCCGATGAACTTTTTCCTGTGAAGGGTGAAAAATCGGTTCAGATCGTAATGAAGCAGGTAATAAAACTGCTTCGGGATGATATTGATCCTTACCAACATGCTGCCCATAAACGATTAAACAACTATATGTATCTTCTAGAAGCAGATAAACAAAGAGCGGAAGAACAACTCCAAGAGGCAGGCAGACAAAAATATGAAATAGAAGAGCGAAAGAAGGACTTAGAAATAAGATTGGCCGATAATAGAGTCCATATCCTTAAAGTAGAAGAATTGATGAATACCAAGAGCGAACATATTCTTCAATTTACGGAGCAAGTATCAAAGCTGATTAAAGAAAAAGAGGAGCTTCTGGCCAGGTTTAATGCGCAGGAGGAAGAACTGAAGCAATCTGAAACGAGACTTGCAGAGGCTTTGCAGGTAAACGAAGCGAATCAAGACATAAGTAAGCAGCTAGAACTTAAAAATCATGAACTCAGCAGAGTTTATCATGAATTAAATAATATTTACGGATCTAAACGATGGAAAATGGGCAATATTTTAAGAACCGCTTTATATAAAACAAGAGGGATTTATTTACTAAAAGGTTTTAAAATATGGCGCCAGTTTGGAACTCGTGTTTTTTTGAAAAAGGTGAAACATAAGTTAGTAACTAAAACCATTCAAACAGTTGAGAATGATCATTCTACTTACGCAAGAAAAGATGAGGACAAACTGTTAAACTGGTACGAATATAAGTTTTTGAATTATAAAAAAATGAGAAACTCAAAATATCCGCTTGACTTAGGTAAGATATCTATTTCATATGAGAAAGAACTAATTTCTATCGTTCTTCCTGTTTACAATGGAGAAACGATGATCGGAGAAGCGATAGAGAGCATTCTAAAACAAACATATTCGAACTTTGAATTAATCATTCTTAATGATGGATCAACGGACAAAACTCCCCAAATACTAAATCATTACGCCAAGTTGGATGAAAGAATCCGGGTAATTCATCAAGAAAATTTGAAAATACCTCGTACGTTGTCCAAAGGCTTTAGTTTGGCAAAAGGAGAGTTTTATACTTGGACGAGCGCTGATAATAACTTACATCCAAATTGTCTGGAAATTATGGTTGAAGAGCTCAAAAAAGATGAAAATGTTGGTATGGTTTATGCCAATATGAAACTGATTGACGAGACGGGGAGACCACTAACCAATCATGGTTGGTATGAGCAACCGGAAGGAAGTTCGTGGGTAATCCTTCCTGAGCGAACTTTGGAATTAAATACTTATCCTAATAATACAATTGGGGCGGCTTTCATGTATCGCGCTAAAGTCGCTGTAATTCTAGGTGATTACTCTAAATTTAAACATACCCTAGAAGATTATGATTATTGGATGAGAGTTAATTCATTGTTTAACCTTAAACATGTGGAAGAACAGAGCCCTATATACGATTACCGTTTTCACTCTCAATCGCTTACTTCTCAAGATAAAGAACTGGGTATTACTGCAAACCGGTACAAACTAATGGTGCTGGACGATTTCAGAAGAGACTTTTATCTTTCTCCGTTGATTTGGATTATCGAGGGATCCGGACAACTTGTCAAAGAGATGCAAGAACTCTGCATATCCAAAGGACATACAGTAATCACGAGAGAAGATCTTGGAGTTTTACCGGCTATCAATCTGGGAATTCCGATTTCCTATGTCTTGTTTTCCGATTCATTAGATGATCATCATGACCTTCCTGATGGTGTTTATAAAACCTTAATAAGCCGCGAAGTTAGTGGCGATGGATATTTGATGAGATATGGGGACGATTATCAAAAAGATAAGGACTCAGCAGTGACAGCGGCGGATATGCACACAGTTTTTTGTTATCTGGACAGTAAAGTTAAAAACGATCATTTGTACAAAATTGAGGAAATGATAGATCTAAACGATTGTAAATATCAAAAGAAACTATCAATAGTTGTATGCACATATAAACGGACTCAAAAATTGATTTCAACTTTGGAATCTGTCATCGAGCAAAGTTCCGACAGAAACGAATATGAAATTATTATTGTCAATAATGATTACCACAATGTTGAGATTGAGAATGCATTAGTCGAATTAAAAAAGAAACATCTTATTAAAGAGGAGAATTTCCTGCGATATGTGATTTCTCCCCTTAAGGGGCTATCCTATGCCCGAAATACAGGTTTATATGCGGCTCGTTCCGATATTATGCTTTATCTGGATGATGATGTAATAGCTGACTATCGATTGGTGGAAGAAACGATTAATGGGTTCAATCTTCATCCGGAAGCAGGAGTCATTGGCGGAAATATCATATTGAATCTTCCCGAGCCTCGTCCTGAAGTTGTAATACCCGGACAAGAGGCACTTTGGAGTCAATTAATTATTGATGGAGACGAGTATAAAGAGTCCAAGTATCAATGGGAATTCCCCTACGGCGCAAACTTTGCGGTAAGAAGAACGGCGCTAATGCTAATTGGAGGATTCCGTACCTCTTATGGGAGAAAAGGGAATGACTATGCGGGTGGGGAAGAGATTGTCGTTTCTTATTTAATGAACCAAATTGGTTTTAAAGTAGGATTGAATCCTAAATCTAGAGTTATACATGATGTTGATACAGGGAGATACACCGAAGAGCACGTGCATAAAACTCTAAGGGCCAGTGTGATCACTCATTATCAGCTTCAAAAGGATTTATACAGCCCGATGGATTCGGATATAAATTACGATAAAAGCAGGGTAGATTTATTAAGGGAAGAGCTTTCAATTTTGCGAGGGAAGGAAATAAAGGAAAATAACTACGATGTCTTTTATAAAGAATGCCTTCTTGAAGCATATGAAGAATTGATCAAGATTAAAGAGCAAGACACCGAAAATCGGAAACAACATGTTTTAGCTACTCTTGCTCAATAAACGTTACAATTAAGGGGCATTGCAGTGAAAATTGTTTATTTTTCACCTATTATGTGGAATGATCTGAAACAGAGGCCGCAGCATATTGCGGAAGAGTTAGCTCGTACCCATGAAGTGAGTTATATTGAGCCTTCTGT
This sequence comes from Paenibacillus sp. GbtcB18, assembly GCF_019091125.1. Lineage (NCBI taxonomy): Bacteria > Bacillati > Bacillota > Bacilli > Caryophanales > Paenibacillaceae > Paenibacillus > Paenibacillus sp. GbtcB18. The sequence goes on from NZ_JAGXJX010000006.1 coordinate 382,115, forward strand.
AAGTTTAATCAGTTCGATTATTAATAGAAATCATTATTATAAAAAGGAATTTAAAATAATAGGGGATAACTTGTCTGTATATCGCCCTTCAGGAATATGGAGGCTGCCTAAAAGTTTAGAGTCAAGAGCTATCATGCAAATTAATACTAGGAGTGAAAGAAGACAACTACACCGGTTCATGGAAGATGCAGATCTTTTTTGGCTAGGTAGTCCTATATTTGAGCCGCTTATTGGAAACCAGTATAGGGGGAAAAAGATCATTTATGATAAAATGGACGATTATCAATTTCTAACGAGTAATTCACTCCTACGTAAAGTAATCGGGATTAATGAAGAGAGACTGGTCAAACGGGCGGATAGTATTTTCATATCAAGTAAAGCCTTTTATGATAAGATTTCAAGAATAAATCCCAAAGTGCATTTAATTAATAACGGAGTTGATAGCGACACCATTATGTGTAGTGAAGAAAGTAAAATCTCTCAAGCTATACGTGAACTTAAAAAAAATAACAATACAGTATTTGGTTATGTAGGTACCATTGATCATTGGTTTGATTATGAGATTATTCAGACAATTATAGACTCAGATCCTCATTTTCATGTTTTAATTGTAGGAAGGAATAATATTCCGACAAAAAAAATCGTATCCAATCAAGTGCACTACTATGACCCTATTCCTAAAAAGCAAGTGTTTGATGTAATTAAACATTTAGATTACGGTTTATATTGTTTTAAACAGGGTGATTATTTGGATACTATTGACCCTGTGAAAATTTATGAGTATTTAAGTTGCAATAAAAAGATAATAGCTGTATCGAATGAAGAAATTGACAAGTTCGGGGATAAAATAATTGTTTATAAAACAAAATCGGATGTTAGAAAACTTCTTGGCAATTTAACAAGTTTCCAGTCGCCTTTTTCTACTGAATTAGATCTGAATCTCTTTATACAGACGCACAGTTGGCGCAATAGAGTGAGGGAGATTGGAAACATAATCGGTGCAGACGAATTTCAATTCAATAACCAGTAAGGAGCGATTGTGTGCAAGATTTGGACAGAAAGGACAAGATACCAACATTGTTTATTGTTGTACCTTGTTATAATGAGGAAGAGGTCTTATTCGAAGCTGCTTCACGATTATCAGCAATTCTAACAAATTTAATGGAAAGTAGGGGGATATCTAACGATAGCAGAGTAATGTTTGTAGACGATGGAAGTAAAGATAAGACATGGATGCTAATAAGTGAACTATCAGAAAGATCACCCCACTATAAAGGATTGAAGCTTGCTAAAAATGTAGGACATCAAAACGCTTTGCTGGCGGGACTTCACTTTGCGAAAGATTATTGTGATATCGCTATATCAATCGATGCTGACTTGCAGGACGATGTGGAGGCAATAAGCGAATTCATTGAGAAATACCATGAAGGTTACGATGTGGTTTATGGAGTCAGAAACAACAGGGACACAGATACTTATTTTAAGAAAATGACTGCACAAGGGTTTTACAAAATAATGAGTAAAATGGGCGTAGATCTCGTTTATAATCATGCCGATTATCGCTTAATGAGTAAGAGGGTTTTAGAAGAACTAACGAATTTTACAGAGACAAATCTGTTCATTAGAGGAATTGTTCCTCTTATAGGATTTAAATCTACTGAGGTATATTATAAGAGACATGAGCGTTTTGCAGGTATATCTAAGTACCCTCTGAAAAAAATGGTTGGATTCGCCATGAATGGAGTCACATCGTTTAGTGTAACTCCAATTAGGTTTGTAAGTTTTATAGGTTTTTTAGTCTTTCTGACAAGTATATTGGCTGCGATGTATACATTATACGCAAAAATAACCGGTCAAACTGTAAGTGGCTGGGCTTCCTTAATGGTATCGATTTGGTTCCTTGGTGGTATACAATTAATGAGCTTAGGATTGATAGGAGAATATATTGGAAAAATTTATAAAGAGTCAAAGAGAAGACCCAAATACATAGTTGAGAAAACAGTTTAACTCGAGGAGCCGAAATGTTAACAACATTCTTAAGTGAAATACAAGGGGAAAAGAAAAAAAGATTTATTTATTTAATAATTGGGTTAGTTTGTTTTGTTATTTTTCTCCAAATTGATTATTTGAAACCATACCTGTTGTCATTCTTACCGATGGCAGCACTTTTAACCGTAATATCACTTATAATTCGCAGTTATAATCTGTATCCTTCAGAAAATGCCAACAAATTAACCAATCTATTTTTCATACTTAGCCTTGTGAGTAATTTGCTGGTATTTTCATTTGTACAACGAGAAAAGTTTATCTACTTTTGGGATTTTTCAGCTTACTGGAATTCAACCATTCTTTTTAGCGATCTCTATTTTAATAATTTTACACAAGCTGTTAAACAAGTTTATATCAGCATTCTAAACGATGATTATAATGTGGTACCAATCCTTCCTATTATGTTTATTTTTAAATTATCGGGCGGAAGTTATGAAAGTTTTGTTCTTTCCATATTAAATTTATACATTTTACCGTTTATCATTTTATTCACTCTCTTTATGATCAAGGCTTTTAACATCGGCTCACATAAAGGACATATTTTTTTGCTTATGGGCATTTGTTTTTTTCCTGCTTTACTTTCACCACTGTTATCAGGCTATTTAGATTCAATCGGCCTATTATTTATAGGGCTTCTGTTAGTGATTCTCTATAATAAAAAGCAAGAAGAATTGTCTCTAAAAGATATACTGCTCCTTTCTTTCCTTTTAATCGCATTGGCTTTATCAAGAAGATGGTACAGCTATTGGGTTGTGGGTTTTTTTAGTGCCATATTTATAGCTGAAGTGTTAAAACTATTGTTTATTAAAACGTATCTTTTTAAGAATTTCATAAGAACAATAAGTAAATTTTTTTATGTGGGAATATTTTGTGTCCTTATACTCGCTGTGTTCTTTAACGGTTTCTTAGTCAGGACTATTTCGAATAATTATTCCTATGCTTACTCGGCATATAAGCTTGGTGGCGTAATGGAGATATTTGAGGGCTTAATTCGCTACCATGGGTTCTTCTATTTTATATTGATACTGATTGGGTTTGTTTTTGGTGTCACAAATCATAAATTTCGTTATATTTCCACTGTACTGGGAATACAGGCTGTTGTGGTTTTTATACTGTTCACTCGTGTGCAAAGCTTTGCCATTCATCATTATTATTTATTTACCGCTACTTTCTTGTTTTTCTTTTGCTTAGGCTGTTACTTTATTGTGAATTTACTAAAGCAATCAACAATTAAATCTATTCTTGCAGTCATTATTCTGGGGCTTGTTTATCTTAATTTTTCTAATGCATTTATAAGCAGCTCTAATAGCGGTAAACTGCTGGGGAAAGCTTCGATTATATATGGGAATTATAAACTTTACCCGCGGGTAAGAGATGATATCCCTCAGCTGACTGATTTAACCCGATATTTAAATGAGCTAACGGTCAATACTAGCAAGCGAGTGTATGTGTTATCCAGCTCCGGTATTTTAAATGACGATATAATAAGGAAACTGGAGATGCCTGAAAAACTGGATGCTTTACCGAGTATGTTTGTCACCCATCATGTGGATAAACGGGATGGATTCCCGGAAGAAATTTTTGAATCTGAGTATCTGGTTGTTGCAGATCCCATACAATATCATTTAAGGCCGGAAGATCAGCAAGTCATCGGTATAATTTCTAGTTCTTTATTGAATCAAGATATCTTCGGTAAAAATTATAAAGTCCTAAAAGAATTTAGCCTAAGTAATCAGGTTAAAGCTAAAGTATTTCAAAGACAGACCGAATTAAATGCCGAAACAAAGGGCTATGTGAAAGATCTTTTCAAACAGCAGTATGCAAATGACCCTTTATTCTTTAAATAGGGAGTTGACGCGGTATGAAGGGTATAATTTTAGCAGGCGGCACAGGCTCCCGGCTTTATCCGCTTACCAAAGTAACCAATAAACATTTGCTTCCGGTAGGGAAATATCCTATGATTTTTCACGGTATTAGCAAGCTTAAACAGTGTCAAATTGATGATGTGCTCATTATTACCGGAAAAGAGCACATGGGGGATGTTGTTAATCTGCTAGGGAGCGGCCATGAATTTGGACTTAAATTTACCTATAAGGTACAGGATGAAGCCGGTGGAATTGCGCAGGCACTCGGACTAGCAGAAGATTTTGTGTCCGATGACCGAATGGTTGTCATATTAGGTGATAATATATTCGAATCAAGTATCGCACCTTTCGTTAAAAATTTTAATGAACAGAGAATTGGAGCCAAGATTTTAATTCAAGAAGTAGATGATCCTGCAAGGTTTGGTGTTCCGGAAATCGGAGTGAGCCATATAATGTCTATCGAAGAGAAGCCATCTAATCCTAAGAGCCAATATGCGGTTACCGGAATATATATGTATGACAGCTCGGTTTTCAGAATTATAAAAGAATTAAAGCCCTCCAAGCGCGGAGAACTCGAAATAACGGATGTTAATAACGCTTATATCAAAAAAGGAGAACTTACATTTGATATTCTTGAAGGCTGGTGGTCGGATGCGGGTACTCATGAGTCTTTGGCGAAGGCAAATGAACTAGCTAAAGAAGTGAGCCTTCAGAATATCTTTACTAACAAAATTTAGCGAGAAAGGATACAAGTACATGAATATCCTATCTACTAATTTTCAAGGAGCTATCTTAATCGAACCTACGATTTATGGTGACAACCGTGGCTTTTTTATGGGAAGCTACAACGCAGCAAGGTTTGGGGAATTGGGTATAGCCAATCAATTCAATCAAGACAATCACTCTTTGTCTAAGGAACCCGGAGTCCTTAGAGGACTTCATTATCAGCTCCAGCCGAAAGCGCAAACCAAGCTTGTTCGTGTTCTAGCCGGTGCGATTTATGACGTGATCGTTGATATTCGGAAGCACTCGCCAACTTTTGGCCAATGGCAAGGCTTTATCCTAAGTTCATCAAATAAGAGACAGCTTTTGGTTCCAAAGGGATTTGCACATGGTTTCTGTACATTGGTGCCTGATACAGAAGTGCTTTACAAAGTAGATGAGTATTATTCTCCTGAAAACGATCGAGGAATACTTTGGAACGATCCCTCGCTAGGGATTGATTGGCCGATATCTATGCCTGTATTGTCAGACAAGGACAAAAAACATCCACGCTTACAGGATGCTGAAATTAACTTTGATGAAGAGGTAACTTCATGAAACTTTTAATTACAGGCGGTGCGGGCTTTATTGGCACTAATTTTATCCTATACATGCTTAAAAAGTACCCTCATTATCAGATTATTAATTTAGACGCTTTGACTTATGCAGGAAATTTAAACAATCTTAAGCAGGTCGAGCATAATCCTCGGTACACATTTATACATGCCGATATTACCGATCGGGCTTTCGTTTCATCAGTGTTTGAGCAAAAAATCGATGTAGTAGTGAACTTTGCGGCAGAGTCTCACGTGGATCGAAGTATAGTGCAGCCGGATATCTTTGTTAATACTAACGTTCTGGGGACACAAGTCCTTCTGGATGCAGCGAGATCACATAAAGTAACGAAATTTATACAAGTGTCGACTGATGAAGTTTACGGTTCTTTAGGTGAAACAGGTTTATTTTCAGAAACATCTCCACTGTCTGCTAACAGTCCGTATTCGGCAAGTAAGGCGGGCGCCGATTTACTCGTTCGTGCTTATCATGAAACCTTTGGATTACCTGTTAACATTACGAGATGCTCGAACAATTATGGGCCTTATCAATTTCCCGAGAAACTGATTCCTCTCATGATTTTAAACGCGCTTGAGGATAAAGATTTACCGGTATATGGAGACGGACAGAACATTAGAGATTGGCTATACGTTGATGATCATTGTTCGGCATTAGATCTTGTAATCCATAAAGGCCAAAATGGAGAAGTTTATAATATCGGTGGTAATAACGAGCGAACTAATCTGACGATTGTAAAAACCATACTCCGAGAACTGGGTAAATCAGAAGAACGAATTACTTATGTTCGAGACCGCCCAGGCCATGACCGGAGGTATGCCATAGACTCCAATAAAATTACTCGGGAGTTGGGATGGAAACCACAATATGAATTAGACAAGGGAATTAAAGAAACTATTCTCTGGTATTTGCAAAACAAAAGTTGGTGGGAAAATATCCAGTCAGGTGCTTATCAGGATTATTACTCAAAACAAAATGGAACAGCTGATGAATAAGATGAAAGTAGTTGTAACGGGGGCGGCGGGACAACTGGGTACAGAAGTATGCCGTTTATTTGAAAAGGCCGGCCATCAAGTATTAGCATTCGGCCGTAAAGAACTGGACTTTACTGATCAAGGACAATGTGCCCGGGTTCTTAAACAAATTGGTCCTGACTTAATCATTCATTGCGGTGCCTATACGGCTGTAGACAAAGCGGAAATTGAGGCAGACCTTGCTTACCGGGTGAATGCGGATGGTACAAGAAATTTAGCAGTAGAGGCTGAAAAGCTTAATTGTAAATTATGCTACATCAGTACTGACTACGTTTTTGATGGTACGTCGAATGTTCCTTATAAGGAATATGATTTAACCAATCCCCAAACAATATACGGTAAGTCGAAGTTAGCTGGAGAATTATTGACAATGTCACTTTGCAGCCGTTTTTTTATCGTCCGAACCTCTTGGGTATATGGTAAATATGGACAAAATTTTGTGAAAACAATGCTTAAGCTGAGCAAAGAGCATACTACCTTAAATGTTGTTCATGACCAAGTGGGGTCGCCAACATATACAGCTGACTTGGCCGACTTTTTATTAAATCTTACGCAAACCGAGAAGTATGGTATTTATCATGCGTCTAATTTAGGTAGGTGCACATGGTATGAATTTGCCCAAACGATTTTTCAAGTAGCGGGTATAAAAATATCAGTCAATCCGTGCACGACTGATCAGTTCCCCCGTCCGGCCATACGGCCTGGCTTTTCCGTCATGGATAATATGTGTATCCGAACGAACGGCTTTAAGAGCCTGAGGTCTTGGCAAGAAGGTCTATCGGATTTTTTAAAGGAGTATATAGATGGAACAGACGGATAATGTAGTTATTCTTCTATCTACTTACAATGGGGAGAAATATTTGGAGTCTCAGTTGGACTCCATTTTCCGACAGTCTTATAAAAATATTCGATTGTTTGTAAGAGACGATGGATCGACCGATGCAACTCTCGCTATACTAGAGAGATACAAGCACAGATATAATATACAGATTATGGAAAACAAGGATAACATGGGACCGAAAATGAGTTTTGGTGAATTATTGAAAGTCGGACTTTTTGTTTCGGAAGCGGATTATTTTATGTTTACCGATCAAGACGATATCTGGCTTCCCACCAAAATCGAAAAGACCCTCAAGATTATGAAACAGAAAGAAGCTGAAGACACTTCATTGCCAGTTTTGGTACATTCGGACCTTACAGTTATAGGGAAACAAGATGAGAATATTAATCTTTCATTTTGGAGGTACCAGAACCTAAATCCACGGAAGGATTCGTTTCCGCGCTTGCTTATGCAGAATGTCATCACGGGCTGCACGATGATGATCAACCGTCGGTTGGCTGAGCTCAGTCTTCCCGTACATGCAGACGCGATTATGCATGATTGGTGGATGGGTCTCGTAGCCAGTGCGCTCGGTAAGATCGGTTATGTGACGGAGCCGACAATTTTGTATCGGCAGCATGAGGAAAACAGTGTAGGTGCTAAGCGGTTCGGGATGTCTTACATCAAGAACAAGGTATTTGAACCCGTGTATCTGGACAAGAATATACGCCAAGCGAAAGCTTTTGAAGAGCAATTTTTCGAAATTCTCCCTAAAGAAAGCCGTGTACTCTTGAAGGAATTTATCAGGCTGGAAAATAGTTCATTCTTAAGAGGCCGATTTTCACTTCTTAAGAATGGGTTTTACAAAATAGGAGTTGTGCGAAATTTTGGGTTATTTCTCAACTGGAAGTCTTAAAGACCTTTAGCTCTAATGGAGGTCTTTTTTATTTGGAGAAGATTTAGCTTATTCACAATCTTGCATGTTATACTAGGAATATCTAGTAAATGCGGATGGAGATACAAATGGACTTAAGCATTATCATTGTTAATTACAATACCCGTCGGCTGACGATAGATTGTCTGCATTCGGTATATGCCTCCATTACGGGGTATACATACGAAGTACTTTTGATTGACAATAACTCCCTAGATGATTCGGTTTCTTGCATTCGAAACGAATTTCCCCAGGTAGATTTGATCGTGAATCAGGAAAACGTCGGTTTTTCCCGAGCGAACAATCAGGGCATAAGAATAGCGCAGGGCCAATATATTTTATTGCTGAACTCGGACACGATTGTGGAGCCGGATACCTTCCAAATTATGCTGGATTACATGAATGAACATCCACATGTCGGTGCATCCGGCTGTAAAGTTATCCTGCCGGACGGCTCTCTCGATAAAGCGTGCAAACGGGGTTTTCCGACGCCGTCGGCGTCTTTTTATTATGCGTTCGGCTTTTCGAAATTGTTCCCAGATCGTCCCCGGTTCAATCAATACCAGCTGGGGTATTTGAACCCTGACGAAGAATACGAAGTCGATTGTTTGGTCGGGGCGTTTATGATGGTTCGCCGGAAAACGATCGAGGAAGTCGGGATGCTTGACGAAGAGTTTTTCATGTATGGGGAAGACGTGGACTGGTGCTATCGGATTAAGGAAGCGGGCTGGCAAATTTATTATTATCCCCACACCAGGATTATCCATTACAAAGGCGCCAGCAGCAGACGCAAGCCCTATAAAATCATCTATGAATTTCACAGGGCCATGATCTTGTTCCATCGTAAGCATTACGAGCGTAAATATTCATTTGTAACGAATATAGCTGTCTATACAGGTGTGGCTGTAAAATTCAGTCTGGCAATCTTGAAAAATAAAATTATGAAGAAAATATAGAGAACACCTTTTTGGGAGGAAGAAAAGATGAAAATTAGAAAAGCGATCATACCCGCAGCAGGACTAGGGACCCGATTTTTACCTGCTACGAAAGCAATGCCTAAAGAGATGCTTCCTATTGTTGATAAACCGACGATTCAATATATCGTGGAAGAAGCGATTGAATCCGGTATTGAAGATATTATTATTGTAACCGGTAAAGGCAAACGTGCTATCGAAGATCATTTTGATAACTCGTTCGAGCTTGAGCGGAATTTGTTGGAGAAAGGAAAGCTTTCCCTGCTGGATGAAGTGCTTAAGAGCGCTAAAGTCGAGATTCATTATATCCGTCAAAAGGAACCTAAAGGTTTAGGTCATGCCGTATGGTGTGCCCGCAAATTTATCGGAAACGAACCCTTTGCTGTTTTGCTCGGCGACGATATTGTAGACTCTGAAAATAACCCTTGCCTAAAACAAATGATAGACGTTTATGAGAAGAGACAGAGCTCAGTAATCGGAATACAGCGCGTCTCAACGGAAGAAGTGTCGAGATACGGAATAGTGAATCCCATCCAGTTAAATTCGCGTATTTATGAAGTGAATAGCCTGATAGAAAAACCTAAACCTCAGTTGGCTCCTTCCAATCTCGCTATAATGGGACGATATATTTTGACTCCCGCCATTTTTGATTTGCTGCAGCAGCAGCATGTGGGGGCCGGCGGTGAGATTCAACTGACCGATGCTATCAATGCCCTATGCAAATTTGAGAAAGTCTACGCATATGATTTTGAAGGAATACGTTACGATGTGGGAGAGAAATTTGGTTTTATTCAAACGAATATAGAATATGCTTTGAAAAATGAAGAACTTCGTACTCAGCTAGTGGACTATATGATAAATAAAGTGGATGAAATTTTATCCAGACAGACCGTTTAGAATCTCCAACGATTTTTGAGGTGAATCTTCCATGCTTCGCAGAAATCAACAATTTCTAAACCAGGTCTATGCGATTTTTGATTTCGCTGTGATTCAGACCGCCTTCCTGATCGCCTGGTGGGTTAAATTCGAGAGCGGATGGCTGGACGCCAATCAGCCGATTCCCATCTCCGTTTATGCCGCTTGGAGCGCGGTGTACGGGGCGGTGGCCGTAGCGGTCGGTTTTTTCGTCGGCCTTTACGGACCGAACCGCAAGAAACGGTTTGCCGATGCGCTGATCAAAATCGTGCAGACGCATCTAATCAGCTTGTTCATCCAGTTTAGCTTGCTCTTCTTCTTCAAAGAAGTGCATATTTCGCGTGAATTTCTCGCGTTGTATATCGTGCTGGATATTGTGCTCATCACCGTTTACCGCTACGTTTTGAAGGAAAGCCTCAAGCGTCTTCGCGAGAAAGGGTACAACAAACAGTTTGTGCTCATTCTGGGAGCGGGTACGCTGGGGCGGCGCTTTCACGATAATCTGCTGCAGCATCCGGAGCTCGGCTACGAAATTATCGGGTTTCTCGATGATCACGGCGGGCATTCGGAGCGCAAGGAGCTTCCGGCGGCTCCTTATAAGCCGGTTATCGGCTGTCTGGACGATCTGGATGAAATCCTGCAGGACAAATTGATCGATGAAGTCATTATCGCGCTGCCGCTGGACGTTCATCACAAATTCCCGCGGATCATCGCGGCTTGCGAGAAGGCGGGCGTACGGACGCTGATCATTCCCGACTTTTTCGATTATTTGCCGGCGCGGCCGTTTTTCGATAACTTTGCGGGGATGCCGCTGATCAATGTACGCGATATTCCGCTCGATATGATCAGCAACCGCGTGATCAAACGGGCTTTCGACCTCGCGTTTTCGCTCACGGCCATCCTGATCACCCTTCCGGTGATGATTGTGATTGCCGTTGCAATCAAACTGACGTCGCCCGGACCGGTGATTTTCAGGCAGGAGCGGGTAGGGTTAAACCGGCGGAAGTTTTATATGTACAAATTCCGCTCGATGCGCCAGGAGACGGCAAACACGTCCGATACCGGCTGGACGACAGCCGACGATCCGCGTAAAACGAGGCTGGGCGCCTTTCTCCGCAAAACGAGCCTTGATGAGCTGCCTCAGTTTTTCAATGTGCTTTTCGGGCATATGAGTGTAGTCGGACCGCGTCCGGAACGGCCGTTTTTCGTGGAGCAGTTTAAAGAAGAAATTCCGAAATATATGGTGAAGCATCATATTCGCCCGGGTATTACAGGCTGGGCGCAGAGCAACGGACTGCGGGGGGACACTTCGATCTCGGACCGGATTCAGCACGATATTTTCTATATCGAGAATTGGTCGTTCCTCTTCGACATCAAGATTATCTGGAAAACAATCGTAAACGGCTTTACGAACAAAAATGCTTATTAAGTATATTCCGCCCGAATCTTCCCGATACTAGGATCATATCTTGGTAACGGGGAGGTTTTTTTATGATCGATCATGAAGACGCTTACCGGGACGATCAAATGCCAATGGGGCGCGGCCTGATCATCGGAGTGCTGATGGGAGCCGTCATGTGGGCGGTCATTATCGGCGGGTTTCTTTACTTGATGAACTAATGAGGGGAAAAATAAAAGCCGCCGACCGGTCTTCCCGGTTTCGGCGGCTTTCAATTTGGGCGGTTTACCATAGGAGCATCCGGGAAACCTTCTTATCTCGCTGCCCAGCCGCCGTCAATGCTTCTGTTTCAGCTTCTGCTTCATGTTGAGCGCCTTTTTCGTTAGTGGGATTTGTTCTTGGGGAACGATTTCCATTATAACGAGGGGGCGCTTTTTTGCTCAAACCTCAAATTACTTCCTCACTGGAATGGTCCCTCGTATAGTATTACTATTTCCAGTGTGCCATTTCCATCTACTCCGTTTTTAAGCCATGAAGTATAGTCTCAATATGGATACAATCTCATAAACAGATTAAGAGGAATAACTATGACAAGATTCTATGTGTTTGGAATCCTGACATACATGATGTCAGAATTCGGATGTTATGCTTTCAAACAGATGAGCCGATAAATCGCGGAAGGAGAGTGGTGAAAAGATGAGACTGGATCGCATGCTCGGAATTACGATGGAGCTGCTGACAAGAAAAAGAGTGACGGCAACAGAATTGGCAGCTAGATTCGAGGTTTCCATTCGTACGATTTATCGTGATGTGGATCTGATCAATCAAGCGGGCATTCCTGTTGCTTCGTTTACGGGTACTGACGGTGGTTTTGAACTGATGAACGGTTTTTTCTTAACGAAACAGCACTTCTCTGTTGATGATTTTTCGGTCATCTACAATCTTCTTAAGGGCATGGAAGGAGCCATGGGGGGCCCGTCTGTCTCGTTAATGCAGAAGCTTTCCGGTCTGCAGCCTGCTCTGTTGAAAGGGGGACATCACGATAAGATCGTATTTGATATGAGTACGTCAGAAGGTGAGAAGGAGATTGTTCATCCGCTCCTTCATGCGATCAATCGGACCCGAGTCCTTGCATTTTCTTACACAAGTGCAACAGGCACCTTATCTCAAAGAAAGGTAGAGCCAGTCAAGTTGTATTGGGAGCGCGGGGCATGGTATTTGGAGGGGTATTGCTTATCGCATCAAGCGAAACGCTTCTTCCGGGTGTCCAGGATCACCGAACTGGAAGTGCTAGACGACCATTTTCAACCTAGAGTCCTATCATCTCTTCCCGCTGAAGAAGAGGCTCAAGGCGTACAAGCCCAACTGCGTTTCGATTTAACAGCTCAGCCTCGAGTGTACGAGCAGTTTCAGGGAGAGTGTACGCACCACGGGGATTATATTGACGTACACACGGTTTTCTACTCGCAAGAATATGCGATTTCCATTATTCTGAGCTACGGTTCAAAGGTGACAATCATTTCGCCTGACGAGTTGAAGCAAGATTTATTGGAAAAAATCAACGAAATCCAAAAGCTTTATACGCAGCGCAAATAGGAGGAATCAGCAAATGACACTATTAGTAACAGGTGCTACAGGAACGGTAGGAAGACATGTTGTGACTCAGCTCGTGCAAAAGGGGAAGCAGGTGAGAGCCGTGTCGCGCAATCCGGCAAAGGCTAATTTACCGGACGGTGTTGAGGTTGTGGCAGGGGATCTTAATGCGCCGGAAACGCTGCAAGCCGCATTGGAAGGCGTTAAAGGATTGTTCTTAATCACCTCCAGCGATGAGCCTAATGCAACGTTGGATACGCAGCCCAAAGTGATTGAATTGGCGGAACTTGCCGGTGTTAAACGGGTCACCGTATTGGTCGGTTACGAAGAAGGGCCTGTTGAAGAAGCGCTGAAAAATAGCGGGATGGAATGGACACTCGTAAAGCCTGGAGAATTTATGGCCAATATCCTAGTGGATTGGCAGGAATCCATTCGTTCGGAGGGGGTTGTCCAGGAGGCTTTCGGAGATGCACTGAGTGCTAGAGTCCATGAAGCAGACATAGCCGCTGTTTTCGTTGCGGCGCTTACGGAGAATGGCCATCACAGGCACAGTTATATTCTCACAGGCCCGGAGTCTCTTTCGCGAAGAGAAGCTGTGCGGACGATTAGTGAAGGGATCGGTAAAGATATTGAATTTGTTGAACTTACGGAAGAGCAGGTGAGACAAAACTGGAGAGATCAGGGTTATGAAGAGGGGGCTATCGAATTTTTTGTCCTTATGGGCAAGAATCCACCCGCAATTGGACATACGGTTGTCCCCACTATTGAGCAAGTGACAGGACGTCCTGCCAGAACACTCGCCGAATGGGTTTCTGAACATAAAAATAACTTTTTGTAATATTCAAATTTCAGCAGGGTGCCATATTGGATCAAGGGAATAAGGGGTTGTCAGAAATGTCCTATGCTATCGAAGTCAACGATCTCAGAAAATCGTTTAACGAAAATGAGGTGGTCAAAGGAATTCATTTACGCGTCAAAAAAGGGGAACTGTTTGCTTTGCTCGGTCCTAACGGCGCAGGGAAAACAACGACCATCGATATGTTGTCCACACTTCTTAAGCCGGATGGGGGAACTGCGCTTGTAGCCGGTTATGATGTGGTGGAGCACGCCAAGGAAGTGAGAAAGAAAATAAGTCTGACGGGGCAGTTCGCTGCCCTTGATGAAGGGTTGACAGGAATGCAGAATATCATCATGATTGCCAGGCTTCATGGTTATACCTCAAAGGAGGCCCGTGCCATAGCGGAACAACTGATTCAATCGTTCGCGTTATCAGATGCCAAGGATTGTATGGTCCGGAACTATTCCGGAGGCATGCGCAGACGCTTAGATATTGCCGCCGGCATCGTTACCCAGCCGGAAATTATTTTTCTGGATGAACCGACAACCGGATTAGACCCTCAAAGTCGTATGGGGGTATGGGAAATGGTTCGAACGTTATTGAAGCAGGGAACGACGGTGTTGTTGACGACCCAATACCTGGAAGAAGCCGATCAGTTGGCTGACAGAATCGCTGTCATCGATAACGGGAGCATTGTTTCCGAAGGGACACCTAATCAATTGAAGGCATCCGTTGGGGGCAAAACGTTAGCGATTCGATTGGCCGAACAGACAGATGAAGCAACCATCAGCCGCTTGTTAGCCGATCATCATCATTTGACAGGATTTCAAGGCCATGATCCGCTTGAATATAATATACCCGTGCAAGAAGCCATTCTCGCAAGCCAAGCCATACATACGCTCGTGAGCAATAAAGTCCCGATAGACTACTTTTCCCTAAGTGAGCCAAGCTTGAACGAAGTATTCATGGCTTTAACTTCATCTAAACAGGGGAAGGAGGCCGTTCAATGAACAGCAGCCCTATCCTGAATGAATCGATGTTGTTACGAAGGTCTGCACCACCCAGTCCAAATTCCTTAACATCGACAACAATCTTCATGTGGAGAACATGGCAAAATACGAAAAACAATCTTTTTGGATTTGTAATGGATGCCGTTCTGACTCCTGTTATGCTGCTGCTTATTTTTAATTTCTTGTTTGGCGGCGCTATTGCGGGTTCCACTGAGGCATACATCCAATTTCTGCTGCCTGGCATCCTCGTTCTTACGGTTGTTCCGATGACCATCTATAGCGGGACAACCCTTTGCCAAGATATCTCGAATGGGGTATACAATCGTTTCCGAACGATGCCTTTTTGGCAACCGGCCTCCGTACTCGGGCCATTAATGACAGATGCACTAAGCTTTGCTCGTAGCTTGTGGAACAGGGCTGCTGCTTGGCTTCCGCCCGGAGGACGGGATCAAGGGAACACTACTAGCTATTTTGTTTATCATTTTTTTCGCCTTTAGTGTAAGTTGGATTTTTTCGATGATTGGTGTCTTGGCCAAACGGCCTGAGACGGTATCGGGATCAAGCATGATGTTGGTGTATCCTCTCATGTTTGCGAGCAATATTCTGGTAGACTCGTCAACGATGCCGAAATGGATTGGGTTCGTCGTGGATATCAACCCAATCAGCATTGCAGTTACGACAGTACGGGGAGTCATGAATGGTACGGCAACCACAATGGACATTACAGCCGGACTTGGTGTTTGCCTGCTGTTGATCGCCATCTTTGCCCCTATGACGTTGTATTTGTATCTGACTAAAAATAATCGCTAACTTTATTGATCGTTCTACAAGCAGAGGAGGATAAAGACAATGACCACTCATTCCACCCGGAGCATCGGTGCAGCCGAACGTCGAGCGCGATTGGCACGTCGCCACCATTTAGCGCCTGGATTTCGGGCAACGGAAGTTGTTGACGCGGCGAGGAGTATGGTGTGTCTCCACGGGACGGACCAGCCGACCGTGTATCTCTCTGCCTGGGCGCGTGTCGATGGGATGATTGTGGAAGATATGGATCACGCCCTTTACGTTGATCGCTCCCTTATCAAGCACTTGGCGATGCGACGAACCCTATTCGTCTTCCCTCGCGAGCTGCTTCGCTTCGCCCAGGCCGGGGCGAGCAACCGCGTCGCCGCTTGATCCGTGAGGCAGGCGAGCAGACATTTGCGCTGCTCGCGGATGGGCGCGAGGCGACTCTGTCCGAATTGCGCGAGAAGATACCGCTTCTCACCGGATCGATAACCCATGGAGAAGGGAAGTCCTGGGGAGGGAAAGTAGCTTAAGCATTCGTCACATCCGGCATGCTGTGCAACGCCGGCCTTAACGGATTCACTTCTTCGTTCGTCCGCGACTTGAAGAGGGGGATTACGGTTATCTTGTTCAGCCAACACGGCCCTTGGTGAATCCTTCTAACCTGTCCGATGAGCTTCACAAGCCCTGCCGACCGGGCAGAAGCTTCATTTTGGTTGGATTAGAATAGGCTTTGCCTGACAAACATGGCAGTCGCGGCTAGGTAGGAAAAGGAGGTCTTCTATTAAGATGGCCTCCTTTTCGCATGCAGCTTTTGGCCGTGCGGCACGAACACTATCCGGTTACCCCGGCAGAACAAACCGGCCGAGGACAGGATCACGGCTTGTCAAACTAGTCCGCATAATCGGCCAAGTCCTTTCATAGACATGTATCAGTACATTTTACTTAAGGATGAGGGGATGATGACATGCGTCGGGTCACATGGATACTCGCCATCGTGATGAGTGCAGCATTGCTTCTGGCCGGTTGTGGAAAAAAGGATGCAGGATCGGTAGTAAAAGATTTGGATCATGTGATCGGCAAGCTCGAAAGTTATCAGGGTACGGGACGCATGGTTCTTCAAACCGGGCAGGAACCGCAGGAATATCAGGTGGAGGTGTGGTACCAACAGCCGCATTATTACCGCATTTCCTTGACCAATGAGAAAAAAGACATCACGCAGGTTGTGCTGCGCAACGATGACGGAGTTTTTGTTTTGACGCCTCATCTGCATAAAAGCTTCCGGTTCCAGAGCGACTGGCCGGAGAATCAGGGTCAGGTGTACCTGTTCCAGTCCTTGGCTCAAAGCATTCTGCTGGACACGGAGCGGCAGTTTACGAAAGAGGGCAATTCGTTCGTCTTCGACGTGGCGGCGAATTATGCCAACAGCGGACAGATGGCGAGACAGAAGATATGGCTGGATCAAAAAAGCCTCGCGCCGCAGAAGGTCGAAGTTTCCGACAGCAGCTCGAACGTACTCGTTAAGCTTGATTTCACCCAGTTTGAGTTTGGTAAAAAGCTGGAAAAAGACAGCTTTGACATGCAGCGCAACATGACCAGCTGGGATCTGAAATCGCTGGATAAGGACGCGCCTGTCTCCGGCGTGGCAACAGAACCGGCTGCGGGCGCGACGTCTCCGGACGGCAAAGCGGCTGCCGGCAAGGATACCCCGGCATCCGCGCAGGCAGGCACCGCGGGCAAGGACGCGGCTGCGGGAACTCCCGCGAGCGGCGCAAGCGCCGGAGCGGCCGCCGACGGCGGCAAAGCCCCGGCCGCGTCGCCCGGCCAAAGCGCGGCCGCCGCAGGCAAAGCCGCAGACGGCTCCGCGAAGGCTCCGGCCGCGGCGGCGGGCTCCGGCGGCGCGGCGGCTGACGCGGGCAAGATGCCCGCTGCGCCAGGCGCTTCCGCGGGCGGCGCAGCCTCCGCAGGCGGCACCGGCGACAAGCAGCCTGCCCCCGCAGCGGCGGGCACTTCCGCGACCGGTGCCGCCGACGCGGACAACAAAGCCGCGGCCAACAGCAGCGCGGGCTTCGGGCTCATCGAGCCGTCCTACATGCCCAAGGGTGTCGCGCAGCAGGACATCCGGGACGTGAAGCTCGGCGAGAACACGGGCATCATGGTCCGCTACCAGGGGACCTACAACTACACGCTGCTCGAGGTAGCGCCGCAGACACAGACCGTATCCGTCCTGCCCGGCGATATCGTCGACCTGGGCTACACGCTCGGTGTGGTCACCGGCGACGAGAAGAAGACGCTGACGTGGACGTACGAGGGCATCGAATTCCGCCTGGCGACCGCCGACCTGCCGCACGACGAGCTTGTCAAAATCGCCCAGTCCGTTGCCGAAGAAGCGGGCAAATAACCCGTAAAGGCCCATGGATTGGGGAATTTTGCCCGGAACAATGCATTGACTTCATCCAGCGGAGCCTTTAACATGGGTGTAACGGAGGACGGCGGAAGTGCCGGCCAATTAGGGAAGGGAGACCCTGTTTATTCGGGATCTCCCTTGTCCCGTGTACAGTTTTGAAGAAGGTGAACTTTGACGTGGATGCTTTTTACCGTCCGACTTACGTGGAAATTTCATTGGATGCGCTCCGCAGCAACCTGGAGACTTTCAGGCGCGTGCTGCCGGGAAGCGTACACATGATGGCGGTTCTGAAAGCCGATGCCTACGGCCATGGCGCCGTAGAGGTTTCGAAAGTGGCAATGGAATGCGGCGCGACCTATCTGGCCGTAGCTTTTCTCGACGAAGCGATGGAACTGAGGAACGCCGGCGTTACGGCGCCTATCCTGGTTCTGGGCTATACGCCGCCTGAAGGGATCGGACTTGCGCTGGAACACGACATTACGTTGACCGTTTATACGGAAGAACTGCTTGAAGCGGCTTCCGGGTATGCGCAGCGCGACGCCGCAGCGGGCGGGAACAAACCGCCGCTTAACATTCATATTAAAATCGACAGCGGCATGGGACGGATCGGCTTGCACGACGAGGACGAAGCGATCGCGTTTATCGCGAAAGCGCTGCAGACGCGGGGAGTCCGGGTCGAGGGGCTGTTTACCCACTATGCCAATGCGGATGAAACCGACAAAGCTTATACGTACGAACAGCACGCGAAATTCGCCGGGATCGTCCGGAAGGCCGGTGAGCTGCCGGGAGCCCGTTTTCCTTTTGTGCACGCCGGCAACAGCGCGACTGCCATCGATCTGCCCGAACTTACTTACAATATGGTACGTCTGGGCATTGCCATGTATGGGCTGTATCCTTCCGAAGAGGTAAACAAAGAGCAGATTAGGCTGAAACCCGTACTGAGCCTCAAAACGGGGATCGTCCATCTGAAGACCCTTCCGCCCGGATCGGGCGTCAGCTACGGCACCATTTATCACACGCAAGGCGATGAACGGATTGCCACACTGCCGATCGGCTATGCCGACGGCTTCTCGCGTCTGTTGACGGGGAAAGCGGAAGGACTGGTGCGCGGCAGAAGAGCTCTGGTCGTGGGCCGGATCTGTATGGATCAATGTATGCTGAATACGAGCGATATTCCGGAAGCGGCATTCGGAGACGAGGTCGTCCTGCTCGGCGAGCAGGGCGGAGAACGCATAACCGCGGAGGAAATCGCCGCTAAGCTGGGTACGATCAATTACGAAGTAACCTGCATGATCTCTCACCGGGTTCCCCGCGTTTACGTAAGCGGCGGCCGTAGAGTGAAGGCGGTCAACTCCCTGTTCAGACATCTTTTTTAACGGATCGACAGAATTTAATCAAAATTCCACAATTTTTCCCGAAGGAAAAACAGGATTTCAGGGTATGCCCTCGAATAGATTACAAGGGAGCTTGACGATGCGTATGGCATAAATGATATACCACGCGCATATATACTGAAGTAGTATAAATTTACTACTGCATCGACATAATGGTAGTAAAGTGTTTTCGGATGTTTCTTGGGGGTGCGAAATCGGTGAATAATGCTCATAACACGAAGAGGATCATGATCAGTTTGCCAGACAACCTATTACAGGAGGTCGACGGCATTGTGGAGAAGGAGAACTCCAACCGAAGCGAGTTTATTCGCCAGGCCATGAAGCTGTATTTGCTTGAACGCAAAAAACGCAGCCTTCGCGAATCCATGCAGAAAGGCTACATGGAGATGGCTAAAATCAACCTAACGATAGCGGACGAAGCTTTTCAAGCGGAGGAAGAGGCGGACAATACGCTGGTACGCTTAGTAAGCGGGGTGTAATAATTTGATTGTAAAACGTGGCGATGTGTACTTCGCAGATCTTTCACCGGTTGTCGGTTCCGAGCAGGGCGGCGTCCGTCCGGTGCTGATTATCCAGAACGACATCGGCAATCGCTTCAGCCCGACGGTCATCGTCGCCGCAATCACGGCGCAGATTCAGAAAGCGAAGCTACCGACGCACGTGGAAATCGATGCGGAAACGCACGGTTTCGACCGGGACTCCGTCATTTTGCTGGAACAGATCCGTACGATCGACAAACAGCGGCTGACCGACAAAATTACGCATCTGGATGAAGAATCAATGCGCAAGGTGGACGAAGCGCTGCAGGTCAGCGTGGGACTGATTGATTTCTAGCGATGAAATGAGGAGCGAGGGGCCCTAACAGCCCTCGTTTTTTCGTTTCTTTAACTAAGGTCGGCACGAAAATGAGGTCCGGGCACGCGAAAGCTGCGGAGATCAAGAGGTTTTCGGGGGAAGGATCGGGCCGAGTATAACTATGCCCGGAAGAAAGCTACAAAACGCATGGGGGAATAACGATGGCAAACACGGATGTCCAGCACGCAGACAAGCAGCAAGCACCTAAGAGCTACGAACGGACCGAGGAAAAAACGGCGGCTACGGCTGCCCGAATCGTCAAACAAATCGCCGCCGAGCTTCAGCTCAAGGCTTCGCAGGTTCAAACGACTGTAAATCTTCTGGATGAAGGCAATACCATCCCGTTTATCGCGCGTTACCGCAAGGAAATGACGGGAGAACTCGACGAGAATTTCCTGCGGGATATCGAGGAGCGGCTGAATTACCTCCGCAATCTGGAAGACCGCAAGCTGGAAGTGCTGCGTCTTATCGACGAGCAGGACAAGCTCACCGGTGAGCTTCAGGCTTCCATTGAAAAAGCGGTAAAGCTCCAGGAGCTGGAGGATTTGTACCGTCCATACCGCCAGAAGCGCAAAACACGCGCAAGCGTCGCGAAGGAAAAAGGGCTGGAGCCGCTGGCGAAATTTATACTGAAACAGCCTCAGAAAGGCTCGCTTCAGGAAGAAGCCGCGAAGTACGTTCGCGAAGACAAAGGCGTCGGCACCACCGAAGAAGCTCTTCAAGGCGCGCAGGATATCGTTGCCGAGCAGCTCGCGGACGATGCGAAAATCCGGGCCTGGGTCCGTAAATTTACGCACGACAACGGGATTCTGCGTACGGAAGCGAAGAAGCAGGAAGAAGAGTCCGTTTACGAGATGTATTACAGCTACCAGGAACCGCTGAAAAAAATGCCGCCGCACCGCACGCTGGCGATTAACCGCGGTGAGCGCGAGGACGTGCTGAAAGTGGCGCTCGACGTTCCCGTGGAGCGAATCCATGAATTCATCGGCCGCCAGGTCATCCAGGGGCCGTCCGTGACGCGCGACGCGCTGCAATCGGCTGTGGAAGACGCCTACAAGCGTCTGATCGCGCCATCCATCGAGCGGGAAGTCCGCGGAGAGCTGACGGAACGGGCGGAGACGCACGCGATCCAGATTTTCGCCGGCAATCTGCGGAATCTGCTCCTCCAGGCGCCCGTTAAGGGCCAAACCGTGCTCGGCGTCGATCCGGCTTACCGGACCGGCTGCAAGCTGGCCGTCGTGGACGAGACGGGTAAGATGCTGGAGGTCACGGTGACGTATCCAACGCCGCCGAACAACAAAGTCGCGGAAGCGAAGGCCGCTTTCAAGCGCCTGATCGACACGTACGATGTCAGCCTCATCGTCATCGGCAACGGTACCGCTTCGCGCGAAACCGAGCAGTTCGTGGCGGATCTGATCGCCGAACTTAAAGCGCGCAAGCTCCAGTACCTCATCGTGAACGAGGCCGGCGCAAGCGTGTACTCCGCATCGAAGCTTGCTCAGACGGAGTTCCCGGACCTCGACGTCGCGGAGCGCAGCGCCATCTCG
This sequence comes from Paenibacillus sp. GbtcB18, assembly GCF_019091125.1. NCBI lineage: Bacteria > Bacillati > Bacillota > Bacilli > Caryophanales > Paenibacillaceae > Paenibacillus > Paenibacillus sp. GbtcB18. The sequence continues at coordinate 403,870 of NZ_JAGXJX010000006.1, forward strand.
ATCGCGCGCCGTCTGCAGGACCCGCTCGCGGAGCTTGTCAAAATCGAGCCGAAAGCGATCGGCGTCGGCCAATACCAGCACGACGTCTCGCAGAAGCATCTCGACGAGAGCCTCAAAGCGGTTGTCGAATCCGCGGTTAACCATGTCGGTGTCGACGTGAACACGGCATCGCCGTCGCTGCTTTCCTACGTCTCCGGAATCAACAGCACGATCGCGAAGAATATCGTGAAGTTCCGCGAGGAGAACGGGAAGTTCGGCAGCCGCAAAGAGCTGCAGAAGGTTCCCCGCCTCGGCGCGAAAACGTTCGAGCAGTGCATCGGCTTCCTCCGGGTACCCGGAAGCGGCAATCCGCTCGACAACACGCCGATCCACCCCGAGACATACGACGTGGTGGACAAGCTGCTGGCCGAGCTGAGAGTCGAGCTTGCCGGGATCGGATCCCAGCAGCTCAAGGAGCTGCTTCAGCGCCAGGAGCCCGAAGAGCTTGCGCCCAAGCTTGGCATCGGCGTGCCTACGCTGCGCGATATCCTGGACAGCCTGCAGCGTCCGGGCCGCGATCCCCGCGAGGAACTCGGCACGCCGATCTTCCGGACCGACGTCCTTCAGATCGAAGATTTGAAGCCGGGGATGGAGCTTCAGGGTACCGTGCGCAACGTGATCGATTTCGGCGCATTTGTCGATATCGGCATCAAAAGCGACGGTCTCGTCCATATTTCCCAGCTCAGCGACAAGTTCGTGAAACATCCGATGGATGTGGTATCCGTCGGTGACAACGTAACGGTCTGGGTATTGAACGTAGATGCAAAGAAGGGCCGTGTCGGCCTGACCATGAAACAGCCGCAATAAACGGAACCGGCCATAAAGAACCTCAAGATCCCAAAGAGCTTGAGGTTTTCTTTTTTACTCTGAATTCCGCGCCTCGGTACCGTCCTGACATCTCGTTCAGGCAAGGCAGGAATAACTCTTACACGAATGGGCAAAAACAGAAAAGATAGCTGCCGCTGGAATCCGGCAGACGATCAGAGCGGAGGGAAGGTCCATGCTTCACACATGGTTACGCAAGGGAGGAACGCTGGCGCTTGCCGTTCTGCTGTTCATTTCGGCCGGCTGCGGCACATCGGGACCGCAGGCAGGTCCGGGCAAAAGCCAAAGCGGCGGCAAGGAGTCGCAGCCGAGTCCGACACCTACGGTCGACGACCCGCTGAAGGATCAGATTGCAAGGATGACGCTGGATCAGAAAATCGGTCAAATGGTCATCAGCGGAGTCGACGGCTTGGAGATGGACGAGCATGCGCGGCAGCTGATAGATACCTATAAAGTCGGAGGCTTCATTTTATTCAAGCCGAACGTAAAAAGCACGGTGCAGACGGTAGCCCTCCTGAATTCGTTGAAAGAAGAGAATGCCCGTACGGGGAGCAAAATACCGCTAATGCTGAGTGTCGACGAGGAAGGCGGACGCGTCAGCCGCATGCCGGACGAGTATATGAACGTACCTGCGAGCCGGGTAATCGGCAGTACGAAGAACCTGCGGTTCGCTGCGGAGATCGGAGATATTCTCGCCCGGGAAGTGGCTTCCCTCGGATTTAACACAAATTTCGCTCCCGTGCTCGATATCAACAGCAACCCGAACAATCCGGTCATCGGGGACCGTTCTTTCGGGTCGACGCCCGAGCTTGTAAGCAATCTTGGGGTCGAGATGATGAAAGCCATCGCCGCGCAGAAGGTGATTCCCGTTGTGAAACATTTCCCGGGACATGGCGATACCGCGGTAGATTCCCACATCGGGCTGCCTGTCGTGGAGCACGATGCGGGCCGTCTGCGTTCTTTTGAGCTCGTCCCCTTCGTCAAAGCCTTTCAGAGCGGGGCGGATGCGGTCATGGTTGCGCACATTCTGCTTCCGAAGCTGGATGCCACCTATCCGGCTTCCTTATCCCCGGCGGTCATTACCGATTTGCTGCGCAAAGAGCTGAATTTCGGCGGTGTCGTGTTCACGGACGATCTGACAATGGGCGCCATCGTCAAAAGTTACGGAATCGGCGAGGCGGCCGTTCAAGCCGTGAAAGCAGGCACGGACGTAGCCCTAGTTTGTCACGAATTCGACAACACGGTCCGTGTCGTAAAAGCGCTGAAGCAGGCCGCCGAAACCGGCGTCCTTTCGGAGCGGAGAATCGATGAGAGTGTTTACCGGATTCTGAAGCTTAAATACAAGTACACGTTAGCCGATCAGCCGGCTCCGGAGCCGGACGTCGGCAAAATCAACGAGCAGATCGGCCGGGTTTTGGACGCCCGTATGCCTTAACGGCCCAGAGCCGTTACAAAAAAAGCAGGTAATTCCGCCTATGCGGAGCTACCTGCTTTTTTCAAAGGATCCCGACAGCTCGTCGGGTGATCTCCGTGTCCGGTAAAAAAACCAACTGTCGTTAAGTAAACGAATCTGCCGAGGGTTTTTGTTCTGGAACGCTCGCATCAGCTGGTTGCAGAGCCATTGCGGCATAACGCCATCCCCTTCCTGACTGACTACTTACAGCATATGGGGCAGAGGCGTCCGGCGTGCAGGTCCTGCAGCTTTTTTATCGGAAAAGCGGAGATTTACTGCTGATCTTCCTCGTACTCTTCGTACCATTGCTCAAGTTGGGCCTGCAGCGCCCGGATTTCGGTGAGGAGCGATACGAGCGGGTAGGCGGATTCCTGAATGGAAGCGAAGGAAGCTTCGAGCTTATTAATATAGTCCAGACCTCCGGTTATCGCATACGCGGTACTCACCGGCTCCAGGTTGTCGCATTCGGCGATGACGACCGGCAGTTCAGGCACATTGTGTGCGGTCAGCTTCTCGATTTCTTTGTGCAGCCGGCCGTTCAGGGCCGTAAGCTGGTACATGTGCGTAGCGGGCATTTCGACAAATTCAAGCTGGTCTTTCAGTTTCAATACGGCATATTTCATAACGCTGGTCGGCATAGCGGCGGTGCTCCTCTCGCGCATCACGTTCTCGTTTTCTACTTGACAGTATAGCCCTTCATTAGGTACAAATTCAAGAGAGACTTATCCGCGGGAGCATACGGGAAATCCAGTGCCGAAGCGGGGAAAGGAGTCGCTTGCTATGGACGACGGGCAGCTTCAGGTGTGGGTGGAGCAGATTTCTATGCAGGCGTTCGGATGGCCGTTTCGTCACCGTGCGCGGTTTAACCGTAGGCTTCGTGCCACGGGCGGTCGCTATTTTACGAAGTCACACGATATCGAGATCAGCTGGCATCAGTGGGAGACTTACGGCAGGGACGATGTCGAAAAAATCATTAAGCACGAGCTGTGCCACTATCATCTTCATTTGCAGAGAAGAGGCTATCAGCACCGGGATGCCGACTTTAAGCTTCTGCTCAAGCAAGTGGGCGGGACGCGATTTTGCCGGGCTTTGCCTCAACGCAAGGAACCGGCGCCTTATAAGTACAAGCTCAAGTGCGTGGCCTGCGGCACCGAATATTACCGGAAAAGAAAGATGGATGTGCGTAAATACTCGTGCGGAAAGTGCCGGGGAAAGCTGCAACTTTACACGCTTGACTTTCCCAAACGTTCATGATAAATTAATTATTGTCTTTCCCTGATAGCTCAGTTGGTAGAGCACTCGACTGTTAATCGAGTTGTCACAGGTTCGAGTCCTGTTCGGGGAGCCATATCTGGAGAGATACCCAAGTGGCTCAAGGGGACCCTCTGCTAAGGGGTTAGACTGCGTAAGTGGTGCGAGGGTTCGAATCCCTCTCTCTCCGCCATAAGTATTGTGAAGAAAGTCGCTTAGATACAGCGGCTTTTTTGCTTTTTACAGACATTGGTACACATGGACCGGTACCGGCCGGAACGATTTTGTGCCAGAAAATTCATTCTAAATTAGGCTTGTCATTTTGAAAAGGTTAAGCTATAATAACACTTGTCGTCAAAAACGACATCATGTTCTAAGAGTTGACAAGGCCCGTTGGTCAAGGGGTTAAGACACCTCCCTTTCACGGAGGTAACAGGGGTTCGAATCCCCTACGGGTCACCATGAGAGCCATTAGCTCAGTTGGTAGAGCACCTGACTTTTAATCAGGGTGTCGAAGGTTCGAGTCCTTCATGGCTCACATTCTTTACCTCACATGCGGTCGTGGTGGAACGGCAGACACGCTATCTTGAGGGGGTAGTGCCCAATGGGCGTGAGGGTTCAAATCCCTCCGACCGCATACCTCATTAAATAAGAGACCTTGCTGAATACAGCGGGGTCTTTTATTTTTTTAGAAATATTTCCCGAGAAATATCGAACTGTGAGACAGGTGTCTAATTGTGCGGGATGTTTTATCGACAAAGGATCAAGTACATCATGCGGATGTCGAAAGGCCGAAAGCTTCGAAATATCAAGACAGATATACCGCCAGGCGGTTGCAGTATGGACCCGATGTCGTTGAACAGTTCCTGTGTAAACATGAGAGGAAGTCTAAAAACGGAGATTTGTGTTGATGTTGATGTTGATGTTGGTGGACGATCAATTAGATTGGTCGAGATACTTTAGTCCGGAAATAGTTCCGGGCTTTTTTTTGTTTTCTTAAAATTAACACCCAGCTAATGCTGAATTGTAATTTCTTCCATATAATGAAGAGGTAAGCAATTATCGATTCAGAGGAGGGAATTAAATGATTCAAAAAGTTCGTGCCCGTATGATCCCCTTGTTAGGCTTATCCGCGGTTCTTGCGTGTTCTTCGGTGGTCCAAGCCGCTCCACCGCCGGCTCCGTCTCTGCATGACGACAATCCGTCCGGTCATTTCGGGGACTGGTACACGGGAGCGGTGCCTCCGCAGGCTTCCAATGACAAGCCCGTGATTCTTTTCGTCCAGGGTCTTCACTCGAATTATAACACTTGGCTCAAAACGGACGGATACTACGAGGCGGCTTATAAGGCCGGGTATCGCACGGCTTTTGTACAGCTGAAAGATGCGGACGGCGCGGGCGGGGACATGTGGACCAACGGTCCGAAGCTGGCCGAGGTCATCAAGAAGGTCGCCCAATATTATGGTGTCTCCCAAATTAATATCATCGCTCACTCCAAGGGTGGAATCGACACGCAAGCCGCACTCCTGCATTACGGCGCCGCGCCGTACGTGAACGTCGTTCATCAGCTTTCTACGCCGAATAGGGGCTCCGAGCTGGCTGACATGGCTTACAGCGACTGGACAAGCTGGCTGGCCGAAATCCTAGGCAAGAAAGACGATGCGGTCTATTCGCTGCAAACTTCCTACATGGCTAACTTCCGTACGCAGACAGACAGCAAGCCGGGAGTCTCCGCTACTAAGACCTACATGTCCGGCGGAGAGGGTGATGACGGCTGGTTTACCGCCTACTGGTTCGCCCATGCCATTCTTCCGGGCGAGGATGACGGTGCCGTCAGCGTAGCATCCGCGCTTGGATTGCCTTATGGCATTAAAAGCTTTACAAAGAACATCTCCCACAGCGCGATGACGACGGCTTCCCAGACTTGGAGTCTGGTTCAGCCCAAGCTGGCACTTGGCAAAAAGGCGGTTGCAGCGGCGGCGCTTCAAGAAGAGAACCTCTCTGCCGCCCCTCAAGCAGCTCCTGCGGTTTCCGAGAATTCTTCTTTCATTATGAAAGGAGGCAGTCTCGCCAAAGGATCCGCAAAAGAGGTCTTCCCGCTTGAAAGTGGTCTCGGTTCGATCTCCCTGGATGTGTTGACGGCTAAAGAAACGACGCAAGTCACATTGACAAGCCCATCCGGCAAAAAGATCACGCTTAATCCGGCCAAAAGTGCGGAGAAAGACGATGCCGTTCTGTTCTCCGATGCCGTTCATCATACGCTTACGCTTGAGAACCCGGAAAAGGGGAACTGGACCCTGGAGCTGTCTGGAGAAGGGGATGCATACTTTATGCTGGCCCGTCCGGAAGGCCGTGTAAAAGGACAAATCAAGAACGCCCGCAAACAATACAAACAAGGTGAGAATGCGCAGATTGCCGTTTCGTTCGACGGAGCGGGCAAGCTGGAGGACACCAAAACGAAGAAAGCGAAGCTGACTCGTTCCGGAGGCAAAGGCAAGGTGAAGAGCCTTCAGCAAGCGGGCGAAGTTAATCTGCAAACCGCGAAGAACGAAGTTCTCTTAAACTTCAAGGCGCCGACGGAGCCCGGGGTTTATAATATCTCATTCGACATCAACGGAGCGAACGAGCGGCAGGAACCTTTTACACGTTCCGTGAACTACAATTTCGCCGTGACCGATGAGGCGGGCAAAATCGAATAGAAACGCTTCGCCAAAGCGGCCCTGCATGTCGTTTGGGGCACCTTCTTTTCGGGTAAGCTAAATAGAGAAAGAGAAACGTGTTTACTCGAAAGGAGCTGGAGAGAGCATGTCGAATCCGTCTTTGGAACAGCAGATCGTAAGCGTTCTGGATAACAACGAGTTTTGCTCGTTCGGTACCGTTGAGAATGGGAAGCCGCGTGTACGCTACATGGCTTTATTTCACGATGAGCTGACGATTTATTTGGCGACAAACCGTAAAACCGATAAGGTGGAAGAGATACAAGATAATCCCCATGTACATATTCTTGTGGGCTTTGACGGTAAACCTTCTTCCGATATCCTTCAGATCGAAGCGACAGGCAGTGTGAGTACGGATGAAAGCTTGCGCGAAAAAGTATGGCGCGACGACTTCAAGGAATGGTTCGACGGTCCGCACGATCCGGAATATGTCATTCTGAAAATTGTACCCGACCGTATCGAGTACCACAGCGGTAAATCCGATCCGCAGGTATGGCAGGCGAAATAACAAGCGCGAAGCCGAAAGAAGCCCTAACGGGCCCTTTCGGCTTTTTTTGTTTTCAATGCGGAATCTTCTCGTTCATTACGTGAATGCGATCCGGTATTCAAACGCGACGCGTATTGTGGGTACGACGACAGACGGTTGCCGTTCCGCTAAAGCTCGGTTGCGGTACAGCCGTTTCATGGAGCGGCGCCCGAGCCCTTCCGGCAAATAAAAAGAACACGGCGGCTGCAAAGGCAGTCTTCCGTGTTCTTTTTATTTACACTACCGGCTTACATGCATTCGCTTCTGCACCTGGCCGAGGACAAAATCCGTCAGCAGCGCGAGCAGCGCCGCCGGGATAGCTCCCGCATACAAACGGGCGGAATTGTCCATGTTGATGCCGGAATAAATCTCCCGGCCCAGACCCCCGCCCCCGATCAGCGGAGCGATGGTAGCCACGCCGATGGCGATGACCGCCGCGACCCGGACGCCTGTCGCGATAAAAGGCAGCGACAGCGGAAGCTGCACCTTCCACATAAGCTGAAGCTGGCTCATGCCGACTCCACGTCCGGCTTCCGTAATCGCCGGATTTACCTGGGTGAGCCCGACAAAGGTGTTGCGGATGATCGGCATCAGGGAATAGAGGAAGAGGCCGATAACCACTGTCTTGAAGCCGAGCCCGAATACTATCATCAGCAGCACGAGTAGCGCCAGACTCGGGAACACCTGAATGATGTTCGCGGCCGTAAGAATGACGGAACCGAGGCGGCGGTAACGCGCGGCCAAAATGCCCAGCGGCACCCCGACGATAAGCGCCATAAGAATGGCAAGGAGAACCATTACGATATGATCGTAAGTCAATCCCAGCAAATCAAGCCAGTTTTCACTCATATATTGAAAGAAAAGCTCCATATTCATGTCCCCTTAGAAGGCCTGCAGGACCTTTATTTCAGCAGTCCGATTTGTTTTAAATAGTCTTCCGCGACTTTTTTCTCATTGCGTTTTTTCACGTCAACTTCATAGTTCAAATCAATCATGGTTTTGGCATCGATTTTCCCGATCAGCAGTCCGATGATATCGTTCAGCTCCGGATTATCGGCCAGCAGTTCCTTTTTCACTACCGGTGAGGCATCGTAAGGAGGGAAGAACTGTTTGTCGTCCTCCAGTGTCACCAGATTGTATTCTTTTAACCGGGCGTCCGTTGAGTAAGCGAGTACGATATCCACTTTTTTGCTGGCTACGGCACTGTAGACGAGTGCGACTTCCATGGGAAGCGTGTCCCCGAATTGAAGCCCGTAATGTTTGGCGAACGCCTTGTATCCGTCGCTTTCTCTTTCAAGCCAGGTCGTATCTACCCCCAGTTTGATGGAGCCGGCTTCCGGGATAATGTCCGAGATCTTCTTCCAGCCCTTCTCGTCCGCCAATTCTTTGCGCACCGTAAAGGCGTACGTATTTTCAAATCCGTAAGGATTAAACCATTTAAAGTTAAAATATTTATCGAAACCGGCCTGCGCTTCCGCAAGCACTTCTTCCCGGTTTCTTTTCTTGTCTTCGATCGGGAAATGCTTGTTAAGCAGTTCGCCGGTATAAAGGGTCGACATCTGGATGTCGCCCTTCTTCATGGCATCGATGATGACTCCGCTTGACGCAAGGTCCGGAAGTACATCCACCTTTAGGTCGGTACGGTCCTCGATCAGCAGCTTGTACATTTGGGCCAAAATTTTCGGCTCCGAATAAGTCTGCGTACCGATCAGAATGGTATCTCCCCGTCCGCAGCCGCTTGCTGACACAACAACCGCAGCGAGAAGGCTTGCTGCCAGTAAGCGTCTTCTCACACGTTTCATTCGAAATCCCCTTTAGACGGCCTTCACAGCGCGGCCGTTTTTTATAGTGATAAGCTTTTATTTAGCTCGTTGATGGTAGCCTTCCAAAAGATTAAGCTGTTTTAGCACCCGATGTTTTGGTCCGGGAGGTGAGCCATTTTTCCAGAGCCCCCAGCACGAAATCGGCGATCAGGGCCAAGATGACGGCCAGAATGGCGCCGGTAAAAATAAGCTCTTTCTTGTTCACGCCCATCCCCGCTACAATCAACTGGCCAAGACCCCCGGCTCCGATAAGGGTCGCCAGTGTAGCCCAGCTGATAATATAGACCGTTGTCACGCGGACGCCGGACATGATGTAAGGAAGAGCCAGCGGAAGCTGGATGCGCACTAACCGCTGGATGGAGCTGTAGCCCATGCCTCTTGCGGCCTCGATCAGATGCGGGTTGACCGCCTGGAAACCCGTGAACGTATTCCGCATGATAGGCATCAGGGAATACAGGAACAGGGCGATAATGGCCGGCTTCATGCCGACCCCGATCAGCGGGATCAGGATAGCGAGCAGGGCGAGGCTGGGAATCGTCTGCAGCAGGTTCGATAAAGCAAAAACAAGCGAATTGATCCATTTAATCCGGTTTCCGGCCAAATATACACCTATAGGGATAGCGACAATACAGCCGAAAAGGATGGACAGGAACGAAATGATCAGATGCTCCCGGAAAGCGACCAGGATATCCGGCATCCGGTCGCTAAGAAATTGACCGTAGCTGTTCAGGAAATCCATTTATGCACCTCCGCTGCTGACTGGAGTTTGCGTCTCGTCTTCCGCTGAAGCTTGGAGCGCCGCTTCGGTCGTTTCGGTAAATTCGTCGGACTCGGCAGGCGTATATACATCCGCGATATGACGGACTACACTCCCTTTGGTAACGAGCCCGGCGAACGTGTTGTTCTCGCGGACAACCGGGATATAAGGAAGGTTATGTTCGTTCATAAGCTGGATTGCCACGGATAAGGAAGTGCCTGTTTCGACCGTATGATGAAAAGGCTTGGCGATATCGGCCAGCGTGATATTTTCCTGCCTGTACTTGTCGAGCACCTGGAAGATGGACGTCGTGCCGATAAGGCGGTTCTGCCTGTCTACGATCAGGAGGGAATCGACCCGGTTTTTCTCCATGATTTTAATGGCTTCGGCAAGGCCGCGTGTAGGATAGGCAGTGATCGGATGTTCCGCCATAACCTCATCGACGGTAGGGATTTCCTCGAATCCGGTGTCCGCCTGCAGCCTCTTTTTACCGACGAAAGACTTTACAAACTCGTTGGCCGGATAACGGAGGATATGCTCCGGGCTGCCGTGCTGAACGATTTCGCCGTCCTTCATAAGCACGATGTTGTCCGCGATTTTCACGGCTTCGTCCATATCATGGGTAACGAAAATAATCGTCTTCTTCAAATCCTGTTGAAGCCTGATAAGCTCGTCCTGCAATTGTTCCCGGGAGATGGGATCGAGCGCGCTGAAAGGCTCATCCATCAAAATGATATCGGGTTCCGCGGCCAGAGCCCGGATAACGCCGATACGCTGCTGCTGTCCTCCGCTAAGCTCGGATGGGTAGCGGTTGCGGAACGTGTCCGGGTCAAGGGATACGAGGCGAAGCAGTTCATCGACCCGTGTATCTATGCGCTGCTGGTCCCATTTCAGCAGCTTTGGAACAACCGCTACGTTTTTAGCGATCGTCATGTGAGGGAACAAGCCGATATTTTGTATCACGTAGCCGATATTGCGTCTCAGCTCGACCGGGTCCATTTGGGAGATATCCTTCCCTTTAATGGTGACTTTTCCTTCGGAGGGATTGATCAAGCGGTTGATCAGTTTCATCGTGGTGGATTTACCGCATCCGCTTGGTCCGATCAGGACATGGAGCTGGCCTTCGGCGAACTCTAAGTTAAGATTTTTCAGTGCGACGAATCCATCGTCGTATCTTTTGATAACACCTTCCAGACGAATCATTCCATGCAGCACCCCTTTTTTTCTCTAAGTAACAGCGTGAAGTTTACTTATGTAACCTTTTATATAAACAGAATGAGACAAAATGAATCACCAATAGGTTAAGGATTTAGTCTCCTCGTCCAGAAACCGCCGCGGAAAAAACGCGGTTCATAAGAGATCACAAAAGCTTTCGGAGCGAGTTCATGAAGAGTGCTCAGAAGCTTTTTTTCCAGAGAACGCTTGGCGAGCACCTGCATGACCAGACGGGGGCCGTCGCGTCCTTCCGCTATCCAGTGAGTGACTCCGTATCCTTTGGTCCGCAGCGTATCCGGCAGAGTCGTTTCCGTATAATCGACGACGATTTGCAGAGTGGTGTACCCGAGCGCAAGCCAGCCTTCAATGCGGATCCCGAGCCAGACGCCAGCCCCCCAGCCAACGCAGTAAGCGATAATGTTGACAGGGTCGTCGATGTTCTTGAGCACAATATTAAGACCCATTAAATATATGAAGATTTCCACCGTACTTATACTTGCGGCGAGCAGTCTTCTTGCCTTCATCACCAAAATCATGCGGATCGTGGATAGAGAGACATAAGCGATATTGATGACGATAATGGTAAGAATGGTTTGGGCGCTTATCATGCTGATGCTCCTTTCGATGTGAGTTTGGCGCTTTCAACTTATAAAGAGGTATTACCCACAATCGCCGCACCCGAACAGGAACAGGAGAGAGAAGGAGGAATGAGCGCTGCGACCCGTCAAATATAAGCCCGGTGTTAACACCGCGGTAGCAGGTTGAAGACGGCTTAATCTTGGCTTTGCTTACCGTTTAAGATTGCTGAATGAAGACTAAACTATACGGGGTTGTATATAAAGGAAGTTAATCGTTCATGCATGTAAAAATATACCTGTTGAATATTTCTTTGCAGGCGTGGTATATTGTTCTTCCGGCCGCTGAGAGGCAGTCGGGAATGATTAAAAAAAAGATGTTGCAAGCTAACAACTAATGTGATATATTATAACTCGGCCGCAAGAAACGCGGTTGAATGAGAGATTCATGTTAGATAACTTGCTACAGAATGTTAAAAATAACACTTGCATTGCTAAGATGAATGTGTTAGAATGAAATTCCGGTCGCGAGAACGACTGGTACAAACGAGTAACACGCGAGATTGTCCTTTGAAAACTGAACAACGAGTGATTGAAGTGTCTCGAGAAATCGAGATATTAATGAGAAGAAATTCTCGTCAGCAACGAATGATTGAGCTTAATCAGCTTGAGATAAACCGCTGGCCGTAAGGCCGGCACAACTTTATCGGAGAGTTTGATCCTGGCTCAGGACGAACGCTGGCGGCGTGCCTAATACATGCAAGTCGAGCGG
>NZ_JAGXJX010000060.1:0-1366 GCF_019091125.1 Paenibacillus sp. GbtcB18
GGAAGGATATGCTGCCGGTTTATCGGGACTGTTGAAAACGGCGCAACTGGAGAATCCAAGTTTAACGGCCCAATTAATCGAAGTGGATCGCAAGGCGAGCGTGACAGAGGTCGTACAAGAAAATCGGACTCGCGTAGAAGATCAGGTGCGCTATCAAGACGGTATCCGTTACGTATCCCGCTTAAACGAAATCCGCGCAGGGGAGGATCAGGGAGCGATTCCGTGGAAAGACAACGGTGTGTATATCATAACCGGCGGGACAGGCGGACTTGGACTAATCTTTGCGAAAGAGATTGCTCGTCAGGTGAAAAAACCAGTATTGGTACTAAGCAGTCGAACCCCCGATAAAGCAAGTGTTCGAGAAAAAATCAAGCAGCTGGAGGAAACCGGAGCAAAGGTGGTATTGAAAGAAGCCGATATAAGCGTAGAGAGTGAAGTAACGGAATTAATCGGGGGAGTGCATGAAGAATACGGCCGCATAAACGGGATCATTCATTGTGCCGGGGTCCTGCGTGACAATTACATTATTAAAAAAACAAAAGAGGAGTTGGGCGAAGTATTTGCTCCCAAGGTACGGGGAGCTGCCTATCTCGACCAGGCCAGTAAAGATGAGGCGCTCGATTTCTTTATCCTATTCTCGTCCGGATCGGGGGTATTGGGCAATCCGGGTCAAGCGGATTACGCGGCAGCAAATGCATATATGGATGTGTACGCTGAACATAGAAATGCGTTAACAGCTAAAAAGCAACGACATGGACGCACACTGACCATCAATTGGCCGCTTTGGAAAGAGGGGGGGATGCAGGTAAGTAAAACTGCCGAGAAGTTGATGCAAGGGAAAGGATTAGAAGTTCTGGATACGATTAAAGGACTTCATGCATTTTACCAAGCATGGGCCTCGAATTGCAGCCAGGTCGTTATAGTAGAAGGAGACGCTTCGAAATTAAGACGGCAACTTTTAACCGATGGTGAAGCTAACACGGGAACTGAAGAACAAATGCAAGGCAAAACCGAAGGGACAAAAGACGCGGATAACCGAGCGCTTGAGAACAAAGTACAAAAAGCAACTGCCCGGATTGTTTCGAAAATATTAAAAATAAGCATCGATCATATTGACTCAGACACGGAATTATCCGACTTCGGATTTGATTCGATAACGCTAACCGAACTAGCCGATAGCATAAATAATGAATTTGAACTGGCGTTAGATCCTACGGTGTTTTTTAAATATACTACGATCAAACAATTTTCAGCGTATACGATCCGAGAGTATAAAGAAATCATGATGAGAACTTTTTCAGTATCAGAAGGAGCTCCCATAGGATCAAAACCCGAGAATGAAATCCTTGCCAAACCAATGGAAAAG
>NZ_JAGXJX010000583.1:0-254 GCF_019091125.1 Paenibacillus sp. GbtcB18
GAGGCGCGATGATCGCGTCCATGTGGTCGAGTGCGAACACGAGGTCCGAGAAATGCTGAGCGTCGCTCGGGTCACGGGCGAACCGCGACACGGGAAGACGCTTGGCCCGGAACGCGCCGTTCGAGTCCGCTCCGCCCACCAGGATGGTGTCGATCCCACCGGTCTCGAGGTCCTTGCGAATCGCCTCGAGGGACTCCGCGGCTGAACGGCTGCTGAAAGACGATGCTGTGACCCGGTCACACATGGGTTCTCCT
>NZ_JAGXJX010000584.1:0-254 GCF_019091125.1 Paenibacillus sp. GbtcB18
TGGAATCACCACTCGTTTGTGGTGATTGGTGATGCAACGAATGAATTGAGTGGAAACATCAATCGACTGAGATGAGACTTCACAACATCCATACGTGGCTTCAAAGCTAGACGACACACACGAGCTTCTCCTGTGTGTGCTCCTTCCAATTATTGATCTCACAGCACTAACACGTGCACTGTGAATGGCACGTCATTCCATTTTCTCGTACATCAGTGGATAGGGAGGGAAGAATACACGTCATTCCATTTTAA
>NZ_JAGXJX010000585.1:0-254 GCF_019091125.1 Paenibacillus sp. GbtcB18
ACTTAATTGAATGGTTTTCCCTATTCTTGACTATACTATATTTATGCATCCAGATTGACACCTTTAGAACGAGCAGTTAACGTTTGCTAGCTGCTCTTTTATTTACGAAAAAATAGGATTCTTTATAATGAGTTTTCTTTATTTTTCAATATAAAGAGCCTTGGATTTTCGCTATCAATCCTGTACTATACGAACAAAGAGTAAGGTAAGAGTTACTCTTTGCCATTTTAGGCAAGGTCCTGTTGGAAACAACA
>NZ_JAGXJX010000586.1:0-253 GCF_019091125.1 Paenibacillus sp. GbtcB18
TCCATTTTTAATTGTTTTTCTTATTACGTTACTTTCTTTATATTTCTTTGTGATAAAGCTTGGTAAACCTAAAAAAGAGAAGTTACCTGCATTAGAGGAAAAAAAGGAAGAATTATAAAAAAAAATCCCCCGCTTTTTAGCGGGGGATTTTATGTCTGGGTGATGAAAGCGGCAAGAATGGTCGTGGCTTCGCGTTTTCCTGCGAGCCGCTGCCGCTTTTAGGTTGATATCTAGTTCCAGTGGCCAGCTCTTC
>NZ_JAGXJX010000587.1:0-253 GCF_019091125.1 Paenibacillus sp. GbtcB18
GTTTGGCGAACCGGCGCGCAAATACGAACTGTCGGACACGCGTGTCCTCCACCCAGAGATTCATATACAGCTGCTTATGCGGCCGGACGCTCCGGCCTCCCGTGTAGCCCTCCACCGCCGTGATGATATGCGGCCGATAGGCGCTGATTACATGGATGAAGGCCGCCTGCCTAATGCAGTCGTGTCCCTTCGCCCGGAACTGTGCGACCAGGCCCTCCGGCAGGGAGCAGGTGTCGCTCTGGGGCGGCAGGGC
>NZ_JAGXJX010000588.1:0-253 GCF_019091125.1 Paenibacillus sp. GbtcB18
CCATACATAGTTTATTAATATACTATGTTATCATAATAGTTTTGTGTCCGATGAATATTTGATATATAAATTTATACGATCACGAATTCTAATCCGAATTCCATTTTTTTAATGATAAAAGTATATATATATATATATAATTTGCTTTTATGTATTACTTAAATTATTAAAATATTTAAGTTCGATACATAATGTCGCTTCTCAACTCGTATCATCTTTTTAATAATTCAAGATCAACTGAAGACTTGACCTT
>NZ_JAGXJX010000589.1:0-253 GCF_019091125.1 Paenibacillus sp. GbtcB18
CCATATTTAACAATGAGGAATGGCAGTCCGATCATGTATCCGTAACGCCGCAGCGCCAGTCCCGCCAGAATGACGAGGGTGTGGCCTGACAGGATCAGCAATCGGGACGCATAAAATTTGCCGCTATCGATCATCATCATCCTGCCTTAAGCCGATTCCTCATCCCATTTCGCGACGCCGGTAAACAGGAGCATAGACCTTGGTATCCGATACAATGTTTCCGGCAACCCGTCTGTCATTCCTGGATCATTAT
>NZ_JAGXJX010000590.1:0-253 GCF_019091125.1 Paenibacillus sp. GbtcB18
TGTTATAGTGGAAGAAGAATGTGCTTTGTGAAAGATGCATGTAGAACTATGTGAAACCACCTCTGAGGTCAAGCAGTAATATTTTTTATTATAAGATAAGTTTATTATTGGCTGACCTTAAGACAATACATGGTCAAACTCGTTAAAAGATGTGATCAATACCAACAGTTTGCCAGGGTGTCCTACCAGTCAACAATGGAGCTAATTATTATTGATAGGGTTTGGCCTTTCTTATAATGGGGGATGGATCCAT
>NZ_JAGXJX010000591.1:0-253 GCF_019091125.1 Paenibacillus sp. GbtcB18
GGTCGGGGGATGGTTTAAACTGCATCTGTGCATCGCTGAGGCCTGAAACATCGTTTAGCAGGGTGGTTTTGGTGCTTTGCAGCTGGTCCAGCAGAAAGGACTTATCATCCCGCGTTAATGCCGGCTGCTGAACAGTGAAGGCCGATAAGACCAGGATGGATACATACAGAGCGAACTTTTTCATTGGTGGTAAATTTAGGATGAGTGATGGGATTGTTCTAAGCGCATTTTAAATTACGCTTTTTTCCGGATT
>NZ_JAGXJX010000061.1:0-1282 GCF_019091125.1 Paenibacillus sp. GbtcB18
GGGTTACGATTGAAGGATAAGAAGTATATGAAAAAAGGGCATTACAAGAACAAATATATTATTTCAAAAATTGATCAAATAATTAGTTACATATAAATGAATTTATAATTGGTGAACGCATCTTATATCTAGCATTAAAAAGATGCTATGTGGAAATTTAAATAGGAGGTATATCAAGTCTTATGTTTCTCAAATTATTTTAAGTGAGTACTAGACAATTGTAATAGGTGAAATAGTATGTTTTTATCGTATAAAAATAAAGCAGTTGCTTGAACTTATTTTATTTTGTGAAAATGCTTGTTTCGATAAGATATTTATAAAGTAGTTTTGATTAAGGAAGTTCATTACGTTTTGTGTTATTTTCTATTTTGGGAATTTCACGTGAACAGTTTTAGGGTAGAGCACTTTGAAATTAAATGTGCTCTTTTCATTTTGAAAAAATATTATTAAAAATCGTTGATATATACGAATTAAAGTGGGACAAATTATATAAATATTAGTATAATTCGATAGTGGTATATTTGATGGGAAATACGATGATATTTAATTTATTTTTGAAATGGGGAGAAGCATATGAAGAGTGATTATATTTCCAAAACTACTTCACTTAGTACTCAAGTATTAAATCAAGGGGAGGTACTTGCTGCATTAGAACGTTCACTAGCTATGATTGAGTTTGATCCCTATGGAAAAGTAATCTGGGCAAATCATAATTTTGCATATGCAATGGGCTATGAAGTGGATGAACTATTAAACAGTCATCATCGTCAGTTTTGTACTTCACAGTTTGTTCAAAGTCCAGAATATGATATCTTTTGGAGGAATTTTCGGAATGGAGTCTCATTTCAAAGGAAAATACAGAGAATTACGAAACAAGGGAAAACGATATGGCTAGAAGCGACGTATACCCCCGTTATAGATAAGAATGGAGAGATTCAAGCGGTTATTAAAGTCGCTACAGATATTACTGCACGTGAAGATGGCACGGCAAAGGTAACACATGAATTGCAAGAGATGGCGGAAAATCTAAAGGAACGTGCGCAAGAAGGAATTAAGCGTAGTCATATGGTTTCCGCGGCCATTAAACAAATAGTTGAACAAACGAATGACAATATGAAATTATTACAAGAGCTTAACGAATAAACTAATATTATACGCGACATGGTGAAAACGATTAATGAAATTGCCACACAAACTAATTTATTAGCCTTAAATGCTGGAGTTCAGGCCGCTCATGCGGGTACTTATGGTAGTGGTTTTAATGTTGTTGCAAATGAAGTTC
>NZ_JAGXJX010000592.1:0-253 GCF_019091125.1 Paenibacillus sp. GbtcB18
AGCTTTAACTCCAAAAGATTAGAACATATCGCAAATGAAATTTTATCCAATGTTGATTTAGGTATCGAGGTATCTATCGTCATGGGTGGCGGTAACATTTTCAGAGGCCATTTAGCTGAAGAATGGGGAATTGATCGTGTAGAAGCTGATAATATTGGTACGTTAGGTACAATCATTAATAGCTTAATGCTACGCGGCGTGTTAACAAGTAAAACAAATAAAGAAGTGCGCGTCATGTCTTCCATCCCCTTTA
>NZ_JAGXJX010000593.1:0-252 GCF_019091125.1 Paenibacillus sp. GbtcB18
ACAGGAATTCCGCGCGGAGCGTTCGCTCCGTGCTTTGAAAGAACTTTCGGCGCCGGGAGCCAAGGTCATGCGCGGGGGCGAACTGCAGACGATCCCCGCCCGCGACCTGGTTCCCGGGGATATTATCCTCCTGGAGGGCGGAGACCGGGTTCCCGCGGATATCCGTCTCCTCGAGGCGAACAGCTTCTACGTGGAGGAATCCGCCCTGACGGGCGAGTCCGTCCCGGTCGGGAAAACCGGGGATCCCCTAAG
>NZ_JAGXJX010000594.1:0-252 GCF_019091125.1 Paenibacillus sp. GbtcB18
TCCGTAGTTATAACATTAGAGCAGAATTCTCGAAACAAAATCAGTAGTAGAATAACAGAACCTTAACCAAAACAACCAATGATTGTCTGAAAGATGACTTTTAAAAAGAAGTTATCAGAAAAAATGAAAAAGGCCCCTCAGTAAGAACTGTCGAGAGAAAGGTCTACAATAATTAGCCCCAAATAGTTGGAACCATAGATCTTTATTTTGTTGTCATTGTTGTTGTTGACGCTTTTCAAATATTCTACCCTG
>NZ_JAGXJX010000595.1:0-252 GCF_019091125.1 Paenibacillus sp. GbtcB18
GTATGCAAGCAAATTCTGATCACCGAGATACTATCAAGACTGCACTGAGTTCTCTTTTCTTGGTACTCGTGACGTCATCATTGATTTTTCTTGCACTGACAGAATAGACAGCATAATCAACATATTTCTCTCTTTTGTGTGTAAATTGTGTTTTCCTTTCTCATGTTACCCAAACAAGTTGAAGTATTCTTTTTTTTTATTGAAATGCTAAGATAGTAACAATTTTATTTTTATTTTGAATTTGAGAGAAAT
>NZ_JAGXJX010000596.1:0-252 GCF_019091125.1 Paenibacillus sp. GbtcB18
GAGTTAATGCAAAGTAACAGTGAAAAATGATGTACTATTTCTGATACCTTGTTGAAGTAGAGGTCATTGGGACATGGTCCAACTTTCTTAGAAAGAGAGAGGAAAAAAGAACTCAATATAAGACGATTTCTTTTTTTCTCCGCTAACTGTATAATGGTCTGTCTTTAGTTCCTTTATATAAGTGGTAGTTTGATTTCTTTATTGGTCAATTATATATTTCTGTGTTTAAAGAACTATGAACTGAAACATGAT
>NZ_JAGXJX010000597.1:0-252 GCF_019091125.1 Paenibacillus sp. GbtcB18
CGAAGATAAGCTCTTCGACATGGGTTCAATCATGACTGACCCTCCCCAAGGTAAAATACAGAGGGATAACACCAAAGCAGAATCTACAGTGAATTCACATGGCTAAGTAATTGTGTCTAATTCTTTTTCTCCTTTTTTATTTTCTTCTTCTCTTGGTAAAAATTACGAGGGACATCATAAACGATGGTTAGAGCATATGGTAAAATTCTTCTCGTGAGAAACTCTATTTATATGATTGTCTAGGAATTATCT
>NZ_JAGXJX010000598.1:0-252 GCF_019091125.1 Paenibacillus sp. GbtcB18
GGGTTGATGATTTTTTTTGCGATTGTGATGGCACATTAGTAATGTGCATCACACAAACCCTAATGGCCAGCCTGTATCCTCATGCCACTTGAACTTGAATCCTTTTATGTAATTGTTTAGATACTCATGGTCAAAAAACATTAGTTCCTAGACATGTTGGTGGTTTGAGCAGCTCACATAACTATTCTAACCAAAATTAGATAAAGTACAAAGGCAAATCGACTGATATCTTAGGATGTAAGAGGTTACACT
>NZ_JAGXJX010000599.1:0-252 GCF_019091125.1 Paenibacillus sp. GbtcB18
TATAAGTGTTCATGTACGGAGGCCGGCGACCCTAAAGAAGAATCACTCTCCTAGAGAAGGGACCAAGACCCTCTTGAACACTGCGATTTCCTTTCAATTTGTAAATAGTTTGTTATAGTTTTTGGATACTGTAACTACTGGGATATGGCCAAGTTTTTGAACTTCTGTTACTATTTCACTGTAAGAAAATGCAACTGATTGTATAGACAAAAATGGGGCTAGTACTATGGTATGGACCCTATGGTGCTCAAT
>NZ_JAGXJX010000600.1:0-252 GCF_019091125.1 Paenibacillus sp. GbtcB18
CAAAATAGTTCTCCGAAATTTTGAGAATTTAAATTTTTTGGCTCCATTTTTCAAAGTCTTTTGAGGCTTATAAATACCCCATTGAGGCTTGGTTAATGAAGTATCAAATTCTGAGTTGGTAAAGAGTTATAACTCTCTTTTTTAGCATTGTTTGAGTCTCTTCCTCCTCCTTGAGTTTAGAGGTAATTCTAAGTTATAGGAGATGAGAGATATTATAAAAGAATGAGTGTGGAAGTTCTCTCCTAAGCTTGT
>NZ_JAGXJX010000601.1:0-252 GCF_019091125.1 Paenibacillus sp. GbtcB18
TCTTTATTTATAATTTTCATTAAAATATTTTTAGGTCTTTCTCTACCTCTCCTCATACTACTAACATTAATTATTTCATCTCTTCTGACTACTACCTCCAGAGGTCTCCTGAGCACATGTTCATACTATCTTAAATGATTTTTTTTTCATCTTATTCTCCATTGAAATAATACCTAATTGTTCACGAATAAAAATATTTCTTTTCTTATATTTCCTAGCAACTCCACATATCCATCTCAATATTCTCATCTC
>NZ_JAGXJX010000062.1:0-1241 GCF_019091125.1 Paenibacillus sp. GbtcB18
GCTATATAAACAAAGGCGAAGTCTACAAAGAGACTCCGCCTTTACAACGTCCAATAAACTTCAATACTTACTAGCGACTGTATAAACATCGTTTCTCATTTACCAAGCTGTTTATGTTTTTTTCAAAATTCACAACAGAACTAGTAATATTTCTACATCCTCTTTTATTTAATTCTCATTATAATTTCCCGAAATATTTTTAATAAACTCTTGATCTTGTACTTCATCTTCAAAATTCAAGGATATAAATTTATCTAACGAACTCCAATTATAAAACGGTGTTAATTTATGTTTTAAACCACTCTCATTTTTAATTGCAAGTATATTAATCCCATAACTTCTATCTCCAATAATAATCCATTCTTTTGATGGAGGGAACCAGACTACTACAAATGAATTATGCATAATAGAATCCGCCATACTGTCTTGAGGATATTCTTCTAATACATCCATGTATTGGTCTCCTGTTAAATCACAAGGAAGTTTCAACCAATTATAATATCCAAATTCCTTATAATAATATTCTTCAGGGTGAGGATCTAATACGCCCATAATAACAAAAGAATCATGTGTAGTTTGAGCTAATTTTCTTATTTCATTCCAGCCATCATCATACATTAAAGAATCAAATTCACCAAACATATAATTTCCATAATCGTTTTGAAACACTTGATTTGGTAAGCTTAAATCAAAATGAATCATCCCGTCTAATTCATGCTTCCACTTATCAAAGACTTCCTTATTTTTAATACTTAATGATTTTAAATTCAACCTCTCTCCTCCTAATCTATCCTTTCAATCTAATTTTCAATGTAGCCCTTTGTTTACCTTTTGGAGTATAATCTGCTGTTGGTTTTTTTGTTGACTTTGCGTTATTTCTTACAATATATTTTGCGCCATTTTTTATCATTATGGACACATTCCCATCTTTAGATTTACTAGCTTTCCACCCATTTTGTGCTAAATTATTTTCAAACTCTCTTCTCGTTAAATTGGTCTGCCTATTCCTAACGATAGTACCCGGTTTTGTAACATCTTTATAACTAGAGGTTTTATTCCCTATGTTCCCCTTGTATTTTTTAGCATTTTTTGTAATTTTAGATATTTTTTGTACCTTTTTATAAGCTTTATACCCTTTATAGATACGATATCCATATATTCCAGCAATAATAACTGGATGATGTCCATCAGCATCTATTTTCATCACTGGATTATTATGAGCATATGTGTAAGCATTTTGA
>NZ_JAGXJX010000602.1:0-252 GCF_019091125.1 Paenibacillus sp. GbtcB18
TTCTTTCTCTCTTGGTTGGGTCGGAAAGGGCGAGAGGGGAAGTGGTAGCGAAGGAGACGAAGGAGAAAGCTATTGGGAAGTCGGGATGGTAGTGATGGAAACAGAGACGAGGGGAGGCAGCGAAGAGAAAGTTGGTACAAATGAAAATGAGAAAACCGATCGGCAGTGATGGATACCGGCAGCGGCGAACATGAAGTGAGGAGCATGAGAGATCATGGGATTAGGCATTAGGGTTTAAATTTTTTTTGCTAT
>NZ_JAGXJX010000603.1:0-252 GCF_019091125.1 Paenibacillus sp. GbtcB18
TTCAATTATCAAAGCTCTTTCTACCGCATCAACATATGTTTGGAGTTTTAAGGCTGATATTCGACTTCTTATTACTGGTCGTAGTCCCCTTTCAAACCTCTATGCTTTTCTAGATTCATCATCAATCATATGCATGATAAATCTAGAGAGCTCATTGAATTTTGATTCATATATTGCTACCGTCATATTTCCCTAGATAAGATTTAAGAACTCAAATTCTTTCTACTCTCTAATACAATCTGGGAAATATTT
>NZ_JAGXJX010000604.1:0-252 GCF_019091125.1 Paenibacillus sp. GbtcB18
TATAATAGACACAAATAGACCCCTACTGCACGTAAGGGAAGTGGTATCAATGGCAGCTAAAACATTAACGGTACCGCAAAGTCAAAAAGACGAACGCGGAGGTGGTCGCCTATTTTCTTTTATGAACCTGAGGGCATGGGGCTCGCTGGAAATCGGAATTATTATGGGCTGGTGGAACGTATCCCCCTCCAGCGACAAGAGCTTGACGTTGTGGGTCGGCACGGGGTTTATGGTGGGAAGGGGGTTCATTTA
>NZ_JAGXJX010000605.1:0-252 GCF_019091125.1 Paenibacillus sp. GbtcB18
TATCTCGAATGTCAAGCGAAAGGGAATCCGGTCCGTCCGGCCCGGACCTGGGCAGAGTCGTCCAGAGCTACCAGGCGGCCGTCGACGACTTCGACCGCGGGCTCGCCCGGCTGCTGGGCGTCAACGAGACCGACCTGCGCTGCCTGGAGATCCTGCTGGACGTCGAGGAGACGAACCCCCGCACGCTGAGCGCCAAGCTGGGTCTGAGCACCGGCAGCGACACCGCCATGCCCGACCGCCTGGAGAAGCTCG
>NZ_JAGXJX010000606.1:0-252 GCF_019091125.1 Paenibacillus sp. GbtcB18
TTCGCATAACCGTCGGCTCCGGCTTAACGCCGGAGATCGCGGTCAATATTGTTCGGCAGTCCGCCCACCAGAAAGTGCACATCATGTCCTGCCTCACTGCTGCGACATTCTGCAATCAGCTCTTCCTTCATTAGCTCGTTAAAGGTGATTGCCGGGGATATGGCGTCTAGTAGTGTCTTCTTCTCGACTTTGGTTCGGATCAATTTGCGCGATGTGTCATTGGCGCCTTTATCGTTGGTATCCCATCCGTTC
>NZ_JAGXJX010000607.1:0-251 GCF_019091125.1 Paenibacillus sp. GbtcB18
AGCTGAGAAAAGAATTAGACCAGTAAAATTAAGTAAAGATTCCGAGTGGACAGAAGAAGATTGGATGAAGACACACGATAAGATACAATTTGATCAAAGCAATGATAGGGTAACGCAAGAGGTTATTAAAACAAAAAAACCAATCTGGATTCCAGATGTTTATGCAGATTCGCGGCCAAACCATGATGTTTGTCGTAATTTTGACATGAAGGGACTTTTGATGCTACCACTGGTTTCAATGGGAGAGGTAT
>NZ_JAGXJX010000608.1:0-251 GCF_019091125.1 Paenibacillus sp. GbtcB18
TTGATAGTGTGGATGCGGGTGGAGAAGATCTCGATTATACAGATTTAATCCGTCACCTTATTTCAGATAAGAAACGAGCGAAGTTAGTTGCTGAGAACATCGTTGATTCTGCTAGTTTAGGACCATCTATCGTTATTACAGAATCCGTTCGTTACTGTTTTGTACTCGAGGAACTTGTAAAACAAATGGCTAAAAAGAAGTTCGGTATCGATGTAAGAACAGCTGTAGTGCACGGCGGAATCAGTCGTTAC
>NZ_JAGXJX010000609.1:0-251 GCF_019091125.1 Paenibacillus sp. GbtcB18
AACGAAATTGGTGTCGTTCCCCTTTATGTCGTCTTCGGCGACGATTCGTATCGGGACGGGGTGGACATTACACCGGTGGTCCTGTACCGGAAAGTCGAACTGTCCGGCAAGCTGCCCAAGACAGCGGCTCCGTCGCCGGCCGACTTCGAGAAAGCGTTCCGGCCTCATATCGTACAGGGCTGCGATATCGTCTACATCGGGCTTTCTTCCGGAATTTCGTCGTCTTATCAGAATGCCGTGTTAGCGTCCGA
>NZ_JAGXJX010000610.1:0-251 GCF_019091125.1 Paenibacillus sp. GbtcB18
TCTTCAATAAGCAAACGCGGAACAAGTAAATCAACTTCTTGTTTCGGGGAACAAGCTTAGGCGCAAGAAGCCAGGCCTTATAGGGAGTTTCGTTCGAGTCCAAGGCGGGCTGTCAACCCTAACCCAGATTGAGAATCAACTAACCCATAGGCCACTGGGCTCTTGACTAATCTGCTAGCTAGGTATGATGGGTATGCTACTGCTGGCATCGTTAGCTATCTGGCTTTCAAAGGTGGTAAAGACTCTCCCAG
>NZ_JAGXJX010000611.1:0-251 GCF_019091125.1 Paenibacillus sp. GbtcB18
ATGATAATAACTTTTCCCTCTTTTATCATTGTAAACAAGAAAGAATAAGGGAAGAACAAAACAGTATAAAATAATTCAATCATTTCAAGACATACAAGCCATAAATACAAAGACATCATGTCATGAAAGATAAGACCTCTTGAATTACAAAAGACATGATTCATTTTATCAAATCTCTTCTTTTTATAAATAGCAAAAAGAAACATAGGAGATCAATGGTATAATATCTTAATTCATGCATAAGAAATCTT
>NZ_JAGXJX010000063.1:0-1222 GCF_019091125.1 Paenibacillus sp. GbtcB18
CTGCTTTTGGTGGTTTAATTAGTCGTAATAAAGAAGCACGTATTGATGTACTAGCAGTCTCTCCTTTAATACCACTATTTGTCATAATACAAACAGAAGCTGCTAGCTCTTCCATCGATATACCTAGCTGAGCCGCTGGACCCGCTGCATATTTAAATGCATATTGCATGTCACCGACACCTGCAGCCGTTGCATTTGCAGCTGTTGCGAGAACATCGGCAACGTGTGTACTTTGGCTCGCCTCCATACCAAATGAGTTTAGTGCGGAAGTGATTGTATCAGCAACCATTCCGAGGTCTTCACCGGAAGCCGCCGCCGCACTTAACACACCTGGTAATGCCTTAGTCGCTTGTGCAGAATCAAAACCTTTTGCTCCCATTTCTGCGAACGCCGCTGCAACTTGCCCTGTAGAATACACAGAGCTTTTGGCCATGTCCAAAATCGCACCTTTTACTTGGCCATAATCACCCTGTGTTAACACTGCTGCTTTACGGGTTTGTGACTCAAACTCCCGTGAGTTCTTGATCATATTTCCTAAGGCATAAGCAGAAGCGGCGGCGGCTGGACCAAAAGCATTCTGCATTGTTTGCCCAGCTTGCTGTACACGTCTACCCATTTCAATTGCATGATTCCCTACTTCTTGAAATCTTGTTCTCCACGCCGAATAATCAGGTGGTGGCGGGGGTGCTGGCGCTGGCGGTAATGGAGGAGGTGCCGGTGGTTGTGGCGCGGGTGGAGTAGGAGGCGGTTGACTAATATGTCTAAAAAAGTTGTCCCAAGCTTGTGTAGCTTGTCCTAAATTACTTAATAAACCCGAAATGTCAGCAACCACTTGTGTTTCCACTTTATTTTGACTCATCTGCACCACCTACCCTTCTATTCTTTGATTTTTTATCGCCGCTTCAATCTGATCAAAAAACGATTCATTTCGCTTAATTTTGTTCGCCACTTCTTTCCGTTCTTTAGCACGTGCTTCAATTTCTCGTACACTGTCGGGACGCTTGTAGATATCCTCCAGCTTTTTTACTTTTTCACTTTGTGCATTTCGCATAAACAAAGCTTGTATACTTGCAAACTCGTATCTATCAAGAAGTTGTTCTTTATACCCGTTCAACATAATGTGGTATTCTTTTAAACTAATACGCCACGATTGCAAGGTGGGCATATGAAAAAAACGAAAACACTCACCTTGCAAATCATCAATATTTATGCGTACAGGCTT
>NZ_JAGXJX010000612.1:0-251 GCF_019091125.1 Paenibacillus sp. GbtcB18
TATAAAAGATTCATCATTACAGGAAATAATCTTAAATGATAGATATTTTTACTTATTGTTTACATTTAAAAATGATTTATCTAATGGATTTTGAGGAGACATGTTATGTTACTACAATTCTAAAAATTTATTTATTTTTATCTAGAATTATTAAGATATTATCCTTTTTTTATGATAATAAACTCAATATATTTTTGACTCAATAGAAGTTGATTATGAAAGTTTATATATTAGTTTGTATAGTATTAATG
>NZ_JAGXJX010000613.1:0-251 GCF_019091125.1 Paenibacillus sp. GbtcB18
CTTGTCAACACACAATTTTTGCAGATCAAAATTAAGCTATCATCATTTGGAAAACCTTAAAATGCTTTGTTTTTTATCAGAAAAATTCTTTGTTTGTTGATAAGGTAGGTTATTGATTAATAAACTTGTCCATGAAAATCCCAAGCTATTTGCATATATGAAATTATTGATACTCACAGCTTTTTTGGTCCTGTAGACAGACATGTGCTCACTCTGTTTCTTGTTCTTTGTTTGTATCCTCTACTTCTATT
>NZ_JAGXJX010000614.1:0-251 GCF_019091125.1 Paenibacillus sp. GbtcB18
TCTCGACAAATTACTAATTTCTATATTTTTCATTTTTTCTATCCAAGTCTTTTTATCTGTCAGAGGAACATGTTCAACTAGGTTCATTCCTAAGTCCACTTCTTTCGTAATTGCATCTGATATTATACAAGGTAAACCAACTCCTTGCGCCACTATGAGAGTAAGTGGTAATCCCTCATGTATGGATGGAAAAACAAATGCATCAAATGCTTGAAGTACCCTCTCTATATCGGCTCGTATCCCAAGAAAAC
>NZ_JAGXJX010000615.1:0-251 GCF_019091125.1 Paenibacillus sp. GbtcB18
GTATTTTAAATGATATATTGGCTTCTTGGCTATAACCAATTTAGCATCTTTAAACTTCTTTCCCATTCACAGATTGATGTTGGATGTTCAATATGCATTAATATGTCAAAATTAACATAATACTATACTGTTAGAACAAGGGAGAAATGCCTTAGCAAAGTACATACATCGTTACATGGTCTCAAACAAAGCTAAGCTAAGT
The DNA here is from genome assembly GCF_019091125.1 of Paenibacillus sp. GbtcB18. Taxonomy (NCBI): domain Bacteria; kingdom Bacillati; phylum Bacillota; class Bacilli; order Caryophanales; family Paenibacillaceae; genus Paenibacillus; species Paenibacillus sp. GbtcB18. The sequence goes on from NZ_JAGXJX010000615.1 coordinate 203, forward strand.
AGCTTACAAGGACGATATGCACCGTGCTACTTGTGCACTAGAGCTGACT
>NZ_JAGXJX010000616.1:0-251 GCF_019091125.1 Paenibacillus sp. GbtcB18
TTCCCCGGGGGTTCTGCGCCCAGCTGTTTCTCAAGGGGCGAAAAAACCCCCGGGGGGGGGGCCGGGGACGGGTTTAGGTAGGTCCGGAACCAATAGGAATAAAAAAAAGAAAAAAAAGGGGGGGACACGCATCCAAAGGGGGGGGGGGAATTCGGGCGCCCGCCGGTAAAAGGGGGGGCCGCTCTCCCCGGGGTCCGGGAAAGGGGGGAACACTGGGGGGGAAGGAGAGAAAGGGCCGGTCCCCCCGGGCC
>NZ_JAGXJX010000617.1:0-250 GCF_019091125.1 Paenibacillus sp. GbtcB18
GTCTTATCAATTGATATCAGAGTAGCGATCTTTAGCGTTCTCGTTATAGTTCATCATTTCAAAAAAAAAAAAAAAGAAAGAGAAAGGCTCGCAGCCACACCCCTGCTTCCCTTGCTTCCGGCTAGCAGCCGTTGCCGTTGCCCCCCCAACCACCAACCTCTCCTTCTCCACAGTCGACGCTGCTTCTCGACCGATCGACCACCACCACCATTGCCCTCCCGGCCAATGATCGCTGGTTGCCTCCCTCCTC
>NZ_JAGXJX010000618.1:0-250 GCF_019091125.1 Paenibacillus sp. GbtcB18
CCTCAATGATGTGTTCTTGTGGTCAAAGCAGAATGGGATTGAAGACCATTAGGAAGTCCAAGTTAAAATGCACTTAAATCCTTCTTTGAGATGTCAACAGATTTTGGATGTCCAGAAAGGAAAAATCTAATGCAAAACAGTCCCTATTAAGTATAAATAAGAATTTTTGATAACAATGGTGATGATATTGGTAGTTTCTAATGAAGTTTCTGAAGAACCTAATGAATCCTACTAAAATGAAAGGTGTGTT
>NZ_JAGXJX010000619.1:0-250 GCF_019091125.1 Paenibacillus sp. GbtcB18
CAGGCGCCGGCGGAGTAGATCTGGAACTCCAGCTTCTGCGAGCGGCCGGGGTAGGCCGTCATCGTGGTCGTGAGAAGCGGGTTGGTCTTCTTCCGGAAGTAGTACTTGGTGTACCCGTTGACCTTGGCCGTCTTGTAGTAGCGGCTCAGGCTCAGCGACACCTTGACCTTCGCGCCCACCCGGCTCGTGGCCGTCTTCGGGGCGGTCCGCGCGTCGCCGGAGAAGGACGCGCTCACCGTGGTGTCGCGCT
>NZ_JAGXJX010000620.1:0-250 GCF_019091125.1 Paenibacillus sp. GbtcB18
TTTCAGATATGGAATACAAACTGTATTAAAGAAAACATGTATACAATAGTTGTAAACATGAGTTTTTTGGTCTAAACTTTGATATCATTTTTGATTTACAACTATTACTACTAACAGATTAATCATCTTGAGTCAATGAGAGGTGGTTCAGAATCCTTGATGTGACTTCATTGTACATAAGTATGTAGGTCTGATGGACCTATGCACAGAATTGTGCTCATGACATCAGATACTGGTAGATAATGTGCAA
>NZ_JAGXJX010000064.1:0-1113 GCF_019091125.1 Paenibacillus sp. GbtcB18
ACTTCAGAATCTTGCCCGCCAACTCTTTCAAATCCCATTCCACGCATTGTTCCAAACTTAACCCTTTCATTTCTGGTTTTCGATTACCAATGCCGAGTGGAGGAGAACTATTTAAATTACTCTTGTTAGTGTCAGCTTCTAGGGTTTTTTCGTACGAATACTCTCTCCCTTCTTCTAACCTAGCCCTCAATTCAAGCTCTACCATACGTACCAGAATATTTCCTTCGTTATCATAAAAATCAATTGAAATTTTATTTGTAACGCCTGTTTCTATATCTTTAATTCTTCGAATATAAACCCACGATGTGAATTTTAAAGTGTTATATACTTCAAACCTCTTTAAAGATAAGAACTCATGGGTGCTTTCTACTTTTAACATAACAAGTAATCCTACTATGGCATCCATCCAACTCGGCTCTAATATAAATTGATCAAAGCCAATGGACGAGGTTGGCCAGGATGATATTTTCACAAGAAGTTGTTCGTCTCCAACATGAACTTCTTCCATAATTTGATCGAATCGTGCATCAATTCCATCGTATTCTGTTCTTAACTGTTCAAAAGAATAAGTGGCAGTATTACAAATCGTATAAAGGTCTTCAATTTTCAGCGGCATACCCGAAGGACTCGTAATTTCAGCGCTCCCAACGCTGTGTGTAAACAAATATTCGTTGTCAATTCTTCTCGAATAAATTTCAAATACAATATCTCCATCCCCTTGTAAATTTAGCCTAACATGCACCTCTTCCGGATTACCTGTTAATAACAAAGGGGCTTCCCACGTTATATGTTTAAGCAGGATTCCCATATTACTAGGAAGTAATTCTCCGGCCCCATGAATAATTGCAGCTCTTGCCATCTCAAGGAAAACATAATTATGGAGAATACATTGACCATTGCTAAAGCTCTCTTTAATATAAGGATCTTTATCTGTAAAGGTTGAACTAAAGCGTTGTTCCAAGAGATCCGAAGTGTTTCGATGAAGCAACGGATGGATAACCGTACTCTGACCTTGGTATACAGGAGTATCCTCCCTGCCTTTTTCCTTTCTCTCCACCCAATACTTTTCTTTCGAGAACGGATACGTCGGCAAGTTGATTCCATTGATCCTCG
>NZ_JAGXJX010000621.1:0-250 GCF_019091125.1 Paenibacillus sp. GbtcB18
AAGTATCGTGTCAAAATAACTCCAGGAACTGCAAAAAAAGGAAAAGGTATTCTCCTGGTTTTATTTTCAAATAATAATAAACTTGGATATATATATATATATGACGTTGTCTCAATAATTTTGTTGTTTCATGAAACAACTTGTTTGACATATATTTCTTTGTTCACAACTTTCTCTGGTATGAAATGGTCACGGAGTTAATTTTGTTACAGCAGGTTTTGTTGTTTCAATTCGTGAACGTGTGGTATTT
>NZ_JAGXJX010000622.1:0-250 GCF_019091125.1 Paenibacillus sp. GbtcB18
TTTTCGCATTCGTCAGCGAGATCCGGTAAAACGAAGGGGCCTGGAAGCTAACCTCTACGTCGTATTCTTGAGGATCCTGCCCTGTACGCAGCGTCATCTGCCCTTTGCCGTGATAGCTCTGCAGCTTGCTCATCACACCGTCCAATTCCTTTACTACCGATCCTGCATCCTTTTTGCCGCACCCGGATACTACCAGGCTTAAACAAACCATCACAAGGGCCACCACCCACGTGAACCGCCGCATCGTCTC
>NZ_JAGXJX010000623.1:0-250 GCF_019091125.1 Paenibacillus sp. GbtcB18
TTCTTACAAGTTAGCATTAAAAGTGGCTCAGATGGATCAGGACATTGTGCTTAAATCCATCTAACTAACATTTGGTATTGTTGGTGCTGTCTGGTGTCCTGTTTGCCTTCATATACATTTCATGTCTGTTGACATGATATTTTGAGTCGATGTCTCCTTTTCACAATAAAAAGAACGCTTTAACGGGCCAGCATCTGCTCTTTTATGTTGTCTCTACTCATTTTCTCATTACAACTTTTCTGAAATGAAC
>NZ_JAGXJX010000624.1:0-250 GCF_019091125.1 Paenibacillus sp. GbtcB18
TCCCCTTTTTGCTCAAATTCATGCTACTTAAAGCAAGAATAGATGGGGTATTTAAAGACCCCAGATACCTTCAAAAATAGAGCTAAAAAAGATCTTATCTTGGGTTTTCTGGGTTCTAGCGGTACCATCACCTGTGTTGGTCGATGTGGGCTCGACAATATAAAAAAAGTATGCTCTTGATTTTTTCAGCTTATAGGTGGTTCCACTTAATCTTGGGTGACCGAATTGCTAGTCATAGGTGCCCAATAAG
>NZ_JAGXJX010000625.1:0-250 GCF_019091125.1 Paenibacillus sp. GbtcB18
CGATATTGATAATGCCATAGCGCTGGCTGAAGGCTTGGCGGCCGAAGGCACCAACCTCGATTCGGGCGGTACGGACAATCACCTGACCTTGATCGACACCCGCAGCTTGAACATCACAGGCAAAGACGCCGGGCATCTTCTTGATGAGGGGGGCGTGCCCGTAAACAAGAACGCGTTCCCGTTCGTTCCGCCCGGCCCGTTCGTACCCGGCGGAATCCGAATCGGTACCCCTGCCGCGACTCCCCGTCGA
>NZ_JAGXJX010000626.1:0-250 GCF_019091125.1 Paenibacillus sp. GbtcB18
GACATTGACAATAATGATGACTGAACATTGACGAATTGTTACCCCATAATCATACATAGTCCTATTGATTCTCATGATTCACTACGTAACCATGTTCTGATTAATTATTTATATACATAAACTCATGATTCTTTGATGATCGAATGACTCACGTAATTGTTTACATCAGACGGGTTTTTGTTGGGTATGACCTGACAGAATTCTTGCAAGATCATCATTCAAATCCCTGATCCCAAACACGTTAACCTAT
>NZ_JAGXJX010000627.1:0-250 GCF_019091125.1 Paenibacillus sp. GbtcB18
ATTGGATTTTCTTTTTTATTCGTGAAACTAACACTAACCATTACAAGCCCTCTTGATACTCTGGCTCATCGATTTACAGTTGCTTTCATAGCAGCAAAAATTCCGGTTATTTTTGGATACATAAAGTTAAATATATCATTTAAAAATATACTTTCTCTTTTACCAATTGCGATTTTTTATCCAGCTCTTTTTTTTGCTTTTCAAGCTTTTGGATTAGTGTATACAAGTTCATCTGAAGCAGGAATTATAC
>NZ_JAGXJX010000628.1:0-250 GCF_019091125.1 Paenibacillus sp. GbtcB18
GGTGTTGAAGGCCGGTTCTCCGGCGGACTGCCAAGGGTCTGCGCATGTCCGGGGTCGCACTGCACCCGGAAACAAGTTGCTTGCTTAGGCAAGCTATTCGGGGCTACGGTAATCGCGTTGCGCCGGGCGGGAGCCGATGGGGCGGATCGCCCTGGCCTGCCCGGAACCGTTCCGAAAGGAATCGACATGTCATCCAGCTCCGCATCCGGAAGCGACCGCCGTTCGTTCCTCGCCAGAGTCGCCGCGGCCA
>NZ_JAGXJX010000629.1:0-250 GCF_019091125.1 Paenibacillus sp. GbtcB18
GGATGCGTTCCGGTGGGTCACCGGGGGGAGCCCCCCTATCGTGTTCTTTAAGGGCGGCGACAACGAAATTTCCCTCAAACAGCCCGACAAGGGAGAGGTCGGATTCCCCCATGTGTCCCCTTTCCATACGCCGCTGTTTCCCCTTTACGCATGGGACGGATTTTTTACCGCTCCGCTTAAAATACGGGGCGAACGGGATTCGGGAGGCCTTTCGCATACCGTCCGGATTCCCATGATACATATCGAAATG
>NZ_JAGXJX010000065.1:0-1081 GCF_019091125.1 Paenibacillus sp. GbtcB18
TTGGTTCTTTTATCACATTAATTTTTTTAAAGAAGCGGTTAAATATAATCCCTTTGTTCATCACTATGAATTTGAAATTTATAAAAACTCCATACCTTATTTCATTGATTTAGCCAATGCATTACAAAAAAAAGAAAAAGACACCTATAAATTAGTAAGAAATCCCTTCAAAAGGGCCGTAAGCTCCTTTATTTCTCTGATTCCTGCTCCGTATTACGAATCCATTGAATGGAAGCACATCCGTCGTTATCTTTATGGTGATGAATCCTGTAATAAAAGAATTTCCTTTAAACTTTACTTGTACTATTTAAAAGCACATGCACCGGATTTTGAGGGCGTAAATCCACACTTCACACCACAGTATATACAAGGAGAAGAAGAGTTTGTAACAAATTATATTTACCTGGAGAATCTCTCTACGGAACTTTCTAATTTAGAAGACAAATACGGATTAAAAAAATCTCCTCTAAATGGATTGATTAACTCGTGGCACCACCAAAACAAATTAGCAGTTTACAAGGGGACATATGCAGATGGGGATATTACTGATCCTTTATTCCCAAGACATCCCACCTACGATAGTTTTTATGATGAAGAAACAATTCAATTGGTCAAAGATATTTTCAAAGATGATTTCAAGACATATGAATACTCATTAAATCTAATTTAAAAAGATAACAGATCATTAGAAACCTTTTCATATATGATAGAGAAACTTAAATCCAGCTAATTAAATTTCCTCATACAGCTCTTATAATAATTTAGGACACTGTGTAACAGTGTTCTTTTTTATGAAATTCTAATTTCGTCATTCATTAACATCACTACATTTTTATAATACGTTTTATTTATCTCCACTATTTATCCTGCTATTTATATATAATTAAATCAAAAATATCCAATTTAATTTTTGCTTTGCGACATAATATTTATTGTTGTTGGAAAAAACCTAGATTTTTATTATAAGAGCATTTTAATTAAACGTACAACCACTTTCCTATTTATAGCTTTTCTATACCTTTATTTTTATATTATTAAACCCTGTAAATTATTTTCACTTTAATTATTAAACATACATATA
>NZ_JAGXJX010000630.1:0-250 GCF_019091125.1 Paenibacillus sp. GbtcB18
TGGGACCTTACAGACTATTATTGCTGTCATTGTGGAACACTGAAGTCGACATAAGGAGGAAAACGGTTCCATGTTGAACAAGTCTCATTGAGGTTGAGCATTCTTCACATATTGTGTTTGAGATTGATCAAATGAGCACTAAGTTGCTCTCCGACATGGATTTGAGTAATAAACTGATATAATTTGAGCTCAAATTTACTTCAGACCAAACTGATAAATGAAATTGGGGCTCTTTGAATCTGGTTTAAAT
>NZ_JAGXJX010000631.1:0-249 GCF_019091125.1 Paenibacillus sp. GbtcB18
GGAGATAAAAATAAATTAGCGAAGCTTTCAGGGATGTTTTCCTATATAGTCGGAGTTAGTACAATAATATTACCATTTGGCCTAGAAAAAATAGGTGATGTGGTTGGGATCGTATATACTGCATTAGTTGTTTTAGGTACAATTGTGTTTATTATTAAAGCGAATCTGTTGAATAAGAGTGCTATAAAGTAGAAAAGGCTTCATTTTACGGAAGCCTTTTTGTTGTTGATTATGAAGTGTAAGTAAAAG
>NZ_JAGXJX010000632.1:0-249 GCF_019091125.1 Paenibacillus sp. GbtcB18
TAAAGACTCCTCTCTCTCTCTTCGGTCAGTGAGAAAGGGATCCCCCACTTGATGCTTTAGGGATGGGAGAAAGGGGCCTCGCCCAAGCGGTAAGTGAAGTGAACTCTTTCAGATGAGATCTTCCGGGAGTAGGAAAAGAGCCGGATCCTCTTAGCATCGGAGAGCGCTTTGTCGTGCAAAGTCCACTCGCCAATACATTCCCGAAAGAATGCATTCTCAATATACCAGCAAAGCTCACTAATTGCACTT
>NZ_JAGXJX010000633.1:0-249 GCF_019091125.1 Paenibacillus sp. GbtcB18
TCCTTTTCATCCTGGAAATGAGAATAGAATAATGCTTGATTATATTAACACAACAACAAATGCACAAAGCATAAGTTACTGCAGCCATTTGGCAGAATAAGGAAAAACTGGACAGCATAAACCATTAGGTGGAAAATATATGATAGCATGTGCATACTCAAAGGTTAATTCAACAATATTATCTAACATGCACATCTGTTTTTTGTCAACCCCTATTAGTAGTATCGGAAACTGGATTGTGGAGAAATA
>NZ_JAGXJX010000634.1:0-249 GCF_019091125.1 Paenibacillus sp. GbtcB18
TACCCCTCTTCTCCTTTTCATAGGAGACAACCCTTACGAGCACTCACTCGTCTATTAAATAGAAATCTAAACTTAGAGTAGAAGAGGAGGATTTTCAAGAGATTGCGATAGCGTTTTCTCACTTTTAAATTATTTGCACTTATGTGTTTTAACCAGAGATGAGAGGGGTATTTTTAGGTTTCAAATGGATTCAAACTTGGAGCCTAAAAATATCTCATCCCGGGTCTCCTGGGTACGATCGATACCCCC
>NZ_JAGXJX010000635.1:0-249 GCF_019091125.1 Paenibacillus sp. GbtcB18
GGCCTCTATGATAAATCTGTATTATTAACAGAAAGGGTTCTTCAATGGTTTACTACCTCAAATATTTCCATTTTGTTTTTCTTCTATGTGATTACCTAATTTGTATGTAGATTTGGATATAGATGAACATAGTAATTTATTATCTCCATTTTTGTGGTTAGCAAACAATAAATAATGCACTATAATAATTGTTATTACCATTTGAATCGTGTGTAAGTTTGAAGTGCTGAGGCCTCATCAATGGATGTT
>NZ_JAGXJX010000636.1:0-249 GCF_019091125.1 Paenibacillus sp. GbtcB18
TAAGATTATACCATTATATTGCTATGTTCATGAACTTTTAGTAGCAAATATGAAGTTCAGGTTAACAAGTATGAAATACACAATTGATTTTCATTGAATGACCCATATTCCAAAAACTGAAGATAATTTGATTCCTAAATAACATTACAAACATGAAACAGTGCCAGAGAACAAATCAATGTAGAAGCATAGCAAACAATGTTTACAGACACTAGCATGGTAATAATTCAAAGATTATGCAAAGTAATT
>NZ_JAGXJX010000637.1:0-249 GCF_019091125.1 Paenibacillus sp. GbtcB18
ATGGAATATCAAATGAATAAATTGAAATGACAAAAAGTAATTTTACTTGATAAGCATATACGTTTGTAGTTAAAGAGACAGAACTACTCCTGTGGAATGAACAGTACCAGCATAAGCATGGTACCAGTATGGCTCACCACTGTCATGTGAAGCTATGTGACACACCTGCCAACCTTAGTTCACAGGAGCGTGGATTGCATGGCATATTGCTTGCTTCTCTTGCATTATGCAAAATATTTGCAATGGATG
>NZ_JAGXJX010000638.1:0-249 GCF_019091125.1 Paenibacillus sp. GbtcB18
TTTTGTTGCTTGCCGCACTCATGCTCGTGAGAGCTTTGATGCCATCGGTCGACACTTCACCGATGAGGCTATTTTTGAGCCGTTAGTTGTATGATCCAAGTAAAGAAGCAACGAGAACACGATCACAGGCTTCAACAGATGTTAATGAGAAGAAACCTTTCGATTCTCAAACACCGTATTCATATAGTAAGTAGGTAATTCGCTCTTGTAACTATTATCTTTCTCCTCCTCTGATTTCTACAGTGTACC
>NZ_JAGXJX010000639.1:0-249 GCF_019091125.1 Paenibacillus sp. GbtcB18
CGTACCGCGAGGCGAATCCGTCCGATGAGGTGATCCCCCTGGTTCTTTACACCTCGATTATCCCGCAATTCGCCGCGGACGTATCCGGGGGCGGGGACAGGCGGCGCTCCGGTCCCTCGTTCGCCCGCCTTCCCGCTCCCGGGCGGGCGAAAGTCCGGCGTCTGAACGCCATCGGGGGGCGGAACATTGCGCCCGACAGGTATGTTTTCGTACCCCCGGTGGGGAATTTTCCGTCCCCTCCGGGGCTGA
>NZ_JAGXJX010000066.1:0-1068 GCF_019091125.1 Paenibacillus sp. GbtcB18
TAGAGTTTTTGATGGAAATGATTTGCAAGATAAATTAATTAGCCGATTCGAACAGGATTCAATTGACTTGTATGACACAAGAAAAAAGAATCCTGAACGAATCGGTTTTTTATATGCAAAAGTATCGGGGTTTGAGCCGTTCTCACAAAGTGAGGTAGAAAATGCTACGGCAAAACACTTGAGCTTTATAACAATAACAATTAGGAATTAGAGGGGGAAATCTATAATGAATAAAACTAATGCACCTGAGTTTAAAGGGGCCGAGACCCTGTATTTGATTGACATCCCGCAACCTGATGGAAAAACAAATAAAACAGTTCGTTTTTTTAACCAAACTTCAGGATCCCGATCAATTGAAGCTGGAGAAATAGAGCTGAAGACAAAAGATAAGAGCGGCTCTGATTATGGTGATGTGAAGCAATCAACAAATATTGAGGGTATTTGTACAGAGGGTGATGAGGGTCTTGAATACGTGGAAGAAGCAATCACGAATAAAGTGTTAGTTAGAATTCATGAAGTGAATTTACGTAGCGCAACATCTAGTGCGTTTAAAGTGAAGTCTGGGACATATATGTTAAACAGTTTAGAACTATCTAATGAAAATGAAGAGTATTCTAAGTACACGATTGGATTGAAATTGAACGGAAAACTTTCTAAAGGCACAATCGCTACAGTACCTGAAGGTGCACCATCAGGTGATGTAGCGACACCACAAGGATAAAGCGAGTGGCTATAACTCGCTTTTTTATTTTGTATAAAAAACAAACTGGAGGTATGTATCAATGGCTGAAAAATCATATACGCGTTTTGTAATTAAAGGTGAAGAACATGAGCTTAAATTCTGTCTACAAGCTATTAAATTAATCGATGAAACGGGTGGACCGTTCCAATTCGTTTCAAACGCCATGCAAGGTGGTATTACTAACTTCGTAGATGTAATTTACTATGCACTTATCCATACGGAAAAAGGTATTACGCATGACACGGTACAGCAAGAAGTTGAGGCCCTGTTTAATGCAGAAGCGCTCGATCTTGATGAAATTTTAAAGTACAACAAGGCAGTTGTAC
>NZ_JAGXJX010000640.1:0-249 GCF_019091125.1 Paenibacillus sp. GbtcB18
TTGTAATTGGCACTAAATGAGTTTTTAGGAATAAATAAGATAACTTGGTATCGTGGTTCGAAACAATGCTATATTAGTGACAAAAAGTTTCAACCAAGAAGAATGTATAAACTATGAAGAAACTTTTTCACGTATAGTAAAACTTAAAGTTATAAGGATACCCCTTACATATGCATACTTAATAAATTTAAGTTATTTCAAAATGATGTCAAAAGTATTTTTTTTAATAGTTTTATTTCCGAAGAAGTT
>NZ_JAGXJX010000641.1:0-249 GCF_019091125.1 Paenibacillus sp. GbtcB18
CTCTCTTCTCGGCAACACCTTCGACGGCGCCGACCTCAGCGGAGGTCACAACGACTCCTGGGTCGTCGTCAAGGGCAACAACTGGCTGATCAAGGGCAACGTCGGGAGCCACTCCCGTGAGGACGGCTTCCAGACCCACCGGATCCTCGACGGCTGGGGCACCGGAAACGTGTTCCAGGCCAACACCGCGCAGGTGGACGGCCCCGGCTACGGCTTCCACTTCGCGCCCGTCGAGAACAACAAGGTCAC
>NZ_JAGXJX010000642.1:0-249 GCF_019091125.1 Paenibacillus sp. GbtcB18
TGTTTCTGGCCTTCCCAGTAACTCTAGAGAGGATGATGCTATTTGTGTCATTGTTGATAGGTTAACCAAATCTGCACATTTCTTACATATCAATATGACTTATTCTCATGCTAGGCTTGCGGATTTGTATGTTGATGAAATAGTAAGACTTCATAGTGTCCCGAAGGAAATTATCTCGGATAGAGACTCCATATTTCTTTCTAGATTGTGGAGGAGATTACAAGATTCTATAGGCACCAAAGTAAAGTT
>NZ_JAGXJX010000643.1:0-249 GCF_019091125.1 Paenibacillus sp. GbtcB18
TAGTGAAAAGAGTTTCATCTGAACATAATATCGCAGAATCACTAACAAAGCCATTATCTCCAATTGTCTTTGAGCATCATAGGGGACTGATGGGGATTAGACACATAGGTAATTGACTTTAGGTCAAGTGGGAGATTGCAAGTCATAGGTCCCCTACAAGCCAATCACATGAGTGATGACATATGTGACATGATACATATTCTTTTTTTATTATACTACTCGGTATTTTATCACTTTATATTGATGTTG
>NZ_JAGXJX010000644.1:0-248 GCF_019091125.1 Paenibacillus sp. GbtcB18
GTGGCCAAACGCAGCAGACTGTAAATCTGTTCTCTGACGAGTTCGGTGGTTCGAATCCATCAGCCTCCACCAGTTTTAGGGGCATAGTTTAAAGGTAGAACAGCGGTCTCCAAAACCGTTAGTGTGGGTTCAATTCCTGCTGCCCCTGCCAATTAACTTCAAAACCTTATATGGCGGTCGTGGCGAAGTGGTTAACGCATCGGTTTGTGGATCCGACATTCGGGGGTTCAATTCCCCTCGTCCGCCCC
>NZ_JAGXJX010000645.1:0-248 GCF_019091125.1 Paenibacillus sp. GbtcB18
TTATCTCATCCTGATCGAAGCATCCTACATCACTCAAAACACAAATCAAATCATAAACACTTATCAATTTGTTTCATCATCAAAATATGAGATTCAACAGTTACTTCATTGATTTCATTTAGATAGGGGTACACCTCTTTGTTTTATAAGGTGAGGGGTGCTCAAAGTCCTTAGGGTTTAAGAACTTCATAGTTAGTACTTTCTTTATAGTGTTGTTGCAAACCCCTTGCTTGGTGGTTGCTCCTATT
>NZ_JAGXJX010000646.1:0-248 GCF_019091125.1 Paenibacillus sp. GbtcB18
GTTAAAGCAGAAAAATAATAGTAGTGAAGAGCAAAAAGAAGATGCACACCAAATTTATAGTGGTTCAGTCATCATGACCTACATCCACTCCCGATTCCTCCACCATTGAGACTATCAGCATCTACTAATGGTTTTCTTTCAATGGGTGAATACCAACTACCATCTTACAACTCTTTTCTTTTTTTCATAGATTTAGGAGACAACCTTTACCATTCACTTACCCTTATCTTAAATTGAATTCTAAACTT
>NZ_JAGXJX010000647.1:0-248 GCF_019091125.1 Paenibacillus sp. GbtcB18
GGGTTCATAATTTGCATCATGGCGATGTAACAAGTAGCATCATCAAGATAACGTGACTGATAGGTTAGACATCACAGTCCATTAGTGATTCATATTTGCAAGATCAATTCTGCTTCAAAAAGAGAGAGGAAGAGATTTGAAATTAGAATATAATGCAGAGAGGACTCTACAAAAGGCACTCACCAAATTCCTAGAATAATAGCAATGAGCTTTTTAGCTTCGTGTTGCTATCCAACATATTATTATTT
>NZ_JAGXJX010000648.1:0-248 GCF_019091125.1 Paenibacillus sp. GbtcB18
GGTTCGATACAGGAAACCATAGGAGGTTAACTTTCACGTGGGGCACATTGCACTAGATATTCTATTTCTCCAAACTATATACATTCTTCTACTCTACAACTCCTCAGTCTCTACAGGAACACGAATACCAGCTAAACATGAACTAAGACAGGAACCCCATAAATTGACATTTTATGACATGTTTGTGTAATTTTTTTTTTCTGTAACAAATGTTGATGTACATACATATAAGAAACCTAAGAACAAAT
>NZ_JAGXJX010000649.1:0-248 GCF_019091125.1 Paenibacillus sp. GbtcB18
GTGCGCTGTTTTTTCAACAACAAATAAGTACAGACCTCAAGAAATTTGAATATCCACAAAATGATACGTCTGGCAAACCGACCATTAAAGGGAAGATGAGAGAAGAAACGCATGCTGATTTAGATCAGGCCTCCAAATGAGTCGATATCAAACTGATTTAGATCAGGCCACTTTTTACCATTCCTGGAGGAACATCTGCTCTAAATGACAATTTATATTTCAAAGTATTCATGGTTTTCGACGTCGCC
>NZ_JAGXJX010000067.1:0-1038 GCF_019091125.1 Paenibacillus sp. GbtcB18
CAGAAATCATTTTTATATTTACTATGAAGTACCTTCAAAAATCCCATACTTTACTCCAAATAACTTTCTATTTATCAATAGGCGTACTGGGTTTTATTATTAGTCATTACACCCATTTACCATGGGGACTAGATATTGCATTGGTTGTACAACTATTCTTATTTATAGGTAATAAACTTAAATACTATGGATTATTCACACGCTTTAAATTAAGCAAATCATTTTTAATCCCAACTCTGTTTATATTTCTAATTATGAATCCTATTAATAGCTTTATTGATATAAACAATAGAATGTACGGAAATCTTATACTATTTTATGTGAATGGAATTTGTGGTAGCCTACTCATGCTTTATTTATCCCAATTATTAGGACTAACAAAAATTATTTCACGGCTCTTTATCTATTTCGGGAAGAATTCCATTAACATATTAATATTCCATAACGCTGTCTTTTGGTTAATGCTTCTAATTAACAGAATACTCCCGTATCCGATTTTCTCTCATTGGATCTTATTCACTATATTTGGCATAGCTATTAGTTTGTTAATATCTTATTTTATAAAGAAATATCCACTAACTCGAATGCTTTTCAATGGAACTAAGCCTGCAAAAAGAATTAAAATACCACTTACAACAGATAAAGCAATGAAGTAGTACGTAAAATAAAAATTTGGAAACAAAAAGGAAGCATTTATATATCCTATTTTAAATGCTGTTTGTTATTATGAAAGTGACTCAAATAAATCACCTTCATAATAACAAACATATTATAATTTAAAACTCCAAAGCTACTAACGTTTTGTTAAAGGAGCGATAAACAATTTTATATAGCTTTAAATATACAAAAAAAGAAATGGATTTACTTCATGTTCCATATATGAACTGTGAAGTAAATCCTTTTTATTATAACCGAGATTTGTGAATCGCTTCTCTGCTTTCTTCACTTTTATTGCTATGAATGAGCTTTAATTCCAAATTTATATTTCTATGCCTCATAACCATTAGGTTGCTTCTGATGCCCATTCCAAGCATGCTC
>NZ_JAGXJX010000650.1:0-248 GCF_019091125.1 Paenibacillus sp. GbtcB18
TCCATTAACATTTTGGCTTAGTTATTCAATCACATATATGCTTGGACATTTTTAGACTAATTCTATATAAGGTGATTTTCCAACATATAAGTAACTCCAAAGTAGTAGGTCCTTAATGTAAGTTTCGTAATTCTTTGACTCTCACTCATGCCAGTCACAGTTACACTACACATGAAGGATATAACACTGCAAACAGCATCTGCATCAGAAGTGAACCAGATATTAAAAAATAGCTTGCTGACCAAGAG
>NZ_JAGXJX010000651.1:0-248 GCF_019091125.1 Paenibacillus sp. GbtcB18
CTTGTTTCCCTTACTTTGGGGTCTTTAGTTTATCGATAGGAGACTGATTGGTAGAATGGAAGAGTCCGATTTTGATTGAACTGCAATTAAAGTTCAATAGTTTAAGCTAAGTTTTCTACCTATGCTAGGTATATTGGTTTGCTTGTGTTTTGTGCATTAGTATGACCATTCAAGAAATTAACTGTCAGATCTTTCACAAATTGGTTCAAGAATTTGTTCTTCCACAGTATGGTTCATCTGAATGATGT
>NZ_JAGXJX010000652.1:0-248 GCF_019091125.1 Paenibacillus sp. GbtcB18
GATATGAAAGCGCCTACAATGTAACCTTAGGAGACACCCCTCTTGAATAAAAGAGTTACCTTCCGCCTTTAAAAAACACTTCTTTACTCCGCACTTCCAATTCGGGTATGCTCTGGGTTTGGCACGAAAGGGCCCATGTGACTTCCCGAGCTCTCCCCTTCACCGGAAATCCAAACGGGAAACGGCCAAAAAAACCCCTTACCCGACCCTGACCAAGCCGACTATCCGCCTTGCCCGTTGGAGGCGGC
>NZ_JAGXJX010000653.1:0-248 GCF_019091125.1 Paenibacillus sp. GbtcB18
GTTGTGTGCATCATAGGGAATTGAAATTGGGGCTGAAACGATACTTTGTATATGTTTTATTTGTTGTTCCAATTATTAGCGCATTTCTATTTGGCGGTGTAACAAATGATGGAAGTTTAGCGGGGAATAGGGGTATGAATCAAAGTGTACAGGCGAGAAGTATGGAAAAGAACGAAAAAGAGGGAATACAGGCAAATTTTGATTGGAAAGAACAAGATGAAACCTCGAATTTAAAAGCGAATGATCAA
>NZ_JAGXJX010000654.1:0-248 GCF_019091125.1 Paenibacillus sp. GbtcB18
CTAAATTTGGCTTGTTGTTTAGCTCATGCAGTGTCTTATAGCAGGGTCTGACGATGGTACCACCGAGACCGGATGATGGTACTGCCCAAACACAATCTTCAAGATTGTGTCAGGTGGTGGTACTACCAGACTGGCTGGTGGTACCATCTAGTGTCAACGCTGCAGGCGATAGTACTGCCCAACATAAGTGGTGGTATCTCCAGGACTCGGGAAACCCGAGATGAGATTTTTTTGGCTTCATTTTTGAA
>NZ_JAGXJX010000655.1:0-247 GCF_019091125.1 Paenibacillus sp. GbtcB18
AAGATGGCACATTGCCCCGGACATATCAATATTGAGCCTAATTTGTGCCGGGGCGACTGCTTTCAGCCTTTCCATTGCCATTGCTGTAGATTGGGCAACCTGGGATGCCCGCTGAAGCTGTTGCGAAAAGCGATCGTACAGTTCGAGACTTGTTGACACCGTGGCCACGTAGATTGCTCCTTTCTATACAAAATAAAACGCACTCCCAAAGGAGTGCCCTAAAATTTCAATCGTATTGCTGTTCCTG
>NZ_JAGXJX010000656.1:0-247 GCF_019091125.1 Paenibacillus sp. GbtcB18
TTCCATCCCGTCTGCTTATTTGTTATAAAGGTAATATTGCGATCCCCACCATCAAGTTTGAATTTAAACTCACCTGTTTCCTGTTTGTATAATTCTTTCTCCAGTTTTTCTTCTATTTTATTACCTGGCTTCATCGTCGGGTGCGCTATTACATTTTTAGATTGGTCGAAAATCGCTACATATCCTTTTTTGCCGATATTGACCATTTTTGAAGTATTTACAATATCATTAATAATTAAATCAATGC
>NZ_JAGXJX010000657.1:0-247 GCF_019091125.1 Paenibacillus sp. GbtcB18
GTCCTTGTACGCATAAAGGATCCCTTCAAAAACTTTCTGATGCATCCATTATGCTGTCATCACCATGCCAAATCTTTTGAGAACCATGCAAATGAAAACATACAAGGGCAGATATGATTCTGTTGACTTCAGTCTATATGGTATTTTGGCCCGCAATACTGAAACCGAACTGGTTGTATTTTTTTTAAATAGTCAGAATTGAAACTGAACCAATTTATGCAATAACTGGACCAGACATAACCAAACT
>NZ_JAGXJX010000658.1:0-247 GCF_019091125.1 Paenibacillus sp. GbtcB18
GTGTCCGCGATGATGTGCCCTGGCCAGGGAGAACGCCACCGCCACGGGAGCAAGTGAATGACGGTCCAGCCACCCCAGCAGTCCACGACCGGCGACGAGGCCACCGTCCTGGGCCGGGACGGCGAGATCGAGCGGATCCTGCGGTGTGTGACGCGCGAGCCCGGCACTCCCCAGACCCTGCTGCTCCTCGGGGAGGAGGGGATCGGGCGTACCGCGGTGCTCGGGCACGTCCGGGAACGGGCCACCG
>NZ_JAGXJX010000659.1:0-247 GCF_019091125.1 Paenibacillus sp. GbtcB18
GTGGGAATATACCATATTGGTTTCTTGTGTCCTACTAACTATTATTCTTCATATTCTATTATTGGATGTCAATCATGTAACACCCTGATTAGTCTCACATCAGAAGTGGACAAAATTAAGATTGGCTTATAAGGGTCTGATGAGTGTACTGTAGCCAGTGGTTTAAATCAAATGAAATTGATGGGCCAATTAGCCAATCAGGCTCGGGTTGTGACATTTGATATCAGAGCCGACCTAATATCTGGAC
>NZ_JAGXJX010000068.1:0-1035 GCF_019091125.1 Paenibacillus sp. GbtcB18
AATCAGAGTGGTTCGGGGGGGGGAGATTCCATTGGGGTATTATGAAAAAGACACAACATTAGAACTAGCAGACAAATATAACACAACAGACCCTTTTGAAATAGCTGAACATTTAAATGTTCATATTTTTTATCAAAATTTGGATCCAAGTATAATGGGCTTTTATAAATACAATAAAAAAAACCAATATATTTGTATTAACGAAAATTTAAGTATTAATGAACAAATTGTCACTAGTTCACATGAACTAGGACATTGTTGAATGCATAAGCATGTCAACACTCCATTTTTACGTGCTAATACATTTTTATCTGTAGATAAATTTGAAAGACATGCAAATTTATTTGCAGTTGAATTATTAATGCCGGATGAGGATTGGCATGCATATGCACAAGAACTTAAAACTATCGATGCAATTTCCAATCATACAGGAATGCCAAAAGAATTATTATTATTAAAATATCAAAAAACAATAGGTTGTTTAACTTAGTCCTTTTAGGGATTTTCTTTTTAGCTCTAATTCGAACGTACATTCTAAAAAAAAGAGAGTGATATTATGATTATCAATTTAGATAAATATAGAAAAATAAAACAAACCAATACTGCAAATGCAATTCAAATGACTAAAATCCCTGTTTTTGATCGTATTTTTGTTGAAAATAACAAATAAGTTGGAGAGATTAAAGGTAATAAACAAAAGATTATTATTGAAGAATTAGATAAAAAGACCCATTAAAATACTATCAAAAAGCATATGTATAAATTTTATCTGCCTTTAATTCGATTTAAAACAAAAAAAGCCATCAAACGATGGCCTTCTCTTTTACTCTTCTTTTTTCGTCAAATGTCTGATATCATAGAGTGGTAGATATACTAATTGCAAATGTAAATAATTCATATAAATTATAAAAAAATAAAAAAACCCCGAAGGAATTTTCAAAGTTGCTGTAAGTTTGGCCGCCTACTACCAACTTTCGCAAATCAGTACACGAGGTTTGTATAAACATATTTCAAGTTGTTTCGCTTCTTTTATGA
>NZ_JAGXJX010000660.1:0-247 GCF_019091125.1 Paenibacillus sp. GbtcB18
CTCAGCTCTTCATCACTCCATCAGTAAGATGTAAAGAAAATACAAGGTAGAGAAAACAGTGCTCTTGCTCTTTCGTAAGGACAAGATTCCCCTGGAACTCCCAGCTAGCAGCAAACTATTGTGAGGAACTTGGTATAGGAATCTACTTTTGCCTACCATCATGCATGAGAACCTTAGGAAATGGTACTTTATCATATACATTTGTCTATGAAGAAGCATGGTGATGGCAAATCGAAGCCTTCTTCTT
>NZ_JAGXJX010000661.1:0-247 GCF_019091125.1 Paenibacillus sp. GbtcB18
GCCGTTCATGCATCGCGAACGGAAACATACCTCCGCGACAAGGGAATATTACGATTCACGATACTCAAACACGACCCTAATGAATCCAATCTTACTTACTGACAAGAAAACCTTACTTATAGACATTGACCTACTTCTTGCCTCTTTCTCGCCCACCTATGTCTCCTTCTGTCAAGTAAAGTAGTAAACCCACCATGGAATATCTCTTTCAAGCAGGAAAGTTGAAATGAGACCAATAAGTCACAAA
>NZ_JAGXJX010000662.1:0-247 GCF_019091125.1 Paenibacillus sp. GbtcB18
TATCCGGCAGCCGGATGGAGTTACCCGTCCGGCGGCAGGTTCCAGGTATACACCGTTACCGCGAAGCAGGCGTCCCGGTCGGGTATGACGGCCAAATACGGATCGCTCAGGGGAATCAACAGCGCAGGGGGTTTGAACCTGACTTCGGGCGATCAGATCAGCCCACCCAATGAGGGGGACGGTTTCTACACGAAGGGGGGCTACAAGACCGCTGAGGGAAAAGCGTTTCTGTCGTGGAACAAAAGTG
>NZ_JAGXJX010000663.1:0-247 GCF_019091125.1 Paenibacillus sp. GbtcB18
CGTTGAAGCTATATGCCTCTGTTCAACGACTCTTATGGTCATATTTCCACTCAGCCCGATGATTAGTAAAGCTCCTTCAAATGAATTGACACGCCTATACTTGTTATGATTACTTAGAAACTCCCATTAGCTGTAGTCTGGAGCTCACGTAAGCACAGCGTCTTTAGTCGGAAATCTCCAGTTAGCGCCGCGTTAAGAATGATTGACCTACCGATTCTTGAACACAGCCTGACCTTACTGCTGACTC
>NZ_JAGXJX010000664.1:0-247 GCF_019091125.1 Paenibacillus sp. GbtcB18
CGGAAGATAACCGGGGATTCTTTAGCCTTTTGAGGGAAGGTTTTTTTGTTGCGGGTTCCTCGGGCCTGATTTTTTATTTACAAAAAATGAAAGGGGGGCTATCTTTTGTTTTAAGGGTTTAATACTTAAACCTACCAACCTAAAAGGGGGGTAGGTGGGGGGTTCCTTTTATGGCCACCCAAGCCACGACCCGCGTCCTTATTTTTCCAGGACCACCCCACAGGGAGAGCTACTGCACCGCTTTGGC
>NZ_JAGXJX010000665.1:0-246 GCF_019091125.1 Paenibacillus sp. GbtcB18
TCTTCGGAACGGCCCTCGGCGCTTTGGCGTATCACTGGATCGGAGTGGAAGTCGCCGTCATAATCGACGGATTGGGGTTTATTCTCTCGGCTCTCCTTATCCGTTCCTGCAGCTTTGAAGTGAAGGTACAGCAGCCTAACGGACCCGGAAAATGGCGGGATATGAGCTTTAAAACCGTTTGGGGAGACTTTGCGGACGGCATGCGGTATATCTGGAGGAAGCCTCTCTTGCTGTCGGTCATTACCG
>NZ_JAGXJX010000666.1:0-246 GCF_019091125.1 Paenibacillus sp. GbtcB18
GCCCTTCTTCTTCTCTTTGCTGCAGCGAGGATGATCTACGTTGCTGCCCTCATTGCTGCCTCTTTCTGTGTCTTTTTCGCCCTCTAAAACGCAGCCACCACACCCCCCTAATGTTAATTAGGGTTAGGTCAAGAGGGGGTGTGGGCTATGGGCTGCCCTAACCCACTATGGGCTGAATATGGGCTTTCAGCCCAACAAAATGCACCCAAGACAATAAAGTTGGGAAAACCTGACACGCGTAAAGAG
>NZ_JAGXJX010000667.1:0-246 GCF_019091125.1 Paenibacillus sp. GbtcB18
GAGGGCTTGACCGACCCCGGTAACCAGCTCAGCCGACTGAAGACTCTCGACATCCCCCCATGAACCTTATGCGGTTCGATCAACGCTAGCTTACGAGCCGTCCAGTATTTGCCCTTTCGATCTACAAGCGTGGTGGAATGATGGTAGAGCAAGCGAAAGCG
Source organism: Paenibacillus sp. GbtcB18 (assembly GCF_019091125.1). Taxonomy (NCBI): domain Bacteria; kingdom Bacillati; phylum Bacillota; class Bacilli; order Caryophanales; family Paenibacillaceae; genus Paenibacillus; species Paenibacillus sp. GbtcB18. Next base: position 162 of record NZ_JAGXJX010000667.1, read on the forward strand.
ACATATTGGCGTTCTTCTACTGCCTTTGGTTTGATGTCTAAGATATCAAAGATTATTGTGTCACAATATTCTTTAATATCCCTTC
>NZ_JAGXJX010000668.1:0-246 GCF_019091125.1 Paenibacillus sp. GbtcB18
TCTTAAGATTTCTACACACCACAAGAACCTTGATGATTGTTTGACTTCTACACAAGTGGCCAGCTTACAGGTAATTGTTTGACTGACCAATGACAAAAAAAGGAATTGCTTATCCAAATCAATAAAAACGTCAAGACAGCAGCTTAGCCTTGGACATCTTAATATTTGAAGGACTGCTCAGATCTGCACGTTAAACACCCAAACGCACCAAATGAATTCTCAAGCTCTTAATTCTCAAGTCATAAC
>NZ_JAGXJX010000669.1:0-246 GCF_019091125.1 Paenibacillus sp. GbtcB18
TATGACATTGACACTCATGATAGATAGGATTGTAGAAATTCTATTGAGGGCATCAACAGCTTTGTTTTGAGTGCTAGAATAATGCTTAATTATAAAAGAGTATTTGTTGAGAAACTTAATCCACTTTTCATGTCGAGCATTTAACTTCTTTTGAGCATTTAGGTACCTTAAGGCCGGGTGGTCACATAACAAAATAAACTTTTGCGACAGAAGGTAATATCGTCAATACCTAAGACATTACACAAT
>NZ_JAGXJX010000069.1:0-1027 GCF_019091125.1 Paenibacillus sp. GbtcB18
CAGCTAATAAAATTAATAATGAATCTCTTCAAGGAATACAAGAACACAAAAATTTAGGGATACTAATAATAAACAATAATGACATTAGTAGCTTGGAAGAAATTAGTGGGATAACTAAAATGGATGAATTAGAAATTAAAGGGAATGAGATAGTGGATGTAACGCCATTACCTCACGCTAAAGAATTAAGATTTTTAGATTTGTCAGACAATAAAATTAAAGATATAACAATTTTTAGCTCGATGCTAGACCTTATTAAATTAAAGTTGCCTGGGAATGAAATTCTTGATGTAAAACCAATTATCCAACTATCTCAATGGAGTACAATTGATCTTAGAAGACAAAAAATTATATTAGAAGATGCTCAAGTGAATCAAGTGGTGAAAATTCCTGTTCATGATGTGGAAGATAATCCTCTTGCGGATATTACACTGAAAAGTGAAGGCGGAACAATCAATGAAGAAGAGGGGACAATTGTGTGGAGTACTCCAGGAGAGAAAAAATATGAGTTTGCTTTCGATGGAACGAGTTATTATGGGCTTGGCATATGGTTCAGCGGTGAAGTAACTCAAAATATTGTAGAAAAAATTGAGTCGCCAGAAAAAGAAGAAGCAAATAAACCAGAGACAGAAGTAGAGAAGCCGAAAGAAGAAAGTAAACCAGAGACAGAAGTAGAGAAGCCGAAAGAAGAAGAAAGTAAACCAGAGGCAGAAGTAGAGAAGCCGAAAGAAGAAGAAAGTAAACCAGAGACAGAAGTAGAGAAGCCGAAAGAAGAAAGTAAACCAGAGGCAGAAGTAGAGAAGCCGAAAGAAGAGAGTAAACCAGAGGCAGAAGTAGAGAAGCCGAAAGAAGAAGAAAGTAAACCAGAGGTAGAAGTAGAGAAGCCGAAAGAAGAAGAAAGTAAACCAGAGGCAGAAGTAGAGAAGCCGAAAGAAGAAAGTAAACCAGAGGCAGAAATAGAGAAGCCGAAAGAAGAAGAAAGTAAATCAGAGGCAGAAGGAGAGAAGCCGAAAGAAGAGGGAAGTAA
>NZ_JAGXJX010000670.1:0-246 GCF_019091125.1 Paenibacillus sp. GbtcB18
TCATGGTTTTGAAAGTGAAAAGTAAACTCGATAAAAATAATATGATATGATATAAAAGCTTTTAAGTTTGAGGAAGATAGTATCGGAAAACATTATATTCAAGATATTAAATCTCATATTTTAGTAATAAAATTAATTGATGAGTTTATGGACTAATAAGTGTTTAAGATAAGTGATGTAAGAAAAACTTCAATCATAGACTTGAACCATCAAAAGATAAATCATTGAAGTAGGAGAATCAAACCT
>NZ_JAGXJX010000671.1:0-246 GCF_019091125.1 Paenibacillus sp. GbtcB18
CAGACTCAATTCCTTACTGAGAATATTAAGTTCGTTGTATGATGAAAATTGAGACAACTTTATCATATTACTTCAATATGTGATTATTTTAAGTAATTCTTAACCTTGATGCTTGACATAAATGATTAGAAAAGGACAAATTATATAACATCCTCTGTGACTTAAAGTTGTGGTCGAAATAAAAATTATATCGACAGAATGTTACTGTTGGGGGCAATCATGACTGTCGAATGACTAACTGATTAT
>NZ_JAGXJX010000672.1:0-246 GCF_019091125.1 Paenibacillus sp. GbtcB18
TAGTGGCCTCAGATCCTTTGCTTTCGTGTCGAGACGACTGGAACTGATTGAATTGGGGGAAAACATGGAACCGGTCACTAGGGGCGAGACATGACCGCGCCTTCTGCCGTTGAAAAGACTAAAGGAACGGAACGGGGCTGTCATAAAGCACAGGCTAATACGCGGAAGAACCAAGGCGCATCTTACCAGATCCTGGATATAGCTCCTGGATATAGCCCCTTGCCTCGCCTTTTCGAGCCTCTCCTT
>NZ_JAGXJX010000673.1:0-246 GCF_019091125.1 Paenibacillus sp. GbtcB18
AAGTAAACAAGGATCTTTAGCTTATACTTTTTACCAGCCAAATGTTAACCCACGTAATCAGGCAATATAGTCCAACAAAAACCTGCTAGGAAGGAGTTTATCTCGATAGGAATAAAAGATGATGTTTACCTAAAGAAGGTTTATCCATAGTCATGATCTTACAGATCATTCTTCTTTTAGTGAGGAGTCATCTTGATCTTCTTGTTTATAGTTCATGCTTCTTAAAATTACAATCTCTCAAATATG
>NZ_JAGXJX010000674.1:0-246 GCF_019091125.1 Paenibacillus sp. GbtcB18
GAGTGGAGGGAGGAGACGGAGGGACCAGGCCCCCTGAGCCCAGGGCAATACCACCCGTGCCGAATCCAGAAAATCCCGGGGTAAACGTGGGAAACCCGGATATCCCGCCGGCAGTGAAACCCACCATTTTGTTAGACGTGCCTCGCGAACGACCGCCATTATTTATTGGTGGTGATGGTCCTATCCACCCTCCAGTGCTTGAAACCCATCTTCCGCCGGAAGGATATGAGGTGACGATGGTAACGA
>NZ_JAGXJX010000675.1:0-246 GCF_019091125.1 Paenibacillus sp. GbtcB18
CGGGCCATTCGTGCCAATTCTTGCAGCGGATCGATGGCTCCGCTTTCCGTTGTGCCGGCGATGCCGACGATGGCGAGGACCCGGTCCCCTCGTTCGTGGCAAGCGGCGATCTCCTTCGCCAGCTTCGACAGATCGATCCGGCCCCGGGAGTCGCAGCCGACCCGAATCACGCCGTCGCTCCCCAAGCCGAGAATATCCGCGGCCTTATCGATCGAGTAATGCATCAAGGAAGAGCCTAGGATGACG
>NZ_JAGXJX010000676.1:0-246 GCF_019091125.1 Paenibacillus sp. GbtcB18
TTCACCTACTCGAAGGCCGGGGGGGCGGCGGAAACGCCCCTGGTGGGGAGGGGAAAGGCCTCATCGCGGGTCTCTTGCGGGCGGGGGGACTTCACAGAAGAGCTTGCGGGCGCAGAGGGGGTCGCAAACCTGCTCGAAGGGGGGCCTGTGCAGGGTGTGGCCAACAACGCCGCCATTTGGCGGGAAACGCGGTGGTACCGGATGGCCGCCGGGCAGTGGGTCACCGTCCTCCAGTGGAACCTTCCC
>NZ_JAGXJX010000677.1:0-246 GCF_019091125.1 Paenibacillus sp. GbtcB18
ACAACACGCATCCGGATCCGCAATACATAAAACCGACAACTGATCCGGAACCCAGAAAACGGATTCGACCCGATAACAACACATCTCCCGCATGTTCTTTGTTACCGGGAAGTCCAACCCCGAAAAACTCAATTGCAGGGACCGCCGTCGATTCCTCCCGCCCGATACCAAATCCCTATCGCGGGCGACTCCCGCCTCGTCGTCGCCGGCCCCCCGATCGGCGGCACCACCACGGCGCCCGCCGCT
>NZ_JAGXJX010000678.1:0-246 GCF_019091125.1 Paenibacillus sp. GbtcB18
ACAAGTGACAAGGCGTGCAAAGAGGGAGACTTCTTTATTTCAATACATTCTCACCATTAGTGGTGTACAGGACGGGTTCGGTTTACTTACACATCCGCGTGAAGTTGCAGAAGGAGCCAATACTGACGGTTGGATATCAGTTATTATTGGATGTGCTATAACTATCTTAGTTAGCCTTTGCATAGTACATATCATGTCACAACACCCTGGCTATACTATACTAGATGGGTTAATACGTAACCTTGG
>NZ_JAGXJX010000679.1:0-245 GCF_019091125.1 Paenibacillus sp. GbtcB18
CCCCCCGGCTTCGATCCATCGCCATCCGACGGCCCCTTGCCCTTCTGGCCTTGTTTAGCCCCCCTCCCGCCGGAAGCCTGCTTCTGCCGACCCGTATCCTCGCTGCGTCTGCCGTCTGCCTCGGCACCATGGCCTTCGGCGTCCGCCGGCTGTTCTCCGCCGCCTTGATCCGCAGCCGAACCCTTCCGGGAGAATGAAGCTTGAATAGGACCCTGGTTCCCATCCCGCAACAGCTCCTGGATCCC